>CAIUOG010000082.1 GCA_903900705.1 uncultured Acidobacteriia bacterium
GCCGGTCGCGCTCCTCGCTTTCCATCTGCAGCAGCGCTTCCAGATATCGGATGTGTGTCTGGTTCTCTTTCACCGCCTGCTCAGCCAGCGAAATGAAGTTGGCCCCGATGGCCGGCACACGCACCGCCTTGCAGTACTGCCGTACACTGGCATGCTCAAGAGATTCGGTCTGGTTCTTCATTGAATCACCGCCCGACTCAGAAGCAGATCGTAATCGTCCATCACCGGCAGTGGGCGCTCGAACTCCGCCAGTTCCTCCGACAGCGCGATGGCGTGCCGTTTGCGCTCTTCCGCATCCGGCATATTCCGAATGTGCAGCACTGCCGCCGCGTCGCTCACACCCAGACGCAGCGCTTCTTCCACCGCCCGCACGATCCGGCCCCAGCCATCGTTTCGCTCGTCACCCAACCCGGCCCGCACCAGCGTGATCATCTCTCTGGTTCCTCCGCTTTTGCCGTGCCGCTCTTCGAGCTTTTTCCAGATACGGTCCATGCACTCCGGCCATCGTCCGGCCTGTCGCCATTGCTCCAGCGGAGTCGATCCGGCCATGGCGCCGGGTTTCTTTTCCAGTACATCGAGATAGTGTTCGAGACTGAGAATCTGATGTCCGCGACCGTAGTGGCGAGGGTGCCGGGCCACGCATTCGCCGTCGTGCTCGATGTTGATGAAAGTCGGCCAAACCCGTGCCGTGACCCGCATGCCTGGCCACAACGGAACCGAGTACCAGTTGGTCTTTACCTTCACGCGGCCCTTGCCGTCCACGATCAGCGGGTAGAGCGTTTCGTGGATTCCGAACCTCTCTTCTGCGAGTGGCAACAAGTGCGGCTGCTCCAGCACACGGGCTTCGCTCACCGGCATATCCCGGCCGATGATCGTTCGGCTCCGACTGGCTACACAGTCCGCCAGTAACTGCCTGTTCAGGTCCTCCAGATCATCCGCCTCCGGAACGGGCACCAGCCAGTTGCGCCGGTACCAGCCGAGTTCGCCTTCCACGCCACCTTTTTCGTTGCCGCTGGCCGGGTTGCAATACTCACTGCGAAAACCCCAGTGCGACCGGAAGGCGATGATGCGCTCGGTTTCCACGCGCTGCCGGCCGCGCAGAATCTTCCTTACAGCGCTGGCGAGATTGTCATAGCGAAGCAAACGAAACACCCCGCCGAAGTAGGCGAAGGCATGCTCGTGGGCATCGAGGAATGCCTGTTGTGTCGCGTTGGTGTAAGCCCGGTGAAAAGCGTCTCCGGACGCCATGCTCCGCATCGCGAAGAACTGCAGTTTGCGGTTCTCGCCGTCCAGCTTCGCCACAGCTTCGAACCAGTCGACCTGCGCCTCCTGGCCCTGGCTGTAGGTCTGCGGCACGAATACTTCCCGGCCCTTAAGTCCCAGTTCGCGCCGCCTGATGCCGACGTACCGCCGCACGGTTGGCTCCGCCACCGGCAGCTCAGGATGCTCCGCGCATAGTCGGGTCCAGATCCGGTGCGCCGTGTGGCGTTGCTTGCGCGGCGCTTGCCGGTCGACTTCCAGCATCCGCTCAATGTGCTCCTTCAGAGGTCCGAGCTTCGGCTGCTTCCGTTCGGCCTTCTTCCGGTCCGGCGGGATCGCGCTGAAGATCGCCTGGCGCACCATCCGCCGGTGAATGCCATGCTTCTTCGCAAGGCTCTTGATCGTTTCCCCGGCTGCGTGTCCGAGCCGGAGTTGTTCGAATAGTTCCACTTTGCCTCTCCTGTCCATCCCGGAATCGTTTCATCCGGGGTTGCCAGGGTGGGCCAAATCAGACGATCAAAGTGGGCCAA
>CAIUOG010000083.1 GCA_903900705.1 uncultured Acidobacteriia bacterium
CATGAACCTCGCCTTCGGTCAACTTCAAATCAACGCTCTCCACCCGCCATGGCTCTCGAACTCCCAGAATCTGGGCATACAGGTCTCGGTCTTGCACCTGCCCATTATCCGAACCAACCCACTAGAATCCCCGAATGCCCCTAAAGGTATCTGCGTTCGCGATCACGGTATTTTGGCCGTTGCGATCTTCCTCTTCGTTTTCTCGGTGGTCGGTCCCGTTTCCCTGCGTGCCCAGAGCAATTCGCTCGGTTCCGCCGCCATCACCGGAACGGTGCTTGACCCTGGCGGAAGTCCGGTGCAGCAGGCCGCGGTCGCGGTGAAAAACGAAGTTTCCGGAGCTGTGCGCAGCACAACGACCGGCACAGACGGCCATTTCGCGGTGACGAACCTGCCGGCCGGAACTTACGCGGTGGATGTGGCGGCGCAGGGATTTGCGACGGACAGCCGCACGGGCCTGCGAGTTGCTCCGGGTGTTACGGTTCCCCTCTCGATCTCGATGGTGGTGGCCAACGTGTCACAGTCGATCACGGTCGAAGCGGCGGTAACGCTGGCCGTGGAAGCCGCCCCCTCACAGTCTTCGCTCGAAGCCACTAGCGCGGAATCGGTGATCAGCTCGACCTATATCCGTAATTTCATCTCTCCGACCGGCGACTATTCCGACGTTCTGCAGATGTCGCCCGGCACCTTCAGCGTGAGCCCCAACGGGCCGGGGCTGGGTGATACCAAGACCTTCTTCCGCGGCTTTAAGGACGGCTACTACAATATGACGTTCGACGGGCTGCCCTTCAATGACACCAACGACCCGACTCACCACTCGTGGGCGTGGTTCCCCCAGCCCTTTATCGGCAGCACGGTTTTCGACCGCAGCCCGGGTGACGCCACCTCGATCGGACCTTCGAACTCGGGCGGATCGATCAATCTTCAATCGCGCGAACTGACGGTCGACCAGGACATTCAGGGGACGATCTCTTACGGTTCCTTTAATACGCGGATGCTGAGTCTGGATTACGAATCGGGCGCGTTCGGCGGCAAGGAAAAGAAGTCGAGTCTTTGGCTGAACGTCCACAATCTGACCTCGGACGGGTATCAGACTTATAACCACCAGGACCGCTGGGCGGGCTCGGCGAAATATCAGTACAAGATTTCTGACCGGACTGTTCTGACCGCGTTCACGGGCATTGTGCATCTGGCCTCGAACACGCCCAACGTGAAGGGCCCGACGCGCGCTCAGGTTGCGCAGTTCGGTGACAACTATCTGTTGAATAACACCCCGACCGATCCTCTGTATTACAAATTCAATTTCTATTCAATTCCGTCGGATTTCGATTATCTTGCCATTAACCATGACTTCGGCAAGGGCTGGAGATTCGAGAACAAGACCTATTCCAACCGTTATTACAATCATCAGGATTACAACAACGGAACGAGCATCACGACCACCAGCGCGACCGACAAGCTCAACAGCTACCGGAAGTACGGCGACAATCTCTTCGTGACCGGCGATTCGAAATGGGGCACCTTTACGGCCGGCATGTGGTATGAATGGGCCAACACGGACCGCTTTCAGACGCCGACCGATCCCCGCACCTTCATCGACCTTCTCAGCCCGAACTTCCACGAAAAGTTCATCACGCAGTCCGCGCAGCCCTACATTCAATATGCGTACCACGTGACGAAGCGGTTGACGGTGACGGCGGGCTTTAAAGAGTCCGATTACAACGTTCACCTGCTGCAGTACTCCGACAACGGAAAGACGATTGGCTGCATTGGCGGCACGGTATCCGCCGGCCTGTGCAAAGGGGCTGTGGACTTCGTTTCGCACACGGCCAATTATCATTCGTTCCAGCCGACGGCCAACGCGCGTTATCGCCTGAAGAACAACTGGTCGACGTATGTGCAGTGGGCGACGGGCAACGTGATTCCGCCGAGCAGCGTTTTTGACGTGAAAAATGCCGCAGTGGCCGTCACTCCCAAACCGACGACGACCAAGGCGTTCCAGTTCGGATCCGTGCTGAAGACCAACCGCTTCACTCTGGATGCGGATGCCTACTTCATTCACGCGGGCAACGCGTATGCCTCGGCGCCCGACGCGACCGGCGAACCGGTCTACTACGCCACCGCCGATACTCTGACCAAGGGATTTGAGGTTGAGGGCAACGCGGTACTTGGAAAGGGCTTCTTCCTGTATGGCAACGGCACGATCGGATCAGCGAAATATGCCGACACGCACCTGTGGGTCGCCAGCGCGCCGCACGACACGGAAACGGTTGGACTGACCTACCTCCACAGCAATTGGGATATCGGCTTCTTTAACAAGCGCATTGGACGGCAGTACAACGATAACGGCAGCTTTAACCAGGCTGTTGCGATCGATCCGTTCAACATCACCAATGTGTTCGTCAACTATACGATCAAGCAGGCGTCCTATCTGCGCGGAACCAAATTCCGTCTGGCCGTCAATAACCTGTTCGATAAGCACAACATTGTGGGCGTTTCCTCCGCTACCGCGGGACCGAACCCCGTGGCGTCGCCCGGTGACTTCCTGACCCTGATGGCGGGGCGCAGCGTGTCACTCACGGCAACGTTCGGCTACGCGCCAAAGAAGTAACTCAAACGGCGAAGACCGTGATGAGGAAGGGGGATCGCATGACGCGATCCCCCTTTTTCTATTTGTGCCGAGCCGATCCCGGGGATCTGGTCCTATACTGGGGAAGCGATGACCATGACCATGAACCGCGCCCAGTTGATCCGCGCCGGCGTTACCGCCGCGTTTCTTTCTCTGACCTGGTTTGCTTATACGCAGACGCAGGCGCCCAAACTCACCATCAATAAGGTCAAAGAAGACCTGTACGAAATCGAGGGCGACGGGGGCAATGTGGGCGTCCTCGTTACCAGTGAAGGCGTCATTCTGATTGACGACAAGTTTGAGCAGGATCACGACGCGATCATCGCTCAGGTGAAATCGGTTACGGCGCAGCCGATCAAATACATCCTCTCCACCCACTATCACGGCGATCATTCGGGCGGCAATGCGAAGTTTTTGCCCACGGCGGAGATCATTTCGACCTCCATGGCGCGGGCCCGCATTGTGGCGCAGAAGGCGGACGGGACCGCGAAAACGGAGCCGGGCCGGATTGCGTTCAATCCCGAGATGAGCGTGTTTCTGGGTGGCAAGGAAGTTCGCGCCCGCTTTATGGGCCGCGGCCACACGGACGGGGACGCGATCATTTACTTCCCGCAACTGAAGACGATCCACACGGGCGACCTGATGGCGGGAGCGAGTCCACTGATCGACTACCCGGGCGGCGGCAGCATTGTGGAATGGACCAGGACGCTGGATGAAGCGATGAAGCTGGACTTCGATACCGTGATTCCGGGGCATGGTCCGGTGACGACGAAGGCGGGGCTGAAGACTTACCGGGACAACGTGGAAAAGCTGCGCAACAGCGTTTCGGCCATGGTGAAGGCGGGCAAGAGCCAGGGTGAGATTGCGACGTTCCTGCAGGCTGAATACAAGTGGGCGCCGAACAGCCTCAATATTCAATGGAGTCTGCCGGGTTTTATGACGGAACTGAAGTAGTTCGTTAAGGTTGCGGGGGGCCTGGGGTGATGGCGACCAGGTTTCCCATCATCTGCTGCTCGTTGGCGGAGTAGCGGTTGCGGAATTCTTCGGTATTCATGTAGGCCCTGCGTTCTTCATCGGGCAGAGGACCGATTCTCTGCAGTTCTTTGTTCAGCGCGTTGCGGCGCTCGTCCGGCAGGTTCAGGAACTGTTGCATCGACCGGCGGATCTGATTCTGCCGTGGCGGAGGAAAGCTGCTCAGCAGTTCCTGGCGGGTGCGGATGCGGCTCTGCATGGCCGGGGGCAGTTTCTGGATCTCTCCCAGGCGCTTTTCGATGCTCTCCCGCCGCTCCGGGGGCACTTTGGCGAGGAACTTCTGGCGCTCCTGGGGGGTCATCTTCATCAACCGGTCGAGCTGCTGGCCGGGGTGTTTGACGGTTTCGCCCTGGTTCCGGGCGGGCCGGTTGGCCTGAGACGGGGGTGGAGAGGGAGGCTTGACCTGGGGAGCGGGCGGCTTCGGCGCGGGAGCGTTTGCGTGAGTCTGCTTTGCCTCTTTCTCCGTGGCGGAGGCGGGCATGGTCAGCAGACCCAGTGCAAGCGAATATGCGGGAAGTCGGCGCATCGTTACAATTTACGGTCGTCCGGCACTACATGGGCACGGAATCGGTCTGGCCGGAGGTGACTCCGGCGGAAACCGCGTCGAACTGGCGGAGCAGTTGCAGGTCGTCGAGCGTCTTTTCCACCTGATCCACTTCATTCATTGAAACACCGGAGCCATTGAGAATGCCCGGTGCAGGAGTTCCAGTACCCTGATGATCGAAAACGAAGCCCGCCGCGACCACAAAAACGGCAGCCGCCAGCGGGAAGACCGGCTTCCATGCGCCGAAGCGGAGGGCGTCGACCAGCTTCCGGTACCACGAGGCCGAAGCGGATTCTTCAATCTTCTGCCACAAGCTCCGGTTGAAGCCCATGCTGACCGGTTCCGGCTCCCAAAGCTCCAGCGCGGCCCACACTTCGGTCTGCTCCGCCCGGAACGCCGCGCAGCGGACGCAGGACAGCATGTGCGTTTCGAGCATCGCCGTCCGCTTCGCGTCGAGCCGCCCGGCGGAGTAATCCAGCAGAACGTCGGTTGTATCTTCTGCCAACAAGGGACAATTCATCGTTTTGCTCCTGAAACACCGCTGCCTGAGATCATCGGTGCTCCTGTAACCATATGCGCAAGCCGCGACCGCAGCGTTTCGTAGGCCCGAAACAGCAGACTTTTCACTGCCGACTCCGAACATTCTAAAACAGCCGCGATTTGCGAGTATTCCATTTCTTCGTACTTATGCATCAGAACCGCCGCCCGCTGCTTCTCCGGCAACTGCGCGATGGCGTCTCTGATTTCCTGCAGCCTGGCGTTGTAGACCATGCGCTGCTCCACGGTGGGCTTCCGGTCCGGCACTTCGCGGGCGGGCAAATCGCCGCCGCGGTCCTCATCAAGCCGGGCCTCTGATCTTGCGTTCTTTTCGTCGCGCAGCCAGTTGAGGGCCAGATGAGTGGCGATGCGGAACATCCACGTCGTAAACTTCGCCGTTGGCTCATAGCTGGCGCGTGTCTTGTAGATCCGCAGGAAGACTTCCTGCGCCAGTTCTTCCGAAACCGGCTGATCCTGCACCATTCTGTAGACGAAATGGACCAGCGAGTTCCGATGCTTATCGAGGAGCACGCGAAAGCTTTCTTCGTCGCCGTCCCGGACCCGCAACATCAGCTGCGCATCCAGATCGGGCGAAGTGGCGGCCCCTACGACATTATTAACCCGTTGCCACATGGATAGTTTCGGCCAGACAGCCGTGATTGTATCCGGTTTCACTCTCGCTCATGGCGGAGAGTGCGGCTCATCAGACGATGAATGGCCTCGTCCGGCGACCTTCCCAGATTTAAAACCGCATGCATCTCCTGCACTATGGGTAATTCAACACCACAGCGTTCGGCAAGTTGCATGGCGACGGAAGTAGTTTTTACGCCCTCCGCCACCATGGGTGTTGCATCCAGAATAGCGCCCAATTGCAGACCGGAGGCCAGTTTGAGGCCGACCTGCCGGTTCCGGCTGAGGTCGCCGGTGCAGGTGAGGACCAGATCTCCCATGCCGGCGAGGCCCGCGAGGGTGTCCGGCTTGCCGCCCATGGCGACGGCGAGACGCGTCAATTCCGCCAAACCCCGGGTGATGAGGGCGGCGAGGGCATTGTGGCCCAGCTTGAGGCCGTCGCAAATGCCGGCTCCGATGGCGATGACGTTCTTGAGCGCGCCGCCGATTTCGACCCCGACGGGGTCGTCATTGGCGTAGACCCGCAAAGTGGGGCCGGAAAACGCGTTTTGCACCAGCATCGCAAGGTCCAACCGCTCGGAAGCCGCAACCACGGCGGTCGGTTTACCGGCGGCGACTTCTTTCGCGAAGGTGGGGCCGGTGAGCACCGCGATGCCGGATTCCGGACCGGTCACCTCGCGGATGACCTGTGAGACGCGCAACAGAGTGCCAGCTTCCAGACCTTTGGTGGCGCTGACCAACGGGGTGCCGGGGCGGAGGAACGGCAGCATCCGGGTGTAAACCAGGCGGACGACGTGGGACGGCATCACGCTGAGGACCATCTCAGCCCCGTTGAGCGCCTGTTCGAGCGAGTTGACCACCAGCACGTTGTCCGGCAGGCGGATGCCGGGCAGGAAGACGGCATTTTCCCGGGTTGCCTGGGTATTCCGCGCTATTTCCTCCTCGTTCATCCAGAGGGAAACGTTTTCGAAGCGGGTGCTGAGCACGCAGGCGAGCGCGGTACCCCAGCTGCCGCCGCCGATGATGGCGATGCTGCTCATTTCACGGTGCGCCCGAAGCGGAAGACGTTCTCATTGCCGGCGCGAATGCGGTCGATATTGCCGCGGTGTCGCCAGATGATGAGGACGGAGCTGATGGCGGCGGCGGCGAGCATGGGCCAGTCGGGGTGGAGAATCATCCAGCAGGCGAAGGGGAAGAGGCCGGCGGCGACGATGCTGCCGAGAGAGAGATAGCGGGTGGTGGCGAGGAGCGCAATAAAAATGATAAGCACCGCGAGCAGCGGGACCGGCGCCAGATAGGCGAAGGCGCCCACGAAACTGGCAACCGCTTTACCGCCCTGAAACTTCAGCCAGATGGAGAAGGCGTGGCCGAAGAGGACGGCGAGGGCGGCGAAGCTCATCCAGAAGACGCTGCCTCCGGTGAGGGAGTCGGCAAGCCAGACGGAGCCGAAGCCTTTGGCGGCGTCGAGCAGCAGGGTGAGGACGCCCGCGAAGCGCCCGGTGGTGCGGAGCACGTTGGTTGCGCCGATATTGCCGGAGCCGGACTGCATGACGTTTTTGCCGGTCATCAGCTTGACGATGATGAAGCCAAAGGGGATACCTCCGGCGAGGTAGGCCACGACGACCGCGATCAGTCCGTTGATCATGATTTTTGCGCTCTTGAAGTCGGGGCTCCCGAGTTCCGTGCCAGCGGCCAGGAGGCGAGTCTGGTGTAGACCGAACCGACCGCGGAGGGCCGGCTGGCGTAGAGGTGGAATTCCTCCGGTTCAAATGTCCCGAAATCGAGGTGATTCATGTTTCCCATTTGCGCGATTCGTTCCCGCAACATCATTATGTCTTCCGTCCGGATGCGGGCCAGCGTCACGTGGGGAATGTAGGGGTTCTTCTCCGCCGGGACACCGAGCGCGACCAGCGCATCCTCAATTCTACGTGCCAGGCTGTACAGTTTGTCGTCGGTCTGCACGGCCGCGAAAAGGATTCGCGGATGGTGTGGATTCGGCCAGAAACCGAAGCGGGAAACGGTGATGCGGAGGGGGCCGGGGGGCTCCAGTTCGCCGAGAACCTGGCGCATTTCGTCGAGGCGATCATCCGGCCAGTCGCCGATAAATTTGGTGGTGATGTGGAGGTTTTCGGGCGGCGACCAGCGCAAGGGCGCGGAGGCGCGCAGGTCCCCGATCACCTTTGCCAGGGTGGTGAGAATTTCGCCGCTGATGGAAAGTCCGGTGAACAGCCGCATAGGCGTGCCCACATTTTACATTCTTGACAGGCATTCCCCGAAACCCCGCCGCGGGGGGCGCCCGTAAGAAGCAGCAAGGGGCCGGCAGCAGTCGGGCCGGAGCCCGGAACAAATCATCGTTAACGAGGTAATGCAATGAATAAACGGAATTCCGTTCGGGCAATGGCCGGAACGTTACTGCTGGCCGCGGGAGTTTTTACCCAGTGTCTTTCCGCGCAGACCACGACAACAACTACCACGACGACGCGGACCCGGGAGGCGGATTTCGCGCCGATCGGGCTGGCGGTGGGGGAAACGCTGCAAGTCAATCTGGCGAACACGGCGGCCAATCCAACAACCACAAGTTCAACAGGGAGCGCCGCGACGCCGGCATCGTGCACGGGGTCAGTGAGCTTCTATGGGGCAAGCGGCGCGATTGTCGGGACGGCGACGTCTTTCACGCTGACCAGCGGCCAGATTTCGTCGGTGAAGCTGCCGTATGCTTCGGCCGGGGCAACCGCCACGGCGACCCGTCCGCTGATTCGGCCGGTGGTGACGCTGACCACGACCTTTCCCAACGGCCCGGCCTGTAATCTGGCGCTCTCGCTGGAGACTTACGACGCCGCGACGGGCGTGACGCATGTCCACGCGGAAGGGGGCGGAATCGGCATTTCCGGTCGCTAGGGTACTGGTACCAAAGTGCCAGTGGAATATTCTGAAACTGTAATATTTCGCCAGCCCGGAGCAACTGATAAATGAGCACGCCGGGATGGTCGGAGGATACATCCCAGCAAAGCTGCTCGCGAAACAGGTGGCGAAGTCTGGGCTTCGCCACCTGTTATTTCGTTCTGTTATTTCGTTCTGTTATTTCGTTATGCGATACCGCGGTGCTGATTGGCCGGCGCGGACAGCAACCGGTCGTTGGCCCGGAAGAAGAAGCGATGTTCGGGCGTCGCAATCGGGTCCGGTGAAGGTTCCCGAAGTTGCTCCACCAGATGCTCTCTCCACTCCTCCATGGCTCCCGTGAGTTTGGCCTTCGCCGCACGGACCAGCGCGTAATGCAGTTCAATCCGGTCGTTGGATCCGGCGCTGACAGTGGACGAGAGCAGCGTTGCTACTTCTGAAAGGCGCGTTGCCGCGTAAATCAATTCCGCTCTGCAATCGCATTTTGGACCGCAAATGTGAGCCGACATATTCCCTCCACTACTCGGATTGTAGTAGCGGCGGCGTTCAAAAATATATCGGGAGATTACTGTTATACGGCGTCGAAATGTGGGGAATATACCAGTTATGGGCCGCGAGTTCTAGCCGTGGCCGAGCTTCATGACCCAGCCGATTCCGAACAGGGCCACGATGAAATACGCAAAGCACTGCGCCCCGTACCGGAGCCGTTCCTCGTGCGTTTTTTTGGACGTGATGCCCATGACGACGGAGGTAAACAGGGAGAACAGAAACGCGGCTTCGAAATGAGAGAGATTGATTTTTGGCATTGCGTGATTAGTCCTTCTGCCCCGAGCCGATTTCCCAGGTATCCACAATCGCGAGGATGTTGAGCAAGCCGGCAGTGACCAGGAATTTTGTTCCGTAATCGTGGACCGCGCCCGCCATGTCGATCTGCGAATAGCCGAACATCGAAGCCAGCAGGTAGAGCATTCCGGCCGAGAGATTGGCGAGGAAGCCACCGTAGTTGATAAGCGAGGTGAGGTAGTCCGGGCCCTTTTCCGGCGTGAACATGACGCCGCGCATGAAGAGGCCAAAGAAGAACATCGACACCACGGAGACGAAGATCAGAGCGCCACGCCCCGTTTTTTTCAGCAGAAAATGACCGGCGCCAGGCACCAGCCATGCGGCGATAACGGGCCAAAGCCAGGCAATGATGGGGATATTTTCCTTCTCTGCCGGGTTGACGGGGGACGGTGATGCGGAGGATTGGACGGCCATGATGCTATGTACGAGGTTATCATGTGCGTGGTTCGGGGCTATCCGGTTCGGGGCGGTTGCCGGGGCGGGGCTGTGCAATCATGGCTGGTAACTCTCCATGCGTCAGTCGATTTTGTTTCTTTCGCTTGCGGTTCTGGCGGTCAGCCCCGCCTCGCTCATCCCGGCCCGCGCGCAGCCGATGGACCCGGACTTCGCTAAAACGGTGAAGGAATGGACCACGAAGCCCGAATTCAGCAGCCCGCTGGTGGACCATCTGCCGAAATCGGGCACGGTTCCCTCGCCCAAAGACATTCTGGGGCATCATATTGGCGCGCCGAAGATCCTCAGTTACTACGAG
>CAIUOG010000084.1 GCA_903900705.1 uncultured Acidobacteriia bacterium
ACGCCGGCAGCTTCGGCAATCTCCCGCGTGGTGGCGGCCATGCCCCGGATGGAGAACATCTCCAGCGCCGCCTGAATCAGCCGCGCGGAGGTGGTTTGTCGCGGCAGCGGCGGTCCTGCGTCTGTCAGAGCGGTCATGAACGGAATCTGTGCTTTTACGATAACGCGTCTGCCCCGGGAGTTTCCGCGGACGTTCGTTCGAAGCCTCCGCAAACCAGCACGGGTAGCCGGGGATACTTCGGCCACTGAGGGTCGTTTTCCCGCTGCAGCGCCAGGCCCCGCCGGCACTGAATGAAGACACTGCCGCGGTCCGAACGGATCACTTTGCGCCAGGTGCAGTTCTCGCAAAGTCCGACCGGTGGCATTCCCTTCATTCTATCGATGTCAGGCGGATCGCCCGGTTATCGCAGAGTTCTGGCCCGCTTAAAGAAATAGGCCGGATACGTCTGCGTGACCACCGGCTTCGGGCCATGCATGTCACGGTTATTCCGCTCTTCGTTCCGGTAGACATAGGGCATCACGCTGACCAGTTCCCAGCCCTGCTCGGCCAGTACGTCGAGTCGGCTCTGTTCCACCTGCCGGTAAACACCGGGTTGGGTTTCCGTGGGGAAAATAGACATCATTTCCATCGGAGCGTGTCCGGCGGAGCTTTCCGGTCGCTGACGCTGCGCCAGAAGGAAGGTCACTGCGGCCAGAATCAGGGCGGCGAGGGCGGCGATTCTTTTCATATGGAAGATGTGACGCAACACCTCATGAATCCGTGGATGGTATTCTGATCGGGAACTCCAGGTGGATGTAACGCATCCAATGGATTGACCGCAAAACCGGTGTTGTACCGCAAAACCGTAACGCAAAAAGGCAGGCAGCTTCCATGTTTCACCTGATTTCGTTTCACCTGATTTCGCTCAAACGCATTTCCGCGCTTCTCATTGTTCTGGCGATGACCCTCTCTCTGGCCACCAGCAGCGCTTTTGGCCAGAAAAAAGAGAAGGTTCCGGCGGAGAAGACCGTGACCGGCATTGTGACCGATGTCAACGGCAACGCGGTTCCCGGCGCGGTTGTGCAGTTGAAGAACATGAAGACGCTGCAGGTCAAGTCATTCATTGCAAAGGAAAAGGGCGACTACTATTTCCACGGGCTCAGTGTTGACGTGGATTATCAGCTGCTCGCGCAGGCTAACGGCAAAGAGAGTCCGACCCGGACCATCAGCACGTTCGATAACCACATGACGCTCACCATCAACTTTCAGGTGAAGTAGCTCTCTCTGTGACCCAGCCGGAATCGGAATCGCTGTTTGAAGCGGTCTCCCTCCGGGCCCTCGCTGAACCCGAATGCATCCGCGACCTGGATCCTTCGGTGTTTCGTGATCATGCTCACGAATCCGGCCCGGCCTTTCTCGAACGGCTCCAGGTTGATCAGGCTTGTTCTTTGTTGCGGCAGGGCCAGGCAGCAACGATTCCGGACGGGTTCTCCGCCCGCACCGGTCTCACCCCCGACCAGTACCGCAAACTGGGGCCGAAGTTTACCCTTCGAGTGCCGGCGGGTTACCGGTTTCGCACGGTTCTCAATTTCTACGGCCGGGATACCGAAAACATCAGTGAACAGGTCTTTTCGGACGGTTTGCTGAAGTGCTTTGAATCCGCCGCGGGTCCGGCTGTTCTGGAGTTGCGGTTTCGCGGGGAACACGTCGATTGCACGACGGACGCGCCCGATCCCTGCCACGCCCATCAGATCGCCGCGCGCATTCTGGGGCTCAATTCTGATGCGGCGGGCATGGAAAACACCTTCGCCGACGATCCGCTTCTCGGCGCGGCGCTTCGCCGCCAACGCGGCCTTCGCATCCCCCTCACACCGACGCCCTGGGAGGCGCTCTCCTGGGCGATTCTCGGCCAGCAGATCAACCTGCGTTTCGCCGTGACGCTGCGGCGGGAACTGATTGCGCTGGCAGGCGGCCTCCATTCCTCCGGCCTGCGCGCCCATCCCGGCGCTGCGTCGGTTGCCGCGCTCAACCCGGCCGTGCTCCTCGAACGCAAGTTCTCCCGCTCCAAAGCCAGCTACCTGTTGGGGGCCGCGGAGGCCGTCGCGAGCGGCGCTCTGAATCTGGATGAAATGCGGAATCGGTCCGCCCTGCGCGCGGCTCGACTGCTCGTCGGTGTGCGTGGGATTGGCCCGTGGACCGTCCAATACACTCTCCTGCGGGGCCTCGGATTTGCCGACTGTCTTCCCGCCGGTGATGCCGGTCTCGCACAGGGGCTGGAACGGCTTACCGGCGAGCGCCCTTCGGAAAGCGCGATCCGCCAGATGCTGGCCAAATACTCGCCCTGGCGCAGTCTCGCCACATATCACGTCTGGGCAAGTCTGCATCCCGGGGACATGGCATGAAGCTCGAAACACCGTTCGGCCCCGCGTGGGCCGAATGCACGGAGTCCGGCGCTATTGTCCGGTTCGGCTTTGGGGTACCGAATGCCCCGGAACTCCGCGGTTACAATCCGGAGCTTCTCCGGCAACTGACCGAATATTTTGCCGGACGCCGTGCCGCCTTCGATTTGCCACTGGAACCGGCGGGTACGGAATTTCAACAGCGGGTCTGGGCGGAACTGCTCCGAATCCCGGCAGGCTTCCGCATCACTTACACAGAACTGGCAAGTCGCGCCGGGCGTCCGGGAGCCGCGCGGGCGGCGGGCCGCGCCAACGCCACGAATCCGATTGCGCTCCTGATCCCCTGTCACCGCGTGACCGGATCGGACGGCTCGCTGACGGGGTACCTCTACGGCGTCGAACTCAAAGCAAAACTGCTGCACTTCGAACTCGCCCGCTATGGCAAAACTACATGACGGATTCGAGCAACCGGCGAAGTTCCGCCACTTCGGCGCGCAACCCGGCAACCTCGGCTTCGAGCGCCGATAACCGCTCCGCCGGGGCCGAAGCCGGGGTGTGAACCGGCGCTGCCACCGCCGCGGCCTGATCCACCGCACCCGTCAGCGTCTGTGTGTAGCGGGGTTCCTTCATTCCCGGCGCCGGAAGCAGCTTTTGCGCCAGCGCGCCTTCGGGCCGGTCGATCAGCTTCTGCAAAACCAGTTCGACCTCTTCCAGATCGCTGAATGCGTAAATGCGCTCAGTGCGCCCCTTGATCTCGCCCAGGGTCTGCTGTCCCCGGAGCATGAGCACGCAGAGGATGGCGTTTTCCCGTCGTCCCAGGTTCAGTTTTTCCGTAAATCGCTGGGCATATTTGGAAACACGGCTGCCACCGGTGATCTCCGCCGCAAAACCGTGCGAGCGCAGTCCGGAAAGCGCTTCCTGCACCTCATAATCCGCATATTCGCAGACCGGCCACCGGTTTGACTTCTGGTTGCAAGCCGCCACCAGGGCGTTCAACGTCATCGGATAGTACTCCGGAGTTGTACTTTCCTTCTCAATCAGCGCGCCCAGGACGCGCAGTTCCGTTGAATCCAGTACGAAATTCACCTGAGACCAGTTAACCACATATAGCGGCCCGGCAGGCATCGCCACTACCATGAGGGTTCGGCTCCTGATGACTCACAACGAAGTCCCCTCTCGCACCAGACTCTTTTCCGCAGCCCGCAAACTGTTTTCTGAACAGGGATATGAAAATACCAGCACCTCCTCCATTGCGCGCGCCGCGGGCACCAGCGAATCGCAGCTGATCAAGCACTTTGGCGGCAAGGCCAATCTGCTGGAAGCCATCTTCTCGGATGGCTGGAAAGCGCATCGCCCCTGGTTCGAAACGCAGCTCAGCGATATCGGCATTTTGTCGGACCGCCTCCGCGCCATTCCCCGTCTCATCGCGGAAGCGCTGCAGAACGACCCGGAACTGCAACTCCTGCTGCTGCTGGAAGGCCGCCGACTCCGCAAAGAGGGGCACAGTTCGCTCTACGTGGATGGCTTTCACGGCGCAGAGGAACTTCTGCTGTCCACACTGCGGGAAATGCGGGAGGCTGGCGAATTGCGCGAACTGGTGAGCCCGGAAGCAGTAACCTCCGCGCTGCTGGGGCTTACCGAAAGCGTTTTGCGGGACCACCTTCTCGCGCAGCGCGCCGGTCGGCCCGAAGCGTTCAAAGTGTCGGATATCAGCAAACTCACAGACGCCGTCGTCGACACCGTGATCGTCATGCGCCACGCCCAGTCTGGTTGCTAACCTGGTTGCTAACGCTTGCCCGGCCAGGGCTCCACGTGCACCAGCACGTCCGCCACCCAGGCAATCTCGTCGCGAATCCGTTCCCGCACCCGGCCCGCAATGTCATGTGACTCCCGGACCGTAATCTCCGGGTCGACTTCCAGATGCAGATCCACATGGTACCTGAGACCGGTCTTGCGCGCAAAGCACTTTTCCACGCCCTTCACATCGGGTACCGCCAGCGCCACCTGACGGACGCGCAGCATATCCTCGTCATCGGGCATCGTGTCCATCAGGTGCAGTGAGGATTCCAGCATCACGCGGATCGACGTCGCAATTACGATCAGCCCGACGGCAAATGCCCCGAAATGGTCCGCCCGCGCGAACTTCACCGGCTTCCAGAGCGTGAGGGAAAGGGCCGCCAGCGCCACCGCCCCGGAAAGCATATCAATCGCGTCATTGGCCGCGTCCGCCCGCAGCGAAGTACTGCCGATTTCCCGCGAATGCCGGTATTTGACAACCACCAGGCCGCCCTTGGCGAGGATCGACAAGATAAGGGGCAGCACGGCCCACCACGCCGGGGGCAGCGCGTCCGCCGCATCCACCAGTCCGTGGCGCGCAATCAGAGCCCCGGCGCAGAACAGGAAGAAGCCCAGCAAAAGGCCCGTGAGCGTTTCCACGCGACCGTGGCCGTAAGGATGGTTCTCGTCGGCCGGCCGTTCCGCCAGAATCAGTCCAATCAGCACCAGCCCGGACGCGAAAACGTCCGCGCTAGATTCAAAACCGTCCGCCACGACTGCGGCGGAATGGCCTTTCAGGCCCAGCAGGATCTTCATCACCGCCAGCACACCGCTGACGACCATGCCGAGAATTGCTATGTGCCGGGCTCTGCGCATGGATCGGGTGCTTTTCCGGCCGGAAACTATTGTGCGGATTTGTCCAAAAGCCTGCGCACAAACTTCCTGCTGCTCTCCGCCAGTTCCCAGGACCCGGCCCAGAAGCCATGGTCGATGGTCCACCATTCGATCTGCGGCACCGCCAGCATCAGGGGCGTCAGGCGCTCGAAGTCAATCAGACCCTCGCCGAACGGTCGGTGGGTACTGGTCTCGTCACAATGCAGGGTCCCGTCGCTGTCGATCAGGTGGAAGGCCCCGATCCTGCCGTGCAGCTTTTCAAGAAACTCGGCCACTCCGCCCACCAGTACGTCGCGCTCACCGTGCTGTCTTGCGCCCACCACAGAGCACATGTAGGCATGCGAAGTATCAAAGAGAATGGAGAAATTCGGATGCCGCACTTCCTGGTGCATCCGGATAATCTCCCCGGGCTTGTTGAAGGCAAAGCCCGGCTCAAACTCCCAGACAAGCCGGACGCCCGCCGCCGCGGCCAGTTCCGCCCCGTCGCCCCAAAGCTTCGCCACGCGGTGGAAGGCTTCCTCGTACTCGTCATCGGGAATCGACCCCGGCGCGGCCACGGTATCCACACGCAGCGTCGGGCTTCCCAGATCAACCGCCATATCGAGATTGCGCTTCAGCAGGTCACCGTAGAACTCCTCGTTATCGGCTGCGGTGGGGTTCACGTCGGAAAAGTCCGCCGAATAGCCGGAGACTCCCAGACCCAGATCTTCAATGAGCGACACAATCTCACGGCGCGACTCTTTCGTCGGATATCGTTCAAGCGAGATATGTGGCGGGAAGCCGCAAATATCCACGCCATCGTAGCCTGCGGAGGCGAGGTGGCGCACACTGTCTTCGAACGAAAACGGGTTCGCCGCGTACGGACCAAAGGAAAACGCCCAGCTGCCCAGTGAGATCTTCATTGCGAAAACGTCTGATCGGTTTCACTCTACCGCATGCTGCGCGGTCACACTGTGGCTTTAGCGAAATGGCGCGCCAACTCCTTGCTGAGCCTCATCCAGAGCGGTTCGGCGCACTCTGCCTTATGTTCGGACTGGTCTTTTGTAAGGGGCCCCAATGTACCGGCCCGATTCACGCGCCGCCTCGGCCTCCGGCGCAAACTTCATTGCCTGCTGATAGGCCTTGACCGCTTCCGCGTGCCGGTTCAGCATGTCATAAATCTGGCCCTGCCGCATCAGCGCCAGCACGCCGGTGTTGAGATCGATCTCCTTCAACTGCTCCGGCGTTGCCGTGACCTTTTTCAGGTTCTCCAGCGCGTGCTCCAGATCATTGAACCAGAACTGCAGATTGCCCGTTTCGTACCAGATCTTTTCCCATGGAATGCGGCCAAACCCCGGCACATTCTGTTCCTTGCGGCGTTTGATTTCAGCCAGCGTCTCCAGCGCGCTCGCCCGCTGGCCGGTGGCGCCGTACATCTGCGCGAGCTCGAATCGAAGCAGATAGTTGCGGGGGAAGCGGCGAATCAGTTCCGCCACCATCGGGATAGCCCGCGTGGTCTGCCCTTCGCGACGGAACAGCGCGCACAGCGTCATCTCCGCGTCGTCCCGGTTGTCCTTACCCTTCTTCGCCACCTCCGCAATCGTGTTGATGCCGCGCTGCTTGTCGCCGCGAAAGCCCGCCACAAAACCAAAGGTTTTCCATTGCCAGGGCAGACTGCCGATGATGTAGTCATAGCCGCCCTGCAGATACCGCGCGTCATAGTTGTTCGGATCGATTTCGGTCACCTGCGTGTCCAGCCGGTGGGCTTTGGCGGAATCAGAAAGCGACGCCACCCAGGTCCGCTTCACGAAGAAGCCGTAGTTGGCGCGCAAAGCATAGGAAATCGCCAGCGCGTGCATCGCCCGGGTGTTCCGCGGGTTCTTATCCAGCTGGCCCTGGCTGAGCGCAATCGCCTTTTCGACCTCAGCCGTGAAGGCGCGTTCCACATCGGGCTGCACCTCCAGCCTGCCACGCCGGATGAAGGAATTATTTCCGGTCACCATCTCGCTCTCGAGCGCTCCATTCCTGTACAGTTCGCGGTAAAGCAACGTGTGGGCCACATGATTGTGCAGTTCGCCATCGGCGGGAGAGGCCGCTTCGGCCTTCTGATACAGCACCAGCGCCTCGTCGAAATCCAGATTGTAGAAGGCTTCGGCGGCGTCTTCGAGCAGCGTGCCCGCGAACGAGAGTCCCGCGGGCACAAGCCCCCAAACCAACAGAAACCGTGCGGCCGGCAGCAAAACGGAGCGGAGTCTCATAGGTTCCTCTACCATTCTACGGAACGGGCCGGGGGAACCCGCACCCCTTAATCTCACCGCCGTCCATTCCACTGAGGCAAAATAGGCAGCATGAAGTTTCGTCTCAGCCTCGCGCTGATCGCGCTCCCCGCCATGACCCTTGCTCAAAACTACAAAGCCATCAAAACCACCGACCACGGCGTCGACATTGTTCGCCTGACTGACGCCGCGCACGGCGTGGAGGTCAACATCGCGCCGGGCATCGGCAACCGCGCCTATGAGATGAAGGTGCACGGCAAGAACATCCTGTTCCTCGGCGCGGCCGACGTGGGTGAACTCAAACAAAAACCGGGTCTGAGCGGAGTGCCCTTTCTGGCGCCTTGGGCGAACCGCATGGCGAATGCCGGGTTCTGGGCGAACGGGAAGAAGTACAACTTCAACGGCGAGCTGGGGTCACTGCGGATTCCGGCGAACGGTGTGGTTCTTCACGGTATGCTCACCACCACGCCACTCTGGGAGGTGACGGAGGTGAAGGCCGGCGCAAATTCCGCCCAGGTCACCAGCCGCTTCGAGTTCTGGAAACATCCGGAGCTGATGGCCAACTGGCCCTTCGCCCACGAATACGAGATGACGTACAAGCTGGCCGATGGCGCGCTCGAAGTGATCACGACCGTCATCAACCGCGGCGCCGAGCCTATGCCGGTCGCCGTCGGTTACCACCCCTACTTCAATCTGCCGGACGTGGCGCGCGAAAACGCCGTCGCGCACATCCCCGCTAAATCGGCCGTCATCACCGATGACCGCCTGGTTGCCACCGGCGAATTCAAACCGGTGGACCTGCCCGATCCCACGCCCCTCAAAGACCGCACCTTCGACCACGGCTTTACCGACCTGATCCGCGATAAAGACGGGCGCGCTGTTTTCTCGTTCGAAGGCGGCGGGAAGAAGATCGAAGTCGTCTACGGGCCCAAGTGGATCGTGGGCGTGGTCTGGGCCCCGAAAGGCCAGAACTTCATCTGCTTTGAGCCGATGGCCTCCATCACCAATGGCGTGAACCTGGCGCATGACGGCAAGTATTCGCAGCTGCAGTCCGTTGCGCCCGGCGGAACCTGGCGCGAAAGCTTCTGGATTCGCACCGCCGGAATCTAGCGGTTCAGGGGGATTCGCAGGTAGAACGGAGTCTCCCGCAACTGGATGTGCTCCGTCCGGCTTGCCCCGTCTTTTTCCACTGTGACCGTATAAGCCCCCGGCTTGAGAGGAATCTCGGCCGGGGTGAGCTTTTCAATAGCCGCGCCGTTGATCAGAATCCGCGCTCCCGCCGGATTACTGGTCAGCATCAGCGTTCCCATCGGCTGTTTGAGTGCGATAGTGCCGATGTCGAGCGCGCCGTCCTCGATGTGGATCTCACGAAACTCATTCAGGTAACCAGGCAGGTACACTGAAACCCGGTGCGTCCCGCGCGCCCCATGTAACTGGCAGGGCGTGACGCACGACAAACCGGCATTCTCGTCGAGCACCGCCTTCGCCCCGGAAGGACTGGTCGCAATAAAGATATCCTGCAGCCGTGGCTTGATCTCGGCAGGTCTGGTGCTCACAGGTTTGACCTCCGGCGTCTTCACTTCCGCAGGTTTGTCTTCTGCTGGCTTTGTTTCCGCTGGTTTTGTTTCGAAAGGCTTTGCTTCCTGCTGTGGGGGTGCCGGAGCCGGTGTTTCCGCCGCCGGTGGCAGCGTCTCCGCCGGAGCGGGGGAGGGCAGGGGATCGCGTTTAACCTCTTCGGCCACCGCGTCCTTCGGAGCGGGTTGCGGCATACTTCCGCCCAGGCCCGACTGGTAAATGAAAAGCGCCGCGAGGCCCGAAACCAGCAGCAGGCTCATCAGCACGGCGAGCACGCCCGTGGGACCTTTGCGTTCCACAGCGGGCGGCCGTGGCCCTGGTGGAAGCGCCGCTGCCGCCGGCGCAGCCACGGGCACCGGCACCTCGTGTCTTTCCACCGCGACAGTCGGCTGGTCCGCGGCCGCTCCCGGCGGCAGCGTCTTCCATCCCCTGGATTCCGCGCAGGCCAGTTCCAGCGCTCCCACAAACGCGGAGCAGTTCGGAAACCGGTGTGCCGGATCTTTCGCCAGCCCCCGCTGCAGCACCTCATCGATGCGTGGCGTCAGTGTTCCGTTGAGCCGGAAAGCGGCGGGCGGGTTCTCCGTCACAATCCGGTAGACGATGGTACTCAGGTGTTCCCCGGCGAACGGTCGCTCCCCGGTCAGAATTTCGTACGCAATTACGGCCAGCGAAAACTGGTCGGATTTACCGTCCACCGGTACGCCCTGCACCTGTTCGGGCGACATGTAGTTGGGCGTTCCGGAGATCGTCTTTGTCTCGTTACTCGCGTGCGCCGAAGCCGTGATCCGCGCGATGCCGAAATCGGTAATCTTGACCGACCCGTCTTCGTCCGTCATGATGTTCGCCGGCTTCACGTCCCGGTGCACAATGCCCTTGCTGTGCGCGTAATCGAGCGCCATGGCCGTCTGCCGCAGAATCCGCAGCATGCGCGAGCCTGACAGTGGTTCGCCCGAAGCAAGAATCGCTTCCAGCGTCGGCCCGTTGACGAACGCCATCGTGATGTACGCGACGCCGTCATCCTCATCCATGTCATAGATGGTGACGATATTCGGATGCGAAAGCACACCGGCCGAGCGCGCTTCGCGAAACAGCCGTTCTCGCAGTCGCTCCCGCTGCTGTTCGTCGTCGATATCGCGGATGCGGATCGTCTTGATCGCGACCGACCGGCCAATGGACGGATCGGTGGCCCGGTACACGACGCCCATCGCGCCGCGGCCCAGTTCTCCCGATATCCGGTAACGGCCGATTTGTGTCTGACCTGACTGCATTCCCGCTTCTTTCATCATCGCCCGCTTTTGCCCGAAGCGTTGCCCGAAGCGACAGGCATCCTCACTCCCAGCACGTCACCAATGAACCCGAGCGCCGCCTCATCCACCCAGAAGCGCTGGCCCGTCTTCGCCAGAAAGCCCACGTGGCCGCCGTGCCCGGGCGCGAGCAACCGCAGTTGCGGATTGCTCCGGAGGGCGGGATGCCCGAAGCTTTCAAACGGAATGAACGTGTCATCCTTCGCCTGAATCAGCAGGCCCGGAACACGGATCTCCCCCAGGAAGTTCTGCGAGGACTGCGTCCGGTAATAGTTCTCGGCGTTACCCATGCCGAACGAAGGCGCGGTGATCACATTATCGATGTCGAAGATGGTGCGGGCGCCCTGAAAATCGCTCTCTTTGTAGCGCCCTGTGCCGATCAGCCGGGCCTTCATGCGCGTCACAAACCGGCGTTCGTAGAGGAAATTGTCGCGCCCGGCGATGCGGCGGGCGGAAGCCGCGAGGTCAATCGGCGTGGAAACCGCGCAGACTCCATGAATCAGACTGCTTGTGCCCAGTTCGCCGGCCAGCTTCAGCGCCACGTTGCCTCCGAGCGAGAAGCCGATCAGGAAAATCGGCAGTCCACGCCCTTCGGCGGAGGTCTGTTCGAGGAACGAACGCAGGTCCGAGGTCAACCCGGCGTGATACAGCGTTTTGCAGAGCTTTTCGGTGCCTCCGCAGGTGCGCATGTGAAACCGGTGGACAACCAACCCGGCTTCGAGCGCATGCCAGGCCATGCTGACGTTGTAGCCTGAGTCTCCGCCGCCCTCCAGACCGTGCAGCAGCACCACTTCTCCCACTGGTTTACCCTGCGGGAACTGCGTCTGCACCAGAACCTGGGTGTCCGGATCGGTCTGAACCAGCCGCCGCTCCATCGGATACCCGCTGAAATCGTATTCGCGGGGCCAGAAGTTGGCAAGGATCGTGAGCAGGTGCGGGTTGCGGGTAAGCGGCTCGAACGGCCTGACGCGATTCAATTCTCAATTCTCGCAAACCATACAAAAAGGGGCGGATGCCCGAAGACACCCGCCCCTGTATTTCCGTTGGCAAGAACCGGATTACATGATCTCGCTGTCGTCCCGCACCGGAGCCCGGAGACCGTCCTTCGGAGCGGCGCCGTCTTTCCGGTTCAGGTCGTCGGCCAGAATCACCGCCTCCGCCAGATCCCGCATGGAACGCCGCAGACGGCGGCTTTCATTGCGGAGCCGGAGATAGGCTTCTTCCTCCGTCAGATTGTGCTTGAACTGCAGAATGCCCTTGGCGCGTTCCACCATCTTGCGCGCTTCCAGCGTCCGCTTCATGTCGAGCGTTTCCGACATCAGCCGCGCATTCTGAATCGCGATCGCCGCCTGACCCGCCACAACCTTCAGGAACCCGACTTCATCATCGCCAAACGTCCGTGCTTCGCGCGTGTAGATGTTGATGGACCCGATCACCTTGCCCTGCGAAAGCAGCGGCGCGGCGAGCACCGATGTCAGACCCGACTTCCGGACCAGTTCCGGATACCGATACAACTTTTCCTCGTGGATGTTCGGGATAATCACCGGCTGCGCTTCGCGAATCACGTGCTCGATCAGCGACCCCTCCATCCGGATCGGCATGCGGTGCATGTAATCCGGCGACGAACAGCGGGCCGCGCTCACGGTCAGTTCTTTCTTCTCTTCATCCACCAGCAGAATCGAGCAAACCGCCGAATCCAGCGTCTCGGCGACCATTTCGGAAATCGCCTGCAGAATGCGTTCGAGATAGCCTTCCGCGGAAATCGTCTGCGCCACCGCCGCCAGTGTCTCCAGCCGGCGCACCGCGCTCTGTGACTGTTCCGCCAGTCGGGCACGACCGATCACGCCGCCCATCTGCTCGCCGATGAAGGTCACCAGGGCCACTTCATCCGACGAGTGGCTGTGCGGTTCCCGATGGTGCACGTTGATCACGCCGATCAGCTCGCCGGAATTTACCAGCGGCACCGAGAGAAACGCCTCATGCGTGTCTTCCTGCAGCGAACTGAAGCGCTTGAAACGCGCATCTGACGCCGCGTTCCGGGGCAGAGCCACAACAGAGTTGTGCACCGCCACCCAGCCGGTAATACCTTCGCCCATCTTCAAACGAACTTTGCCGATTTCGGCATCATGAGGGAGTTGCGATGCGCGAAGTACAATCTCGTTTGATGAGTGATCGATGAGGTAGACCAGACAAGCGTCCGAGTCTGTAACGTTCATCGTGAGACTAACGAGTTCCCTCAGAATGGTTTCAAGATCCTGATCGGAACTCACAATGCTGCTGATCCGGTGCAGCAAAGCGACCTGGCTGCCTGTGTTTTCCGCCATAGTTGGTGTCATTTCCAGTTGGACTGAGCCCTCTTAAGTCTTGATTTTAGGCTCTTATCCAGCGGTCGGTCCAATTCATTTTTTGGATTGATGGCATCGCTACCAAGATTTAATGCTGCTTCAATAACGTTCTGTCAATTGAAGGCAGGCGAATCATGCCTTCCTCCCGTTCTCAGGCGATGGCAAAGTTGTGCTGCTTCCGGTGGTGCGGCCCGTCATGTTCGTTGGTCGACTTGAACGTCTCGTAGCGTCCGTCACCGGCCTCCGTAATTACCGACGCCAGCAGTTCCGTCTGTTCCTCTTCGGCCATCGGGACAAAATCCCGAGCCACGCCCACCGCCACTTTCAACTGCTCCAGGTTCTTGATCCCCACCACCTGGCTGACCACCGGCTGGCTCAGATTAAACCGCAGCAGCGTCACCGGGTCAATGCCGGCCCGGTCTCCCATCCGCTCCAGAATCCTGCCGTTCGGCCAGCCGCCGCCAAAGCCCTTCATCCCGATGGGCGCGGCGCCCAGTTCGTGACACACCGGCACCACTTCGTTCAGGAAGCTTCGATAGTGCGCGTCCATCAGGTTGATGGGCATCAGCGACGCATCCCAGGCATGCGGCTTGCGCAGCATCTTCGTGTGAATGCGCGGATCTTTGTGCCCCGTGAATCCGATGTAGCGGACCTTGCCGGCCTGCTGTGCCTCGATGGCCGCCCGCAGTGCGCCCCGTTCGAAGATCCAGTCCGGATCATTGTCGTAATTGCACTCGTGGAACATCCACAGGTCCAGATAGTCCGTCTGCAGCCGGCGCAGGCTGTCCTCCAGATCCCGCATGGACCCGGCGTAGTCGCGCTCACAGTTCTTGGTCATCAGGAACACCCGGCTCCGCTTGCCATCCATCGCCAGCGCGCGGCCCATCACCTCCTCGGCGTATCCATCGTGATAATCCCACGCGTTGTCGAAGAAGTTAATTCCTTCATCAAGCGCCGCATGCATCAGTGCGATGCACTCGCTTTCGGGCGCACCGTCCATGGCGGCCCGCGCCACCGAATGCCAGCCGCCCAGCGTGATGATGGATACCGCGTCTTTTACATTCCCCTCGGCGTCCCGCGCAAAGGGCCGTCGCGGCAGGCCATCCGCCGGGTTGTTGGTCTGAAGCGCCAGATAATTCTGAGACAGTTGCTGAATCTGTTGAGCTCTCACCCTTTTAATGTACTGTTGACCTCTGGCCGGGGCATCCGCCCGGAACAGCTACCCTGAAAGGACAGGTCCATGCCACAGGAAACCCAACCGCGCTCGTTCGTTTTTCATGACCCGTCCGGCAAACGGTGGGCCGCCATTCGGCGCGCCGCGCAGTCGACAGGCCTCGTGTCGATCCTGCTGCTCGTGATGGTTGGCCTGGTCGCGCTATCGGTTCCGCGCCTGCCCGGGCTCGGTTTGCCGGAGGTCGCTCCCGTGGTGGGAACAGCGGAACTGCGGGGAATCGTGGGCGGCGAACATCTCGAAAAAAACGTCCCGTGGCGCAACCCGAAGCCGCTCAAAATCCAATACGTTCGTTCCGCCTCACCGGTACTGCATCCGCGCCCCGCCGCCCGCCAGCTGGCCGACGCCCCGCTCGTCTGGGGCTTTTTTGTGAACTGGGACCCCGCCAGCATCGTTTCGCTCCGTCTCCATCTCTCCCGCCTCACGCACCTGGTTCCGGAATGGCTTACCCTGCAGAACGACAAAGGGGATATCGAAGATCAGAGCGACCACACCGTGATCGAAATCGCCCGTCAGGCAAACCTGCCGATCCTCGCGCTGCTCACCAATTTCCGCAACGGCTGGCAGCCCGGCTATGTCCATCGCGTGATCAATGACCCCGCCCTCCGCGAAGACCTGATCGGAAACATCCGCCAGAACCTCGAAGAACATCACTTTGCCGGCGTCAACATTGACTTTGAGAGCGTCAGCGCGAAGGACCGCGCCGCGCTCGTCGTGTTCATGCGCGAACTCACGGCGGAACTGCACAAGTCTGGTTTCATCGTTTCTGAAGACGTGCCGGTGGGCGACACCGCTTATGACATCCGGAACCTCGCGGCCGCGGTCGACTACCTCGTGCCCATGGTCTATGACGAGCACTACCAATCGGGCGAGCCCGGTCCGGTGGCGTCGGAAGCCTTCTTCGAGGGTAAGCTCGACGAACTGGCGCGGCTCGCACCGCCGTCGAAGCTGGTGATCGGCTTCGGAAACTACGGTTATGACTGGGTTCTCGGCAGCCAGGGTGGCAGCGAAGTTTCATTTGACGACGTGATGGCGGCTGCCACCGGCGCGCACGGCGCGGTCGAATGGGACAAGACGGCGGAAAATCCGGTCCTGCGTTTTTCCGCCGAAGGAAAACAGCATGAAGTCTGGTTCCTCGACGCGGTTTCCGCTCTTAACCAGGTTCTTGCCGTGAAGGATAACGGCTTCCGCGGCGTGAGCCTCTGGCGTCTGGGCGCCGAAGATCCCGGTCTGTGGAAGGTACTCCAGCGGGAAACGTGGCCGAAGGACGATTTCGCGGGCGCGGGTCTGAACGCCATGGAAGTCTCCCAGCAGGCGCCCAGGCAATACGGAGGCGGTGAGATTCTGCACGTCGGTCAGACTCCCCAACCCGGCGCCCGCAGCGTCACCAATCCGCCCACGCCCGATGGGGACTACAGCGAAAGCTACACAAAGTTCCCGTCGCCCTATGTCATCAATCACACCGGTGGACTCCCCGCCCGCAACGGTTCCGGTCAGGAGAAGGTGCTCTGTCTCACTTTTGACGACGGGCCGGACCCGCGCTTCACACCCCGCATCCTCGATATTCTGAATGGCCGCCACGTACCGGCCACGTTCTTTGTCGTCGGGCAGAATGCCCAGAACTACCCGGCGCTGGTGAAGCGCGAATACGCCGAGGGCCATGAGATCGGCAATCATACCTTTCTGCATCCGAACATCGCCGTCGTTTCCGGACGGCGGATTCAGCTCGAACTTACCACCACGCAGCGCACCCTCGAAAACCTGCTCGGTGTTTCCACCACTTTCTTTCGCCCGCCCTATAACGCGGATAGTTCCCCGCAAACACCGGAGGAAATTCTGCCCCTGCTGCGCGCTCAGGCCGAGGGTTACGCCACGATTGGCGAAACCATTGACCCTCGCGATTGGGAACCCGGCGTCACCCCCGCCGGCATCGCCAATGAAATCCATGCCGAAAGCGCCAACGGCCACATCATTCTGCTGCACGATGCGGGGGGCGACCGGACCGCCACAGTTGAAGCGCTTCCCGGAATTATCGATCAGGCTCTTCGCGAAGGGTACCGATTCGCACTCGTGGGTGACCTCGTCGGTAAGACGCGCGCTCAGGTGATGCCGGTCCCCCCGGCTAACGAACTTCGTCTGGCGCGCATCGAAGGCCGGGCCCTCGGGTTCGAAGCCCTTTCCCTCCAGGCGCTCGGAACTCTCTTTGTTGCCGCCATTTATCTCACGCTGGCGCGCTCGCTCATCTTTGGCGTTCTTGCCATTCTGCAGAAGCGGCGCGAAAACCATCGTGTCTATGACGACACCTTCCGGCCACCCGTCTCCGTTCTGGTCGCCGCCTATAACGAGGAAACTGTCATCAATCGAACGATTGACTCCATCCTCAAAAACGGCTATCCCGAAATGGAGATCATTGTGGTGGACGATGGCTCGAAAGATCGCACGCTCGAAGTTCTCCGGAGCGAGTACGGTCGGCATCCGTCCGTCCGCATCATCAGCCAGCCGAACGGCGGGAAATCCGAGGCCCTGAACAACGCGATTTCCCACGCCGCGCATAATATCCTGGTGGCGGTCGATGCCGATACTCTTTTCCGGCCCGGCACCATCGCCAAACTGGTTCGGCACTTCAAAGACCCCCGCGTAGGCGCGGTCAGCGGTAATGCGCGCGTCGGCAACCGTTCGAAGTGGATTACCCGCTTTCAGTCCATTGAATACATCTACGGCTTCAATCTGGACCGGCGTGCTCTCGATTACCTGAACGCCATCACGGTCGTGCCCGGCGCGGTCGGCGCATGGCGCAAAGACCTTGTGCTGGCGAAAGGCGGCTTTGGGCACGACACGCTGGCGGAAGATGCCGATCTCACGCTTGCCATTCGCCGCGATGGCTACGTCATCCGGTACGAAGACCAGGCCATCGCCTACACCGAAGCACCGGAAGACGGTCGGAGTCTCGCGAAACAACGCTTCCGCTGGTCATTCGGTACTCTGCAGGCGGCCTGGAAGCACCGCGACGCTCTGTTTGTGCCCCGCTACGGCACTCTCGGCTTTGTCGCCCTGCCCGGCATCTGGCTCTTTCAGGTGCTGCTTTCGTCGCTCTCGCCGTTTGCGGAAATCGCCATGCTGGTGGCGCTCACGGCCGGAAACTGGCGGATTGTCCTGCTGTACTACTTCGGCTTTTTTCTGTTGGAGTTGCTCACTGGCTTCCTCGCCTACGCGCTCGAAGGCGTTCCGGCCTGGGACCTCTTTTTGTTGTTCTTTCAGCGCATTTACTACCGTCAGATGATGTTGTTCGTCCTGATGAAAAGTCTGTTGTTCGCACTGCGCGGACGGTTGGTTGGCTGGGGCAAGCTGGAACGAAAGGCTTCGGTGACGCAGGCGGGCTGATCGTTTGAAATCGGACAATTTCCGGTAACGAATTCAGCCATACCGGCACTAGGTAAACAGCACCAAGACCAAATATGCTGGAACTCGAGTCCGAAAGAGATTGGGAAAATGAGCACCAGCCAACCGTGCTGATCGTGCAGGCAGAGACTTCCGTGCTCGTTCTACTGAGCGGGATGTTCCGTGCCAATGGTGTCCGCCCGCTGCTGGCGAGAACCACCGAGGAGGCCATGGAGATCGCCGCCCGTCAGTACATTCCGATTGATGCCGTGATGTGCGATGTCCGGTTCGTTCCGGAGTCCGGCCCCGATGTGGTGGACGATATCCGCGCCCTGCGCCCGGGCATCCGGCCCGTCTATCTTTCCGCCGTGGTGGATGACGGCGCCATTCGGATGAAGATCATGCGCCAGGTGGCGCCGAAATATTTTATTCACGCCCCGCATGTTGGCCCCGTCGAAGCGGTCAGGGGTGCGCTTTCCGCGCAACTCCTCCGCGCCGGCGCCTGATCCCCCAGGCTGCCACCGCCCGAACGTCTCCCCCCGCCCCCGGTTCTCCCCATCCGTTATCCTGAGTAGGAAGAGTTCATGGTTCGAAATCCCTTACGCTGCGCAGCCGTTGCCCTTGGAATGCTGGCCTTTGCCGCCTGGGCTCAGGAATCCGACGCGGGTTGGAAAAACCTGGTCATGCAGGCGCTCGCCGCCGCCGGGGCGAAGGATTTCACAAAATCCGAGCAGATCTTCCAGCGCGCGCTCAAGGAATCGGAACGCTTTGGCCCTTCCGATCCCCGCGTCGGCACCACCCTGAATAGTCTTGGACTCGTCTACAAAGCGGAAAAGCGCTATGCTGACGCTGATTCCGCCTTCCGACGGTCACTCGCCATCCTCGAAAAAGCCTACGGCTCGTCCAGCATTGACGTGGCGAATATCAATTTCAATATCGCCACCGTGATGGCGGAGCAGGGAAAGGAACCGGCTTCTCTCCCGTTTCTGGAAAAGAGCCTCTCCATCTA
>CAIUOG010000085.1 GCA_903900705.1 uncultured Acidobacteriia bacterium
ATAACTGGTTTTACAGCGCTTCAATCAAGGCATTTGGGGTAAGAAGAAGATATGGCATACCTGGACAACTTTGCGAGCGAATGGGAGTTGAGTCCGCCCAGGCGCAATCCTGACGATTTGGGCTTCGACGAGTTGGAAGAAGATCCGGAAGACGACGACCTCGAAGACGACGATGAAGACGAGGACGAAGACGAACTCGACGAGGACGATGACGACCTTGACGAGGACGAAGACGAAGACCTCGACGAAGAAGACGATTTTGAAGACGAGGATCTCGACGAAGATCTCGACGAAGACGAAGAAGAATAGCCGCAACAGGGTCCGGTGTTCCCGGACCCGTCACGCGACCGCAATGGTGTTTTAGCCGCTACTTGCGCGGCAGCGCGAAGGCGATCAGCGAATCACCGGCGGGGGCGCCCCAATACGGGCCTCCGCCGGCCATGATCACCACGTACTGCCGGCCATCCTTCCCCATAAAAGTAATCGGTGTTGCCTGGCCATCGGCGTCCAGCATCCCCGCCCACAGTTCCTTTCCGGTTTTCGAATCAAACGCGCGGATCCGGTTGTCATTGGTCGCTCCAATGAACAGCAGACCGGACGCCGTTGTGATACTGCCGCCCAGGTTCAGCGCCCCCGTGTTGTGAATCCCCTTCGCTTCCAGTTCCTCCACAATGCCCAGCGGGACTTTCCACGCGATATCGCCCGTCGCCGCGTTCACCGCCACCAGTTCGCCAAACGGCGGATTCTGGCAGGGGATGTGATTCGCCGGGTCCCAGAACCGCGCATAGCTCCCGCCAAACGCCGCCGCCCGCGCGTAGGTGACCTCGCCCGTCTTCGCGTCCACTTTCTTTTCCATGTGGCCCCACTGCGCCAGATTGTTGACGTTGGTAAAGAGGTAACCCAGCTTCGGGTCAACGGAAATGCCGCTCCAGTTGCCTCCGCCGAGCGTACTGGGCCATGCCATCGCATTGCCTTCGGGCGGATATGGCGTGAACGGCCCCTCGTTCTTCAGTTGCTGCTCTTCGTACAGGGATTTGCAGAATGCCGCGTGCTCCGGGGTTTTCGAATAGAGTTCGTCCTTCGAGAACGCCACCTTCGCCAGCGGCGGCGGCTTCAGCGGGAACGGCTGCGTCGGCGATGTCTGCTCGCCAGGCACGCGGCTCTGCGCCACGGGGCGCTCCTCCATTCCGTAAACCGGCTCGCCGGTCGTCCGGTCGAAAACGAACAGCATGCCCATCTTGGTGATCTGCGCGACGGCCGGGATCTTCTTCCCGCCCCGCGTGATCTCAAACAGCGCCGGCGGCGCGGCCAGATCGTAATCCCACAGATCGTGATGCACCAGTTGCCTGAACCACTTCACCTTGCCTGTCGCCGCATCCAGCGCCACCAGTGAGTTGCCGTAAAGGCCATCGCCGTGGCGGTCGGCGCCATAGAAATCGGTGGTCGGCGCGCCCAGCGGCACAAATACGAGGCCGCGCTCCAGGTCGACCGTCATGAAGCCCCAGTTATTCACGCCGGAACGGTTCTTCCAGCCATTCTCCGGCCAGGTGTCATGTCCGGGCTCGCCGGGGCGGGGCACCGTGTGGAACGTCCAGACCAGCTTTCCGGTCCGGGCATCCCAGCCGCGGATGTCGCCATAGGCGCCAATACTGGGGGCGGGCTCGTTATTGTTGCTGCCCGTGATCACAATGTCTTTGAAGACCGCGGGTGGCGAGGCCATGGTCAGCCGCGCGTCATCCAGATCACCCAGCACCCCCTTCTTCATATCCACCACGCCCTCGTTGCCGAAACCCGGCGCGGGCTTTCCCGTGGTCACGTCCAGCGCCACCAGGTCGCTGCCGGCCCCCGTGTAGACGCGCGGATGCGTGCTCCTGTCCCCCGGCCAGTAAGCCACCCCGCGACGCGTCACAAAGCTTGCAATCGGGTATTTCCAGAGAACCTTGCCGGTCTCCGGTTCCAGCGCATAAACGCCGTTGTTCCCGGTCACGTACATCACCCCGTTGATCACCAGCGGCGTCACCTGGGAACCCGCCTTGCCGCTGTGGAACGTCCACGCCCGTTCGAGTTGCCCCACGTTCTTTGCCGTGATCTGCGTCAGCGGCGAGTGCCGCATCCCGCCCGGGTCATGCCCGTAGACGGGCCAGTCGGTCTGGGCGGACAGAATGCCGGTGAACAGCAGCAGCGTCATCGCAAGCGGGAATCTCATGGGAACAATTGAATCATTGCGGAAGCGGTGGCGCAAAACAAACCGGCCCCGCGCAGTTTCCTGTGCGGGGCCGGGGGACATTGCGACGGTTGAAAACCTACGGCAGCGGCGTCCAGAGCCGCAGAATCACAGGGCAGTTCGACAAACCGCCCAGAGCCCGGACGTTCACATCGGTATTCACCGGCAGCGAAGGGTCGGTCGAGAGGCTCGTCATGTTGCCGGCGGCCACCAGCGCGGCCGCGTCCGTGTCACTGGTCACGCGCTTCACCAGCCCGGCCTTCACCGCCGAATCGGTCCAGAGCACCGGCGTCAGATCCCACAGCGGCGAGTATTCCGGATCATCGAAAATCGGCACCGCGCCCAGAATGTTGAACGGGTCGCCATCGCCGCGGAATCCGGAGTTCAGACCCTGCCGCGTGTCCGGATGATCGATTCCCCAGATGCCGTTGACCACCGGCAGAATCACTTGGCGCGGGCTTCCATCCGCGAAAAAGCGATCGCCCAGCCCGGGCGCCAGTTCCATGTTCGGAGCGTAAGCGCCGCCCTCGAACGCGGCCACCATCGGATCTGAAGATTCCATCCGGAGATACATCAGGAACTTGCCGTCATAAACGCCATGCACCAGCTGCAGCGTCACCGTCATCTTCGTGTAGTCAATGGAATAGACAAAATCCTTGATGCCCGTACCGTTCGCCACCTGCGGCGCGTTGAAGACGATGCCGTCGCCGGTCGTCACAAACGGGCTGTAATTGGCGTCGCCCACGGAGCCGGGCTGATACGAGGTAGCCGGAAAACCCTGAGGCCCCGGGACGTAGTAGCGAATCGGGCTGAAATCCACCGTCCCGGAGAAGTGCAGAAAGCCCTGTGTGTCACGCGTGGCCAGCTGTGCCGATTTGTTTTTCGGCAGCTTCGTCACCGGGTCAATCAGCAGAGCCAGTTTCGGTACATGGTTCAGGCCCCGCATGGTCGCGTCGTGACAGTCCGAAGAGTCCGTCACAATGTAGTAAACTGCATTTCCCTGCGGGTCGAAGCCCTTGAACATGGGCATCGTCACGGTGAACGCGGTGAGGTCCACGCTGATGGCGCTGGTCACGAATTGTTCGTACGTCGGAAACTCCAAAGGGTGACGGCACGATATCTGCGCGCTCAGCGGCACCATAGTCAACGGCATGGCAAAAGCCAGCAGCGCAACAATTCTTCGATAGTTCATTTCTAATGTCTCCTCCCGCGTCGGAACCGCGTATGTGCTGATTACTACGAGCTTAGCCGCGTTTTGGCCCCGCTCAATATTGGACTATGGTCCAGGACAAAATATTACATCATCGACAGTAGTAGGAGGGCTTTCGAAATGCTTCATCCTTATTGGGGAAGTCATCGCGGAAATGCGCGCCACGGCTTTCTTCCCGCCACAGGGCCGCTTCCGCGATCAAGGTTGCCACTTCACACAGGCTGCGCAATTCAATGGAAGCAAGGCTCGGCGCGCTCACCGGCTGCCAGACCAGTCTCCGCAGGTTCGCCAGCAATGTTTCGAGGCCCTGCCGGTTGCGGGTAATGCCACAGTACTGCCACGTGATCCCGCGAATTTCCTGCTCGCTGATCATGGGCGCTGAAATTGGGACGGCGGGTTCCGGCTCACCGGAACCACCCGGATAACCCCGCATCGCCTTTCCGGCCCGCGCGCCAAAAACCACCGCTTCCAGCAGGGAATTGCTGGCCAATCGGTTCGCGCCATGCACGCCCGTGCAGGCCACTTCCCCCGCCGCGAACAGACCCGGGACGCTCGTGCGGCCTTCCAGATCGGTCCACACCCCGCCCATCGCATAATGCGCCGCCGGATGCACCGGCGCGGCCTCCTTCGCGATGTCCACCCCATAGTGCAGGCAGGTTTCAGACACCCGGGGAAACCGTTGCCGGATGAAGTCCGCGTCCTTCGCCGTCAGATCGAGCCAGACGTGTGGCGACCCGGTCTTCCTCATCTCTGAGACGATGGCGCGTGAAACCACATCGCGCGGCGCAAGGTCCTTCATCTCGTGGTAACGGCCCATGAACGCCTCGCCGGCCTTGTTGCGCAGCGTCGCGCCCTCGCCGCGCAGCGCTTCGGAAAGCAGAAACCGCGGCGCGCCCTCCACGTGCAGCGCCGTCGGATGGAACTGAACGAACTCCAGGTTCGAGATTCGCGCTCCCGCCCGCCACGCCATTGCCACGCCATCGCCGGTCGCAACATCCGGATTCGTGGTCTCTTTGAATACCCTGCCCAGGCCGCCGGTCGCCAGCAGCACGGCCCTCGCCTGAACCGAGCGAAGCTCGTTCCGTTTCTCGTCGAACACCACCGCGCCCGCCGCCCGCCGCTCCCCGCCAGTGCCGGCAGTCAGCAAATCCGTGATCGCCGTGTAACTCTCAAACCGGATATTCGGCATTGACGCGGCTTTTCTATATAGCGAGCGTGCGATTTCCTGCCCCGTCGAATCGCCGTGCGCATGCAGAATCCGGTTCCGGCTGTGCGCTCCCTCCCGCGTAAACGCCAGTTTCACCCCGTCCCGGTCAAACTCCGCACCCCAGTCGATCAGCGCCTGGATGTTGCCCGGCCCCTCTTCCACCAGCACATGAACCGACGCCTGATCACACAGCCCGTCGCCCGCGTAGAGCGTGTCCTGTTCATGCAGCGCTACTTCATCGTCGTCACTGAGCGCCACCGCGATTCCGCCCTGCGCATATTCCGACGAGGATTCCCGCAGTGAATCCTTCGCAATCACCAGTACCGTGCCGGCCTCAGCCAGTTCGATCGCCGCCCGCAGACCGGCTACTCCCGCGCCGATGACAAGAAAGTCGCAGTTTGTCGTCAAACCGTAATTCTACCAGGCCAGGCAGTCCCCGCTACGAGTAATTGAGTTTCACTTTTCTCTTGACTCTTACTTTAAGTGATATTAGCGTTGTTTTAGAGAGTTTAATTGGATTCAGCGGATACAGCCTCGGCCGCCTCGCACGCGATTCGGATTGCCCGGTCCCACAGTCTCGCCGAGGCCGGCCCGGATGAATTGCTGCTCGGCTGCCTGCTGGCTCTGTCACGTTTTGGCATAGCCCGGCTCGGGCCGTGGACGTTTGATCTGGAAGCACTCGGGGTCGAATGGCTCCGCACGCCGGAACCCGGCGGTCCGAAAGTGGCCTGGTCTGATGCCGCCGTGGAGCTTTTTGACCGCGCCGCCCTGATAGCCCGGCAGGACGGCGTCACCGGTATTCACGTCGAACATCTGCTGGCTGCTTTCACGCGTTGTGAGACGGGCCTGATGGCCTCCCTGAAAAAGACGTTCGCAATCGAGAGCGCAACCTGGCGCGCAGCCGTGGCCGAAGTGCGAACCTCCCCATCGTCCGGGCCGTCCCCGGCTCCGTCCCCGGCGGGCCGGGAGTATCTGACGCCCGAAGAGGCGGCCGAAACGCTCGGCATTCACGTGCAGACCATCCGCGGCTACATCCGCAGCGGAAAATTGCCTGCGCTGCGCGTGGCGGGAGAGCGAGCCATCCGCATCCGCCGCGCAGACCTCGACAAAGTTCTGGAACCCCTGGTTCCTGAAAAACCACAAAGTTGAAATTCACTCAAGGAGAAAACACATGCCTCTGTTCGTTGCCAAAAGAGACCTTCCCGGAATCACCCCGGACGCACTGGTGAGCGCCGGCGTTCGCGCCAAAACCTGCTGTGCCGAAATGACCCGGGAAGGGGACTCCGTCCGCTGGATCCGCAGCTTCTTTCTGCCCGGAACCTCTCAGACGCACTGCTACTTCGAAGCCGCTTCCCAGGAGGCTGTGGCGGAAGCAAATACCCGCGCGCGCATCCCTTTTACGGAGATCGTCGAAGTGGTCGAGATGACCCCGGAAACGGTCTGATATCGTCAGGGGGAGAAATTCGGAGACCCCCTATGAAATCTTTCGCCTTCTTACTGGCGCTGACCCTCGCGCTCACCGCCCAGAACCCCGGCATTCAGCGCACCATTCTGCAGCGAAAAGACGTCTCGGTTCCCAACCGCGAAGCCGTCATCGCACGCGTTGAAATCGCGCCCGGCAGTTCAGCCGGCCGCCACACGCACTTCGGCGAGGAAATCAGTTACGTGCTCGAAGGCGAACTGAACGTTCTCGTGGAGGGCCAGCCCACCCTCACCGTCAGGGCCGGCGAATCCTTCGTCATCCCCGCCGGCGCAAAACATGACGCGCAGAATAAAGGCGCTGTACCGGTGAAACTGGCCGCCATTTACCTTGTGGAAAAAGGCAAGCCGCTCGCCACACCCGCCCCGTAGTACGCAAGTAAATCTCTGAAGTCGAACTGCGACAGATCTTCGCCCCGGAGGACTTCGGCGAAGCGTTTACTCCCGAATTGCGGAATTTGGACAAACGAGTGCGCCCCACATGGTGAACCCTCTCAGCAGCCCTCCGGCATAGGCATCTTCTCCGGGCAGCACGGAATCATACACACTGGAAAGAGTATGAAAGCCGACCTGCTTCCCATCCGGACCATCGCCGAAAAACTGGGGCTGCCCGAACAGTATCTGGAACCCCGTGGCCGCCACAGCGCCAAAGTTCGGCTGGAACTGCTGCGGGACCCCGCCTTCCCCCGGCGAGGCAAGCTGATTCTGGTGACCGCCACCACCCCCACCACTTCCGGCGAAGGGAAGACCGTCACCGCCATCGGCCTCACGCAGGGCCTCGAACGCATCGGAAAAAAGGCCGTCATCACCTCCCGCGAACCCTCGCTGGGCCCCGTCTTCGGCATGAAAGGCGGCGCGGCGGGCGGCGGACTCGCGCAGGTGGAGCCCAGCGACCAGATCAATCTTCACTTTCACGGCGATTTCCACGCCATTACTTCCGCCCATAACCTGCTCGCGGCCCTAACCGACACCCACCTCTTCCACGGCAACGAACTGAATCTGGACCCCGCCGCCATCACCTGGCCCCGCACCCTCGATATGAATGACCGCGCGCTGCGCAACATCACCCTCAGCGTCGGCGGCAAACGCGATGGCTCCAACCGGCCCGGCGGCTTCCTCATCACCGCCGCTTCGGAAATCATGGCCATCCTCGCCCTGGCCCGGGACCGTGAGGATCTGCGCCGCCGCCTGAGCTCCGTCGTCATCGGGGCCACCCGCGATGGCAAGCCCGTGCGCGCGGCCGACCTCCAGGCCACCGGCGCCATGATGGCGCTCCTGAACGACGCCTTCCTGCCGAATCTGGTCCAGACCACTGAAGGTACGCCCGCCTTCGTGCACTGCGGCCCCTTCGGCAACATCGCCCACGGCACCAGTAGTATCGTCTCCCAGGAGATGGGTCTGCGCCTGGCCGATTACGTCGTCAATGAGGCGGGCTTCGCCTCCGATCTGGGCTTTGAGAAGTACATGGACCTCGTGATGCCGTCGTCCGGCATCCGGCCCTCCATGGCGGTCATCGTCACCACCGTGCAGAGTCTGCGCAATCAGGGGAACGGCGATCTCGAAGCCGGCCTGGTCAATCTCCGCAAACATATCGGCATTGTGCGGCGCTTCCAACTCCCGGCTCTGGTGGCCATCAACCGTTTCCCGAAAGACACGGACGCGGAACTTGCCCGGCTCCGGCAATACTGCGAAGAGCAGGGCGCGCACAGTGCCTATTCAGAAGCGTTCACGAAGGGGGCCGCCGGTTCCACCGCGCTGGCCGAAGAAGTGGTTCGCGTCCTCGACGCGCCTGCGGGAGACGGGCCGGTTTCCCTCTATTCCCGCCAAGACTCCGCCGAACAGAAGATCGAAAAAGTGGCCCGCGAGGTCTACGGGGCCGAAGGTGTGGAATTCAGCGCGATGGCGAAGGAAAAACTCGCGCGTTTCCGCGCCTGGGGCTTCGGCGATCTCTCCGTCTGCATCGCGAAAACCCAGTATTCCCTGTCTGACGACCCGAAGCTCTCCGGCGCACCCACCGGTTGGACTCTGCACATCACAGACATTTCCCTCTCCGCCGGCGCGGAATTCCTGGTGGCCATTTCCGGCAACATGATGCTGATGCCCGGCCTGCCCAAAGAATCCCGCGCGATCGGCATTGATGTGGATGCCGACGGCCGGATTACCGGACTGGTTTAGACGGTCGCCGGGTTATAAAGCCCGGCGACCGCGCGTCTTTCTACCGGAACACGCCCGTATGCCCCAGCGAATAACGCCCGGGTTGCGGATAAACGCAAAGACCATGCGGACCCTTGCCCACCTTGATCCTCTGGATCAGCTTGCCGTTGCCCGTATCGAAGACATAAATCTCGCCGTCGTACCGACCGGCCAGCCAGAGTTGCTTCCCGTCCGCCGAAACGCCGCCCATATCCGGGCTGCCGCCGCCAGGGATCTGCCACTTGGTCTGAATTTTCCGGGTCGCCAGATCGAGCACCGTCACGCTGCCTTCGCCGCGGTTTGAAATGTACAGCACCTTCGAATCCCGGCTCACGTACAAGCCATGGCAGCCCTTGCCGGTTTCAATGAAACCAATCTTCTGGAACGTATTCGGGTCCACCAGATGAATACCGTTCGCCATCATGTCCGCCACGTAGAAAACCTTCCCGTCCGGTGAGGTCTTCACGTCCTGCGGCATGCTTTCTTTGTCTTTGGCGAATCGCAGATAGCCCAGTACCTTGTGCTCGGCCACGTCCACCTTCACCACCTGGCCGGAAAACTCACAGCTGGCGATCAGATAGCGGCCGTTCGTCGTAAAGTCCATATGGTCAATGCCCGGGCAATCCACATGCACGGTGTCCACCACCTTCATGGTCTTCGGATCCAGAAACGCCAGAGCCTTCAGGCGTTCTTCCACCACAATGGCGAACTTCCCGTCCGGCGTGTAGTACATGTTGTAGGGGTCCAGCACCTTGATGGTGGTTCCGCGCTTGCCGGTGGAGGGGTCAATCGGTGTCGCCGTATCGCCCAGATCATTGATCACCCAGAGCGTCTTCATATCCCAGCTGGGCACCACATGCTGTGGCTCTTTGCCGCCGCTCGGGAAATGGCCGACGATCTTAAACGTCTTCTGGTCGATCACGTCGACCGTGTCGCTCTTACTGTTGGGGACGTAAACCAGGGCGGGATACTTCTTCACGTGGTCAGCCAGCATGCCGGCGTGGTCGGCGGCATAGATGTCGTTGGGGTCCAGCACCGGTGGCATGCCCGGCAACGGGGGGGCGGAGGCCTGCGTGACCGGGTTCTGGGCCAGCGCCGTCAGACCGGCCATTCCCAGCACCAACGTGCCCGCAAGCATAAAGGAAGTGCGAAGTTTCATTCTGATTCGATTCTAAGACCGAGCCCTGGCCGGATGCCCCCTAGCGAAGCAGTTTCAAGGCAAAATACGAGATTTCCTGGCCCGGTTCCAGCAGGAACTGGTGTGGCGTGCCCGCCGGAATCCGGATAATATCCCCCGGCGAAAGCTTTCGCGTCTCCCCGTTGTGAATCGCTTTGCCCCGGACTTCATTCGGTGCGGACGTGCGCGGCCCCACCACCGTGCCGCCGAAAACCAGCGTCGCCGACCCCTGCTCAATCACCAGAAGGTCCGTTTTCGTCTTGTGCAGTTCCGCTTCCCCGCTTTGCGTTCGACGCCACAATGAGGCCCCGCCCAGCGTTTTGCCGGACATGCCTTTCGCGCCCGGCTCCGGAGCGAATTTCGCTGCCGCGGACTTCCGTTCCGCGCCGGACCAGATCTCGACGCCTGTTGCGCCGGCCAGCCAGACCGGACTGCAGAAGGAAACAATCAGAGCAGGCAGGACCGACCATATGGCCTGTCCCGCCCGTGTGCGTGTCATAAAACTACTTTGGCATTGCTCCCGTGGCGGCGTTTACGAAGGCTGCGTATCCACCCTTCTTGTCGCCCCACTGGATGAACCACATCGGCGCGGCAAACTTCGAGGACATCCCCAGAGCAAACGTCGTCACCGGTTTGGTCGGATTCTTCGCCAGCCACTCCTTCGCCTTCTCCGCCGCCGTCTTGTAAGCGACCGGTGAATCGATCGAAAAATCGGAGTTCGAGAACGGCAATGCGTTCTGGTTCGGTCCGGCCCAGCGCATCGAACCCTGATTGTTCAATCCCCGCAGGATATTGCCTTTTTCCACGGTGGAATAGACGAAGGTGTAAGCCTCCATCTTGCTGGAGGATACGAAGACGATGGTCCACTGGGCGTACTTGCCCTCTTCGCTCTTCACTCCATCCACCTCATTTGCCGTGAGGCTGGCCGTCTGAAGGTCCGGCGCCAGCTTGCGCGCGGCTTTGTAGACCTCGTTATAGGCGGTGAGCGCCGGAATGGCGCCCTCGGGGATGGCGGGCTTCTTCGGTGCTTCTTTTTTCGCTTCGGCGGGCGGGGCGGAGTCGCTGCAACCAGCCAGGAGAATGACGCTGACCAGTGCGAGCGCGGCAAGGGAGTTTCGCAACATCTGTGTTACACGTCCTTTCGCGCACATTCTATTCCAATTGCAAGCCGAAGACATCCCCTTCTTTCTTGCGTGTCACTCAATTTCCGTCTGTTAACCAACGGCAGCATTGTACCGGGGGTACTACGGCACCATACTGAAAGCACGGATGCGGACTATGTCCAATACCTTCCTGCTCAGGATCACGACTATCTCACTGGTTCTCGCAGCCAGTTCCGTGATCTTCAGTAACGCGGTGCCTCTGGTAAACGGGCCTGTGCCGGATATCAAGAAGGTGCTGCTGCGGGAGTCCCGGTCAGGGATGGAGGAGTTGCGGTGGTCCGTGAAGGAATTACCACGCGACTTCAAGGAAGCGAAGCATGACCTGCAGTATTACTGGCGGGCGTTCAGTACTCGTTTGTTGACGGAAACTCACTCCATCGCCGAACGTTATTCCCCTTCAGAACCACCCCCTGCCGGTCCTCAGACCGCGCAGGTTGTATCTCCCGGCCAGCGGCGCTGACCGGGAAATCGCTATTTAGCGGACTTGGCGGCGATCTTCCGCTCCATCGCAGCCATCAGGCGCGAATGGACGTCATCGGGAATCGAACAGGTCTTCATCCCTTTATAGACAGAGATCGTC
>CAIUOG010000086.1 GCA_903900705.1 uncultured Acidobacteriia bacterium
CCCCGCACAGGGTGGGCAGAGGCGTCCATGAGAATCGCCGAGGCCGGCGACGACGAATTGGTGATGGGTGAATTTGGGAACTCGGATGATGTGGAGTTGGTTTGGTAAAGCGGGGAGAGATTTGGCTCGTCAACCTTGATCCGACGGTGGGAAGCGAAATCAGGAAGACCCGCCCGCGTGTCGTCTTGTCACCTGCTGAAATGCACAATCATTTGCGTACAGCGCTGATCGCACCCATGACCACCGCGAGGTCGTGAGGCGCCTTTCCGGATCGAAGTCACCCATGGCGGCCGACAGGGCCTGATCCTGCTGGATCAGGTTCGCGCTGTGGATAAGACTCGGCTGGCGAAGAGACTGGGGGTGGTCTCGAAGGAGACGCTTGCCGCTGCACTGCGGGTGCTTCAGGAGTTATTCGCGGAGTAACAGACAGCACCATCCTTAACGCTTAACGGTCCGATCCAGCGCAGATTGTTTCGACAGAATGTTGCCTCCGCAAGGCGTTTTATGAGGGATAGAAGCGGTTGCTATCAATCACCGAATGCCGTATGGTGAGCTATAGAAAGAGGCTCTATCGCTCATGAAGTGGAACTGGCAAAGATCGGACTGGCCCCACTTCTCCTGGGATGCAAACCGGTTGCGTAAGGCCGAGGCGCAGTTCCTGATCGGGAGCGGCGCGTTCGCGGGGACGGTCAGGCACCTGGGCGCGGAAGATCAGGAGCAATTGACCATTGAGGCGATTAGCTCCGAGGCGATCACGACGTCTGAGATCGAAGGTGAGATTCTCGACCGTGCGAGTGTCCAGGCCTCCATCCGCAAACAGTTTGGTCTGGTAACGGACCATCGTCGCGTGAAGCCCGCGGAACAGGGCATCGCGGAAATGATGGTCAGCCTGTACCGGAACTTCTCAGAGTCGCTTTCCGATGAGATGCTGTTCGCCTGGCAACGCATGCTCACCAATGGACGCCGCGACCTGACCAACATCGGCAGTTACCGAACCGGCGCCGACCCCATGCAGGTTGTTTCGGGGTCCCTCGGATCACCGAATGTGCATTTTGAGGCGCCGCCCTCTGTAAGAGTGCGTAGCGAAATGGCGCGCTTCGTGGAATGGTTCAATCGCACTGGCCCGAACGGGCGTGATGCGTTGCCGGCGCTGACGAGGGCGGGTACGGCACATCTCTGGTTCGAATCCGTCCATCCGTTTGAGGATGGCAATGGGCGGATCGGGCGGGCGATTTCAGACAAGGCTCTGGCGCAGTCGGCTGGACAGCCAACGCTCACCGCTCTTGCGGCGACGATCCTCATCAGGAGAAAAGCCTATTACGCCGCGCTTGAAGCTGCAAACAAGGACAACGATCTCACGCCGTGGCTTTGCTGGTTCGCAGGGATTGCGATCGAGGCCCAAAAGCGAACAGCTGCTCAGGTGGAATTCCTGCTCGACAAGACACGCCTTCTGGATCGGCTGCGTGACAGTCTGAATACGCGGCAGGAGAAGGCCATTCTGCGGATACTGCGGGAAGGTCCGGAAGGCTTCAGGGGCGGGCTGAGCGCCGGAAACTATATGACGATCACCGGAGCTTCACCGGCAACCGCGACGCGCGATCTCGCGGCCCTCGTGGAGAAGCAGGCGTTCCTTCGGATCGGTGAACGGCGGCACGCCCGTTACGAACTCGCGATTGGTTTGCGTCCCATACAGCCGGTTCAGATCGACAAGGACGGCAACCTGAACTAGAATCCGGCCCTTTTTCGCGGGCAGTGCACGTCGTCCGGGACCTGGACAGTCCGCCTCGAGTTGTTTCAGGATCCACGGCGCTTTTGACAGATCCAGTTGACGTACGGCCTGATGCGTCTTTTCCGGGTGCCCTAATCCCACGCCTGTCCATACGAGCGGAGGGTCATTGGAGAACAGTTTTTCAGGAAGCGGCGTTCCTGAAGAAAGCCGTCGTCGAGAGCTTTCACCGCGGCAATTCCGCACTCCGCGGATCCACGAGCTTCAGCTTAAGTTTTAGGTTGTTGAAAGAGGATCTGGAGCCACCCGCCGGGATCGAACCGGCGACCTGCTGATTACGAATCAGCCGCTCTACCAACTGAGCTAGGGTGGCCTTTGGGGAAGGAACTTCTTCTTTTATAACATGCCCGTTTGCGTGGCGGCGGGCGGGGGCATTTGGGGCGGAAGGGGGACGGGCGGCTACTTCTTTTTGTCGTCCAGGATGTAGATCTTTTCGCCCGGTTTGGCCAGCTTCAGGCGCTGGCGGATCTCGTACTCCTGCTCAGTCGGGTTGTCCTGCAGGCGCTGGATCCGGTCCTTCTTCTGCTCAATCTCTTTGACCAGCTGCTGGTTGCTCTGCTCAAATTCCCGCACCTGCCGCTGTTTGGCCAGCAGACCGGGAATGCCGTTCTCGCCGCGTAACACAATAAACGCATAAACGGTGCCCAGCAGCACCACCGATGCATAGATTGCTTTGATGCCGGAAATTCTCATGACACTCGTACTGAGAGACAATAGTAGCAAACAAGGTGCGGAAAAGTAAGCCGCGAACCGGACATGACTGACAATATTGTTGTTTTGAGTACGTGCGCTGACCGGGAAGAGGCGGACCGGCTGGCGCGGACCCTTGTGGAAGCGGGCCTCGCGGCGTGTGTTACGGTAATTCCGCAGATTTTCAGCTATTATCGCTGGAAAGGCGCGCTCGAATGTTCGGAAGAGTTCCTGCTGCTGATCAAATCCGCGCGGGACTTATTCCCCGAACTAAGACAACGGCTGGAGGCGGAGCACTCTTACGAGGCGCCGGAGGTGCTGGCGATTCCGGTGCTGGACGGGTCGCCGAACTACCTGAACTGGCTGCAGGGGGAGTTGCGCCGGGCGCGGGAAGTGACTGTACCCGGCGATAATGTTGAGAGTGCCTGAAATCCGCGCATTCCTCTTTGACATGGACGGCGTTCTCGTCGACTCCAATCCGATCCACCGCGTCACCTGGAGCGAGTACAATCGCCGTCACGGCATCGAGACGACGGAAGAGATGCAGCAGTGGATGTACGGCAAGCGGAACGACGAGATTGTGCGCTACTTCTTTGGTGATGGTCCTACGGCTGAAGAAGTTTTCGGACATGGCGCGGCGAAAGAAGCGCTCTACCGGGAGGTGCTGCGGCCGCGGATCGGGGAGGCGCTGGTGCCGGGCGTGCGCGAGTTTCTGGAGCGCCATCGGGACGTGCCGGCGGCGGTCGCGACGAATGCGGAGCCGGCGAACGTGAACTTCGTGCTGGATGAGGCGGGATTGCGGCCTTTCTTCCGGGCCGCGGTGGATGGTCATCAGGTGGAAAATCCGAAGCCGCACCCCGGGATTTACCTGCGCGCGGCCGATGAGCTGGGCGTGGAACCGCAATACTGCGTGGTGTTTGAAGACTCGTGGACGGGCGTGCAGGCCGGGCTGGCGGCGGGCATGCGCGTGGTGGGCGTGAGTACGACGCATGACGATTTGCCGGGCGTCTCACTGCTGATTCCGGACTTCAACGATGCATTCCTGGAACAGTGGTTAGTGCACCAATCGCTGAGGACTCAAAAATGAAATTCATCCTGCTCATGCAGACCGGCTCCAATATGAACTTTCCGCCCATGCATACGTGGCCCGCGGACGATATCAAGGGACACATCCGATTCATGATGGGCTTTTCGAAAGGCCTGCGGGATTCCGGGGAACTGGTGGTTTCCGAGGGGCTGTCCTGGCCGGGCGAGGCGGTGCTGGTGCGGGCGGATGCGGAAGGCAAGCCGTCACTGAGCAGCGCGTTCCCCGCAGGCAAAGAGTATCTGATGGGGTTGTGGATCATCAACGTTCCGACGAAAGAGCGGGCGTATGAAATCGCCGCGCAGGCATCGGCCGCGCCGGGGCCGGGGGGCGCGCCGGTGAATATGGCGATTGAAGTCCGGCAGATTCCGGGTGGTCCGCCGCCCGAATTCCTTGCGTGATGGCTCTCCGGTGAAGGGCGCGGGACTGGTCCGGCACTTCGGCACGCTGGAGGCGACGGCCCTGAACATGACCAATATGGTCGGGGTGGGGCCGTTTATTACGATTCCGCTGATTATTGGAGCGATGGGTGGCCCGCAGTGCATGCTGGGCTGGGTGCTGGGCGCGGTGCTGGCGCTGTGCGACGGCCTGGTGTGGAGCGAACTGGCGGCGGCGCTGCCGGGGGCCGGGGGAACCTATCTCTATTTGACGGAGGCGTTTCGCCGCACGCGGTTTGCGAGTCTGCTGCCGTTTCTGTTCATCTGGCAGTTCCTGTTCAGCGGGCCGCTGGAGATCGCGTCCGGCTATCTGGGCTTCGCGCAGTATCTGGGTTACTTCCTGCCGGGGCTGACGCCGGCGGGCACGCGGCTGATCACGACGGCCACGGGGCTGGTGACGATTTTTCTGCTGTACCGGGGCGTGCGCGCCATCGGGCGGCTCACGCTGATTCTGTGGACGGGCATGATGATCACGGTGGCATGGATCATTGTTTCCGGGATGAGCCATTTCGACGCGCGGATTGCGTTTGACTTCCCGCCGAACGCGTTCCGCTTTTCGACCGGCTTGCTGGCCGGGCTGGGGTCGGCGACGCTGATTGCGATGTATGACTTTATGGGGTACTACGATGTCTGCTTCGTGGCGGGGGAGGTGCGGGAGCCGGCGCGTACGATTCCGCGGTCGATTCTGTGGGCGGTGCTGGGTGTGGCGGCGATTTATGCGCTGCTGAACCTGAGCATTATCGGGGTGGTGCCGTGGCGGGAGGCGATGAACTCGAAGTTCATTGCGGCGGAGTTTGTGGAGAAGGTGCAGGGGCGGACGGCGGCGGGGGTGGTGACGGTGCTGGTTTTGTGGACCACGTTCGCTTCTGTTTTCGCGTTGCTGCTGGGGTATTCGCGGATTCCGTGGGCGGCGGGGGTGAACGGGCATTTCTTCCGGCCGTTTGCGCGGCTGCATGCGACGGGGAATTTTCCGCACGTGTCGCTGGGGGTGATGGGGGGCCTGTCGATAGTGGCGGCGCTGTGGCCGCTGGATGCGGTGATTTCGGCGCTGCTGACGTCGCGGATTCTGATTCAGTTTCTGGGGCAGATTCTGGCGCTGCGGTATCTGCGGAGGCACAGGCCGGAGATTGCCAGGCCGTTCCGGATGTGGCTGTATCCGTTGCCCGCGGTGGTGGCGTTTGGCGGGTGGGCGTTCATCTTTTTGACGTCGGGGTGGGGGTATGCGGGCTTCGGGATTCTGACGCTGGTGGCGGGCGCGGTGGTTTTTGTGATCCGGGACCGGGTGGTTCGGCTGAAAACCACCGCGTAGGTGGCTGGCGGCCAGTGGCGGTAAGGCTATCTGATTGATTCCATTGGACGAATAGTTTGGCCATCGCGTTGCAAATGTATCGTGCAGAAAGGCGGCACGATATGCAAATCAAGCTCATCGCATTGGCGGTACTGGCCGGAAGCGCGTTGTTCGCGCAACCGAGGGTTTCGGTAGGTATTGGAGTGGGCGGCGGCTATTACCAGGGCAGTTACAACGCCGGCGGTTACTATCCGGACCCGGCGTACGCGGCGGCGCCTCCGTGCCCTGGCCCGGGCTACGTTTGGGTGGACGGCTACTATGACGGGCCGGCGTGGGTGCGTGGCTACTGGACGCTGCCGGTGCAGCCCCGGTACGAGTATCGCGGTTATGCGTACGGGTATCGGGCGCCTGTATATAGGGACGAAGGGTACCGGAATTACGGCTACCGGAACTATAGCCAGGGGTACCGTGGCGGCGAGCGGAGCTACCGTCAGCCGGAACGTGGAGCGCGCGAGGGCAGGGAAGGCGCGCGTCGCCGGTAGGGACTGTGGGGAGGGAGGCGGGCGCGTGGCGTCCGCCTTGCTTTTTTTGCCGGGTGAATTCAAGGGCGATGCGGGTGCTAAACTCGAAAGGTAGCCGTATCTTTTCTGAGGGCGGTTAGCTCAGTCGGTTAGAGCACCTGCCTTACAAGCAGGGGGTCCGCGGTTCGAGCCCGCGACCGCCCACCAATCATTTCATCACTTCGAGATAGAATCAGGCTCTACACACATAATGGGGGCAGCCGTGCCTCCGACTGATCTCAAGAACACAAGACCTTAACTCTGAGCCTGTAGTTGTTGAAATTTCTGAAGCCGTAGGCTTGTCTCTGCAGGACTTCCATTTTGGTGTGGA
>CAIUOG010000087.1 GCA_903900705.1 uncultured Acidobacteriia bacterium
GAACCTTCACGTCCGCGGCTACAAGGAAGAGGGCACCACCACAACGCCTTTTGACATGTGCGTTCTCAACGAAATCGATCGTTTTCATCTCGCCATGGACGTCATTGATCGCGTTCCCCGCCTCGCCAACGTGGCTGCGCACCTCCGCCAGCAACTACGCAACAAACTACTCGATCACTCAAACTACATTCGCCTGTACGGTGAAGACATGCCCGAAATTTCTGACTGGCGGTGGGCTGCGGAATGAAGATCCTGGTTCTGAATTCCGGCAGTTCCTCCCTGAAGTTCGACGTCTGGGAAACCAGTCCGTCCATGATCGCGGATAGTTCCGACCTCCTTCTCGCTCAGGGAGCCGTCGAACGCGTTACCAATATGGAGGACGCCCTCACAAGCGTCTTTCGCAAGCTCCACCAGATGCCCGTCGACGCGGTCGGTCACCGTATCGTGCACGGTGGCGACCGGTACCAAACGTCCGTTTTGATCGACGACCAGGTGGAAGCCGGCATCAATGCCCTCAGCGTACTGGCGCCGCTGCACAATCCACACAACCTGGCCGGCGTCAGGGCCGCCCGCCGCTACCTGCCGGGCCTGCCTCACGTCGCCGTCTTCGACACCGCTTTCCACCACACGCTGCCCATGCACGCCTACGCCTATGGCCTTCCCTGGTCCTATCTCACCGAGAAAGGCATTCGTCGCTACGGCTTCCACGGCATCTCGCATCGCTATGTCTCCTGGCGCTTCGCCGAACACCATGGCAGGAAACGCGCGGACTACAAACTCATTACCTGCCACCTCGGCAATGGCTGCTCCGTTTGCGCCATCGAATACGGCAAATCGATCGACACCTCAATGGGCTTCACTCCGCTCGAAGGCCTTCTGATGGGCACACGGGCCGGTGACGTCGACGCGGGCGCTATCCTCCACCTGATCATGCACGAACAGCAGGCCCCGGCGGATGTCCTGAAGCTCCTCAACAGCCAGAGCGGGCTCAGGGGTCTGTCCGGTGTCTCAAACGACATGCGGGATGTCCTCGCCAAAGCCAAAACCGGCGACGAGCGCGCAACCCTCGCCGTGGAGACTTTCTGCTATCGTGTCCGCAAGTACATCGGCGCCTATATGGCGGCTATGGATGGCGCCGATGCCCTCATATTCACAGGCGGCATCGGAGAAAACTCCGCCGAGATTCGCGCCCGTGTCTGCGAGAAACTCGGCCACATCGGTATCCATCTCGATAAAGCCTCCAACACAGCCAACAGCCGTGAGGACCGCCAGATCGGCAAAGGACCCGTCGAGGTCTGGGTCGTGCCGACGGAAGAGGAGTTGCTCATTGCCCGGGATACGCTTCGTTGTATCCTGAAAATCCCTCATGAGTGAGATTTCCGGTGAGTCTTTGTGTAGCCTGGTGCAGGGTTTCGAAGCGGGCACGTGGCCGGCGGCAAACTGGAAACATGAGCAGCACGTCATGCTCGCGGCCTGCTACATTCTGGACTACCCGGACGCCCTGGAACGCCTGAGAACCGGAATCCCGGCATACAACGTGAGTCAGGGCGGAAAGAATACCGCGGACAGTGGATATCACGAAACCCTGACAATCTTCTGGTACCTGATCCTCCGGAAGTTCCTGAAGGGGCTTTCAGAAATGTCCCGCCTCGAATCGATCCACGCGGCGGTGCGGGAGTTCGCGCCAAAGCGCGACCTCTTCCGCGATTACTATGACTTTGATGTCGTCAAATCGACTGAGGCTCGGGCGACATGGATTCCCCCGACGGTCGGAACACCAGATATACTCCCCCCGCTGCCAGCGCCAGTGAAATCCACTGTTCCAGAGTGAAGGGGCCGCCGAGGGGGTTCGATGCATCATGCATCCGCAGGAACTCCACCCCAAACCGAACCAGACCATACAGCACCAGATACCAGCCGATGATTGATCCGTCCCTGTGCGCTTTCTTCAGCCGCCAGATCAGAAACAAACAAATCAGAGCTTCGGCAAAAGCTTCGTAGAGTTGCGTCGGATGCAGCGGAATATTGAGGGGCACGCCCGTGGTGACATCCTGGTTGGTAAATGCGATCCCCCAGGGCAAACGCGTCGGCTTCCCCCAGCAGCATCCCGCCGCAAAACAACCCAGCCGCCCGATCCCATGCCCGATTGCTACTCCCGGCGCGAAAATGTCGCAACTGAGCAGAACAGGCATCTTTTGCATCCCCATGTAGCCGATGGCAAACGCCAACGCCAGGATAAAGCCTCCAAAGAATATACCCGCGCTCTGCAGCGTCGCCAGCGTGAATATCTCCCCCGGGTGAGCCCGATATTCCGGGTCAAGAACGATCATCAGGATCTTCGCCCCCAGCATCCCCACCAACGCACAATAAACGCCCAGGTTGACAACGTTCTCCGAATTCAGCCCGCGCTCTTTAGCGAACTTCGAAGCCAGCCACAGCGCCGTCAGAAACGCCAGAGCCACCAGCAGCCCGTAAGTCGGCATGGAGAAGCTTCCGATGTGGAACAGTCGGGGGAACATTTCAGGCGCTCGCTTCCTTTCGATTCGTCAAAAACATGCTGAGGATCAGCAGACCCGCTCCGACGCAAATCGCCGAATCGGCCAGATTGAAAATATACCAGTGCCACGACCCGGCGTGAAAATCCAGAAAATCCGTCACCGCACCAGTATGTACACGATCATAGACATTCCCCAGCGCCCCGCCGAAAATCAGGGACAATCCGTTCGCCGTCAGCCTGTCGTGCTTGTGGATTGTCCATAAAATCCCGGCCAGCGTAACAATGGCGGCAATCGAGATAATCACAAGCAGCATCGTCCGTTGCGGCGTGGGATTCTCCTGAAAGATCCCGAACGCAACGCCCGGATTGTTCGAATGAACCAGATTGAAGAACCCGGGAATTACTACCTTCACATCGAAGGCGTCCAGCCGCGTCTCAACCATCGATTTCGTCCAGCGGTCCAAACCGAACACCCCGGCCGCGATCAGCCACGCCTGGAGCCGGCGTTTATGCATTCGCGATGAATTCCTTCACAGCTGACGTACACGGTACGCAGATAGTGGGGAAATCGGCATCAGAACCCGTATCGCGCGTATACTTCCAGCACCGTTCGCACTTCACGCCGGTAGCCCTCTCGATGGTAGCGGCGAATTCCGCACCCTCCGTGATGTCCACCTGAGACACGATGAACAGACCCGGCAGTTCGGCCTCATGCGCTTTCAGCACGTCGTAAAGGTCTTTGTCGGCCGTCAGATGAACGTGCGCCTCAAGGGGCGCCCCGATCACCTTGTCCTGACGCGCCGCTTCCAGAGCCTTCAGCACCGTATCGCGAAGCGGAATCAGTGTATCCCAGCCGCGCAGTCTTTCGCGGTTGTGGATGCCCGTGGACAATTCCGCCGCCTCCGGAAAATACGCCGTGTGCACGCTTCCCTGTCCGCCCAGATGCGGCCAGATCTCTTCCATCGTGAAGCTCAGAATCGGCGCAAACAAACGAACCAGCGCATGCGAAAGCCGGTAAAGCGCGGTCTGCGCACTCCGTCTTGCGCGGGACTTCGTTGCACTCGTGTATAGCCGGTCTTTCAGGACGTCGAAGTAAATCGCGCTCAGATCCACCGTTGCAAAGTCATAGACGGCCCGGTAGACCTTATGGAACGCGTATTCCGTGAAGTACATCCGGCAGCGCGCCACCAGATCCTCGGCACGAACCAGAATCCATTGGTCCAGTTCCAGCAACTCCTCGCCCGGCACGGCATCGGTCTCCGGATGGAAATCATGCAGATTGCCCAGAGCATAGCGGAACGTATTCCGGATCTTGCGGTATGCCTCAGACAGCCGGACCAGAATCGTCGGAGAAATGCGAACGTCTTCCGCGAAATCCACTGAGGCAGTCCAAAGCCGAACCAACTCCGCCCCGTACTCCTTGATGATTTCCTCCGGCGCAACCCCGTTCCCGATTGACTTCGAAAGCGGTCGCCCATCCGCATCGAGTGTCCAGCCGTGCGTTGCCGTCTCCCGGTACGGAGCTGAACCCTTCAGCCCCACACCAATCAGCAGCGAACTCTGGAACCAGCCCCGATACTGATCGCCGCCTTCCAGATACATGTTCGACGGCCACTTCAGACCGTAATCCGCATTCAGGGTCGCCAGATGGCTCGACCCGGAATCGAACCACACGTCGAGAATGTCATTCTCTTTGGTAAATTCCGCCGAACCACACTTCCCGCACGTTGTGCCCTGGGGAATAAACTCCGCGGCGGTACGTTCAAACCACACGTCAGCCGAGTGCTCAGCAAACAGCGCCACCACCGAATCGAGAATCTTCTTATCGGTCAGCGGATGACGGCATTGATCGCAATAAAACACCACAATCGGCACGCCCCAGACGCGCTGCCGAGAGATACACCAGTCCGGACGGGACGACACCATGTTGGAAATCCGGTCGTTCCCCCAGCCCGGAATCCACTTCACGGCATTGATCGCTTCAAGAGCATTCCGGCGCAGGTTGTTGTTGTCCATGCCGATGAACCACTGGTCCGTCGCCCGGAAAATCGTGGGATTGTGACAACGCCAGCAGTGCGGATACGAGTGGTCGATATTCTCAAGCCCGAGCAGTGCTCCCGACTCCCGCAATAACTCGACAACCAGCGGATTCCCTTCCCAAACCGTCTTGCCGAGCAGAACAGCAGGAATCTCACCCGACGCGCCTTCCGCCTGAAAGAAACGACCCGCGGCATCCACCGGGCAATACACCGGCAATCCATACTGTTGGCCGGAAACATAGTCTTCCTGACCATGCCCGGGCGCCGTGTGAACCGCCCCCACGCCCTGTTCCAGAGTGACGTGATCTCCCAGCAGGCCAATGGAATCCCGGTCGAGAAACGGATGGCGGAATACCGTGCCTTCCAGTTTGTGTCCGTGGAACCGCGCCAGAATCTTGCCGCCGGTCCAGCCCACCTTCGCAGCCGTCGCTTCCAGCAGGTCCGCGGCGACAATATAAACGTCGCCGTCCACGTCCACCGCAACGTACTCGTACTTCGGGTTGTACGCGATGCCCAGATTGGCGGGAATCGTCCACGGTGTGGTCGTCCAGATCAGACCAAACAACTTCTTTCCGGATAGCTCCGGATCGATCACCGCCGGATCCGTCACGAGCGCGAACCGCACCCAGATCGACGGACTCCTGTGGTTCTCGTACTCCACTTCCGCTTCCGCCAGCGCCGTCTTGCAATGAATGCACCAATTGACCGGCTTCAGCCCTTTGTAAACGTAACCCTTGTCCAGGAAGTCAACAAACGCTCCGGCGATCACCGACTGGTACTTCGGGTTCATCGTGAGATACGGACGCTCCCAGGAACCCAGCACCCCCAGACGTTTAAAATCCTCGCGCTGGAGGTTAATCCACTTCTCGGCATACTTCCGGCAGGCTTTGCGGATCTGCGACGCCGTCATCAGAGCCTTTTTCGGCCCCAGTTCCTGGTCGACCTTGTGTTCGATCGGAAGACCATGGCAATCCCAGCCCGGCACATACGGCGAATCGTAGCCTTCCATCGTCTTCGACTTGACGATGAAGTCCTTGATCACCTTATTGAAAGCTGTTCCAAGATGGATGCGACCGTTCGCGTACGGAGGGCCATCATGCAGAACCCATTGTTCTTTCCCCTCGCGAGACCGGCGAATCTGCCCATAGAGATCCTCCTCAGCCCACCGCGCGAGCATTTTGGGCTCCGCCTGGGGCAGGTTGGCTTTCATGGAGAAATTCGTACGCGGCAGATTCAGAGTCTGCTTCAGTTCCAGATTGGAGGGGTTCATGTATTTGAGGTGGGACAGGCGTCTCCGCCCGCCCCCTGTAAGCAAAAAATGGACAGGCGAAACGCCTGTCCCACCCCTGATTTTACACCATTGCCGCGGTGTTGATCAGTTCGCCGATCTCCGGCACACGGATCCGCACCACATCACCCGGCGCCAGCGCTACTTCTTCGGTCACAATGATACCGGTACCCGTGCAAAGCACCGTCCCGGAGGGAACAGGATTCGAACGCGTCAGGTATTCCACAATCGTCTCAATCTTCCGGTGCAGCTTCGCCGTGGATGTCGATCCCGAGAACCGAACGACGCCATCCCGGAGAATCTCGCAGGTCATCTGGAGATTGTACGGATCCTGGATCTCGTCCGTTGTCACAATCACCGGTCCCAGCGAACAACAAGCCGTGTAAACCTTCGACTGCGGCAGATAAAGAGCGTTTTCCCGCTCGATATCCCAAGCCGAAACGTCGTTCGCCAGCGTGTAGCCGACGATCTTCCCCTTCCGACCCAGCACCACTGCCAGTTCCGGTTCCGGAGCAGTAAACTTCGAGTCCGAACGGATTCCAATAGGCTGCCCGGAACCAACGCAAACGCGCGCCGTTCCCTTAAAGAAAATCTCCGGCCGGGGTTCCCGATACACGTAGGCGTACATGCCTTCGCGCGTACCCTTGTCGAGTTCCACCGTCTCCCCATCACGGAAAGCGGCACTGGTCTCGTAAGTGCAGCCCGATGCCCATACTTCCGCCGGATGAATTGGAATTAAAGGAGTGACTGCCAGCGGATGGCGGCTGGCCAGCTGAGAAGCCAGTTCGTGGAGGGGCTTGCCCTCCGTGTCCGCACGGTTTATCAGGTCACAAACCGTATGGGCGGGGATGGGACGCGCAGCCCCGCCTTCAAAAATTGCCGCAATGACTGCGCCGTCGTGTCGGATCTGTCCGAGATGCATGAATAGAGGCCTTTAAACAGTTAGTACTTCAGGTACACCGTCTTGAAATCGCTGTAGAAATCGAATGCGGCCGGACCCTGCTCTTTCGGGCCGAAACTCGAGTCCTTCGTACCACCAAACGGTAGCTGATATTCTACGCCAGCGCTCGGCAGATTCACAGTCAGCAGCCCCGCTTCCGCACGGTAAACGTAGTCAATCGCCTTCGAGAGGTTCGAAGTCTGAATCGAAGAAGAAAGTCCAAACGGCGTATCATTCGCGATTCGCATCGCGTCGTCAAAGTCCTTCGCCCGCAGGATGACCAGCACAGGTCCGAAGACTTCTTCCTTCGCCAGCGTGTGTTCCGGCTTCACGTCGGCGAAAATCGTGGGCTCCACAAAGAAACCCTTGTCGTAACCTTCGCCAGTCAGCTGGTTACCACCACACAGCGGCTCCCCGCATTCCGCCTTCCCGATCGCGATGTACTTCAGAACCGTGTCGAGCTGTCCCTTATCCACGCAAGGTCCGATATCGATTCCGGCCTTCATGCCGTCGCCCACCGTCAACTTCTTCGTGCGCTCCACCAGCGCGGACACAAACTGGTCGTAAATGCCATCTTCCACAATTGCGCGGCTGGTCGCCGTGCATTTCTGGCCCGTCGAGAAAAACGCCGCGTTGCAGACATTCTCCACAGCCGACTTCAAATCCGCATCCGCCAGCACGATAGTCGGATTCTTACCGCCCATCTCCAGCTGAATCCGCAACCGGCGCTTGCTCGCCTCCGTGTGAATCCAGTGGCCCACATCGTTGGAACCGGTAAACGAAATCGCCTTGACGGGCTTCGCATTTACCATCGCCGCACCCAGTTCGCCACCCGACCCGGCGACGAAGTTCACCACTCCCTTCGGGATCCCGGCTTCGTGCAGGGCTTCCACAATTCGCCAGGCGCACAGCGGCGATGACGATGCGGGCTTCACCACGATCGTGTTACCGCAAATCAACGCCGGAGCCATCTTCCAGGCCGGAATCGCAATCGGGAAGTTCCACGGCGTCACCAAACCCACCACCCCAATCGGTTTCCGGATCGCAAACACATGAACCCGCTCGCGCTCAGACGGCACCATCACGCCATTCATCCGCGAGCCTTCCGCCGCAAAATACCGGAAGATATTAATCGCGCGACGCACTTCGCCCTTCGCTTCCGGCAGGGTTTTCCCCTCTTCACGCGTCATTTCCGCGCCCAGCTGATCGAACTTCTTCTCCAGAATGTCCGCCGCTTTAAAGAGGATGTTCCCCCTCGCGGGCGCCGGCATTCCTGCCCAGCCCGGAAACGCGGCTTCGGCGGCGGCCGCTGCCGCTTCCATATCCGCAGCGGTGCCCTTTGAGAACAGACCTACGATTTCGTCCGTATTGGCTGGATTGCGATTCTCGAATGTCTTCTCGCTCGAAACCCACTCGCCGTTGATGTAGTTTGCAAAATGCGGAATTGTGCTCATTTGTGTATTTGGGTGTGAAACCGGAATTCAGAATTGGACTTTCGGCGCTGCCAGCGCTACGGGCTCGGTCTTGAAATACGCGTCCTCTCGCTGCAGACCGCACAACGAACCGACAAAGTTGCCAGGAGTACGCGCCAGATCGGTATTGTATCGCTTCAACGCATCATTGTATCTTCGCCGTGCCTGCAGGATGCGGTTATCCGTATCTTCCAGTTCACGCAGTTGCGGGAAGCCCGCGTTCGCCTTCGCTTTGGGATTGACCTCAATTGCCACGAACAACCTGCCCAGAGCGGCGCTCAGCTGATTGTTGGCGTCAAACTTTCCCTGCGCGGTGCCGGCGTTGGCCACCGCCACGCGTGCCTGCTCAAGCGCCACAAAGACGCCGCTCTCTTTCGGCAGATAGCTACGCACAGCCGCGGACAAGCCAGGGATCAGGTCGGCACGTCGGCTGATCGCGACATCCAGAACCTTCAGTTCACGGGCGATCGCCGCATGTTCCGACAGGAGTTCGTTCCGCGATTGCACAAAAACCCAGAGGCAAGCAACCATCCCGGCCAGCACCACCAGCACCCCGGTAATGATCGCCTTCATCGCGTCCTCTCAAGATAGAACCGGCCTGCCATCGATTCCGCTATTCTATCGGGCGGACCTTCCTACACGTCAGGGGAGTTGTGCGAGTGACGTTCTTCGGGCGCCAGAACACCGCTACCATGCGACAGCAAAACGCATACGCGCATGTGCCGGATGTTCCACCTCGTCAGCAAGAGCAATCGCAAAATCCTCCGCCGAGATCTCGCTGTTGCCCTTCTCGTCAACAATCAACTGATCGAGGCTCATCCTGTACTTCCCCGTTCTTTCGCCCGGATGAATATATGCCGCCGGACTCAGTGAGGTCCAATCGAGACTGGCACCTTTCAGCAACTCCAGCGCATCCCGATGCGCCACCGCAATTCCCTTCCACTCCGCCGGAAAACCCGGCGTATCCACCAGGTGCACGCCCGGGGACACCTCCAGACTCCCGGCTCCGCCCACCATGATCAGGCGCTTGACCCCGGAAGCCTCGACTCCCTTCAACAGACTTCCGGTCGCCTGGACCAGCAGATCCGGATTCTCCGGTCCCGGACCGTATGCGCTCACCACCACATCTGCGCCCGTGACCGCTTCCGCCACGTTCTCGGGATCGAATACGTCCCCCGCCGTACCGATCACGTTCTCGTGGCCACGCAGCTTCGACGCGTCGCGCACCACCGCCGTCACACTATGACCGCGCGAAACCAGTTCGTCCAGAATCCGGGACCCGATCGTCCCCGTCGCACCAAACATCACGATGTTCATAGGCGTTATGATGCAGGAAGCCGTGATAAAGAAACGCGTTTTATTTACACTCCTTCTGGTCTCCTCCGCTGCCTTTGCGGCCGACCTGACCGGCAACTGGGTTTCTGCCCAGGACCTCAAAGACGGCACATTCCGCCGCACTTATCTCGATCTCAGGCAGGTTGGTCAGACCATCACCGGTCATATCCGCGCCGGAGCCTTCTATTACGAAGTCAAAGCCGCGCAATCGACATCCCCCGATGCATGGACCCTCACCGGCAGCATGATGGATGGCGCCAATGAGCGAAAAGTCACATATGAAGTAAAGCTTTCCGGCGACGAACTCCACGTCGCCACGCGGCGCAATTCCAACGCGCCCCTCAATGAATCCATTGCTCACCGCGCTCCCGCCGGCGAGGGAGCTTACCCCAAACGTATCGATCTTCCGGCTCTCCACAAAGTGCCCTCGAACGGTCTCGCCAAAACGCCGCCGATGGGCTGGAACAGCTGGAACAAATTCGCCGGTCGTGTCGACGACGCAGCTGTCCGATCCATGGCGGACGCCATGGCGTCCAACGGTATGAAGGAAGCCGGATACATCTACGTCAACATTGACGACACATGGCAGGCCGACTCCCGCGACGCCCAGGGCGTCCTCCAGCCCAACAAGAAATTCCCCGACATGAAGGCCCTCGCCGACTACATCCACAGCAAGGGACTCAAGCTGGGTATCTACTCCTCACCCGGACCGAACACCTGCGCCGGCTACGAAGGCAGCTACGGCCACGAGGAACAGGATGCAAAAACCTGGGCCGCCTGGGGCATCGACTACCTCAAGTACGATTGGTGTGGAGCCCGCAACATCTACAAAGATGATGAAATGCAGGCCGCCTACCAGAAAATGGGCGACGCGCTTCTCAAAGCGGATCGTCCGATCCTTTACAGTCTCTGCCAGTACGGTCGCCAGGATGTCTGGAAGTGGGGACCCGACGTCGGCGGCAACGCCTGGCGCACCACCGGGGACATTCGCGACACCTGGGACTCCATGTCCAAAATCGGCTTCGATCAGGACCCGCTCGCATCCTGGGCCGGCCCCGGCCACTGGAATGATCCGGATATGCTCGAGATCGGTAACGGAGGCATGACCGAAACCGAATACCGCACCCACATGAGCCTCTGGTCCATGCTCGCCTCTCCTCTGCTTGCCGGCAATGACCTTCGCGCGGTGCCAAAACCAATCATGGATATCCTCACCAACAGCGAAGTGATCGCCATTGATCAGGACCCGCTCGGCCACCAGGCCCGCCGGATCTGGAAATCGGGCGAACAGGAGGCCTGGATTCGTGACCTGACAGGTGGCGCGCAGGCCATCGCAATCTTTAACCGTTCCGCCAAAGATTCGAATGTTACGGTCGACTGGGCTGCTCTCGGCATGAAAAAGGCGCCAAAAACCCTTCGTGATCTTTGGCTGCACCGTGACATCCCGGTGGTCAAAGACGGCTTTTCCGGCAATGTTCCGGGCCACGGCGTCGTTCTGCTCCGGACCTCAAAATAACGCTTGACCCTGACGTTACGTCACGCCCGATGATCGGAATCGGAGGCGGAACCCGGAAATGTATCGAACGCAGGAATTTGCCGTGCTGGCAGGCGTGACCGCTCGTACGCTGCATCACTATGACCGGTTGGGGCTCCTGAAACCCCGGCGTACAAATGCGGGCTATCGGCAGTACGAAGATCGCGACCTCGAACGGCTCGAACAGATTGTTGCGTTGAAGTTCCTCGGCCTGCCTCTGAAACAGATCCGGACGGTTCTCGAAAGCGGTTCCCTGAAACTAAGTGATGCTCTCCGGATGCAGCGCCAACTGCTCGAACAGAAACGTTGCATGCTGGACCGCGCCATTCAGGCAATCAGCGAAGCCCAGGCCCACTCGGGCCCGGAAGCGTTGCGGAAAATCATTGGAGTGATCGAAATGGAAAGCAGGAACGATTGGATGGACCAGTATCAGACGGAAGAATCGAAGGCGAAGATCGAAGCCCGTAAACACCTCTGGAATCCGGCATTGCAGGAGCAGGTCAGCCGTCAGTGGAGTGAATTGATTGCTGAAGTGGAAGGGGCTCTGGACGAAGATCCTGCAGGCCCGAAAGCACAGGCCCTCGCAGGACGCTGGCGTGAACTCGTGCGGGGATTCACCGGCGGTGATCCCGCCATCACGGAGACGGTCTCCAAAATGTGGAAGGATCGCGATAACTGGCCGAAAGACATAGACCGTCAGGCGCCCCGCATCAAACCGGAAGTCTTCAGCTTCATCGGCAAAGCAATGGCTATCTCCGGAGGGGTATAACTAACACTCCCGAAAATCGCATTCCCCATCGCCGGGGCGACCGCGACAAACGGGGTCATGCCGATGAATGCGGGGCCTTTCGCCGCTTACGACACGATCCATACCGAAATTCCACCCTTCAGACACCCGACAACACCGGCTCCGCGAAACCCTCTTCGCTCAGCACCCTGGTGCCGCTAAGTACCACGGAGAAATAGCCGTCTTCGGACTTCCCGCGGAAACTCGTAGCATCCTGCGATGTCACCTCAAGCTGCTTCCATTTGCCCCGCAGGACCCGCTGATAGGCGGCAAAATACTCAACCGCGCTCTTCTCGTCATCCCACTCGGAAACATAGACGAGCATCTGCCGGTGCTCGCTCTTATTTTCATCGATTCGATAGGAAGCCCCCTTCAAACGGGGCGCCAGTGTGGATGCCGAACCCGTATCCAGATACTGCTGCAAAAGAATGCTCTGATCCAGTTCCCCCACCGATCCGCTCACAAAGGGCTTCGAATGCTTCAAAGGCTTTGGAAGTTCCGGTTTCGTCGCCACAACCTTACCAAAATAGCGATCCGGATGCATCACCTGCGCCGTCGAGACCGGGGCCTGCTCAAACACATGGGCGAATGCGGAAGGTCCTTCCTTCAGAAACACCGCCTGCTGAAATCGCTGTCCATCCTCATACGGAAACATCAACGTACGCCGGATATAGAGCGGAGCTTTGCTGAAAACCGGATATGCGCTGTCGTCGCCCGCGGGCTCTTCTTTCAGAAACTCTCTCGCCGTCTCCGGATCCTTCAGCGATCGGCCCATCTGCCGCGCCGCGAACTCAATCATCAGCCAGGAAGCCTGTCCTTCCACCACAGACTCGCGAGCCTGCGATTCCTCGCTGTCATCTCCGCCCTTTGCCAAAAACTTCTGAATCGGAAAATTCTGGTCCGCCAGCGCGTGCGCCAGTTCATGCACCAACGCCGTCTCTCGCATGTTCTGAGTTGCCCAGTCGGAAATGAAAAGCTTCTTCCGGTGGAAGTCGTAAAACGCCGCCGCCTGCTCGGTGAGCAGATCGATGGTGGTTTTCTTCAGGTCGAAGTCCGGGGGCACAAAGCCAAACTTCCGGAGTGTCGCCTCCTCGGCCCGCAATTCCTCCGGCTTCACGGAACGCTGGATCTGACCCTTCAGGTATTGATTCACTTCCTCACGCGTAACCAGTTGAAAAGGTAGATGCTTTCGAATACGAAATCCAGTGATTGAAGACAGGCCTTTCAGGATCGAATCGATCTCCTGCGCGGTCGGCAGGCTCGGCGCATCCTGACACACTCCGCTCAACGACAGCAGCAGGAAGCACAACACCAGGCGGAATTTCGGAACAAACCCCATTAGTCTTTAGTGTCATCCAGAATGGGGCGCGCTACAATGAAAGTTCAAACTAAACCGGAACGGAGTTTCACCCTTGGCATCAGCAGAGAATCTTTACAAAGCAGAATACATCGGTAGCGGCACCTTCATCATCAGCAAGCCGAAGCGCAAGAAGACGAAGATGCGCCAGACCGCCCTCAAGAACCCCAAGCGCGGCTCCCGCAAGTAACTTCCCGACGGTTTTCCGCCCGAATACTAAAACCGGAATACTAAAAAAGGGGCGATTGCTTCAGTGTTGCCGAGTAACAGGTCTACTGTCACAAGGGTAACTTCCGCAATCGCCCCTTTTCCTTTTTCCGTCGCTGAAACTACTCCATAGCCGCACTCGAATAGGGCCACTGTTCCGGGCGTGGGGCCAGGCCCATCGATACCGGCGCAGTTTCGATTTCACGCGCCACTTCTGCACAACGGCGAGTCCCTGCGATCCAACGACTTTTCAGCGGTTCGGAACCTTCGCTCCAGATCGCCTCGGTAATCTGTTCCAGTGGAGCGTCGGGCCTCAGCAGCGCGCGGGCCTCCCCGTTGAAGACCACCCAGGACCGCAATCGGTAAAGGTGCCGTCCCTCTCCTTCGGCAAGCCGGCTCTGAACATTCTCCACCGAGGCAGCATCGGCACGATTCAGTTTCCAGGCAACGTACAACGCGTCGCCAATTCGATTTCGGGGCACTAACCCATAAGTGCCTGCCGACCGGAAAATTCTCACAAAAATTTGGCTGGTGTCGCACATGATACAAAGGTCTTGATGACTCCGCGCCAATTTGCCGCCAAACTCACGGGTGTATTCGGCTTCCCCGTCACGCCTTTCCATCGCGATCTTTCCCTCAACCTCGACGCTCTCGCCCAGAATGTCGATGAGATGGCAAAGCACCCCTTTTGCGCCATGGTGGCGGCGGGCGGCACCGGCGAAGTCTATTCGCTGACGCCGGACGAAATCGAACAAGTTGTCAAAGTCACCGTCGACGCCGTCGCGGGCCGCATGCCGGTCGTTGCCGGTACCGCCTACAACTCAGTTATGGGGGCCGACATCGCTCGCCGTGTGGAACGCGCCGGAGCCGAATGCGTTCTCGTGCTTCCACCCTATTACTCGCACGCCCCGGAAGAAGGCCTTTTCCAGTACTACGAAGCCATCGGGGCCGCCACTGCCCTGCCCCTCATGGTCTACAGCCGTGACTGGTGTGTCTTCTCGCCGCAGCAGGTCGCGAAGCTTGCCGACCGCGTCCCCACCCTCGCCGCCTGGAAGGATGGCCAGGGCAACGGCCGCACCTACCAGCGCATCATGAATTACAACGGCGACCGTCTCGCCTGGCTCGGCGGTTTGGGTGACGATTGCGTCCCCACCTACTTTGCGGCGGGCGTGCAGGCCTACACCTCCAGCATTTCCAACATCGCCCCAAAGCTCTCGCTCGAACTCGCCGATGCCGGCATGAAACGTGATTTCGCCCGTCTCGACCCACTGATGGCCCGTTTCGTGAATCCGCTCTACGCACTCCGCGAGCGCGCGAAAGGCTATGAAGTTTCCGTCATGAAGGACGCCATGGAAATCCTCGGCATGACCGCCGGACCCGTTCGTCCTCCCCTCATGAACACCCGTCCCCAGGACGTGGAAGACCTCCGCGAACTCATGGGTATCTATCGCGAGTGGGTCTAACCCTCCGCGGTACCCGCGACCGGGCCTAGAACCGGTCGCGGCTCTCCAGATTTGCTTCCACTTCCGCCTTCGTGGTCCACGCCGTTCGCAACTGTTTCTTCACAAGCAGCGGCAATTGATCCTTCGCGTGTGGAGAGTCCGGCTGTGACGAATTTCCATACGTCATCAGAACCCTCGCCTTCACCGGACTGCTGAACTCCACCGCCGAAATCCACGTCTCGCCATGAGACTGTGATCGCGTCTTCCCATGGTCGTTACCAAACGTGATCACGCGGAAGATGCCCATATTCCCAAAGCCGCCGTTCCCAGGCAGATCCAGACCCGCATACTGGAAACGCATCACCTGCCCCCAGGGGACATCCAGCGCTCCATACAACCGTATCGTCTCCTTCGCCGCAGCCTCCAATTGCTGTGCCGCCTTTGCCGGGTCCTTCAGTCCGCGCGGCGTCGTCAGTGGAGACTGGATATCGTAAGGCACAGCAAATCCCGTCTGAGACCCCATTGCCGGACCCATGAATTGCTTCGACCATTCGTAGAACAAAACTGCGCCACGACTCTCGGCCTCAGCCTGCCGGTCCCAGCTCTTCAATACCTCTGCCGCCTGTTTGGCCAGCGGACTGCCGGCTTGCTCCACCGCCGCGAACAAATCCGGCAGAATCCGATCTGCCAACTCGGCGCGCGTCGAATGCTTGTAGGCGATGAAGTTCTCGTAGGTGATTTTCGGGTCTTCATACAACATCCGCAGGGACCGCTCCGCACGGAATGAAATCGTGCGCGGCGCAATGTACGGCGGATACTGATCCGGATTCAGGCTGTTGGGCCACGAAGCATTCCACGGCGGATCATTGGTATTCTGCACGAACCCGGACGGCGGATCAATCGATTTCGGCAACTCCGCATACGACAGATAGCTGTCCCAGAGCGTCTCCGAAGTATCTCCCGGCACCACGCCGGCCCAGAACCGTAAATCCCCTTTGTTCCGCTTCGGAATCGTACCGTTCAGCAGGTACTCGATATGCCCGTCGCGGTCCGCGTACAGAATATTGAAACAGGGCACCTGCAGCCGCGAAACGGCCTTCTCAAACTCCGCGAAGTTATGCGCGAGGTTCATCTGCCAGTACTCCTCAAGCAGGAACGGCTTATCCAGCGCCGCCACCTTCATCGCGATGGGTGCGCCATCCTGCTGCTTGATCACCGGCCCGTGTAGCGTGCTCGTGATACTCAGCATTTCGGTCCGGAACGAACCGTCCGCCTGCCGGATCTTCAACTCATGCGTGGACTTTTCGAACTGCCGGACCTTGCCATCGAACAGGTAACCATCTCCCTGCTTCGTGATCCGGTAAAGATCCACCGCGTCCACGTTATTCACCGTCTGATTGAAGCCAACATACTGACTGAACATGAAACGCAGCACCGGGAACCCCACCTGGCTCGCCCCGTATAACTCAATCCCCGGCGCAGTCAGCTGAATCTCGTAGTAAGTCTGCCAACCGCCCCAGCCAAGATGCGGATTCCCCAGCAAAAGAGACTTCCCGTTGGCCGTATGGCCCGGCGCCACAGCCCAGCCATTCGAGCCCACATCTTCCGGAGTCTCCAGCAGGCTGGCAACTGTCACCGGCGGCCCACTGGAGGCCAGTCGCTGAGATCCGATGTAGGTGTAATGCACAATCCGATGCACATGCTCCAGCGGATCGAGCGCCGTCACCGGCAATACGCGTTTTGACTCCTTCGTCAGCGCTTCCGGATGCTTCGCCGCATAGTCATTGATTCCCTTGGCAAAGGCTTCCAGGTACGACCGAAATTCCGGCGTCTGCTGCTTCAGCCAGCTTTCCGAACGTTGCGGGACCGAATTCGTCCACACCCACTTGTCCCCCTCCAGCCCGGAAGGACCGAAGTATTCCGCCGCCCGGCCCCGCGACTCACCGTATAAGTGCAACAACAGGTTCCCGTGGCTCTGCGCCTGCGCGTAGCCATAACCATAAAACAGGTCCGCCGTCGTCTTCGCATAGACGTGCGCAACGCCGTACCTGTCCCAGAGAATCTCTGTGCCTTTCTGGGGAGACGCCCCGAAAAGGGCAGTCACACAAAGAGTCATCGCGGCAAAAAACCGAGTCATCATGAAGCCTTACCTCAAAGGATGTTTCGGGCGACGTGGCTCGTTGACTGACTAGTATCGCAGATTACCGGATATCGCCGATCCTCTCCGGCATATCGGCCAGCACGTAACTCAATACCGCCAGTGCCGCCACGTTCTGCCGGAACTCCAGGGGCACAATCTTGTCAAAGGTATCGGAGTTGGTGTGGTGCCAGTCAAAGTAGTGCGTCCCCACCGTCCGCATCCCGAATCCGGGTACGCCTCCCGCCAGCAGCGGAGCGATGTCGGAACCGCCGCCGCC
>CAIUOG010000088.1 GCA_903900705.1 uncultured Acidobacteriia bacterium
CACTGTACTATGACTACGAGTGTAGGCCTTTTTGTTTCGAGGAGAAATCGGAAAAACACGCACGTTGCAGGAATAAAAAAACGGCAGACGCTCGGAGGAAGACGTCTGCCGGGGTGTACAGTTACCCACGCGCGCGGAGGAGTCGCCCGGTGGGCAGAGAATATTCTCGTTTCCGGCAGGATCTATGCCACGGGAAATTCACTGTACTATGACTACGAGTGTAGGCCTTTTTGTTTCGAGGAGAAATCGGAAAAACACGCACGTTGCAGGAATAAAAAAACGGCAGACGCTCGGAGGATGGCGCCTGCCGCTTCACCAAAGAACCAACAAGCGCTCGGAGGAGTGCGCAGGCTGGCTGAACCGCCTTTTCCGTATGCACGAAACTCGTGCCAGGAGCGGTTCACTCGGTAAACCTGAAACTTCAAAGAACCTGTATAAGAGCCGGAACGTAACGTTCCACTACCAAAGACGATTGAAGAGCGAAAACGTTACCGTTGGTACACACCGGATTGAAATAAAGCCCTTCAGTTGAAAAGTACCACAGGATTGTGCTCCGCGTCACGCATTTTATGGCCGGCTTTTCGGTAACCGGATCGCGCAAGCCCGGGCGACGAACCGGCACATTTCCATTTAGCGCAGGTAGAAGAGGCTCAGGCGTGGCAGGCCTGCCCGGTCCAGCAGGGAGCGCTCCAGAAACTGTGCCTCCAGCATGGCTATCTGCGGCGCGGTCATACGGCCCCGGTAAGGCTTCAAATAGGACTCCAACTCTTTCCGGGCCGCGAGGGACTCCTCGTCGGATTGACGCGTCCGGGCGATGGCCACCATCTTCTGTTCGAGCATCGTCAGGCGCTGTTCGAGAGCCTCCAAATCCGTGGAATGCGTGGGGAAGTCCGTAATAATCTGATGAATGGCTTCGATAATCCCGTCGAATTCAGGACGTCCTAATTCCCGGATTGCGGCTTCATTCCGCGCCAAATAACGCAGGATTTCCTCATCCGGGAAGGGCGATTCGGAGTGTTCCTTTGAGGCCGACGGCTGCCCGGGCGCGAGGTCCGCCTGCCGCTGCGCCTCCACCATCACGGCCTGGGCGCAAAAGGCGAGGGAGTTGACCTGTTGCGCGCGGGAACGTTTGGCGCGCCATTTCTCAAAGGCCACATCGATGCCGCGCAAAACCGCTTCGAGTGGAATCCCCGCGTTCTTCCAGGTTTCAATCAGTGCCCAGTCGAGCGGGGAAAGCAGGAATAGCGCCGTGCCCCGGGCCTGCTGGAAGTGTTCCTCGATCTCGGTGAAGTAGTTGAAATAGTTGAGTGTGAATTCGCTCACTTCCGGCGTTCCCAGATCAGCCGGAGACCTTCGAGCGTGAGGTTCTCATCCACATGCCGGATGTAGCGGGAGCCGCCGGCGATCATTTGCGCCTGCCCGCCCGTGGCGATGGTCCGCGTATCGGGACCGAGTTCGCGGATGAGCCGCTCGATGATGCCGTCGATGGCGCCGATGGCCCCGTAGAACAGACCGGACTGCATGCTGGAGACGGTGTTGGTGCCGATCAGGTTTTTCGGCTGGCGAAAATCGACCAGCGGGAGACGGGCGGTTCGGTTGAAAAGCGCCTCGGCGGAAATCCCGATGCCGGCTGAGATAATGCCGCCGAGATATTCAGAGTCGGCCGAAACGGCATCGAAGGTGATGGCGGTGCCGAGGTCGACGATGACGCAGGGGCCGCCGTACTTGTGCAGGGCTGCAACGCTGTTGACGATACGGTCCGCTCCGACTTCCCAGGGGTTGTCATAACAGATGGTGAGGCCGGTGTCTGTTTTGGGCGTGACGAACATGGCCTCCACGCGGAAGTAGCGCTGCGCCATTTCCGCGAGGGCGCTGTTGAGCGGGGGCACGACGGAGGAGACGATGATGCCGTGCACCTCCGCGGGGTCGAGCGAAGCGTACCGTAGCAGGCTCATCAGCAGAATGCCCCATTCGTCCGAGGTCTGTTCGCGGACGGTCCGAAGGCGGCGATGGTCTACCAGTACGCCACCCTGGAAGATCCCGATGGTGACGTTCGTATTGCCTGCGTCGAGAGCGAGAAGCATGGCTTACATGTAGGCGGGGACGGCGATGCCGAGGATGGCAAGGGTCCGCCGAAGCTGAAGGCGGAAGAATTCGGTCATCCAGAGCAGGAAGACTTTGCGCTCCGGAACGGGTTCATCCAGAACTTTGAAGCGCTGGTAGAAGTTGCTGAACTCCTGGGCCAGCTGGAAAGCGTAACGGGCCATATGGGCAGGCTCACCCGCCGCGACAGCGCGTTCCAATGCCGCGCCGGCCTTTGATGCCGCGAGCAGGACCTGCCAGCAGTCTTCGTTTTCGAGTTGGCGGGCCATGGCTTCGCGGGTCAGTTCCGCGGCGAAGTCCGGCAGGTTCTCGCCGCGGTCTTCGAGCTTGTTCAGGATGCGGCCCGCGCGCACGGCTGCATATTGCACGTAAGGTCCGGTTTCGCCTTCAAAGCTGAGGGCTTCCTGGAAGTCGAACGCGATGACCGTGTTCCGGGTGAATTTCAGCAGGAAATACCGGAGCGCGCCCATGGCGATTTCCACGGCGACCGCCAGCTGCGCGGCCTGGTTGTCTTCCGGATGACGGGAGGCGACTTCACTCAGCGCGCTTTCGATGAGCTTGTTCATCAGATCGTCGGCTTTCACGCCGAGACCTTTGCGGCCGGATACTTCGACGTAGGGACGGCGGGCGTCCTCTTCGGAGAGCGCAATGCCGAGGTCGGCACAGCAGCGGGGCGAGAGCGCCACCATTTCGTAGCTGAAGTGGATGGATTGCCGCGCCTGCTCTTCGAAGCCGAGCGCGCGCAGTCCGGCGACCACCACGTCCTGCAGGTAAGACTGGCGTGTGTCGATGACGTTGAAGACTTTGCGGGCCTGACCGAAGGCGGGCGCGGGGCGGGGCTGCGCGACGCTGGTGGAGACCCAGACCTCATGACCATCCGTATAGCGCGTGAGGGGTTTGTAGTGGAAATCCTTGCCCAGCAGGCCGAACTTCCAGAGCTGGTAGGCGATGTCTTTGCCTACGTAGGTCACGGTGCCGTTGGAGCGAACGATGACTTTGCTGTCTTCGTTGGCGTCTCCTTCGCCCCGGAAGGCGGAGGACGGCATCACCCAGCAGCCTTTGTTCTTGCCCTCCTGCTCGAAATAGATGGCCTTGCGTTCCTTCAGCAGTTCGAAGGCGGAGGCCCAGAATTGCAGGTGCAGGATCTCGCTTTCGCGCGGCAGCACGTCGTATTGAATGTTCAGCCGCAGCATGGTGGCGAGGTGAGCGTTGACGATGGCGTCCGCCACAAGGTGGGCCATTTCGGCAAGGGCGCCTTCGCCCGCTTCGATGGAATGCAGGGTTTCGGCGCGCCAGGCGAGGGCTTCCGGATTGTCCTTGTAATACTGCGAGGTGCGGGCGTAGAGATCCCAGCAAAGGTAATCGAAGGGCTGCTCGGGGCTGGAAATCAGCAGGGCGACTTTTGCGGGCGTCTTCTTTTCGAGAAAGTGGAAGCCGACCACCACGTCCGCCACCTGCACGCCGGTGTTGTCGATATAGTTCTGCACTTCGACGGTGTGGCCGAGAGCGCGCAGCATCCGCACGAAGGTGTCGCCCAAAACGGCATTCCGCAGGTGGCCGATGTGGGCCGCCTTATTCGGATTGATGTTGGTGTGTTCGACGATGGTCTTGCCGCTGCCGGGCGCGGCGTGGTCGCCCTCGCCGGCGAGCAGAGCCGCGCCGTACGCGCCGCGGTCGAACCGCACGTTGATGTAGCCGTTGCCGGCGACTTCCATGGCGGCGACACCGGGGATGTCTCCGGCGGCCTCGACCAGTTCCGCAGCGATTTTGCGGGGTGGCTGCTTCAGTTCTTTGGCCAGCTGGAAGGCGACGGGCAGGGCCAGTTCGCCGAAGGACGACTGTTTGGGCTGCTCAATGGCGATTTCGGCCTCGACACCGTAGCGGATACGCACGAGGTCCCGAAACGCGGCTTGTATTTGCTTTTCCTGGATATGAAACACGGAACTTTGAGTATAACGGCTCGTTAACGCGCTTTGACGCGGGCTGGTGACGGGGGCATGGTGGAACGGCGCTCCACAAGGTGGGTACCCACGTGGTACTCGCGGCCTCTCTGTTCGGGGTCGTGAATCATTGCCCAGAGGGCCTGAAAGGCGAGGATGCCGATTTCCTTCCTCGGGAGGGCAACGGTGGTCAGGGCCGGCTGGGTGTACTCGGCGAACAGGATATCGTCAAAGCCGACCACCGACACGTCGCGTGGAATCTGCAGGCCCGCATCCCAGAGGCGGTGCATGACGCCGATGGCGGTGAGGTCATTGCCGGCCATGATCGCTGTGGGCGGTTGATGGGCGAGCAGGGCGGAGCAGGCGGCATAGCCGCCGATGACGGTGAGATCGCCGTCCACCATGGGGCAATCCTCCAGCCCGAGCTGCCTCGCGCTTTGCGCAAAGGCCTCTTTCCGCCGGGCGACAGACGGCAGGTGGACGGGGCCGCCCACGTAGCCGACGCAGCGGTGGCCGAGGGCACTGAGATGGCGGAGGGCGCTGAGGATGCCCTGTTCGTAGTCGATCGAAATGTTGCTGATGGACCGGTCCACTTTGCCGAGATCGAGGAAGACGGAGGCCACGTTGGCGCGGGTGAGCATGTCGACCGCGGCGGGGTCGAACTGGGAGGTCAGAATCGCCACGCCCGGTACCTGCAGCCCGATCAGACGGCGGACGGAGTTCAGCGCGCGTTCGGCATCGTAGTTGGTGTTGAGCACCACGGCGTCCATCTCATGTTCGAGGGCGTGGTCCTGAAACGACGAGGTGATTTCGGGGAAGAAGGGGTTCCGGATATCGGAAATGATGAGACCCAGCAGCGAACTGCGGCCCCGCGCGAGATTGCGGGCGGCCAGATTCTGGGAGTAACCCAACTGGCGGATGGCGTCGAGAACCCGCTCGCGGGTCTGCGGCCGCGTGCTGCGGGTCCCGTTGAGGACGTGGGACACCGTCGCAATGGACACACCTGCCCTCAGAGCCACATCTTTTATACTTGCCGCCACGCTGGACCCGAATCCCCCGAAGATGTAGTCTAACGTGGTCCGATTACTGACGAGCGGGCTGGGTCAGGGTCAGCCCCGGATTCGGACCGGTTCCGGTGCAGCGGAGATCGCAGCCGGGTTTGGTCAGGATGGGAGAGGACAGACCGAACTGCATGCCCGCCTTGCCTGCGGCTGGATGTACATTCACACTGAAAATCTGATTCGTGGGGTCCCACGAGAGGCCGGCGTGAGAGCCTGTGAGCGAGCCCACCTGGACCGGATAGGGGGAGTAGCCGAACAGCGTCCGCATGGTCTCGCCCGCCGCGAAAGTGACTCCGACCTGTGCGACGCCGGAATCGGTAAAAGACGAAATGCGTTTCCGGCCCATGGACACGAACTGGCCTTTGTCCCCCAGCATTGCGATGCCGCTGGGGCCCACCGGGGCGAGCACGTAGTAGCCGACGCCGTCGGTCAGATTGAACGTGTAGGTGGATCGGGCGTTGATCAGTCTGCCGGTCTCTTTGAGGGAATCGTAGAAGTAGGCTGCGCCATTGATCCCGAAAGAGGCGGGATCGATGGTGACGGAGTTGTTGGAACCCCGGGTGTAGGCGAAGAGATACCAGGTTTTCAGGCCGCCGCCGAAGTCTGTCCACGCGGAGGCGACCATGGGAACGTCGATTCCCAGCGCGTCATTCAGAAAGACGCTGTCGCGCGGTGTGGCGGAGACGTCCGGCTTCACGATCACCCCATCGGCCCTCACGGAGCGAAGCACGTTCTCTTTGGAGATCTGGCCGAGCGGGTCGCCGATACCGACGGGGCCGGCGGAGAGGGTGGCCGCGATCAGGTTGTTGAGCTCCGTACTCATGAAAACGTCGGTAAACGGCCAGACGCCGATGGCCGAGGCGAACCGGGAACTGTAGAAGAAGTTGGTCCAGATTTCCGGGCGGAAGCGGTCCTGACTGGCGCGAATGGTGGTGACGTTGCTGTAGTTGGTGCTTTGCAGGAAGTGGCTGGGGTTGGCCATGCAGTACTGCACGGTAATGCCGTGTTTGGCCATGGCCGCGGACATGCCGGTGAGAAATGTTTCGGGATCGGACAGATTGAAGTCCGTCTGCGCTTCCGAGCCGAGCCAGTCCTGTTCGTAAGTGGTGACGCCGGAGGACTTCAGATAGGCCGCGACGCCGTCCCAGTAGGTGGGGTCGACGACGACGTTGCCGGACATCGCAAATTGCGAGCGATAGGGGCTGGCGACATCGATCCAGCGGGAGTGCGTCACGAGAGGGGTTTTGATGGAACTCTGAAAGCCGGCGAGGTCGGCGGTGAAGAGTGCCGGGGAGGCCGCGTAGGTCCAGATGCCGGAGTGGCTGGCCCAGTTGTTGTCCGGCCCTTTCGGGTACCACCAGCTGTCGAGCTGCAGAGAGCCGAGCCGGATGCCTTTCGAATCGAACTCTTTGCGGATGGACTGGAGAGTGCCCGCATAGCTGTCGCCGCCGGGGTTGTAGTAGTACGTTGCGCCGTTGTCGGTCCAGTAGCTGAGGGACTTCAGGAGCGTATCGGAGTCGTTGGCCGGCCGCCTTTTGCCTCGCAGGGCGGTGAGCGACTCGCCCCAGTTCTGGAACGTCTGGTTGATTCCGGCGCCAAACACCAGGAGGGTTTTCTGGGTAAAGCCGGCGGGGAGCGCGGCGATTTGCGGCGAGATGCCCATCGCGATGGAGCCGTTGCCGAGCCGGTTGGCCGCGGCGGTCATGAAATTCGAGGCGGCGGACAGGATGAACGTGTTGCCCGCGGCGTCGAAAAAGCCCCAGGGACTATCGCTCAGCAGATCGGTAAAGTCCGCCGGAGCGAACATGCCATTGAAAGAAATGTGGGACAGAGAGGAGGGGTATTGAGAGATGGTGGGAAAAGGGCTGGTGTTCGGTGTCGCGTCGTGCGAGGTCTGGATGAAGAGTGCCGCCGCCACCGTTTGATACAGCCGGATGGAAGCGGTTCTGCCGCCTCCGGAAACCGTGTAATCAAAGGCGATTTCCTGATAGGTTCCGAGAGAGTCCTTGCCGCGGTTCGCCCGCGAAGCTACAGCCGGGGAGCCGATATTGCCCGCGAAACTCCATTGGGGGCCGGGAACGTTCAGGGTCCAGTCGCCGTTGGGGGAGACGGATATGCTGGAGCCGTCATAGCCGGGAACGGTGAGCTGTCCGAAGGCGGGGCCGACGCAACAGATCGCAGCCAGAAAAAGGGGCACGATCAGACGGGGGCGGAGCAGGTTCGACGGGGAAACCTTGGGAGGCCAGACGCGAAATCGGAGCATCGTTTGAAAATGGACCCCAGACCAACCGTACTTTCCGGTACGGCTTCAAATGTTCTCTTCCGATCATAGTCGAAAAATTACAATGTTTTGTAATTCTAAAGTAATCATTTTCCCGCTGCCACGGGCTGGCAGGTCCAGTACCTTGCCGGGCGGTATCAGCCGCGGTACTCGGTTTCGCGAAAGCTCGTCCATGAGCCTTCGCCCAGTCTGAGCCGGATCGGTGTGCCTGCCGCGAGGGGGACGTGCAGCAGGGTATTGACCTGCCAGACGCCGTCGCCCAGGGAACTGACGATGTCGGCGCGCAGGGCAGTGGCTCCGGCTTCGGGGTGAGCTTCGATATGAACGTCGGAGGTTCCGATGGAGGCCGCCGGGGAACGCAGGTAGCAGATGAGGGAACCGGCGCGATTCACGGCGAGCCGGAGGTCGCCGGAGGGGTGGAATTCCGCGCTGCAGAGTTCCGGGGGGGCGGGGGGGAAGTCACCGGGGGGCGTGGGAACTTCGTTCCCGGCGGCGTCCAGCATGACGAACTCCACCACGTTACTGCGGGAACTGTTGGCGGTGCGCAGGCGAACCTGGTGACGACCGGGAGCGAGACCCGGCGGGCGAAGGCAACTGGCCTGCCAGGCTTCCGGGCCGTTTGGAGAAACGACCAGGCCGGGAACGCCGAAGCCGTCCACCTCAATGAAAACCGAGTCGGCGGTCAGATCCGGCTCCGGCGATTTGAAGAAGCAGCAGATGTACTCTTCCTTATTTGGATGGAAGCGCGCCACGTAGGTGCGGTTGTTGGTTGCCGAGTGCAGGTGCGGGGCGGGGGCGGCCGGGTGTTGCGGCGGTTCCGGCCAGTGGCGCCGGCAGATGGCGGAAGCCCGCTGGTTGGTGATGTTCCGCAGTTCCACCTGGGCGAAGCCGGCGGACTGGCAGAGAGAGACCAGACATTCGGGCGAGGGTCCGCACCAGTTGTCGATCTGGCCGCCAAGTTCGGTACGGGCGTAGAACTCCATCACGGCGGGGATAGCGCGCTCTTCCGAGCCGATAACGAAGGACTCGACCAGGACGCGGTCAGTGGAAAGCTCCACGGCTTTTTCGAGACCGAGCAGCGGATGCCGCAGGTGATAGAGGACGCCGAAGAAAAGCACGATGTCGAACTTGCCGAGGCGTTCGGCGGAAAGTTCCGTGACGTCAAGCGTGCGGTAGTCGACTTTTGAGCCGAGCAGTTGCCGGGCTTCGAGAAAGGTATCGAGTTCGACGCAGTCGACGGCGACCACATCCGCACCGCGCCGCTCGCATTCGAAGCTGAACCAGCCATCCCAGGCGCCGATGTCGAGGACGCGCTTGCCGCGCAGGTCTTCGTCAAGGTCAAAAAGGGACAGACGCCAGCGGAGTTGATCGGGAGACTGGAGGCCGGGAAGGACGCTGCCATCAGGGAGTTCGATGGAGTGGTAGCGAAAGCGCGCGGCGACGCTGGCTGCCATATCCTGTATACGTTTTTCAAACCCGGCGTCGCCCGCCGCGACCCGAACCGTCTCTTCCGGCATTCAGGCTCAGTTTAACGGGTGCCAGGTCAGAATAGGGACAGAGCATGACGCCGATCACTCCTGAAAGCAAAGAGACACTGACGAAACTGCGCAATCTGCTGCTGGAACAGCACAAGTTGCTGCTGGACCGCGAGCGCGCCACCTATGAGGCGGAGAATGGCGACATCGGGGGGCCGGGGAAGTTCCTGACGCTGGTGTTGGGCGACCCGCACTTTGCGTGGCTGAAGGTGCTTTCCACGATGGTGGTAGAGATTGACGAGGCGATTTCGCGGCGCAGCACGGCGGAACAACCCGTGGCGGATGCGCTGCTTGCGCAGGCAAGGGAAGTGGTTCGTCCCCGCGAGACCGGCACGGATTTCCAGCAGCGGTACTACGCGGCTGTGCAGGATTCGCCGGACGTGGTGATTCTGCAGTGCAAGATCGAGCGTGTGTTGGGGCTGTGAATCAAAGCTGCCGGAGGTGCTGCCAGACCAGCGCCACCGGCAGACCGACCACGTTGGAATAAGACCCGTCGAGCCGGTCGATGAAGCGGGAGGCGAGGCCCTGGATGCCGTATGCGCCGGCTTTGTCCATGGGTTCGCCGGATTCCACATACCAGGCGATTTCCGCTTCCGTGAGGGGGTGAAACCAGACGGTGGTGGAGCAGGAGTCGAGGACAGTTTTGTCCTTGCTTTGCAAACAGATAGCGGTGATTACTTCATGTGGGCGTCCGGAGAGCGCGCGCAGCATGCGGGTGGCATCGGCTTTGTCCCGGGGCTTACCCATGATCTCGTGATCGATCACCACGATTGTGTCGGCGGCGAGAATGGTTTCTCCGGGATGGAGGGGTACGGCGGCAGCCTTGCCAGCGGCCATGCGCAGGGCGAACTCCAGCGGGTTTTCGTCCGGGTGCGGCGTTTCGTCAATGTCCGCGACGCGGACGGTGAAGTCGATGCCGGCCGCGGCGAGAAGTTCCGCGCGGCGGGGCGATTGGGAAGCGAGAACCAGCGTCATTCTGTTCAATGTTTTTCGTATTTCTTCTCACCGGCCTCAATCGCGAGGGGGAGGATGTTTTGCCGGGGAGGCAGCGGACAGGTCGCGAACGAGGTGAAGGCACAGGGCGGATTTTCGGCCTTGTTGAAATCCAGTTCCACGATGCCATTGGAGGGCATGGCGGCGTAGAGGTAGCGGCCGGCGGCGTAGGTGGTCCGGCCCGCGGTGGCGTCTTTCATCAGGAAGAAGAGGTGCTCGCCCTGCTCCGTCTTTTCGGTGATGGGTTCCAGGTGGAAGGGCTTGTCGCCCACGGTGAATTCCGCGTAGCCGGGCGATGTTTCTTCAATGGTCATCCCGAGCACATTCAGCAGTTTGGTGACTTTCGGGGTGGGGTAGGGGATCCACCTGGCCTCGATCCGCCATTTTGCGTCAGGCGGAAACCATTGGCAGCCGGTAAAGTTCCGTCGCGCGGCGGATTCGGGATCCTTCAGCCGCGCGCCGATGCGGTCCCCGCGCCGGATGATCGTCATGGTGAGCGAGCCGAGGTGGACGGCATCGGGCGAATCGTGGCGGAGAACGACAGGGGGGCCGGAAGCCGGTTCGAAGGTCACGACGCCGGAGCGCAGCCGCAGGACTCCGGCTTGTTTTGGCAGACCTTCGCGCAGCACGACGGGCGAGAGGGGGTCGGAACCAACCGCGTTATCGCCCTCGTGCAGCCAGAAAAGCCCCGCGACGGAGAGCCAGCCATCGGGAGCCTTGAGGGAGGCTTCGTAGGCGTCGCGCCAGGCCCGCAGTTCGTTTTCCCACGAAGATGGCGCGGCGGCGAGCACCAGAGCGCCCGCCGCCAGTAAGAGCGCCCCCCGCATTATTTGATGGGGGAGAAATCGGACGGATTGAGCCAGACGCGGACCACGTGATCCACCAGCTTGCCGTTGACTTCCGAAGCCTTTGCCACTTCCTTCCATTCCGGATCGGCCGAGAATTCCGCCCAGTTCTTCAGGCCTTCTTCCTTGCTGGCATGTTCAAGGATGTAGACGAGATAGTTTTCCTTGTTGTCCTGCGGTTCCCAGTAGCCAATGCTCTTCATGTGATGCCGGTTGAAGATGGTGATGGTGTGCTCACGGAAGCGCTTTTTCAGATCGTCGAGCTTGCCCGGATTGGCGTAATAGGTACGCATCTCATAAACGTGGGCCGGGGGCTGCGCCTGGGAGGTGGAGGGGTGAATCATGCTCATGCCCAGCATGGCGGCAAGGCCGAGGGCGAACGAAACGATGTGCGAACTTTTCATGCTCTTTAAGATATCGCGTCGGCCTGGTTTCGCGTGGGAGATTCTTGCGGGTATCAGGGTAGCAGCGCCACGCGCGGCGGCTTCGTTTTTTCGGCGTATTCGAGGGCTTCGTTCACCTGGGCAAGAGGGAAGGCCGGGCCGATGAGATCCGCGAAGGGATGGAGGTCGATGTGATCGCGCAGGAAGACCAACGCGGTTTCGAGATCTTCAGGAGCGTAGTTATGGACGCCGGTGAAGTGCAGCATCCGGCGGACCATCTGTTCGGCGGAGAAACGGACCGGACGGGATGGAAAGACGGAACCGGCGAGGATGAAACGGCCACCGGTGCGGAGCAGGTCGGGGCCGGGTTCGACGGAGTCCGGGACGCCTGCAAATTCCAGTACGGCGTCTGCGCCTCGGTTTTGGCTTCGTTCGCGGATGGCGGCGGCCAGTTCGCCGGGGGTGCTTTCGCTGTTGAGCGCGACGTGTGCGCCGAAGAGCAGCGCCCGCTGCCGCCGCTCTTCAACGGGCTCCACGACAATGACGCGGGCGGCGCCGTTCGCGGCTGCCATCGCGCAGGCGGTGAGGCCCAGCATGCCTGCGCCGAGGATGACGACGACCTCACCCTTGACCGGCCCGGCGGTGCGGAGGACGGCGGCCACGGTGGCGGTGGCGCAGTTTGCGGGGGCGGCAACCATGTCGGGAATGTTGTGCGGGACCGGGAAGATCGCGGTTCCGGCGGGCAGAAGGCAGTACTCCGCCATGCCGCCGTGCAGCGCGCCCGCGGGCGAGATCGGCTCATGTCCGAATTTCATGAGTCGTTCGCACTTGGGGCGCAGGTTCCGGAGGCAGAAGTAGCAATCGCCGCAGCTCCAGACCATCGACCACGTGACCCGTTCGCCGATCCGGAGGGGACGGCCGCGATAATCGTGAGCCCCGCCGTTTCCGGTGGCGACGATTTCGCCCACCATTTCATGGCCCAGGATGGCCGGGGCGGGGCAGTGCCGGCGCCCAAAGCGCGAATGGAGGTCGCTGCCGCAGATGGTGGAGCAGCGGATGCGCACCAGAGTCTCGCCCTCCGCCGGAACCGGCAGGGGGAAACGCCGCAGTTCGAGGGGCTGTGCCGGATTGTGGAAGACCGCTGCCAGGGATGTCATTTTTTTACCGGAATCATCACCAGCGCGCCGGCCAGACAGGCGGCGGCGATTACGTAGAAGGCTGAAGCGGTGGAGTGGGTGGTATCGATCGTCCAGCCGATGGCGACTTGTCCCAGGGCTGCGAAACCGTAGGCTCCGGCGTCCATCAGGCCGGTGGCGGTGCCGCACCGTTCGCGTCCCACCAGTTCGGGACAGAGTGCCCAATAGGTCGCCTGCGGGCCGTAGACCAGAAATCCCAGAATGCCGAGCAGCACGACGGCGACGCCTGGGTTCGAGATGGGGGTGACGGCGAGCGCGAGAGCTCCGGCGGCGGCGAGGCCGAGGAAGGACAGCACCAGTCTGGCGCGCCGTTCCGGAAACCAGTGGTCGGCGACCAGGCCGGAAGTCAGCGCACCGGTCGCCATGCCAACGGGCAGGGCCAGGGTGATCCAGAGACCGGCGGTGTTGTCCTTCCAGTGCGGGCCGAGAAAGTGAACGGGAACCCAATTGATAAGGCCGTAACGCGCGATGCTTTCGCAACCGATGGAAAGGCAGGAGAGTTGCCAGGCGCGGTTGCGCAGTACGTGGCGGTAACGTTCGAGGGAAGACTCGTTGGAGGGAGGGTGCTCGCGTGATTCGTCCGGCAGAGCGGGGAAGCCGTCGTCTTCCGGCTTATTGCGCGAGAAGGCCGCATAGACCGCCCCTCCGATCAGCAGCGGGAGAACGGGCAGGCGGAAGATCCAGCGCCAGTCGAGACGCCCGACGATGGCGATGCAGAGCAGGAACGTGAGGGTGCTGGAGAAGCCCGCCGCCAGCAGGTACATCCCGATGGCCTTGCCGCGCTCCCGGCGCGGCCACCAGTTGGCCAGCACGCGGTTCATGGCGGGCCAGGCGGCGGATTGGGCGAGGCCATTCATGCCCCAGCAGAGCAGTGCAGCCGGGAAGTTGGGCGCAAAACTCACGGCCCAGTTCAGGGCGACCGAAAGATAAGCGCCGGTCATGACCATGCGGCGCGCGCCGCAGATGTCGCTCAGATTGCCGTTGACCGCCTGCCCAAGGCCGTAGCCGATGAGCAGGACGGCGTTGAAGAGACCGAGCGCGGCGGCGGAGAGATGCAGTTCGTCCTGCATGCCCCGCGCGGCGAAGCCAAAGTTCTGCCGGCCCGTGTAGAAAAACAGGTAGCAGAACATGATGAGAAAGAGGGTCCGCCACTGCGCGGCGCGGAAGGATCGGGAAGCGGTCATCGGCCCGAGGGGAAAGCTTCGGTGACGGGCTTGCCAAGCCAGCAATCGGACGGTTTTACGCCGAGGATGTGCGCCAGAGTCGCGGCGGTGTCATAGGTGCGGACATGCGTTTTGAGTTCGAGTCCTTTGCGGACGCCGGGACCGGAGAGGATCCACGGGATTTCGATTTCGGCCATGGTGGAGCCGCCATGCTTTGTACCCACGCCGCCGTGGTCGGCGGTGACGAGCACGATGGTGTCGTTCGCCATGCCGGCTTCCCGAAGTGCCTGAAGGACCTTTGCCACGAGAGCGTCGGCCTTTTCCACCGCCTTGTAATATTCCGGAGAACCGTGGCCGAACTTGTGCCCGGCTTCATCGACGTGGTCGAAATGAATGAAGGTCAGGTCGGGTTTGTTCGCCCGCATCCAGGCGAGAGCTTTGTCGAGGGTTTCATCGGGCCCCTTGCCGTGTTCGAGCACCGCCACGGAATTGCGGTTGAGCAGGCGCGCGAAGTCTTCCCAATCGTGGAAGACCCCGGCCACTGCCCTGGGGCGCTGCTGGTGCAGCAGGTCGAAGATGGTGGGAAAGATGCCGCCATCGCCTTTGCAGATGGGCGCAATTTCGAACCGGTCCGGCTTCCAGTCGTTGGAAGTTACGCCATGTTCGGCGGGGCCGGCGCCCATGATCATGGAAGCCCAGTTGGGGCTGCTGACGGTGGGAATCACTCCCCGGGCGTGGAGCGTGTATGCGCCCTGCTTCATCAGATCGTGCATGACCGGGGTCTTCGCCTGTTCGACGCCGTTGGGGCTCATGCCGTCGAAGCCCAGCACGACAACATGAGCGGCAAGGCGGGGCGGTTCGGCCCCGAAAAGTGTTCCGGCGACGAAGGCAAGCGTGAGGATTCCGGTGCGCATGGGTATGAAAGATCTTACCGAATCCATGTTAAAGGTGAATGTTCAGGCTTGTTATAATGTAATCTCGTGATCCGAAAGGCCTCCCATGGACGTTTTTGACGAACTGGTCCGCTTGCGCGGGCTGGGCCAGAAGTGCGCCCTGGCGACAATCGTCGAAGTCAACGGCTCCATTCCGAGCTTTCAGACGGCGAAACTGCTGGTTCGGGAAGATGGCTCTCTGGTGGGGACCATCGGCGGTGGTTGTGTGGAAGCCGAAGTGTGGAACGCCGCGCGCGAAGTGATGGAAACCGGCAAGCCGCGGAACATGAATTTCAGTCTGGGGCAGGACGCGGCTTACGACAACGGGCTGATCTGCGGAGGGCAGTTGCAGGTGTTTGTGGAGTGCATTCATCCGCAGCCGTGCGCGCTGGTTTTCGGCGGCGGGCATATTTCGAAAAGCCTGGTGAAGGTGCTGAATCTGGCTGGTTTCCGGGCGTCGGTCATCGACAACCGTGAGGCCTACGCCAACGCGGAACGCTTCCCGGAGGCCGCGGGGGTTTTCGCGGAGGAGTACGAAGATGCTTTTCCGAAGCTCAGCGTGAATGAGTCCACCTACATCGTGATTGTCACGCGGGGCCACCGGGACGACATGCGCGTGCTGCGCTGGGCCGTGACGACGAACGCGCGCTACATCGCGATGATCGGCAGCCGCCGCAAGACCATCGCGGTGGTGAAGGAACTGGAGAAGGAAGGCATGGACCGCGCGGCCTTCGACCGTGTTTATGCCCCCATGGGTCTCGAAATCGGCGCGGTCTCGCCGGAAGAAATCGCAATCTCTGTCGGCGCGGAAATGATCGCCATGCGCCGCGACCCGGAAGGAAAATGGCGCTCTCTGTCGAAGTCGATCTTCGCGGACGAACGTTCCCGCGCCCTGCTGAAGTGAGTTCTCAACCCGTTCCACCTGCCGTCATTACACCTGCCGCCATTAAATTCGCGGCCATCATTCTGGCCGCCGGCGAATCCCGCCGGATGGGCAGTCCCAAAGCGCTGCTCCCGTTTCGCGGGGGGACTTTTCTTTCCACGCTGGCCGATACTTTTTCCGCGCGCTGCTGCACGGTGGTTGCGGTGTTTGGGTTTGATGGCAACAACGTCAGGAAGAAGGCGCCCCGGAACGTGATTCCGGTGATCAATGCCGATTACCACCTGGGGATGCTGACCTCGCTGCAGGCGGGTCTGTGCGCGCTGTCTTCGGACTACGACGCGGTTCTGTTCACCCTGGTGGATCATCCGGCGGTGAAGCCCGAAACGATCGACGCGCTGCTGGCCTGCGAGGGGGACATCGTGATCCCCCGCTATGAGGGGAAGCGGGGGCACCCGGTGCTGTTGCGCCGCCGCATTGCGCTGCAATACCTGCTGGAGCCGGAAACCTCGAAGGTTCGCGATGTGATTGACCGGAATGCGGATCGCATCCGGTACATCGATGTGGATGACCCGGGCATCAGCGATGACGTGGATGATCCGGAGCGGTATGAAGCGCTGCTGGCGCGTGAGGCGGACGGCCAGTGAGCATGTCCGCCAAACGCCGGCTGGCGTGGCCGCGGTTTACCTGGCCGAGGCTGGTGGCCGCAGGACTTCTGCTGCTGCTGGGCGCGGCGTGGTACGTGCCGAAAATCAGCGCGGACCGGTACCGGGAACCGATCCGTCTGGGGCTGCAGAACGCGCTGGGCCGCAAGGTGGAGATCAGCGAAGTCCAGTTCCAGTTGCTGCCGGTACCGGGTTTCACGGTGACCAACGTGATTGTGGGTGAAGACCCCGCCATCGGGCCGGAGCCGATGGCGGTGATCAGCACGCTGCGCGGGCGACCGCGTCTCTCGGCTCTGTTCGGGGGACCGCTGGAGTTCGCTTCGGTGGATCTGGAAGACACCAGCGTGAACCTGACCCGCGTGAACGCGACGGCACAGGCCGACGCGGGCACGATGAGGTGGAACTTCTCGTCGCTGATGAGGCCGAAACTGCTGGCCGCGTTTCCGAGCGTCCACCTGATTGGCGGGCGGGTGAATTTTAAGTTCGGCGATACCAAGTCGGTCTTCTACCTGTTGAACACGGATGTGGATCTGTGGCCGCCGGACCGGGCCGATGGTCCCTGGACGGTAAAGGTTCATTCGTATCCGGCGCGCACGGACCGGCCTTCGCATGGTTTTGGAAGCTTTATCGCGAGAGGCGAGTGGCATCCGGCGAACGGCCTGGTCACGCTTGATGTGAAGCTGGAAAAGAGCGAACTGGGTGATGTGGTGACGCTGTTTGAAGGCCGGGAATCGTATCTGCAGGGACATGTCTGGGGGGATGCTCATTTGTCCGGTCCGGTGTCCCGCGTGGGTGTCTCCGGACTCTTCCGTGTGGATGATATTCACGGCTGGAATCAGACGCCTCCGGGTGGCGGGGCGTGGCCGATCACGCTGGGCGGCGCGATCGACGTGCCAGGCCAGACCGTTGATATTCGCGCGACCACGGAAGGCAAACAGCCGCCCATCGACGTGCGGCTTCGCGTGACCAATTATCTGGCGCGTCCGCGCTGGGGCGTGACGCTGTTATTCAGTCAGTTGGCGATGACGCCCCTGGTTCAGGTGGCGCGGAATCTGGGCTTTGGGATTCCCGGCGACCTGAGTTTCGAGGGAACGGCCCAGGGCGCGGTGGGGTATTCGTTGCCGGAGGACTCGGCTGGTCCGGCGGCGCTGAACGGGCAGGTGCGAATCGAAAACTCCACGCTGACGGTGGCCGGTTCTCCGGCGCTGCATGTATCCACGGCGGACCTTCAGTTTGCCGGTTCCACGATCACGCTGTCGCCGGCGTCGATCACGAATGACAGTCACGAATCGGCTGCGATTGCGGCCGGCTACGACCTGGCCGCGGGGAAGCTGGATGTCACGCTTTCGAGCGAGGGCATGGCGGTTGCCTCGCTGCAGAAGCAGGTTTCGGTGGCGCATGTCCCGCTGCTGAGTCTGGCAACTTCGGGCGCCTGGAGCGGCATGCTGCACTACACGAACCTGCCGGATTCGTTGTGGACCGGGGACGTCCACCTGAAAGACGTGGATGTGCCCTTTGAGGCCTTTGCTTCGCCGGTGCATCTGACCGTTGCCGATGCCAGCCTGAGCGCCGCCGGTCTGGTAACGAAACGGCTCGCCTTTACCGCGGGCGGCATTGAGGGCCAGGGTGAGTATCGCTATGAAACGGGCAGCGCGCGACCGCATCGTTACCGGCTGACGCTGGGCCGGGTGAACGGCGCGGTGCTGGAGAAACTGCTGATGCCCGCTCTGCACCGGGGCAGCTTTCTGACGTATGCGTTCAACTTCGGGCGGGTTCCGGAGCCGGACTGGATGCGTTCGATGCACTCCGATGGCACGCTGCAGGTGGCATCTGTGGATTTCGGCGGCGCGATTCTGACCAAGCTGAAGGCGCGCGTACAGTGGGATGGCGACGAGGCTCGGTTGAGCGGGCTGCAGGCCAATCTGGGGGACGCCGCACTGGCGGGCAGCGCGATTGTGAATCTTGCGCAGCGGCAGCCGCGTTACGATCTGACGGCGAAGCTGTCCGGCTTCGCGTGGCATTCGGGCACGCTGGACCTGGACGGTACGATGACGACCTCGGGAACGGGGGGCGATCTGCTGCAGAACCTGAAATCCGAAGGAAAGCTGCGGGGAAAGAATCTGGACCTTGCGCCGCTGGATGCCTGCGAGCGCCTGGAGAGTTCGTACGACTTCAGCTGGAACGGGAAGCAGCCGCACCTGAAACTCTCGCCGCTGACGATGACGGCGGGCGGGACATCATGGCAGGGTACGGCGGAGACACAGGCCGATGGGCAGCTGGTGGTGAAGGCGAGCGACGGTACGAAGCAGATTCAGTCGGCGATCAAGCCGTAAGAGTACTTTTAGGTTAAGCCAAACCAGGTTAATCAAACCAGGTTAACCAAACCAGGTTAACCAAACC
>CAIUOG010000089.1 GCA_903900705.1 uncultured Acidobacteriia bacterium
ACCGGGTTCTCTTTGTCCAGCACAAACACGTCAAAATCATGGCGGGGACCATGCCCCGGAGCAAGGCCGGCGCCTTTCGGAATCGTCACCACTTTGTCGTTCACGACGGCGAGGCCTGGGCCGAAGCTCTTCTCCCGCCAGCCCAGCCCGATCATGTCGTTATAAGCGGGCCAGTTCAGAAACGCATTGTTCGCGGCATGGAAGACTACCAGACCGCCACCGCCCGAAACGTACTTTGCCAGTTCCGCTTCCTGCGCCGGCAGCCAGCGCCGGCCGTCCGCCAGATGGCCGCCGTTGAAATTGTTGATCACGACGTCATAACCAGCGAGGGGCTTCCACTCGGGATAGGTGACGACGTCCACCGTGAAACGACCGGAACCTTCGAGGATGGAGCGGATTCCGCGCGTCCCGGCGGCCCAGTCATGATTGTTCGCGCCATCAATGATGAGCGCCGTCAGTTTGCGCTCCGCACCGGAGCAGAGGGCACAAAAGGAAAGCAGCAACAGGGTTAAGCGATTTTTCATCACAGCACCATATACTTTATCCAGTGAGCCGTCAGTCCGTGGCAGGATTCTTCCTTGCCGTCGCCAGTCTTCAGGTCAGTTGCATCAAATACCAGCCGCATGAACTGAATCCGGTTCAGACGGAGCGGCAGTTCCGCGCGCGGACGCTTGCCAACCCCGGTCTGGCAAGTTTCGTTCACGCGCAGGCGGGCCTCGGCGAGTTGCCATGGCCACCAGCGAAACTGACGCCGGAGACACTCACCTGGATTGCTTATTACTTCCATCCGGCCATTGAGGCCTCCCGCGCCAAGGTCGCCGCGGCCGACGCCGCCGTACAGACCGCGGGCCAGCGTGTGAACCCGGCGCTGTCCGCGGAAGGCGGCTACAACAAGACGCCCGATTCGGTGTCCACCTGGGCGGTCTCGCCAGCCTTTACCATCGAAACCGCCGGCAAACGGGGCTACCGGATTCTGGAAGCGCAGAAGCTTGCCGAAGCGGCGCGCATCGCCGTCTGGGAGAGCGCCTGGCAGGTTCGCGGTGAACTACGGAAGGCGCTGACGGCGCGTTGGGCCGCGGACAGCAAACTCGAACTGCTGCGCGGAGAAGAGAGTATCCGGAAGGAGATTGACGCCATCTACCAGAAGCGCCTGGAAGCGGGCGAGGCCTCGAATCCGGAACTCGCGGCCGCCCGTTCCGAGCTGGCCGCGCTGGCGGTGAGCATCAGCAATGCGGAGGGAGAGCAGGCCACGGCGCTCGCCGCGATTGCGGAGGCGACCGGGTTACCACTTTCCGCACTCCGGGAAACACCGCTCGATCTTACGGCTTTCTCGAATCCCACCAGCCCGGACGCGCTGCCATTGCTGCAGGTGGAACGCGCCGGGTTGCTGCATCGCGCCGATATCCGGCGTTCTCTGGTGGAATATGCGGCTATCGATGCGCGACTTCGTCTTGCGCTGGCGAACCAGTATCCGAACATCACCCTGAGCCCGTCTTACACGTTCCAGGAAGGCTTCCCGGCCTACGCGCTGGGTTCCATTCTGGAGACGCTGCCGGTCTTCCACCGGAATCAGGGGCCCATCGCCGAACAGGAAGCGGCGCGCCGCGAGGCAGAGGCCAGGCTCCAGGCGCTGCAGGCGCGGGTCGCCGGAGAAACCGAAGCGGCGCTCACGCAGTACCGGGTAGCGGTTCAGGAATGGATTGTCGCCCGCGACACGCATTTGCAGGCACAGCACCGGCGGGAAATCGCCGTGCAGGCTGCGTTCCGCGCGGGCGAAGCTGACCGGCTGGACCTTACACAGGCCCGGCTGCTGACCCTCGCCGCACAGCATGCCATGCTGGACGCGCTGGGCCGCGCGCAAACCGCCCTCGCGGCGCTGGAAGACGCCGTCCAGGCCCCCTTAAGCGGAGGCCTTCCCACGCCCCGCCCGGAGACAACGAATTGAGACCGACCGCCTTCATTTTCTGCCTGATCGCATCGCTCACCGTGGCATGCCGGGCCAAAGACGACGCCGCGACGAAGACGCCGGACGCGCCCGCCGCGAAACAGGCCGATAACGACGACGATAACGGCCCCGGCGTCACACTCAAAGCCGATGCCCAGGCGCGCGCCGGCATCCAGGTTCTGGCCCTTGAAGAGACCGACCTGCAGCCCGAACTGATCGCTTACGGGAAGCTGGAAGAGGACCCGTCTGGATCTTTCGTGGTCCGCGCGCCGTACTCGGGAACTCTGCGCCTTGCGCCAGGCCGCGCCTGGCCCGCGCTGGGCCAGACACTGCCGGACCGGAATGCCTTTGGTGAGCTGGAACCCCGGCTGCAGTATGCGGATCGAATCACGGTCTCCACACAACTGGCGGGCGCGCGCGCCGACCTCAACACCGCTACAGCCGCCGTCGCGGCCGCGCAGACGGCCTACACTCGCGCGCTGGCGCTGAATGCGGATAACAAGAATGTCTCCGACCGCGTCGTGCAGGAAGCCACCGCGAAGCTGACGGCTGAAAAGATTCGCGAAGCTGCCGCCCGATACCTGATACAGGTTCTGGAAAATCCCCCGACGGTCCACCCGGTGGTTGCCGAGCGCGGTGGTGACGTGCTCGAAGTGCTGGCCCAGCCCGGCGAGGTGATCGAACAGGGCGCGCCGATCGTGCGCCTCGGTCATCTGGACCGCCTGCTGGCCCGCATCGAACTGGCCGCGGGAGAGCGCCAGCCCCCCGCCGGTGCGCCCACTCGCATCGTGCCTGCCGGATTTGAAGACCAGGCGCCGCTGCCCGCGGAACGGGTGGCCGCCGTCAGCGGCACCACGCTGCTCTACCGGCTTTCCCGGACGCTGCCCGGCCTGCGCCCCGGCGCCGCCGTCACCGCTCATTTCACGCTCCCCGCCCATGGGGAACAGAAGGGTGGGGACGGGGTGCTGATTCCCCGCTCCGCCATCGTGCAGCAGGATGGCCGCCAGTGGGTCTACGTGCAGTCCAAAGCCGACCGTTTCACCCGCAGGCCGGTGTCCACCGACCGGCCCGTGCAGGCCGGCTACATCGTCACGCGTGGGTTTGAAAGCGGGGACAAACTGGTGGTGACGGGCGCACAGACGCTGCTTTCCGAAGAGTTCAAATCGAAGAACGAGGCGGATACCAACTAGCGGCCATGCTGTCGAAACTGGTTGAACTCTCCATCCGATTCCGCGGCGTCGTGATCGCCATCGCCTGCGTGATCGCGGCCTACGGTTACTACACCATCCAGAACGCGAAGTTCGACGTCTATCCCGAGTTCGCACCCCCCCAGGTGGTGGTCCAGACGGAAGCGCCTGGCCTCTCCTCACAGGACGTGGAAAGCCTGGTGACGCGCCCCATCGAATCGGCCCTGAACGGCACGCCGAATCTCGCGGCGCTGCGCTCGAATTCCATTCAGGGACTCTCCGTAGTGGTCGCCACATTCGAAGACCAGATCGACGTCTATCGTGCCCGGCAAATGGTTTCGGAACGCATGACCGAAGCGGCGGCGCAACTGCCGCAGGGCGTCCAGGCGCCCTCCATGGCGCCGCTCGTCGGGGCCACCAGCCTCACGCTGATCGTCGGCCTCACCTCAGACGTCCGCAGCCCCATGGAACTTCGGACGTTTGCCGACTGGACCATGCGCCCCCGGCTGCTCGGCGTAAAAGGCGTGGCGCGTGTGGCGATCTTTGGCGGCGACATCCGGCAGTTGCAGATTCAGCTGCATCCGGGTCGTCTGGCCACTTACGGACTCTCCATGACGGACGTTACGACGGCCGCCCGCAACGCGACCGGACTGCGCGGCGCGGGTTTCATCGAGACGGATTCGCAGCGCGTGGTGCTGCAGACGCAGGGCCAGTCGCTGACGCCGGAAGAGCTGGGGGAAGTGGTGCTCTCGTCGAAGAACGGCCGCACCATCCGGATGAAAGATGTCGCCTTCGTCACCAACGGCGCGGAACCCAAAATCGGCGACGCCACCATCGCCGGCAAGCAGGGCGTCATGATCCATATCAGCGGGCAGTACGGCGCCAATACCGTGGAAGTGACGCGGGCTATTGAAGAGGCGCTCGACGAACTGAAGCCCGCCATCGCCGGCCAGAACATCAAGCTCTATGGCGACCTCTTCCGCCCCGCCAATTTTATTACCGAAGCGATTCGGAACATCGGGAATTCGCTGCTGCTGGGCGCGGTGCTGGTGGGGCTGGTGCTGCTGCTGTTCCTGTTCAATTTCCGGGTGGCGTTCATCTCGCTGACGGCCATTCCGCTCTCGCTTTTCGTCGCCGTGATCCTGCTGGACCGCTGGGGCGTGAGTCTCAACACGCTCACGCTGGGCGGCCTCGCGATTGCCATCGGCGAAGTGGTGGACGATGCGATTATTGACGCGGAGAATATCTTCCGCCGATTACGCGAGGCCCCCAAGCCGCTCTCCGCCGCCGACGTTTTCCGCATCGTTCGCGACGCCTCAGTGGAGGTGCGCAGCGCGGTGGTCTACGCCACCTTCGTGGTTGCGCTGGTCTTTCTGCCGGTGCTGGCGCTTTCGGGCGTGCAGGGGCGACTGTTCGCTCCGCTCGCCTGGAGCTACATTCTGGCCATCATGGCAAGCCTGGTGGTGGCGCTCACGCTGACGCCCGCCATGTGTTTTGCGATGCTGCCGGGTGTGCTGGATAAGGTCCGGGAGCCCGCCTTCGTCCAGCGCCTGAAGACCGGCTATGGGCATTTAGTGGAGCGCCTTGCGGGGCATACCCGCCTCATCATTTTCGCGACCGTGGCGCTTTGCGTTGCCGCCGGATGTCTGGTCCCGTTTATGGGCGGCGAGTTCCTGCCGGAAATGCGCGAAGGGCACTTCATTGTCCACATGAATCTGTTGCCAGGAACGTCTCTGAAAGAGACCGTGCGGGTGGGCACCATCGTGACCAAAGAGTTATACAAGAACCCCGGTGTCCGCCTGGTCTCCCAACAAATTGGCCGCGCGGAACTGGGTGATGATACCGAAGGCGTGCACTCCAGCGAGGTGCATATCGACCTGAAACCGGGCGTGATTCAGGACCCCGAAAAGACGGAAGACGAACTCCGGAAGATTGTCGCCAACGTGCCGGGACCCGCTGTTTCCATCAACCCGTTCCTCACCGAACGCATGGACGAAATCATCGCGGGCAGTACGGCGCAGGTGGTGGTGAACGTTTTCGGTGACGATCTGGATGTGCTGGATCAGAAGGCCAACGAAATTTCAAAGGTTCTGAGCAGCGTGAAGGGCTCGACCGATGTGCGCGTGGAGTCGCCGCCGGGAACGCCGCAGGTGACCATCCGCCTGCGGCAGGACCGCCTGCGGCAGTATGGCTTCCAGCCCGGTGTTTTGCTCGAAGAAATTCGGTCGGCTTATCAGGGCGCGCAGGTGGGTGAGATCCACGAAAAGGAGCGCGTTTTCACGGTGGCGGTGATTCTGGACGAGGCCTCGCGCACGGACGTGAGCGGCATTGGCAAGCTCACGTTTCAGAATGCCGAGGGCACTCGCGTCCAGCTCAGCGAACTGGCCGATATCGAGCTGAGCGCGGGGCGCTACAACATTCCGCATACGGGCACCCGACGCCGTCAGACCGTTGGTTGCGACGTGCAGGGGCGGGATCTGGCTTCGTTCGTGGCAGAGCTCCGCAAGACCATCGGACAGAAGGTACAGTTGCCGGCCGCGAGCTACATCACGGTGGGCGGGGCCTCGCAGGCACGCGAGGCCGCTCAGAAGGAAATTCTTACGTGGTCGCTGGTGGCCGGGGCAGGCATCATCATGCTGCTGTCGATTGTGTTTCAGAACCTGCGGAACATGCTGCTGGTGCTGGCCAATCTGCCGTTCGCGCTGGTGGGCGGCGTGGCGGCGGTGGCGATGACGGGCAATATCCTCTCGGTGGGGTCGCTGGTGGGCTTCGTGACGTTGTTCGGCATCACGATGCGCAATTCCATCATGATGATTTCGCACTTCGAACACCTGGTGCATCACGAGGGCGAAACATGGGGCATGCGCGCTGTAATCCGCGGATCTTCCGAACGCCTGACGCCGGTGCTGATGACCGCGATTGTGACGGCACTGGGTCTGTTACCGCTGGCCGTTGGTTCCGGCGCGGGCCGGGAAATCGAGGGCCCGATGGCGCTGGTGATTCTGGGCGGGCTGGGAACTTCCACCGTGCTGAACCTGCTGGTGCTGCCGGCGCTTGCCCTGCACTATGGGAATTTCAAAAAGCGGAACGAGTTCTAGCGGAGGATTCCGGCGGAGGAGTCAACGCCCCTGACCACCAGCCAGACACTGAGCGCGAGTTCCGCAACAAAACCCGGCAGCAGCAGCCACGGAAACAGCACCTTCCCTGCAAACGAAGGCGACAGAACCTGAGCCACGCTGTAGACCACATACCCCGCGCCGGCGATCAGCAGCAGGATGCCCAGACTTCGAGGCAGATATCCGGATTTCCCGACCAGATATCCGAAGACCACAGTGCAGCAGCCAAAGAAGAGCAGACTCGCGCCATACCCGTAATCATGCATAGCCAGGGCCAGCCAGACCATCGCGTTCACCTGCTTCGGTTCGAAGGCTTCGGCGAGATACTCAGCCCGCCCCGCAATCACGGCCGCCGCAATCAGGAACAGCTTCGAGACGCTGTAGACAGCAACAAAGGTCAGGCGGAAGAAGGCCCCCAAAAGGGCGAGGTTTCGGCTGACAGGCTCCAGCAACCGGAATAGGATCAGCGCAAGGGCCACGTCGCAAGCGCAGGTGACGAACTCAACCGCAATCCCCGCACGAAAGAGTGCTTCCGAACTGCGAAGGTTGTGAACCGTCGCGGCCGGATCACCCGGTACCAGGAGCGTCCCGCGAACGAAGGCTTCTCCAAACAGAGCGGCCAGAATGACGAACAGATACAGGGCTCCGCCCGTGCGGGCATAAGTCCGCAGTGATGTTTCCGGCATGGGGAGGAATACGAAATCCGCAGCCGTAGTGTTCGGCGGGGAAAATCAGGCTTCGCGCGGGACCACGGCGGCGGAGACGGGATTCCCGCCCATGGGGAAGACCGTGAACAGCGGTTTGGTGCGGGTCGCTTTGTCGAGCACGGTTTGCATGCGGGCCACGGCGACGTCGCCGGAATCCTCGCTGATCACGAGGGCGTACTCCTCATCCGGCGTCAGCAGGACTTCACCCGGCTTACCGCCGACGTGAACGGATGCGGCGAGGTGACGGGTGTCGATATCGAGAATCGTCAGATCGCCACTGCCCGGATTCGTCACCAGCAGCAGATTTCGCCGTGCCGATACGGCCATGCCGTGCGGCGTACGCCCCGCGATGATGGTCTGGTCCACTTCGCTCTGGTACGGGTTGACGATCGCAATGGTGTCCTGGCTGGCGCTGACCGGTCCGGTAACGAACATCTGACCACCGTTGTCGTTAAAGCTGAATCGCTCCGGGGCAAATGCCAAGGGCAGGCGTGCCAGAAGCGAACCCGTTGCGGAATCGAAGGTGACGATCTGTTTCGATTCGGGAAGACCGGCGAGGATCATCCTGCCGTCCTTCCGGAACTGGATGACCCCGCAGGCGGAACCGGCGGCGGATTGCCCGGCGATTTTGCAATCCGGCAGAGAGATGCGCGTAATGGTTTCCGGCCCGGCCACCGCCGCCATGTTGTCCGAAACCGCGAGCCCCGCGGGTCGCTCGGGTAGCAGGACCTGCTTCTTCACCTGAAGACTGATGGGATCGATGAGGCAGAGCGCGCCGGGCTGTTCCGTGATGGCCACCAGCGAGTTCCCGTCTGTGGAGGCGACGGCTGCGACAATCCGGCCGGGCAGGGAGAGACGGCGGCCCGCTTTGAAATGGGCGAGATCAAGTTCCAGCAGAAGGCGCGCTTCCGGGCAGGTGACAAAAACCCGCGTTCCGACGCGGAGCACCTGGCCGGGCACCTGATCGAGAGTGATAGTCGTGGCGTGGCGAAATTCCGCGAGGTCGGCAACCGCAATGCCCCGCTCGGCGGCGCTCGCGACGAAGAGCCACCCGAAGTAGCGGGTGGCGAGTTTGCGGCTGCAGCCGGCGAGAAACGCGGTCGCCAGAAGTGTGCGTCGGGTCAAACCAGAGTTTACCAATCCCGTTTAACCTGCCTGAAACTACCAGCCGTAGCGTTCTTCCGCCCAGGGGTCGCCGCGCCGGTGATAGCCGTTACTCTCCCAGAAGCCGGGCCGGTCGGACGGCAAAAACTCCACGCCTGACAACCATTTGGCGCTTTTCCAGGCGTAGAGGCGTGGAATGATCAGGCGCGCGGGTCCGCCGTGGTCGAGCGAAATCGGTTCGCCGTCGTGCGTAAGTGCGACGAGCGCGTCTTCCGCGAGGAAGTCTTCCACGGGCAGGTTGGTGGTAAAGCCGCGGTCATAGCCGTGCGCCAGAACGAACTTCGCTCCAGCCGGGACGCCGCCGGCGCGCTCCACCAGTTCCCGGGTGGAGACGCCTTCCCAGAGGTTACCGAGACGGCTCCAGCGGGTGACGCAATGGAAGTCCGAGAAAACACGCGTTCGGGGCAGCGCGTTGAATTCCTCCCACGTCCATTCCACAGGTTCGGCCAGCATCCCGAACAGGCGCAGTTTCCACGTCGAAGTATCAATTCGCGGTGGTCCGCCGGCGTCGAGCACCGGCCACTTCTTCGTCCTCGACTGACCGGGCGGAATCCGCTCGGCGCGAAACGTATCGGGGCTGACGATCACACCGTCCGGCGCGTCTTCGGGACCCTGCACGCGGTCTGACTGGTCCTTACTTCTGTCCATAAAAAAGCTCATTCCCTTTCCTGTGGATGCGCTGTCGAAGGGAATGTCGCAAATATCGTGTCTCCGGAAATTGGTATTCGTCTTGCAGGAGAGAAATCAAATGGAACAGAGAGAAGAATCCGTTTGATGTCAACGATTTTGGGGTGTACCATGTTATTCATCCTCCCGATACGGGGGGCTGGGCGGCCATGAATCCATTTTTTGGAAGGACTTACAAAACAGGGCCCATCTTCATTGCAGCTGTACTCTCGGCTGTATTGCCCCCGTTTGCCGCGGCACAGAATCTGATGCAGGGCCTGGCGTCCGGCGGCAGCGTGAAGCTGCTCACGTCCGACGCGGCGGTGCTGGAGACCGAGGAGATCAAAAAAGACCTGCCCTGCAGTGTCACCTCCGTCAAGCCCGTGCTGGGATTCGATCTCCGGTTTCATACCGGCTACGACATTATTTTGCCGCTGAAAGAGATCGCCGGCGACGGCGATCTGCTCACCATCGTCTTTAAGGTCACTTCGGATAACGCCAGGGACAACCCCAGCTATTTCTCGCAGAAGTACACGGTGCCAAACATCGAGGCGGACGCCCGGGGCGACGCGTACCTGCAGGGCGGCTTCGACGTGGGCGAGGGAAACTACCATATTTCCTGGATGATGCGTGACCGCCAGGAGCGGGTCTGCGCCTCCAGCTGGGATATCGCCGCCACCCTGCCGGCGAAAGACCAAAATATGAAGCTGCCGATCGCGGCCAACACGATCGACGTTTCCGAGCGTGAGTTTTTCAAAGACGAACCTCCCGTTACCCGCCTTTCCACCAGCGACGCGCTGAACGTCAAGATTCTGATCAATTTCGGGCCGCAGAAGGCCTCGGCCGCCGCCATGCAGCCCATCGACACCAGCGCGCTGGTATCGATTCTGCGAAACATCTCGCGTGAACCGCGCATTGCGAAGTTCTCCGTGGTCGCCTTTAATATGAACGACCAGCGCGTGGTTTACCGCCGGGAAAACTCGGACCAGATCGACTTCCCCGAGCTGGGAAAGGCGCTCTCGACCCTGAAGCTCGGGATGGTCGACTACAAAAAGCTGACGGAGAAACGCAGCGAAACCGAGTTTCTCACCCGGTTGATTCAGGACGAACTCGGCCATAACACTTCAGACGCGGTCATCTTCGCCGGTCCTAAAGTGATGCTGGACGAAGCTCCCGCGCCGGACAGCTTCCGGGAACTGACGGCATCCAGTTTCCCCGTCTTCTATATGAACTACAACCTGGCGCCGCAGCAGAATCCCTGGCGCGACTCCATCGGCACGGTGGTGAAGAGGCTCCGCGGTTACGAATATACGATCAGCCGGCCCCGCGATCTGTGGAATGCGTGGTCCGACATTATGGGCCGTATCGTAAAGTTGAAACTGGTAGCCGCCACCACGGCGTCAGTACAGTAGACATGAAATTCCGCTTCAGAGTTCGAACAGCCGCTCCCGCCCTCCTGTTGTTTGCGACCGCCGTCGCCGGTTTCAGCCAGCGCTATACCGACCCGGACACGCTGGCGCCCAACTTCCCGACGCCACAGGTTGTGGTGGACCGGATGCTGGAACTCGCGCAGGTGAAGCCGGGCGAGTCGGTTTACGATCTTGGCTGCGGCGATGGACGGATTGTGATTACCGCCGCCCAGAAGTTCAACGCGAAGGGCGTTGGCATCGAAATCCGCCGCGACATCTACGAAGCCACCCTCGGACGGGTGAATTCGCTGGGTCTCAGCGACCAGGTCAAAATCCTCCACGGCAATGCGCTGCGCGCCGACCTGAGCCAGGCTGACGTTGTCACGCTCTACCTGCTGACCAGTTCCAATGAAAAGTTCCGGCCAATCCTCGAAAAAGGCCTCAAGCCGAACGCCCGCGTGGTTTCCCACGACTTCGAGATCCGGGGCTGGAAGGCCTCCAAAGTCGAGAAGATGATGGTGGAAGGCCGACCGCACATGATCTACGTCTATCACCTCGATTCCAAATAATATAAGCTGACAGGCGATGCGTTTCTTCGTCTGCCTGCTTATTCTGATTGCGGTTACTCCCGTTTTTTGTCAACCTCCGATCCCGCATTACGAAGTGAAACGGGCCACTTCGCCCATCGTGATTGACGGGAAGCCCGACGACAAGGCCTGGGCAGCCGCCGGGAAGATAGAACTGATCTTCCCCTGGGACGCGCAGACCGGCGCGAAACAGAAAACCACCGCCCGACTGCTCTGGGACGATAACTACCTCTACGTCTCCTACGAATGCGAGGACGAGGACATCGTGGCGTTTCACACCGAGCGCGATGACCCGACTTATCTCGACGACGCGGTGGAGATCTTCCTCAATCCCCTGCCCTCTCAGACCGGTGTCTATTTCGGCCTTGAAATGAACGCCCGCGCCACGCTTTACGACTACATCATGTATAAAGCTTTGCCGTCTGACTCGATGCATCTGTTCAAGCAGTTCGACCTGCAGGGCGTGAAGCTGGCCACCTCTATCGACGGCACGATGAACATGCGTGGCGACAAGGACAAGGGGTGGAGTCTTGAAGTCGCCATCCCGTGGTCAAACTTTGAAGGGCTTTCGAAACGCCCGGAACCCGGCGACGTCTGGGCCGCCAACATCAACCGCTGGGACGGCGTGGAGCCCAACCGCCGCATGAGTAACTGGTCAGACCCGGTGCAGCCCCGCCCGAATCCACACGTACCGGCTCGGTTCGGCCAGCTGCTGTTCGTCCGGTAGAGTGAACAGATGGCGATTTCCCTGGAGGGTCAGGCAGTTCTCATCATCGGCGCATCGAGCGGTATCGGCCGCGAGACGGCGCTGCTTTTCGCGCAGGAAGGCGCGCGGGTAATGGCGTCGGCGCGACGGGCCGAGCGCCTGGCGGAACTGGAGCCCCGCGGCATCGCCATCCATGCGGCGGACGCCTGTGATCCGGCGGCCATGGAAGCTCTCGCCGCAGCCACTCTCGCGAAGTTCGGCCGGATCGACAGCCTGATCTTCGCGACCGGCACAAACATTCCGGATCGCGCCCTGTCGCGACTGACCACAGACCTGTGGGACATGATGGTGGGGACAAATCTGAACGCGGCTTATTATGCGACGCGCGCGGTGCTGCCGGCGATGCGGGCGCAGAAGGCGGGGTCGATTTACTACATCTCGTCGAAGTCCGCCGTAATTCCCGATGAATCCGGCGCGGCGTATCAGGCAGCGAAACGAGGACTCGCCGGGCTGGCGCAGGCGATCCGGGTGGAGGAGAAAGACCAGGGGATCCGCACGTGCGTGGTCTGCCCGGGTCTGACCGACACGGAGATCATACTGAAACGGCCTGTCAGAACCCCCGCCGAAGTAATGGCGAAGGCTCTGCAGGCCGTGGACGTGGCGGAACTGGTGGTCTCGCTCGCGAAATTGCCGGCGCGGGCGTGGGTGCCGCAGGTGGAAATCTACCCGTCGGCGCTGTAGGCGTTACTTGAGAGCAATAATGTGGACCCGGCGGTTCTTCGACCAGCAGGCTTCATCCTGTTCGGAACAGACCTGCTTTTCCTTGCCGTAGCTGACAGTGGACAGCTGGCTGCCGGAAACGCCGGACGAAACCAGGTAATCCTTCGCGGCTTTCGCGCGGGCTTCACCGAGCGCCATGTTGTATTCGGCCGAACCGCGTTCGTCACAGTAACCTTCGACGCGAATTTTGTAGTCCGGATACTGGTTCAGGATGGTGGCCAGTTCTTTCGAATCACCGCTCAGGGTCTTTACGGCCGTGTCGCTCAGGGTGTGGCGGTCATAGTCGAAATAGGCGTCCTGAATACGACCGAGGAGTTCGTCGATGCGGGCGCGAGTGGCGGCGTCGGGATATTTCGAAGCGGGCGCGGTTTGCGCCACCGGCTGTGACTGGCGCGGCGCTTCCGGCCGGGCGGCGGGCGCTGGCGTGGCAGGCTTCGCCTGGGCGACCGGCGCTGAAGTGGCGGGCGCCTTCACGGCCACTGGTTTCTTCGCGCATGCCGACCCAAACACAAAAAGGATGGCGGCGGCGGAAATGTTCAGATATAAGCTTTTCTTCATGGTTTGAATCCCCCAGTTCCAATTGTTACGAGCGAAATGAAAATTCACCATCCTGTCCTGACAGGATATTTCAGCACTACGCGGTCGCCTACACTGGGCATGAACCTGTGAGACTCCTTTCTCTGCCCAGTCTGCTGTCCAGTTCTTTGCCCGATTCGGGGCACGGCCGACACCTGCGTCCACCGGTGGTGCTGCTGGCGGGTTTCGGCGGCCTGCTCGCTTTCATTCTTGCCACGGCCATCGGCACGCTGTTCATGCTGGACCGCGTTCGCACCGACGACAAACGGATGCGCCAGGCCTTCATCGAACGGCTGGCCGAACTGGAGCAGATCCGCTCACAGATCTATCTTTCCGGCACGTACGTGCGCGATTTCCTGCTCTCGCCGGATCCGGTGGGCGCGGAGGAACAGCGGGCCCGCCTGACGGGCATCGAACTCGAAACCAAAGCCGTGCTGGACCGCTACGCCCGGTCACTGGACGCGGGCGAACAGGACGCGTTCGCGGCGCTGCGCGGGGAAATTGACGCCTACTGGCAGGTGCTGCAGACGACCTTCGACTGGACGCAGGCGGAACGCGACGAACTGCGTTACAGCTTCTTCTACGAACAGCTGGTACCGCGACGCACGACGATGCTGCAGATTGCGGACCAGATCGGGTCAATCAATCAGCGCGGTCTGGCGAACGCGGAGGATCGCTTCGCGCAGTCCGCGCTGAACCTGCGCTGGTCACTGATTGCCACGTTCGCGTTCACGATGCTGGGCGGCGTGGCGCTGGCGCTGATGACCGGCACGCTGACGATCCGGCTGGAGCGCGAACTGGAGAAGCGCGGGCAGGATCTGCAGGAGCTATCCGCCCGGCTGGTGCGAATCCAGGAGGAGGAGCGGCGGATGCTGGCGCGCGAACTGCACGACGAAGTGGGCCAGTCGCTTTCCGCGATTCTGATGGAGGCAGGCAACGCGGAGTTTGCCGAGACGCAGACGGAACTGCGGGAACAGGCACGCTCGATTGGCACGCTGGCGGGCAAGACACTGAACGTGGTGCGCGACCTTGCGCTGCTGTTGCGCCCGTCTATGCTGGACGATTTCGGGCTGGTGCCGGCGCTCAACTGGCAGGCCAGGGAAATGGGCAAGCGGACGGGCCTGGCGATCCGGGTGACAGCGGGCGAAGACTGCGACGACCTGCCCGACGACCATAAGACCTGCATCTACCGCCTGGTGCAGGAGGCGCTGAACAATGCCGCCCGGCACGCGAGGGCCAGGACGCTGCAGGTGGCCGTGCGGCGGGAACCGGACCGCGTTCATTTCTCGGTGCAGGACGACGGCGTTGGTTTCGACATGAGGGCGGTCCACGGTCTGGGCATGCTCGGCATGGAAGAGCGCGTCCGCCGCCTGGGCGGCAAGTTCCGGATCGAGACCAGCCCGGGGCGCGGGACCATGATCGTGGCGGAACTGCCACTGGCTTAACTGGTTCTTAAGCCCGGCGGATTGCGGTAGGCGCGCATGAGGTCCTTCACGGTCACCTGACCCAGGAGGCGGGTGACGTCGCGGCGGTCGACGACGGGCAGGAGGCTGAGGTCGAACCTCGAAAGGCGGTGCAGCACGAGGTCCGCCGGATGGTCGGGGTGGAGGTGCGGCAGGTAGTTGGGGAACTGACTCACGGCAATGGAACCGAGGGTTTCGTCGCCCTGGCCATGTCGGAGCGCCTCGTCGAGAGCGCGGCGCGGCAAGACGCTGGACAGTCTGCCGTCGTGGCCAATGAGGCAATCTCCCTCCGGCACGAGGAGACGCGCGGCGGCGACGGTGGTTTCGGGACTGAGCAGGAGACCGGGGTGCTGCATGGCGTCCGCCACGAGGAGGTCGGGTTCCTGCCTGTGGCCTTTCGGATGGGGCAGATGAACGCCATCCTGCGAGGCGAGCGCGTCGTAGATCGGGGTGTGAGCGAGCGCGCGGGCGACGCCGTAGGCGACGAGGCTGGAGATCATGAGCGGCACGATGATGTTGTAGTCGCGCGTCAGTTCGAAGATCATGACGACCGCCGTGATGGGGCTGCGGATGACGCCGGCGAACGTTGTGGCCATGCCGACCAGAGCGTAAGCACCCGCCGGCGCGGTGGTGGCGGGGAACCAGGTGTGCAGGGCCGAGCCGAAGCTTCCGCCGAGCATGGCGCCCAGGAAAAGGCTGGGTCCGAAGATGCCGCCGGCGTTGCCGGAACTGTAGCAGAAGACGGTGGCGACGAATTTCAGGACGAGCAGGACGAACATCTGCGTGGTAGTGAGCTGCCCGTGCAGCGCCAGTTCCACGGCGGCATAGCCTGCGCCCAGCACCTCCGCGCTGTAGAGGGCGAGCAGGCCGGCGGTGAGACCTCCGGTGGCGGGCTGAAAGGGGAGCGTCCAGCCGGGCAGCCGGCGATATTGCAACCGAAGGCGCAGCAGGGCGGTGGTGAAGGCCACCGAGATGAGACCGCCGGCAACGCCGAGGATCGCGTAAAAAAGGAATTCGGTAGGGTGAACCAGACTGTAAGCGGGGACCCGGAACAACGGGGTATCGCCCAGCCATAAGTGCAGCACCATCCAGGAGGTGGCCGCGCCGATGACCACCGAACCGAGAAGGCCGGCGTTCATATCGCCCAGCAGTTCCTCGAGCGTAAACAGAACGGCGGCCACGGGGGTGTTGAAGGCGGCGGCCAGCGCGGCGGCCACTCCGACCGGGACCAGCGCCTGGACGTCCCGCTTGCCAAGGCCGACGCGCCTTAAGAGAAAGGAGGCGACGCCCGCGCCGATCTGTACCGACGGACCCTCGCGGCCCAGAGCTACACCGCCACCGAGAGAAATGGCACAGCAGAGGAATTTGCCGGTGGCTGTGCGGAGGCTGATGTAGCCTTCGCCGGCGATGAGCGAGGCTTTGGTCTGAGGAACGCCGCTGCCCCGCGCGTCGGGGAATACCTTCATCAGCAGGTAGCCGGCAATCAGGGCGGCCAGAGCCGGTGTCAGGGGACGAAGCCAGACCGGCATGGACTGGGAGAACAGAAGGGCGTGCATCCAGTCTGTAAATGCCATGAAGGCGACGATGGTGGAGCCGACAACGGCGCCGATGATAAGTGCAATCGCCAGGTGCGACGGATCCGCGATGACACGGCGGATGCGCTCCTGCCAGGAGGAAGTCATCTGTTTTCAGAATCGCACTGGGGGGGTGCGCAGCAAAAGGACGGGTGGGGTGGGTAGTGAGAAACCGTACGAATTCGCCGCAGCGGGCGGAAGCGGCCAAAAGCCAGGTTCGTTCGTGGCGTTTTGGAGCATTTTTGAGGCGAAAGTGGGATAAAGCGCGGCTGAAACGAGGCTCTAAAAAGCAGGTTTTTTGGATCTCGCCTCGTGTTTTCAGTGAGTTGGCAGGTTCGTTCCGCAAAAAACTCGTTTTCAGAGCGCAAAAGGGGGCGACGGCGAGGGTGGTGAGATGGAACGGGCGAACGGCGGGAGACAGAGAGGTGGCGTCGCAGGGGTGGGATTGCCGGGTTTTGCGGTGCTGGAAGTTATCGATCAGCATTTTGGAGCCTGTTTTTTCGGGTCAGTGTCAGTTTGAAGCACGGAGGTGGCTGACAGGCGGGGGGAATCCGGGCAAGTTGTTGATTTTAATGTGTTGATTTTGTTTTGGGGGATGTTACCGGGAAGGGGCGGGTTTGAGGGTGCCAAAGAAATGCGTAAACCCTGTTTTCCTGAGTGACGGACTCAGGAGAACGGTAGGGGAATCGATCCTGAATCAATGCGCGTTCCGCAGTGCCGTGTGCACGGCGCGAAGGCGCGCACGCCCTTCGTTCAGCGTGGGGACGAGCCAACCGCCTTCGTCATTCTCATTCCAGGCATAGATCAGAATGGCCTTTGCCGGGGCTGCGGCGGGGTGCGACTGAATCCATTCCACCGCATGCGTCAGGTGATTGGACAGCTGCGGCGGGGTGGGTGCGGCATAGAACTTCTCAAGGCCCACGTTCGGTTGCTGCCAGGACTCCCAGAAAACGGGGCGCTCCACGCGCGGACGGCGGTCCCATCCTGTCATCACAATCGGAACGACGGCCGAGTTGGTGGAACGGCATTCCTCCCAGAAGCGCTCGACTTCCCGGGCCAGTTGCGAATACGGAGCGTTTGTGCCGTCGCGCTGGAAGGCATACGCGCTGATGGCGTCGGCATGGAGTTCCTCGCGGACGCGGGAGGCGCGACTACTGCTGAAGTCCAGCACCACGACATAGGGCTCGACGAGGTGCTTCGCACGGGTCAGGCTGCGCAGTTGAGCCATGGCGACCGACGACTGATGCGCGCCCCAGGCCTGGCTGGCGGGGTCGGCGGTTAAGAGATAGAGCAGAGGCCGACCGCCGGCGACACGCTGGTAACCGGGGTCGGCCATGAGTGCGGCGGCGCGTTCCAACTGGCGGGAGGCGGCTTCGGCGTCGGCCCATTGGCCCTGCTCCAGGATCAGACAGAATTGCAGACCGCGCCCGCGGGCGCTGGACAGATAATGCTCCAGGCCATGATTCATTGCGCTGCCATCCGCATAGAGGAGGAACGCCCAGTAATCGAGGCCGGCGGACCTGGCGTATTGGATTTCGCGATCCATGATCCGCTGACTGGAGCCATCGATCCGGACCTGATCGTCCGCAAGGATCCGGGCGAAGAACGGCAGGCGACCGTGCCATTTCGCGGGGCCCAGACTTCTCTGGACAGCCTTACCCACTTCGCTTCGGTCTCCGTGCCAGGCATCCCAGCGGATGGCTCCGGCGATGATCTTTTCTTCGGGTCTGGCTGCGCGGGTCAGAAGGGGGAGAAGAAGAAAGACGGCGGCCAGCAGGATTTTACGCGGGGCAAAACGCATTTACCTCAGAATATCGCCCTCGCGCTTTAGGAGGGCCGATTGAAGACCTTTACGGGCAGGAGGGTGGAACCGAACGGCTACCCGCTCCCTGCGCTGGTCATCTGACCGTATTCGGTCGATGCTGACACCGGGGTGACGGGCGTTTCGCGAGGGGATCCGCGGGATTCCGGTTCGGCCTCCGGATTGCGAAACCAGTGGCAGACCCATGAGGAAAACAATGCAGGCGGCGGTAGTGGTTGAGTTTCAGAAAGCACTGGTGCTTCGGGAAGCAGTAATCCCGACGCCGGGAGCGGGACAGATTCTGGTGAAGACGGAAGCCTGTGGAGTCTGTCACACGGATCTGCATGCGGCCCATGGCGACTGGCCGCTGAAGCCGGCACTTCCGTTCATCCCGGGGCATGAAGCGATTGGCGTGGTGGCCGCCATGGGGGCCGGGGTTTCGCTGGTGAAGGAAGGTGACCGGGTGGGTGTGCCGTGGCTCTATTCGGCGTGCGGCCATTGCGAGTATTGTCTGGCGGGTTGGGAGACCGTGTGCGCCGGGGCGCAATTTGGCGGCTATACGCAAAACGGTGGCTTCGCCGAGTATCTGCTGGCGGATCCCAATTACGTCGCGCATATTCCCGCCGGCCTGGCGGCAGCGGAAGCCGCTCCGCTCATCTGCGCGGGCATTACGACATACAAGGGCATCAAGGAAACCGGAGCGAAGCCGGGCCAATGGATCGCGATTTCAGGGGCGGGCGGACTGGGGCATCTGGCTATCCAATACGCCAAGGCAATGGGCCTGTTGGTCTGCGCCATTGATGTGGATGAGGGGAAGCTTGCCCATGCGACCCGCCTGGGAGCCGATTTCGTCATCAACGCGGCGACGGGAGACCCGGGCGCGGCGCTGAAGAAAGAGACCCGGGGCGGTGCGCATGGCGTGCTGATCACGGCGCCGTCGCTGGCGGCTTTCAAACAGGGAGTCGGCATGACACGGAAACGCGGCACGTGCGTTCTGGTCGGATTGCCGCCGGGAGAATTCCCGGTGCCGCTTTTCGATGTGGTGGCGAACTGCATTACGATCCGGGGTTCTTTTGTGGGGACGCGACTGGATATGGCGGAAGCGCTGGCCTTCGGAGCGGCAGGCAAAGTGAAGGCGGATATCGAGCTGCAGCCCTTGCCCGCGATCAATTCGATTTTCGGACGGCTGGAGCATGGGGATGTGCCCTCGCGGGTGGTGCTTGAATTCCCGGCGAGTTAAAGCGCTGGTCGGGCTGCGCATTTGCCGGGCTATCAACAGGCGACGTCACACCTTGACGTGCGCGCGTTGACAGCGGCGCAGCGAGTGACGGAGAGGCCCCACGCTTTCGCGGCAAGGAAACGTTGAGCAGACGGAGATCACGACATGGATAACGACATGGATGACGACGAAGATGACGACGAAGATGACGACAGGCAACCGAGAACAGCACCGCATTGGACGCATTGGGTGGCTGCGGGCGGCCGTACTGGGCGCGAACGACGGAATTCTGTCGACGGCGAGCCTGATACTGGGCGTTGCCACTTCCCATGCGAACCACACCAATGTCGTAATCGCGGGCGTGGCGGGGCTGGTTGCCGGAGCGATGTCGATGGCAGCGGGCGAGTATGTGTCCGTGCATTCGCAGGCGGATACGGAGAGAGCGGAACTGGAGCTGGAGCGGAGCGAGATCAAAGCCGACAACCGGGGTGAACATGCCGAACTGGCGGCGATTTATGTGACACGCGGACTGGAGCCCGCGCTGGCAAAGCAGGTTGCGCAACAATTGATGGCCCACGATGCGTTGGGGGCGCATGCGCGTGACGAACTGGGAATCTCAGAGGCATTTACGGCGCGCCCGGTTCAGGCGGCACTGGCGTCGGCCGGCAGCTTTGCCGCCGGGGCGGCGATGCCCCTGCTGGTGACGTTCTTCGCTCCGGAGCCGACGCTACTCCCGCTGATTTCGGGAAGCTCATTGGTGTTCCTGACGGGCCTGGGGGCCCTGGCGGCGCGGGCGGGCGGCGCTCCGGTTGTCGCCGGAGCGCTGCGGGTCGCATTCTGGGGCGCGCTGGCGATGGCTGTCACCGCGGGTGTGGGAGCGTTATTCGGAACCTGAGTGACCGCCGGCGATTGCGCAACTCACGCCAGCGACACCACCATCTTGCCGATGTTGTCGCCATCGAACAGGCCCAGGAAAGCGGCGACCGCCTGGTGGATTCCGGGCACAACGGTTTCTCTGGACTTTAACCGGCCCGATTGGAACTCGTCGCCGACCTCGTGTTCAAACTCCGCCTGGCGGTTCATCCAATCGCTCACCATCAGGCCTTTCATGGTGAGACGTTTGGCGGTGATGTTGAAGAGATTGGAGGGGCCGGGTTGCGGCTTCGTCTCGTTGTAGGCGGAGACGCCACCGCAGGCGATGATCCGGCCATGAAGCCGCAGGGCGGAGAGCGCGGCTTCGAGCGCCGGGCCACCCACATTGTCGAAGTAGACGTCGATTCCATCCGGGGCGGCAAGGTTCAACTGCGGCAGCATGGGGCCCGCGTTGTAGTTGAAGGCGTGGTCGAACCCGCACTCGGTGAGCAGAAAGCGAACCTTCTCCGGAGAGCCCGCGGAACCGATCACCGTGCAGCCTTTCCGCTTCGCCAATTGCCCGGCGACATTGCCGACCGCACCGGCAGCGCCGGAAATGAAGAGCACGTCTCCTGATTTGACGTCAGCGAGTTGCAGACCGGCCCAGGCGGTCATGCCCGGCATGCCGAGAGCACCCAGGTAGACCGAGAGTGGACGCATCGTGTTGTTTACAGGGTGCAGTTCCGCGGGTGTGGCGATAAAACATTCGCGCCAGCCGCGATTCGATACGACGGCGTCTCCAACCACGACGCCATCGGCCCGCGAATCGAGCACTTCACCGACGGCGCCCCCGTCCATGACTTTGCCCAGTTCAAAGGGCGGCACATAGGATTTGCCTTCGTTCATGCGGCCGCGCATGTAGGGATCCACAGACATGAAGAGGTTTCGAACCAGGACCTCGCCCGGGTTGAGCGGCGGCAGTTCGGTGACGGCCAGGGTAAAGTTGGCGGCGGTTGGAACTCCCACCGGACGGCTGGTGAGTCGGATTTCTTTACTGGTTATGGGGCTTTGGATGGTTAACACTGTATTCTCCTGGGAACTCTCCTGAGAAATGGGGGGGGCGTGGCTGGGGCCGGCGTCATTTGAAGGCCTTGAGCAGCGCATCGAACTGTGCGTGGTGGGATTGCGCGTGGGGTGTAACGGCGGGCACTTCGCGGTCAACGCCGAGCAACTGGTAGACGGCCATCTGCGCGGCCCGCACGGAATACTCGACGGTGAAAACGACGTCGTCCGGAATTTCCACAAACTGGCTGATGAAGGCCAGGTTCTTTGAGCCGAGTGGAACCGGAAGGGGCCGGTCGCCCGGCAGGCGGGGCATGAACATGCTGGTGAGGTAGGGCATGCGGCAGGGAATGCAGTTGGCCGTGGCCATGGTGGAGAGGTCAAAACGGAGGTGGCCGCAGAGTTCCTTCAGGATTTCGGCGCCCGTGCATTCGGTCATGGATTTCGGCACGAAGTTCCCGATGCGGTCCGGAAACAGCGAGTAGCCCCAGAACACCTGGACGTCGGAGGGCTGATTGGCGAAGTGTGGCTGAAAAGCCAGCACGACGGAGAGGAGCCAGTTGGAGTCTTTGAAGGTCACAAGACCGCCGGTACCGGCCTGATTGCCGCTGAATTGTTCCATCTGACTGAAGAAGGAAGGATCTTTGAGGGTGACGGTGAAGGACTCCCACCAGGCCTGGGCGATGGAGCTATTGAACACCGCCGGGCGACCGAATTGCGGACGGCCTTCGGCGAGCCGTTCCCAGAGGGTCCAGCCGCTGCTATCGGCTTTTGTAAGTTTCCCGGGCGCCCTGGTCATGGAACCCAGGCTGGAGGCGTCTGTCATGGAACCGTTCTGGAGGAAGACGAGGTCCCCGTCGCCAACGGCGAACTGTTCCAGGTTTCCGGCCCGGAGACAGTGGAGAGCCGTGACGACGAATTGGTCCGCCTGGGTCTGGTGGATGATGTCGGTCACTTTGCAGTCGGTGATGAGTTGGACACCCTGATTGAGGAGCCAGCGCCGCAGGGGCGCGACCAGGGAGTCGTATTGGTTATAGATGGTTCTTTTGACGCCCGCCAGGGTTTCAATGCGTGAGAACTCCAGGAGGAAGCGGAGCAGGTAGCGACGGAACTCAACGGCGCTGTGCCACGGCTGGAAAGCGAAGGTGGTGGACCACATGTACCAGAAGGGCGTCTCGAAGAAGGCCGGGGAGAGGCAGTCCGTGATGCGGGCGGCCCCGAGGCTGGCTTCGGTGGTTTGGCTGAGTTTGAGTAACTCCAGACGATCGTGCATGGAGAAGCCCATGGAGGCGACAGGGACTTTGGCGCGGCGGCGATCCACGAGTCGCGCCATCGAGTTCGATTTGTGCAGTTGATTGAATTCGATCGTCTCCTCAAACACGGACTTACCGGGGCGCGTGAGGGAAGGAATCGATTTGTAAAGGTCCCAGGTGCACTCGTAGTTGTCGGTGGTGACCATCCGACCGCCACGCATCGAGTAGCCAATGGCGGGATCGCCGGCGGCGTCGAGGCTGCCGCCGAGGGTCGGTGAGGCCTCCAGAATGGAGATATTCGCGCCGGGAATGTTCGCGTCGCGAATCATGAACGCGGCGGCGGCGAGGGAGCCGATGCCGCCGCCCACGAGGTAAGCCTTCGGTTCTGTGCTCATACGCGAGGAAGTGCCTGGATTTGCATGGAAGCTGAAGCGCATGTGGCGGTCCAAAGGCAGATGGACGGATGGACCCGCATCGGCGGGGCAAGGGATGACCCGGACGCCGATTATCCCGAATTTCCACGGTGACCGCAGGCGGTCACCTGACGACGGTTCGTCATGTATGCATCTGTCTTCGGGAGTTCGCCGGAGCGTCGATTGCGGCCCGCCGGGCGGTTCGTGGCACGGAACTGTGCGCCGGACGTTTTGGTCCTTCCCGTGCAACCAGCAGAGTTGCAGGTACCCCATGAATCACGAATCCGCCGTGCACCTGCTCCATCGGGAAGCCGCCCGGCAACATGAGTTTGCCGCCCGGTCCCGTCGCACGGCTTCTGAGCACAACGAAAAAGGGGACAACCCCACAGGCAACTGGCATACGCAACGAGCGAGTTAATACGCGGATCGCGCATACGAGCTTGCCGGACAAGCACACGAAAAATCAGGTCGAACAGGGAGTCTTTGAACATGTCTACCCGAAGAGAACGCGGATCGAACGATCAGCACCATCAAAGAGCGGCAGAAATGCACGACGTGGCGGCACATGCGCATCTTGCAGCCGCCGAGGCCCACGGAAAACAGGATCATCTGACCGGGCGCGAGCTCTCCACACGCGCGCTGGAGCATTCCCATGAGGCGCATCAGGAGACGGAGCACGCGCGAAACGGCGGAACGAATGAACACGCCGCTGCTGCGCAGAGGCATGACGCCGGGCAGGAGGACCTCGCCCGGCTTGCGCACAGTCTGTGGGAAGCCAGAGGCTGTCCGGACGGATCGCCGGACGAAGACTGGTTTCGCGCCGCGCAGCAGCTGCAATTTCCGGTCACAGCACATTAACCGTCTACATATAACGAGAAAATGGATCAACTTATGTCTGAATCAAACGCTGTAGTGGCCGTTTACGGTACGCATGACGGGGCGGAAGAGGGAGTCCGGGAGCTTCAGCGCGCGGGCGTTGATATGCACTCGCTATCGATTATCGGCAAGGACACGCACGCCGATGAGCATGTGGTTGGGTATTACAACACCGGGGACCGCATGAAGTACTGGGGTAAGGCCGGCGCTTTCTGGGGAGGCTTCTGGGGGATGCTGTTCGGATCGGCGTTCTTTGCGATACCGGGCATCGGACCGGTGCTGGTGGCGGGGCCGGTGATTGCGTGGATCGTGGGAGCTCTGGAAGGCGCGGTGGTGGTGGGTGGGATGAGCGCCATTGGGGCGGGCCTGGTTGGCATGGGAATACCGAAGAACAGCGTCATTGAGTACGAACTGGCGCTGAAGACCGATCAGTTCCTGCTGATGGTGAGCGGGTCCGCGGCGGACGTCGACAAAGCCCGGGGCATCCTGGCAACTACGAAGCCCGTGAACACCGTGGTGCATTCGTGTGAAGTGGCGGGCGCGGGCGCATCGCGTGGTTAGGGTAACGGCCCGGGAGGGCAACAGCCGATGCTGACGAACAACAGGAAACTGAAGGGGCTGGTGATCCGCGCCACCGATGGCGAGATCGGGACGGTGGACCAGCTTTATTTCGATGATCAAATCTGGGCGGTCCGCTATTTGACGGTGGAAACCGGCAGCTGGCTGAACGGCAGGAATGTTCTGATCTCGCCGCACTCCATCGTGCAAACGGATTGGAAGGCGGGCAGGATCGACGTCTCCCTGACGCGAAAGCAGGTGGAAAATGCGCCGGACATTGACACGCACCGGCCCGTTTCACGGCAACATGAGGCCGCCTACTACGGGTATTATGGGTATCCGTTCTATTGGGACGGACCCTATATGTGGGGAACAGCGTACACTCCGGGCGGGATGGTTCCGATGGCGACGGCTGAGAGCGTGGTGGCGGAACGGAGGCACACGGAGTCCGGAGATTCACACCTGCGCAGCACGCAGGCAGTCACCGGCTACGGCATCGACGCAAAGGACGGCGACATTGGCCACGTGGAGCGGTTTATTGTGGACGACGTGACGTGGGCGATTCGCTACCTCGAAGTGGCGACGAAGAACTGGTGGCCCGGCAAGACCGTGCTCCTTTCGCCCGGCTGGGTGGAGCGGGTAAGCTGGGAGGATTCGAAGGTGTTCGTCGCGGTTACGCGCGAGGCAATCAAAACCTGCCCGGAGTATGTGGATTCGGAGCCGATCACTCGTGAATACGAGAACCAGCTCTACTTCCACTACGGCCGCCCGCCGTACTGGATTGAGGAAGAGAAGAAAGCCTCGGTGTTGGCGTTGAACGGAGAGTAGCGGGTCGGCCTCGCAGGGCGCCGTCCGTCCTGCGAGGCCGTTACCACGTTCGGTCGCGGCCATGTGGAAATACGGTTTCATGGTTTATCCGGAGTCTGCGGGCGCTCGCATCATGAATCGAGCGCCCGTCGCCGCGCTCTTCGTATTCCTCCTGGCTGATTTCGGATTGAATTCCGTGAATGGCCAGACGTTCTGATCCTGCTGCCTTCGAAACTGCCAGCGGCCATTCCTGAGAGCGGGATAAAATTGGCTTCGGGCGAGGTGAGGGAGGACGGTTACTTCATCTCGCTTTACTACACCGAGGATGGGATTGTTGGTTACGCCACCGGTTTCGGCGGCTCGACGTTTATTCTCCGGTAACCAGATCGAGGCAAGGCTCGGCCCCGGCATGTCCAAGAGAAACCAGCAGAAGATCCTGGTGGAAATGGCGAATTCGGCGGTGGCCGTTCGGCGAAGAAAATGAGCGGAGATCCCTTCCGTCTCATCATCTCGTTCGCACCATAATATTCCGGCAAACCATCCAGCGGGAGCGGTTGCCATGGCCAGGGCCAGTGAACCGGAGAAACCCCGGGAGGTGCCGGCTGCGTGTCGGTCGGCAAAAGCCGGTCCGGGTCGAAGCGCACCCGGCACTGTCTCCTCAACTGAGCAGGAGAGGGATACCATCGTGATCGTCAGGGTGAGACCGCTATCATAATCGTCTGACGATGTCGGATCGATCCCAGCGTTCCATCGCGCGCCGCACGCTGATCGCGGTCCTGTTTGCCCTGATCGCCGCGCTGCAGATCAAAGATAACGCGACCATCGTGGAGGTGATCTCGGACCCCGGAGCCTTTCCAGGCATCCCGGAACTTAGTGCCAGAACACTGGCGTTCCTGAACCCCGGCGCCGCCTCGATTGCCGCCGGTGTGAAGAAAGGCGACACACTGATCGCCATTGACGGCAACGCGATTCATTCGCGCGCCGACGAAGCACGTCTGTTCTTCCGCCACAAACCGGGCAACACGGTCTCTCTCACCCTCCGCCGGGGAACGAACCCGCCGTTCAGCACCCGGTACACCGTTGCGACCGCGCTCCGGCTCGACCGCTGGCTGGTTCTCACTTTCCTGATTCTCAACATCATTACGCCGTGGTCGTGTATCCTGCTGGGCTTCCTTGTCGGATTGCGACGGCCCGGCGACGCGATCACCTGGCCGCTGATTTTTCTTCTGATCTGCGTTTCCCAGGCCTTTCGCGGCTACAACGATCCGCCGTTCGGCTGGATCACTCTCTTCTCATGGCCGGGCATTTTCTTCATGAACTTCGCGACTCCCGGCATGGCCGCCTGCTGGATGTGGTTCGCCATTCAGTTCCCCGACCCCCGATCGCCCGCGCGCGTCTGGCCCTAGACGCGCTGGGTTCTGGGAGTTCCCTTCCTTGTGATCAATGCCCTGGCGGGCATCTATTTCGCAACCGCCGTTCACGACCCCACGGCGCTTCCCTGGCTGGAATTCGTGAGCCGTATCCCCGACTGGTTCGATGAGCAGTGGGGCCTGGTCCTGATCCTCATCGGTTGCGTCAACTTCGTCTCTAAATTCAGGCGCGAAAAGAACCCATCGCTGCGCCGCCGTCTTCGCTGGGTCAGTGTTGGTCTGGTCTGGGGAGTTTTTCCACTTGCCGCTTTGATCGCCCTCGCGGACATTCTGCAGCGCGGCCTCAACGACTTCCCTTTACCCATCCAGCTGGGCGGGATGATGTCGCCGATCCTGATTCCGCTGACTCTGGCTTATGCGGTGCTGGTGGATCGCCTTCTTGACGTCGGGGTGTTCGTTCGCCAGGGCCTGCTCGCATCGAAAACGGTAAGCGCTATCCGCACTATAGTAACGGCGGGGCTCATCTGGCTGGCCGTCAATCTCGCCACACAGAAAGGCGTGCCTGGCCTCACCCGAATCGCCCAACTTACGGCCTGTGCCGCCGCGATGATTCTCACCTCGCGCGGACTGGAATGGCTCCGCTCTTGGGTGGATCGTCATTTTTTCCAGGAAGCGGTGAATACCGAACGCCTGCTCACGCAACTGGCGGGTGAAGTACGGGGCATTCGCAACCCCGAGACACTGCTGAGCACCGTAACCGGGCGCATCGCCGAGGCCATGCATCTCTCCCGCGCCACGGCCATCAGCCCGGATGCTGAACTCACCCATACCACGCGCGCGGGCGACGATCTTCTGGTGCCGATCGTCGTTTCCGGAGAGCGGCAATATGCCCTGAAGCTGGGACCGAGACTTTCTGAAGAACCCTTCTCCGGGCGCGACATCGCCCTGCTCGAATCCGTGGCGGGCCAGACCGGGCTTGCCCTCGAAATCAACCAACTCACCGCCACCGTCGCGAAGGAAGCAGCGCATCGGGAGCGGATTGCGGGCGAACTCGAAATTGCCCGCACGGTTCAGGAGCGGCTCTTCCCGAAAGCCGCGCCCCGGGTCCCCGGCCTCGACCTCGCCGGTCGCTGCCAACCGGCCCAAAGCGTCGGCGGCGATTACTTCGATTTCTTCACGGTTCCGGGAAGCAACGCCATCGGATTTGCGATTGGGGATATTGCGGGTAAAGGCGTGCCGGCTGCCCTGCTGATGTCAGGCCTCCAGGCGTCTCTGCGCGGCGTGACGCTCTCGGGAGTCTCTGACCTCGCCGACCTGATGGCGAAGCTCAACCTGCTGATGTACGACGCCAGCCCCGCCAATCGCTTCGCGACTTTCTTCTGTTGCCTGTACGAAGCGGATACGGGCAGGCTTCGCTACTCCTCCGCGGGGCACAATCCGGCGCTACTGATCCGAGCCAACTCTTCCGAACCCGAATGGCTCAAAACCCGCGGGATGGCCCTGGGCCTGCGCCGCAAAGCTTCCTTCGAACAGGCCGAGACAAGCCTGCATCCTGGTGATTGCCTGCTTCTTTACACAGACGGAGTGACGGAGGCCCGCAACCTGGCCGGTGACGAATTCGAAGAAGAACGCCTGGCTGCAACGATTCGCGGCGCGGGCCGAGGTTCGGCGGCTGCACTGGTGGATGCGGTTCTGGCCGCCACCAACAGCTTCGCAGCGGGAGCCACCCAGCACGACGACATCACGCTGATCGCCGCCGTGCGCCGGGGGGGCGACTGAAACTGGTTCGTGATCGCTGCGATTCACGTCATCGGCGGGGGCCTTGCGGGCAGCGCCCCGGAAGGACGTGGGGGGCGATGGCCAGCGCAACAGCGCGCGAGTAACCGGCTGCGGTGGCGTACCAGCTTCTTTCGATCTGCTCACTGCGCGGCAAAGCAAGCCCGCTTCAGACCATCGGTGGCCATCGCCCTTCTCCTCTTCGCTGGATCGTGGACGCGCCTGGCCGATTGCATGGCAACCTGTCGCAACATGGATGCATGGCCAAGATTGACAGGATTGGCCATAGATGCTAGTTTCAGAGCGAATCACTAGTTTCAGAGCGAATCACTGGTTTCAGAGCGAATCACTGGTTTCAGAGCGAATCACTGGAGGTTTGGCATGAACGTACATTTAACAGCTGAACTAGAGCGGTTCGTTCAGACGAAGGTCCAGTCGGGTCGCTACAATTCCGCCAGTGAAGTTGTTCGTGAGGCGCTTCGCCTCATGGAACAAAAGGACGAAGTGCGCTCCCTCCAGTTGCAGGAACTCCGCCGCCGCATAGACAAGGGACTGATCCAAGCCGGGCGGAGCGAAGGCGCGGACGGAGACGAGTTCATGCACCAGATGATTGATGACCTGGATCATCGTGAAGCGAAGCGCAAAGCGGGATGAGCCGGTACATTCTCGTCCCCACCGCGCAAGAGGATTTGGCGGACATTCGAGACTACTATCTGGAAGAGGCCGGGAATTCGGGTTGCTCGCCAAATGCTCGTCGAGTTTGTCGAAGCGTTCCGGTTTCTCGCTCGCACTCCCGGCGCCGGTCACAAACGTGAAGACCTGGCGGAGGACCGCCCCATTCTGTTCTGGACCATGCGGGACTACATGATCCTCTACAGGCCCGGCACCAACCCGCTGGAAATCATTACAATCGTGAGGGGCACCGGCGAACGGGCAGCGCTCTCCGGCAGCAAACTGGCGTTTTACGGCAATGTGATCCCGACATTGAGACATGTAATCGCCGCATTCCGGTGAAGAGATTCTCCGGGGCTTGGTGATGTCAAGGGGATTTATCGTTAGGAATGGCGATTCCGGCTCTCAAGCCACCGTCGCGGCATTCTCCGAGTGGCGGACGGAACCCGGTCACATTCCGGTAGAGGGAATTTCGGGGAAGTACTCCCTCTAGAATGAGAGATTCACCTGCACCGCAGCCCGTCGGGTGCCGTGAAAGGCTTACATGGCTTCCAAATACCTGCAGCATTTTCCGAAACCCGTTCTCGACGATCTCGCAAACGGCCGGTGGTTGCCCATCGTCGGTGCGGGCATGTCGCTCAACGCGACCGTTCCTGCTGGCAAGAAAATGCCGCTCTGGAGCGATCTGGGCAAGCAGCTTACCGATGAGATCAAGGACTTTTCCGCTATCAGCGTGCTGGATGGAATCTCCGCCTACCAACACGAGTTCGGCAGGTCACGGCTGATCGAGCGCCTGTCGGAACTCCTGCTCATCCGGGAGGCGCAACCCGGCAATGCGCACCGGGCTTTCTGCACAATTCCCTTCGACATCGTCTGCACCACGAATTTCGACTTCCTCCTGGAGCGCCAGTACGATCTGACGCCACGCTATGTCTATCCGGTCGTCGATGAGGAACAGCTGTCTGTCAACGCCGGTAGCGCCGGAACGCTGCTGCTCAAACTCCACGGAGACCTTCGCCATCCGGGGCGGCTCATCGTGACCGAAAGCGATTATGACGGCTTTCTGAGCCACTATCCGCTGCTGGCCACCTATCTCTCCAACCAGTTGATCACGAAAACAGCGGTGTTCGTCGGCTACAGCCTCGAAGACCCAGATTTCAGGCAAATCTGGCATGTGGTCTCGGAGCGCCTTGGACGCACGCGCCGCATGGCCTATTCGATTGCGGTAAGCGCGCGCCCGGCTGACATTGCTCGCTTCGAGCGCCGCGGCGTCAAGGTGATAAACCTGCCCGGCAACCGTGACAAATACGGCGAAGTCCTCGCCGGTGCTTTCAGCGAACTGACCGAATACGTCAGAAGCAATGTGATCGCAGTGAGCAAGGTGACCGAGGAGAAGCCTTTGCGCGAACTGCTCCTGCCGCGCGGTGCCGCAACGCGCCTGTGTTTCTTTTCACTGCCGCTGGAACTGCTTCCGTTCTACCGGGAATACGTATTCCCCGTCGTTGAGGAAGCCGGATTCGTTCCTGTCACCGCGGACGACGTTGTCAGCCCCGGCGACAATATCAGCGCCAAGCTTGACGCCCTAATAGACCGATCAGCGGTCATGGTTACCGAACTCGCATCGGCTTGGACGATGGCCGAGTTCCGAATCGCTCTTGCTCGCATCAAGGAAACGACCGAAGCCAAGCTGAACCGCGCTCCGTTCCAGCTCATCGTCGTGGTCACGGACCCCGAGCAGGCACCGCCGTCGGCAGCCGAGTTCACAGTGCTAGTCCGGCCCGACATCGTGACAGGCGAGCCGAGAGGTTTCATCGCGGATCTGGCGGTCACGCTACGCCATTTCGCCGACATGCGCGGCATGGAGCGGCAAGCGGAACCCCAAAGGCTGTTTGCCGCCAGCGAATACCGCGCGGCCGTCATCTCGGCCATGACGCTGCTCGAAGCGCGATTGCGCGACCGCCTTGGCAGCGCTCCCTGGCCGCAAGCGCGCAGGCCGCTCTCGATACGCCCATTGGTGGAGATGGCCAGCGAGCAAGGAATTCTTCCGGCCTCCAGCAGAGAGATCGTCGATTCCTGGATGCGCCTGCGAAACGAGGTCGTCCATTCCGCGACAGCCGTATCGCGAGCCCAGGCCCGCGACGTTGTCGAGGGAGTCATGAACATCCTCGAAACCCTCTAACATCTCTGTACAGCGGTCTTCGGCGGGGGCCGGGCGCTAATAGCTGAAGCTCATTTTCGTCGAGGGCTTTGCCCGGGAGAACTTCTCACGGTCGATCCTGAAGGTCCTAAGCACCGAGGCATCACCCTTTAGGTGGGTGATCCTCGAATCCCGGATCGTACGAAGGATTCCGGCCGCTATCTGAATCTGGTCGAAACTGTGATCGGGGCTCAGTTCTTTGGTGACCTCCTCGGCCGTATAGCCTTCCGGAAGCTCGCCGATCTCCAGAAAACTCAGCGAGTGCTTCATCGCGATGACCGTCTTCATCTGTGCGCCGGGTTCGGAAGACTTCGCCGCAAGGCGGGCCGCGCCGGAGACGACCCGCAGGCCGTGTTTATATGCGTTGTATTCGGCTCCCTTCAGATAAGAGTCTGCGTATTGCTCCAGAAACCAACCGATGTCGCTGATCGATTGAGAAAATGCCGCCTCATCCGAGTCGGGCTTGCAGCCTGCGTAGATGGCGGCCGCGAGCACTTCGGCGAGCGATTCATGGGCACCGCGACTCAGCTTCGCAACGTCGCCGTCGACGAGGCTTTGCGCTGCATCCTTTATTTCCTTCGTTCCATAGGTGGACAGGTAGACCCAGGCCGGGCGATCCTGGTACGACGCCAGAATCAGAGCCAGAAGCGCTTCGCACTGGTGAAACGCCGCGCAGTGAAGTTCCGTCGCGATCGATCCCAGGAAGGTTTCCCTGAACTCATCGTGCGGCCACTGCATCACATCAGCGAACGCCTCATCTCGCCCTCAAACAGCAGCTTCGTCACCCGACTGTCGCGACTCGTGCAGTTCTGAAAGCCCCAAATGCACCAGGCGAAAGGCTGGTACAGCGCCACTCGGCTCATGCGCATGATCGGAGTTCCGAGTGCCGGCTGGTATCGAAATTGGGCGGCAATGAATTGCGTGGCCAGAAAATTGAACGCGACCAGCAGAAAGAGCCCGGTGCCGGTTGCTCTCCAGTTGTAGCCAAACGGAAACCCGCCGGGATCGCGCGGGGTTCGGTATATGCCCGACTGCGACTTCATCGTGCGAGTTCCTGCGTTCTGGACCGCTCTCTCGACTCCTTAACGGAACCCAGTTCATTCGCGTACCCGGTCGGCGCAGATGGGCAACACGGTGGATGTAAATGAAAACGAGTACGCGGTTGCAAGCTTTGAACAGAAGCTGGCTGCCGTTCGCAAACTGGAATCAGTCGTCATTCAATGACGGCGCAGGGAGTTCTCGAACGATGAGGCTCTCTGAACTGAGGCGACGCGAGGAGATCTCAGGTTTGGATGGAGGATGCCGCTAACACCCTCCAACCGGCTCCGCGAGGTGATCGGGAGCTTAAAGCAGTAATCGCATTAACGCTGAGACTTTTGAAAGTCCCTAAGTTATTGAAAAGATGGAGCGGGAGACCGGGATCGAACCGGCGACGTTCAGCTTGGGAAGCTGACATTCTACCGCTGAATTACTCCCGCTCAGGAATCAGCTATAGCCAGTATACCTGAGCGTTACCATCTAGTCATGTTGCTTCCGATGCGCCTGCCCGCAATTCTTTTCGCCGCTTCCGCCGCCGCCTTCGCACAGGCCCCTACCGGGATTGACCTGGGCGCGATTGACCGGGCGGCGCAGCCCTGTAACGACTTCTACCAGTACGCCTGCGGAACATGGATGAAGAACAATCCGATTCCCGCCGATCAGGCCGGGTGGGGGCGCTTCAACGAACTGGCCGACCGGAACCGGCGCGTGCTGCGCACGATCCTCGAAAAGGCGGCCGTTGACAGCTCCGCGCGGACTCCGGCGGAACAGAAGATCGGCGACGCCTACGCCTCCTGTATGGACGAGAAGACCATCGAGGCAAAAGGCCTTGCGCCGATTCGACCCGAGCTGGACCGGATTCTCCGGATCTCCGGCAAACAGGCGCTGGCCGAAGAGGTGGCACGCCTGCAGTCTTATGGCATCTCCGCGCTTTTCCGTTTCGGCTCCGGGCAGGACTCGAAGGACGCCACGAAAACCATCGCGCAGCTCGGCCAGGGGGGCATTTCCCTGCCCGACCGAGACTACTACCTGAAGACGGACGCGAAGTCGGTGGAGATCCGCGCGAAGTATCTGGCGCATCTCCGGAAGATGTTTGAACTGGCGGGACGGACGCCGGCGGAGGCAGAGGGCGATGCGAAGTCGGTGATGGAGGTCGAGACCTCGCTGGCGAAGGTTTCGATGGACCGCGTGGCGCTGCGGGACCCGCAGAAGCGTTACAACATGCGCACGGTGGCGCAGCTGGTGGCGCTGGCGCCGGATTTCGACTGGTCCACTTATATGAAGACGCTGGGCGTGAGCGTGGAGTCGCTGAACGTCTCGGCGCCGGATTTCATTCAGGGGATGAACGGGATTCTCGGCGGGAATCTGAAGCCGTATCTGGCGTGGCAGGTGTTAAACACCGCCGCGCCGCGCCTGCCGTCCGCGTTCGTGAAGCAGGATTTCGAGTTCTTCAGCAAGACGCTTTCCGGCATTGAAGTGATGCCGGAACGGTGGAAGACCTGCTCGCTGCTGGTGGACCGCGGCCTGGGCGAGGCGCTGGGGCAGAAATACGTTGAGGTCGCGTTCGGCAAGTCCGGCAAGGAGCGCACGCTCCAGATGGTGGGGGAAATCGAGTCGGAGATGGCGGAGGACATTCTCGCGATTCCGTGGATGAGTGAGGCGACGAAACAGCAGTCGCTGGCGAAGCTCAAGCTGGTGGCGAACAAGATCGGCTATCCGGATCAGTGGCGGGACTACTCTTCGGTGAAGATCACGCGGGATGACCTGCTGGGCAACGTGAGCCGGATGGACGCGTTCAACTACCGGCGGATGCTGGACAAGATCGGCAGGCCGCTGGATAAATCCGAATGGAGCATGACGCCGCCGACGGTGAACGCGTACTACAGCCCCGCCATGAACAATATCAATTTCCCGGCCGGAATTCTGCAGCCGCCGTTCTATTTTCGCGATGGCGATGAGGCGGCGAACTACGGGGCCATCGGCGCGGTGGTGGGCCATGAACTGACGCACGGCTTTGACGATCAGGGCCGGCAGTACGATGGCGAAGGCAACCTGCGCGACTGGTGGACGCCGGAAGACGCCAAGGCATTCCAGGACCGGGCCGACTGCATTGTGAATGAGTACAGCGGCTTTGTGGCCTCGGGCGACGTGAAGCTGAACGGGCGGCTGACGCTGGGGGAGAATGGCGCGGATAACGGGGGAATCCGGCTGGCGTATATGGCGCTGATGGACAGCCTGGCGAAACACACGCTGTCCGAGATGGGCGGCTATACGCCGGAACAGCGGTTCTTCCTCGCCTATGGGCAGATCTGGTGCCAGAATATCCGGGACGAAGAGGCACGGAAGCAGGCGCTGACGAACCCGCATTCGCTGGGACGGTATCGGGTGAACGGCGTCTTACAGAATATGCCTGAATTTCAAAAAGCGTTTGGTTGCAAAACGGGACAGCCGATGGTGAGCCCGAATGCGTGCAGGGTCTGGTAATGCGGTATTGCCTGTTTTTACTCGCCGTTTCGGCTTTCGCGCAGCCAGAGACGAAAGGCTGGGTCGCGAGGAGCAATGAGAATGCTCAGATCCTGATCCGGCTGGATGCGAAGTATGGCCCGGAAGGCGCGTCGTCGCAGGGCGTGCCGGGGCTTGACGATCAGATCAGCAGCTTTTCTGCCGAAAAGAACGTTGCGCTCCGCGCCGATATCGTGAAGGCAGAAGGGGAGCTCAAAGCGCGACTGCGCGCCGAGAAGGACCCGCTGGTACGGCAGGATCTTGAAATCCTGATCGGCGTGACGGAGCGCCAGTTGCGCGGCCTGGACGCGGAAGAGAAGACTTTTCTGCCCTACGCCAATGTGGCCGGGCTGATCTTTTTTGGTGAGAAAAGCCTGCTGGATGATCAGGTGAAGGCCGAGCGGCGGCCGGCCGCACTGGTCCGACTGCGCAAGTACACGGGGATGGAGCCCGGTCTGCAGCCGGTCACGGTGCAGGCGGAGGAACTGTTTCGGGAGCGGACGAAGAATCCGGCGCTGCTGTACCCGGCGAGGCTGGAGGTGGAGAAGGACCTGGAGAACACCACCACGTATGTGAACGGCATCGGGCTGCTGCTCGAAAAGTACAACCTGAAGGGCTACCAGGAGCCGCTCGCGAAGTTGCGTGAGCAGCTTGCCGAGTACGACGCGTTCCTTCGGAAGGAAGTGCTGCCGAAAGCCCGCGCCGATTTCCGCCTGCCGCCCGCCATTTACCGGACCGCGCTGGAGAACTATGGCGTGGATTACACGCCGGAAGAACTGACGAAGCTGGCGCACGCGGCGTTTGCCGATTACCAGAAGCAGATGCGGCAGATCGCGGCGGGCGTGGCGAAACAGCGCGGTTTGAAGTCGGCCGATTATCGCGACGTGATCCGCGAACTGAAGAAGGAGCAGTTCCGCAACAATGAGATTCTGCCGAAGTACGAGGCGACGCTCCAGCAGATTGAAGACATTGTGCGGAAGAATCATCTGCTGACGCTGCCGGAACGGCCCGCCATGATTGTGATTGCGAGCGCGGCTGAGACAGCGCAGCAGCCCGCGCCGCACATGCAGCCCCCGCCGCTGATGAACAACAACGGGGAACGCGGCAAGTTTGTGCTGCCGCTGGATACCAAAGGCGCGGGCGGGGCGGAACTGAAATACGACGACTTCACGTTCGCGGCCGCGGCCTGGACGCTGACCGCGCATGAGGCCCGCCCCGGCCATGAACTGCAGTTCGATTCCATGGTGGAGCACGGCGTCTCACTCGCCCGCGCGCTGTTCGCCTTCAACAGCACCAATGTGGAAGGCTGGGGGCTCTACTCGGAATGGTTCATGCTGCCTTACATGCCGGAAGAAGGAAAGCTGATCTCGCTGCAACTCCGACTGCTGCGGGCGGCGCGCGCCTTCCTCGACCCGGAACTGCAGGCCGGCGTCATCACTCCCGAACAGGCGATGGCGACGCTGCAGAATGACGTGGTCTGTTCGAAGGCCTTTGCGACCGAGGAGGTGGAGCGCTTTACGTTCCGTTCCCCGGGGCAGGCCGTTTCCTACTTCGACGGCTACACGCGCCTGCTGGAACTTCGCCTCGCGACCGAGAAAGCCCTGGGCCAAAAGTTCGACGCCGGCCGGTTTCATGACTTTGTGCTGGGCCAGGGGCTGCTGCCGCCGAACCTTCTGCGCAAGGCCGTGATGGAAGACTTCATCCCGAAACAGTAGCTTTTCCGCCCATGCCGGTTGCCTGGAGTAACCGGCATGGTAAGGTATTGCATCATTTCTCTCCAGGAGTAAAACACTTTGATTTCACGCCGTTTCTGGCTGCATTCCCTCACGGCCCTGTTTCTGACCGGGCTTTGCGTGTCCGCCGCAAACCAATATCCGGACAACCTGCTGGCGGGCCTGCAATGGCGCGACGTGGGCCCCATGCGCGCCGGGAGGTCATTCGGCGTGGCGGGTCACGTCAGTCAGCCGGACACCTTCTACTTCGGTTCCGTCGGCGGCGGCGTCTGGAAGACGGAAAACGCGGGGCGCACGTGGTTCCCGATTTCGGACAAAGGCATCCCGATCGGTTCGATCGGCGCGATCGCGGTGGCGCCTTCGGATGCGAATACGGTCTACGTTGGCACGGGTGAAAGCGATATCCGCAGCCAGAACTCCTACGGCATCGGGATGTTTAAGTCGAAGGACGCGGGCAGGACGTGGACGCATATCGGCCTCGAAAATACGCGGCAGATCGGTCGGGTGGTGGTGGATCCGCTCAACGCCAATCGCGTTTATGTGGCGGCGCTCGGCAGCATCTACAGCCCCAATCCGGACCGCGGCGTTTACCGCTCGCTCGATGGCGGGGCGACGTGGAAGAAGATTCTGTTCAATACGAAAGATCCGAACAACGTCGGGGCCATCGATATTGCGCTGAACCCGAAGAATCCGCGCGTGCTTTATGCATCGCTGTGGGCGACGCGGCGTCCGCCATGGTCGGTCTATGCGCCGTCTTACATGCCGGGCAGCGGTCTTTACAAGTCGATTGACGGCGGCGACACCTGGAAGAAACTGGGCGGGGGCATGCCGGATGACGACTTTGTCGGCCGCATCGGGATCTCTGTTTCGACCAGCAACCCGAACCGCCTCTGGGCGGTGGTGGATCACATCGGCGCGAGCGTTGCGGCTCCCCTGCGCGGCGGTGGCGGCGGGACTCCGCCCACGGCGAAGGGCGGCGTTTATCTCTCGGACGATGCCGGCGTGACGTGGAAGCTGGTCAACAAAGAGACGCGTCTCTGGGGACGCGGCTGGTACTTCTCCGGCGTGACGGTGGACCCGGTGAATCCGGACCGCGCTTACGTGATCAATACCGCCACCTACATGACGCTCGACGCGGGCAAGACGTTTGTGCCGGTAAAGGGCGCGCCGGGCGGCGACGACTATCATCAGCTCTGGATCAATCCGAAAGATCCGAACCGCATGGTGCTGAGCAGCGATCAGGGCACCGTGGTGAGCGTGGATGGATCCAAGACGTGGAGCACCTGGTACAACCAGCCGACCGCGCAGATTTATCACGTTTCGGCCGATAACCGGTTCCCGTACTGGCTCTACGGCGCGCAGCAGGACAGCGGCGGCGTAGGCGTGAGCACCTTCTCACGCGAAGGCGTGCTGTCTTTCCGCAACTGGGAGCCGATCTGCCTCGCCGGGGAAAGCGACACGGTGATCCCCGATCCGAAGGACGGCAACATCCTTTATGGCGCCGGCAACCAGCGCTGCGACCAGAACCTGAACGTGATTCTGCCCGGCAGCGGTGAACTGCCGCCGCCGGACCCGGAAGATCCGAACCGCAAGACCTGGACGTTGCCGCAGGTCTTCTCCGAAGCCGACGAGGCGCTTTATTACGCCAACCAGTTCGTGATGCGCTCCCGGGACCGGGGCAAGACCTGGGCGAAGATCAGCCCGGATCTGGCGCGCCGCAAGCCGGAGCCGCCGGCCAATCTGGATCCGGTCACGCTCAAAGACATCGACCAGCAGATGACGGATCGCTACGGCGTGGTTTATACCCTCGGGCCCTCGCCGCTGAAGGCAAATGTGCTCTGGGCCGGTACGGATGACGGGCTGATCCACGTCACCATGGACGACGGCAAGACCTGGAACACGGTCACGCCAACTTCGATGACCGACTGGAGCAAGGTCTCGCAGATTGAGGCCAGCCACTTCGACCCGATGACGGCCTATGCTTCCGTGGACCGCCATCGCCTGGGCGACATGAAGCCTTACATCTACCGCACCTATGACGGCGGCAAGACCTGGAAGAATGCGGTGGAAGGCATTCCGACGGGCGCTTACGTGAACTCGGTGAAGGAAGATCCGAAGACCAAAGGCCTGCTCTTCGCCGCCACGGAGCTGCGCGTTTATGTGTCGTTCAATGACGGCGAACTGTGGCAGCCGCTGCAGAACAATATGCCGGTCACCTCCATCCGCGACATTCTGGTGCATGGTGAGGACCTCGCCATTGCCACCCACGGGCGCGGCTTCTGGGTGATGGATCAGATGAGTCCGCTCCGCCAGATTGCGGCGACCGGGGCACAGATTCTGAGTTCCGGCGCGCATCTCTTCCAGCCGGGCGAAACGATTGCGGTCCGCGCGGGTGGCATGAACGGCACTCCCCTGCCCCATGAAGAGCCGCAGATGATGAATCCGCCTGCCGGTGTGGTGGCGTACTACTGGCTGAAGACGGCTCCGGCCGGGCCGCTGAAGCTGGAACTGGTGGATGGGAATGGCGGGGTCCGCGCCTGCGCCGCCAGCGATACGCCGGTGAAGCCGGTGGATACGGAAGCGATCAATGTCCAGGCTTACTGGGAAGAACCGGCGCTGCCACCTTCGACAGCGCCGGGTATGCACCGGTTCGCCATCGGCGGAGCAGCGGGACGCGGCGGCGGGGGCGGACGTGGAAGGGGAGCGGCGCCGGCCCCGAAAGACGCCTGCACCGGCGCGGTGACAGCGGCGCCTGCCCAGGGTGGGCGGGGCGGCGGACGGGGTGGCAACAACGGGCTGCAGCCCGGCGCGTATACGGTCCGGCTGACGGTGGATGGCCAGACGTTGAGCCAGCCGGTGGCGGTGAAGCCGGATCCGCGCGGAGCGCGCTGATCACGCTGTAACGATCAGGCCGAACCCCGGGCGGAAGCCGCGCTTTGCAGTGCGGCTTCCGCCAGTCCGGCCGTATCGAACATCCGGAACACCTTGTCCATCCGGGTGAGTTTAAACATGCTGGCCACCGCGCCCTGTGCGCCGGAAATCACCAGATTGCCTTCTTTTCCCATCGACTTCAGCGCCGTAATCATCGCGCCCAGGCCGCTGGAATCGATGAACGTGACGGCCGAGAGATCCAGCACCATCGCCCGGTTACCGGCTTCAATGTAGTCCTTCAGCTGTGCCTTGAAACGGGGAGACACGTCGGCCGCGATCCGGTTGTCCAGAACCTTCACCACCAGGATCGCCCCGGTTTTCACTTCTTCAAATCGCATGATTTCTCCTGAAGCCGTTAATCGGCAATTCCTTTTGCCATTTCCAGCAATTCCAACTGGTCGGCGTCAAATTCCTGTTTGACTCTGGCGTCGTCCACCACCCAGCCAATCCCTGATTCTTCGATGCCGAAATGCAACCCGGAGGGTTCAATACACTGGCTTCCGAAAATCAGCAGTCGTTCCAGCCGGGCCACGGCACTCACGCGGGTGTAATCGCCCAGAATGCACTCCCGGACCACCGCTCCAGGCTCGATCACGCAGCCTGCGCCGATGACGCAAGGCCCTTCCACAATCGCGCCGTCCCCAATCCACGAACTGCCGCCGATCACCACGGGCCCGGTCACGGTGGACTTCTCCGGGTTCCAGCGGACATTCGCCCCCACGCGAATTCCCGGGGCCACTTCCCTGCCCGGCAGCCGGTAGCCGCGAATCCCGCCGCTCACCGCGAGGCGGGAGGCATCCCAGTAATCCGGTACCGCGCCGATGTCCACCCACTGGAAAGGCAGCTCCACGCCGTAGATACCCGCGCCGGCGGCGACGAGCGCCGGGAAGAGTTCACTCCCAATGTCGAACGGCCGGCCGGATGGGATGTGATCAAAGACGGAGGGCTCAAAGATGTAGATCCCGGTGTTGATTTTGGTCGAGACAGCATCCTCCACGGCCGGCTTTTCCTGGAACCGCGTCACCCGGCCCGTCTCGTCCACCGCCACCACGCCGTACTTGAAGACCTCTTCGCGCGGCACGTCGCGCAGAATCATGGTGGCCACCGCGCCCGCCGCTTTGTGGAAGCGCACGGCCTCCTGAAAGTCGACGTCGATGAGGGCATCGCCGCAAAGCACCGCGAAGGTGTCGTCGAAGAAGCCGGAGAAATCCTGAATCCGCTTCATGCCACCGGCGGATCCCACCGCCTGGCCCTGCAGTTCGCCCCGGTTCAGCAGGCCTTCAAATGAGTAGGCGATTTCCACGCCGAAACGCGCGCCATCGCGGAAATAATCCTGAATCACGGGCGCAAGGTGACTGGTGTTTACCACCACCTGGTCGAAGCCGGAGTCCCGCAGGTGTTCGAGAATCGACTCCATGATCGGCTTGCCCAGGAGCGGAATCATGGGCTTCGGAACCACGTTCGTAATCGGCCGGACCCGGGTACCCTTACCCGCGGCCAGAATCATCGCCTTCATATGCTTATCGCCCTATCCTCTATCATGCTATGCCGCCCCGGCGGGGCCGCATCATTCCGGGGCCAGAGACTGCACGCCCCAGATCTCATCCGCGTACTCCTGAATACTGCGATCACTCGAAAACTTCCCCATTCGGGCTACATTCAGAATCGTTTTCCGGTTCCATTCCGCGGGATCGGTGAACAACCGCGCCACAGAGAGTTGTGCTTCCCGATACGATGCGAAGTCCGCCAGATGGAGGTAATGATCGCCGTCATCCAGCAGCGCCCGCCGGATGGGATCGAAGATTCCAGGCTCGGCGGCGTTGAACCGATTGGCCGACAGCGCGTCCAGAATTCGCCGGATGCGGGGATTCCGACCGTACCAGTCCCAGGGATTGCAGCCCTGCCGCCGAAGCTCTTTCACTTCAAGCGTACGGAGCCCGAAAATGAAGATTTTCTCTTCGCCGACCTCTTCCCGGATCTCCACGTTCGCACCGTCCAGCGTGCCGATGGTGAGCGCGCCGTTCATGGCGAACTTCATATTGCCGGTGCCGGAGGCTTCGGTACCGGCGGTGGAAATCTGCTCGCTCAGGTCCGCGCCGGGAATCACGATCTCCGCCAGTGAAACCTTGTAGTCCGGCAGGAACACCACCTGCAGCATACCGCCGGTGCGACGGTCGCGGTTCACCACGTCCGCCACGCTGTTGATCAGCTTGATGATCAGCTTGGCCGCCACGTAGCCTGGCGCGGCCTTGCCGGAGAAGATGTGAACCCGCGGGGCGGCGGGCATTTCGCCATCCTCCACGATCGACAGGTATTCGTCGATGACGCCCAGCACATTCAGCAACTGCCGTTTGTACTCGTGGATGCGTTTTACCTGTACGTCGAAAAGGGCCAGGGGATCAACGCTGATGCCGGTTTGTTCCGATATCAGGCGGGCCAGACGGCGCTTATTCGCCTGTTTCACGGCCAGAAACTCATCGCGGGAAGCGCTGTCGGCGGAATACGGTTCGAGGGCCCGCAGTTCGGAAAGGTCGCGATGCCAACCCGTCCCGATGCGCTGCTCTATCCACGCGCTGAGTCCCGGATTCGCATACCGGAGCCAGCGCCGGGGAGTGACGCCGTTGGTTTTATTGCAGAAACGACCGGGGAAAAAGGCGTCAAAATCCGGAACAAGGTCGGTACGAACGAGTTCGGAATGCAGGGCGGCCACGCCGTTGACCGCATGGCTGCCCACGATGGAGAGATTCGCCATGCGCACCATCCGCTGAGACCCTTCTTCGATGAGCGACATGCGCTGTAACCGGCCTTCATCGCCAGGCCAGCGCTTTGCCACTTCACCCAGAAACCGGTGATTGATTTCGTAGATGATCTGCAGATGGCGGGGCAGCACGCGCTCAAACAGGTCTACGGGCCAGCGCTCCAGCGCCTCCGGCATGAGCGTGTGATTGGTGTAGCCGCAAACGGCCTGGGTGATCTCCCAGGCTTCGTCCCACGGAATGTCGTGTTCGTCGACAAGGGTCCGCATCAGTTCAGCCACGGTGAGAGCAGGATGGGTGTCATTCAGCTGAATGGCCACCTGGGAAGCGAGTTGCCTCGGATCGGCATGGCGCGAATGGAAGCGCCGGAAGATATCCCGCACCGCGCAGGCAACCAGAAAATACTCCTGCACGAGGCGGAGTTCCTTGCCGGCCGCCAGCGCATCGGAAGGATAGAGCACCTTGCTCACCGTCTCCGATTGCATCTTACGTTCCACCGCGCGGAGGTAATCGCCCGCGTTGAAGATCGAGATATCGAAGTCGTCGGAGGCGCGCGCGGAATAGAGCCGCAGGTAGTTGACGGTACGGCCGTCCTGACTTACAACGGGCAAATCGTGCGGAACGCCCACCAGCACCTGCCAATCCAGCCACATCGGATTGTAAGCGCCGTCGCGGTCCGTACTTTCCTCAATGCGGCCAAAGACGGGAATCAGGCAAGCCTGATCAAGGTGCTCAATCAACCAGGGCGAATGGTCGCTCGCCCAGAAATCGGGCTTCTCGCGCTGGTAGCCCTGGTCGATCTCCTGCCGGAACAGGCCGTATTCATAGTTGATGCCGTAGCCGTAGCCGGGCATGTGGAGACTGGCCATGGAGTCGAGATAGCAGGCGGCCAGACGACCGAGGCCGCCATTGCCGAGCGCGGCATCCGGTTCCACCTCCAGAATGTCGGAAAGGCCCAGGCCCAGTTCGGCAAGCGCGGCCTCCATGGTTTGGTACAGGCCCAGATTGCAGAGGTTGTTGGTGAGCGAGCGCCCCAGCAGAAACTCCATCGAAAGGTAATAGATGGATTTCGCGTTCGCCGCCCGGAAGCGGGCCGCGGTCTCCATGAGGCCTTCCGCCAGACGGGGACGGAGTGCGCCGGCGACCGCCCGGAAAAGTTCGTCCGGCGTGGCGTGACCGGCGTCTTTCACAAACTGATTACGAAGCATTTGCCGAAGGTGTTCGGCCCAGTCGACTGCCGCGTTGTTGTCGGTCTGACTGTTCACAGGCAACTCCTTTTCGGTCCAACTCACAAAGCGGACTCGTCGCGCCTGCCTTCAGGTTCCCAGATGCGAGCGCGCCCGTAAATACTAACCTTCGTTGATTGTGTTGCCAGGTACGATAACCTTTGAACTGTTTATGCACGCAGCCCCTGTACCCACGATTTCTCTGAAAAACACCGCGCTGCAGGTTTCCCGAATCTGTTTCGGCACCATGACGTTTGGCGGCCAGACGGATGAGGCGGAAGCCGCACGGCTCGTCCAAAGCTGCTTCGACCGGGGTATCAACTTCTTCGACACCGCCAACAATTACACCAACGGCGCATCGGAAACCATCCTTGGCAGGGTGCTGGGGGCACGCCGCAAGGATATTATTCTGGCCAGCAAAGTTTCGAATCCGGTGGGAGATGCGCCGGATCTCCAGGGCCTTTCGCGCCCCGCCATTTTGCGGTGCGTGGAGGACTCTCTGCGCCGTCTTGGCACCGATTATCTCGACATCTACTATCTGCACCTGCCCGACCGGAAAACGCCGATCGAAGAGACCCTCGCCACCATGAACGACCTGATCGAGCAGGGCAAAGTCCGCTATATCGCGAGTTCGAATTACTCCGGCTGGCAAATGGCGGAGATGTTCGCAATCTGCGAAAAGAATGGCTGGCAAAGACCCTGGCTCGCACAACCGCTTTACAACCTGGTCGCCAGGGGACTGGAGCAGGAATATCTCGAAATGTCCGCCCGCTTCGGCGTCTCCAACATCGTCTACAACCCGCTCGCCGGCGGGCTGCTGACCGGAAAACACCGTCGCGAAGCGCCGGACGCCGGCTCCCGCTTCGACAACAACGCCATGTACCTCAACCGCTACTGGCATGAGGAGACCCTGCTCGCCGTGGAACGCTTGAAAATCGCCGCCGCGAAGGAAGGCCGAAGCCTGATCAGCGCCTCCCTCAACTGGCTGCTGCATCACACTCCGGTCGATTGCGCCATTCTGGGGGCTTCGCGTCCGGGAAACCTGGAAGAGAACCTCAGCACTCTTGCCGATGGCCCGCTCAGTCCGGAATTCTTGACCACCGCCGACAGAGTCTGGAAACAATTGCGCGGCAGCACCCCACAATACAACCGCTAAGACCCGCGCAAAGGGACTGCTACACTAAGCGGATTCAGGAGAGTACACCTTGCTTTTTCCGCGCTTCCGGACGCTTTCGCTTCTGGCACTTTCTCTCTCGGCCGCAGCCCCGTCAGCTTTCGCCCAGACCTTAGACCCGAAACTTTATTCAGAGATGCACTGGCGGCAGATTGGCCCGCCCCGCGCTGGTCGCGCCCGCGCCCTGGCCGGAGTTCCCAGCCAGCCGAACGTGTTCTATATCGGTTTCGATAACGGAGGCGTCTGGCGCTCCACCGACTTTGGCTCCACCTGGACACCGCTGTTTGACAGCCAGCCGACCGGCTCCATCGGCGCCATTGCCGTCGCCCCCTCCAACCCGAACGTGATCTATGTGGGCACCGGCGCGGGCATCATCCGGCCTGACCTTGCCACGGGCGACGGTGTGTATAAATCCACCAACGCCGGCAAGACCTGGACGCACCTCGGGCTTCGCGACTCGCAGATGATCGCCAATATCGAGGTGGACCCAAAGAATCCCAACCGCCTGTTCGTGGCGGCGCTCGGCCACCCCTACGGCCCCAATGCGGAGCGCGGCATCTTCCGCTCCGTGGATGGCGGCGCGAGCTTCCAGAAGGTCCTCTACAAGGACGAGTACACCAGCGGGAACGATATCCGAATCGACCCCTCCGACCCCAACACCATCTATGCGACGCTCTGGCAGCAACAGCAGGGCTTCTATGAAAACGGCGCGTACGGCGGCACCGATGGCGGGATCTTTAAGTCCACTGATGGCGGCTCCACCTGGAAGAAGCTCGCGGGAGGTCTGCCCCCCATCATCCAGGCGAATCTCGCCATCGCCCCCAGTAATCCGAAAGTGCTCTACGCCACGGTGGCGGCGGGCGGCGCGGCCACAGAAGGCCCGGCGGCCCCTGGCCCTGGCGGACGCGCGGGGCGCGGCGGACGCGGCGGCAACATCTCTTTCTACAAGACCACCGATGGCGGCGAACACTGGATTCTCGCCACCGATGACCCCCGTGTTTACGAAACCGGTTCGACCGGACGTCACGCCCCGGACAACCGTCCGCTGGGTCGCATCGGCGGCGGCGACCTGCCCACCATCACGGTGGATCCGAAGAATGAAAAGATCGTCTACAGCTGTTCCACTGTCTTCTGGCGCACCGAAGACGCCGGTGTGACGTGGTCCGCCGTACGCGGCGCGCCGGGTGGCGATGATTACCAGAAGAGCTGGGTGAGCCCCGCCAATTCCAACATTATTCTGCTGGTGAGCGACCAGGGCGGAGTGGTTTCGGCCAACCGCGGCGAATCCTGGAGCAACTGGTACAACCAGCCCACCGCCGCCATGTATCACGTGACGGCGGATAACGCGTTCCCGTACCGCCTGTGCAGCGGCCAGCAGGATTCCGGCTCGGCCTGCGTGGACAGCCGCGGCATGGATGGCGAAATCACGTTCCATGACTGGCACCCGGTCGGCATTGAAGAGTATGGCATCGCCGCGCCGGATCCGAAGAATCCGAATCTGGTGTATGGCGGCAAGGTTTCCGTCTACAACCGGCTCACCAGCCAGAAGGCGAACGTGGGACCGGGCGGTCCGGGCCGGGGCGGCGCGGCAGCCGCGCCCGCGAACAGTAATGAACCGCCCGCGCGCACCGTCCGCACACAACCGCTCATCTGGTCGCCCAGGGATCCCAACGTGCTCTTCTATGCAACGGCGGGCGTCTGGAAGACCATCAACGGAGGCCATAGCTGGACCCCGATCAGCGGCGACCTGACCCGCGCCACCTGGGATATTCCGGCCAATGCCGGGAAGTACGCGGCCGAAGTGAAGCCCTCCGCCATGGGCTCCATCACCGCTCTCGCGCCATCACCGCTCGACGTGAACGTCCTGTGGGCGGGCACTGGCGACGGACTGATTCAGGTCACCACCAACGGCGGCCTGAAGTGGACCAACGTCACCCCGCCGCAGATGAAGGCGTGGACCCGCATCTTCAACATGGACGCCGGCCACTTCGACGTCAAGACCGCCTACGCCGCGGCCAACACGCTGCGCCTTGACGACATGAATCCGCACCTCTGGAAGACTCATGACGGCGGCAAAACGTGGATTGAAATCAACAATGGCATCGCCCCCGGCGCGGTCACGAATTCCATCCGCGAAGACCCCCGCAAGAAGGGTCTGCTCTACGCGTCCACCGACACGCAGGTGTGGGTTTCCATCGATGATGGAGATCACTGGCGTTCGCTCCGCCTCGACATGCCGGCGATCTCTGTCCGCGACATTCAGGTGAAGGATGATGATTCCTGCATGTGCAGCGATCTGGTTGCCGGAACCCATGGCCGCGGCTTCTGGATTCTGGACGACGTCACGCCGCTGCGCCAGGCTGCCGACGCCGCCGCCGCGACCAACGCCTATCTCTTCAAGCCGGAGCCGGCCGTCCGCGTCCGGTTCGCCACGAATGACCCGACCCCCTGGCCCCCGGAGCTTCCCGCAGGCGAGAACCCGCCCGCCGGCGCCATCGTTGACTACTATCTGCCTTCGGCCGCCGGCGAAGTGAAGCTCGAAATCCTGAACGCCACCGGCAAGGTCGTCCGCACGTATTCGAGCAAGGATGCGGTTCGGAGCCCCGACCCCGCGACGGACCCGGTCGCCTACAACAAGCTCTGCCAGGCGACCCCGAACGCGCCCGATTGCGCGCTGCCGCTCTACTGGCCCGCGCCCCAGCAGATTCTCAAAGCCACCGCGGGCATGCACCGCTTCACCTGGGATATGCATTATGACCCGCTTCCCGGCGGTGGTGGCGGCGGACGCGGCGGTGGTGGCGGAGCCAATGGCGCCGTCCCGCACCGCACCTATCCCGGCGTGAACTCGCCCTGGGCGGCTCCCGGCAGCTACAGCGTTCGCCTCACGGCCAACGGCCAGAGCGTAACGCAGCCCATCGTCGTGAAGATGGATCCGCGCGTGAAGGTCACGCCCGAAATCCAGCAGATCTTCACGCTCACCACGCAGGCGGAGAGCGATGCGAAGACCGCCCTGGCGGCACGCAAAGACGCACTTGACCTGATGGAAAAGGTGAAGGCGAAAGGCGCTTCCCCTGCCAATGACGCGCTGCTGAAGAAGCTGCAGGAAATCGCACCGGCCGAAGCCCCGCAGGGTGGAGGTGGAGGTGGGTTTGGTGGCGGTGGCGGTTTTGGCGGTCCGGAGCCCGCTCCCGCCGCGGCGACCCTCACCAACATCCCGAACCTGCTGGTCAACTCCGTCATGTCGATGCAGGGCGCGGAACTGCCACCCACGGCGGCGCAACTCGAAGCCGTGAAGAAACAGGAAGCCGCCTATGCCGCGCTGATGGTGAAGTGGTCCGCCCTGAAGCAGTCTGTGAAATAAGGCGATCAAACAGAGCCGTGCTACCCATTCTGTTTGCCACTTACGGAGCTGTGTTTGTCGCCGAGATCGTCGGCGACAAACTGCTCTATACGACCGGCGTGCTGGCCACCCGTTACCGCACCGTGCCGATCATGATCGGCATGCTCATCGCCTTCATGGCGAAGATGGCGGTAGCGGTGGCGGTGGGCAGCGCCATTGCGAAACTCCCGCCGCTTTTGGTGGCGGGTCTCACCAGCGCCAGTTTCCTCGGCCTCGCCATCACGCTTTGGCGGAAGCCGGTGGAGCGAACGTCGGCGGAAACGAAGGACAACCGGGCCACCCGCGCCGCGATGATTTCCTTCGCGGCCATCTTCTTTTCCGAATGGGGCGACATCGGGCAGATCACGGCCGCCACCATGTCGGCTCGCTTCGGTCAGCCGGGTGTCGTGTGGATAGGCGCCGTCAGCGCCATGGCGACGAAGGGCGCGCTCGCCGCCTCCGTTGGCGCCGGTGTGCGCCAGTGGATTGTCAATCGCGTCTCGCCCCGTGTCATCCGGATCGCCGGCGTCAGTGCCCTGCTGGTTTTGGGCCTGCTGTCTGTAATTGAGACGCTGACTGAAGGTCACGCCTGAGCCCGAAGAACATCACGGCCGCCCCCAGGTGCGCCACGATGCCAAACGCCACCAGCGCCATCACGGACCGCGAATAGAGCAGCCCCATCACCAGGCTGCCCAGAAACCACATCACGCCGTATATGCCGTTGAACGCGCCGAACGCGCTGCCCCGTTTGTTCATGGAAACCACGGACGCGATGCCGGAGCGCAGACAGGCATCCTGCGCGCCCAGCCCCGTCGCCCAGCACGCCACGCTCGCGATGGCCCCGGCCGGGCCGCCGAAGAAGCCGAGTGGCAGCGCGAGAAGCGAAATCAGAATCCCGAAGACCAGCGTGTTCAGGCCAAAGCGGTCGTAGAAGCGTCCGAACAGCAGCGCCGTCAGGCCGTTCACACCCATGGCGCCGGCGTAGAGCAGCGGAATTTCCACCTGCGTCGAGATATTCGCGCTCTGGAAGTGATAGGCCAGCAGGGGAAAGTCCACTATCCCGAAGGCGAGCAACCCGGCGGCCGCCACGTACAGCCAGAAAACGCGGGGAAGCACCTGGGTGGTTTGGGTTTTGACGGGCTTCAGACGGTCCGGATTCAGAATCTTCGCGGCGGAGAGCGCCAGCAGCGTTCCCACTGCGGGAAAGGCCAGCCACAGGAAACCCGGCCCGAAATGCCGCGAGCGCGCGACAGCCGCCACCATGAGCAGCGGGCCGATCACCGCGCCGGTCTGGTCCATCACCGAGTGCAGGCCGAAGCCCCACCCGTGCCCGATCTCCTGGGTGGCGCTGGAAAGCAGAACATCCCGCGCCGGCCCGCGCATGGCCTTGCCGGTGCGTTCCGCGATGATCAGAATCGCCGCCACCTGCCACGTGGGCGCGAAAGCCAGCGCGGGCACGGCAATCACGTTCATGGCATACCCGCTGAAGGTGATAACCCAGTACGCTTTGGTCTTGTCCGCGAACTTCCCGGAAAAATAGCGCAGGCTGGCCGCCAGCATTTCGCCCACGCCCGCAATCATCGCGACCTGAAAAGCTGAGGCGCCCAGATCTTTCAGATACGGCCCGATGATGCTGTGAGCACCCTCGTAAGTCATATCCGCAAACAGGCTGACTATGCCGAGACAGACGATAAAACGGAGCGCCGACGCCCGGATCTCTTCAGGGGTTAGTTCTGGCATGCGTAACCCGCATGATAGCGTGCGAGGGCCTCAGGAAAGCCGCTCAGGCAACCGAAGCGGAAACGGTGGGGATGCGCGCCAGGGTGAGATCGATGTCTTTCACGGTGAAGGGCTTCGCCATGTAGTCATCCATGCCCGCGGCGAGACATTTGGCGCGGTCTTCTTCCATGGCGTGCGCGGTCACCGCGACAATCCACATCGCTTCGCCGCCCTGTTCGCGCGAACGGATTTCGCGGGCCGCCTCGTAGCCATCCATCTCCGGCATCTGGCAGTCCATGAAAATCACATCGTAGCTGCCGGAGAAACGGCGTTCCACCGCTTCCCTGCCGTTCGAAGCCAGTTCCGTCTCATGCCCCATGCGCTTCAATAGCGCCGCCGCCACTTTCTGATTCACGGGATTATCCTCCGCAATCAGAATCCGCAGACTGCGGCGCACCACCGGCTCCGCAGGCACTTGTTTGGGCTTCTGCCCTTCACCCAGCCGCGCCGTAAACCAGATCCGGGAGCCCTCTCCCGTTTTACTTTCGAGGCCGACAGTGCCCTCCATCTGTCCGGCAAGGCGCTTCACGATCGCCAGACCCAGCCCGGTGCCGCCGAACTTGCGCGTCATGGAAGCGTCGGCCTGCGTGAACGGCTCAAACAGGTATTTCTGCTGCGCTTCCGGGATTCCGATGCCGGTATCGCGCACCTCAAACCGCAAAAGTACGGTCCCGTGATGCCGGGCCGAACCGCTGTCGTTCGGAATACCGGAAACGTGAATCGACACGCTGCCTTTTTCAGTGAATTTCACGGCATTCCCGGTCAGATTCAGCAGGATCTGCGCGAGGCGGATCGGATCTCCGCGAAGCTGCCTCGGCAAGCCGGGGGCGACATCCAGCGTGAGCGCCAGACCTTTCGATTCCACCTCGGGCTTCATGGTCGCCATCACCATGCGCAGCGGCTCATCGAGGGGGAAATCGATCTCTTCCAGAACGACCTTGCCCGCCTCGATCTTGCTCACATCGAGAACGTCGTTCAAAATCTGCGTGAGGTTCCGGCCACAATGCTGGATCGACTCCACCAGTTCCATTTGCTCCGCGGCGAGCGGACCCGAACCCTTCAGCAATTCCGCCATCCCGACAATCCCGTTCATCGGCGTGCGGATCTCATGGCTCATGTTGGCAAGGAACTGGCTCTTCGCCTTCGCCGCGCGGCCCGCCAGAAGAAGCGCCCGTCGAAGCATCAGCGCGAAGACGCCAAGCGCGAAGATGAGCGCGATCAGCACACCCGTCACAATCGTCAACTGCTTCCGCTTCTCCAGCGACCGGTTCAGTTCATCCACAAGCTGGGTCTCCGGAGAGAAACCAAAACCCCACTTGCGGTAGATGCGCTGGATGGTGCCGTCCTCCGCCATCTGATTCAGGCTTTCGCGAAGGCCATCGATCACCGCGGCATCTTCGGCGCGGCCCAGAACGCCCAGGCCCTGATAGGTGTTCGGAACCGGTTCGGTGCGCAGAGAAATCCCGTCACAGGCGGGCGGTCGCTCCAGCAGGAACGTCGCGAGAGAGCGCGATTCCATCAGCGCCGCCGCGGTTTCACCGCTGCAGAGCGCGGACATGATGGCGGGTCGATCGGGTTTCGGATCAAGAACCGAGGTGGAGAACCGCTGTTCCGCCAGCCGCCGATAAGCCAGCACCGTGGGAACCCCGAGTTTCTTCCCCTTCAGATCCGGCACTTCACTCGACTGAGTTTTCTGCCAGACCAGCCAGGTCTCCGTCCTCATCCAGGCGCTCGATAGATGCACCTCGGAGGAGGCCAGACGTTCCGGCGTCATCGCACCCATCGGGTAGAGGTCCGCCGAACCGTTCTTCAGGACGTCTTCGGGCTTCGCCATCGAGTAAACCCATTCGAGACGAATACCCTGCCGCTGTGCCGCGATATTGAACAGATCAACGGTTACGCCCTCGGCGGCTTTGCCAGGTTCCGCGGAATAATACGGTGGGTTCTGGGTGTAAACCGCGCGGTATACCGACTTGTGGGGATGAGAACCGCCGCAGGAGAAACAGATGGCCGACAGGGTGACCACGGCCCCCATTGAAACCGTACGACTTTTCACAACAGACAGCACTCTTACCAGTGTAGCGACGGCCGGCCCAAACCCGCCAGTCGTCTCCCGGAAATCGTGGTTATAGTATGAAAATCCCGTACCGGTATCGCAACTCAGGCATACACATCGGGAATACAATCAGGGCAAGACGCACCGTGAAAACAATTCTCACCGCAGTGTTCCTGCCCCTGCTGGCCTTCCCCGCCCCGACGCCCGCGAAGGTCGTCACGTTCGAAACCTGCCGCGCCTCCTGGAACGGCGAGCGGCTGATTCTCGAAAACGCCCATATCCGGCGCGAGTGGGTTTGGGCAGGCGCGCGCCCGATCCCGGTGTCGTTTCGTGACCTCGACACCGGCACGGAGTGGCTGGCCACATCGCTTTCCAGCCCATCCACTCCCGGTACCGTTCTCCTGAACTTCAGTACTCATGCCGGGGCGGCAACGCCCGTGCAGGCGGCATCGCTGCAGGTGCAAATCGAAGCGAAAAAGGACTCCGGAACCTCCGTCTATCGGTTTCAGATCTTTCCGGACGCACGAGGCATCCTGGAGCAGATTACCGAACCCGGCTCGCCAACTGACCACACACCCGCCGAATCCCTGCTGCTCGCTCCGGAACATATCCGTCTCACGCAGGTCACATTGCTCGATCAGACGGACGCGCATAACCAACTGGTCTTCGAGCGGGAATGGCTGCCCCAGCGAAACGAGGCGGCACTGCATCTGGAGGGGAATCTCTTCGTGGTGGAAGATTCCCTCACGCGCGCCGGCCTTGTCTTTCTGAAACTCGCTCCCCTGCCCCATGCGCGCCCCGTGAAAGCCCCGTGGGATCTGGAAGCCGGCAATAAATCGCGCAACTTTCAGATCACTCTGCCGGGCCGGGACTACCCCTGGACCGTGATCGCCTACGCCGGCGGCCGCGCCGGACGCACCGAAGCCCTGCAGAACTTTCAGCGGGGGATGCGTTCCTTTCAGCCGGGCCGCGATGGCATGTTCCTGAGCAACACCTGGGGTGACCGCTCCCGCGACGCGCGAATCAATTCCGATTTCATGCGCAAGGAGATCGCCGCCGGCAGCGCGCTGGGCGTGGACGTGATCCAGATCGACGACGGCTGGCAGACAGGCCGCACAAAAAACTCCGCCCGCGGCGCGGGTGTCTGGACCGGTTACTGGGCCGAGAACCCGAACTTCTGGCAGCCCGACCCCGTGCGCTTTCCAGGCGGTCTGACGCCTCTCGCGAAAGAAGCCGCCGCCAAAGGCATGAAATTCGGCTTGTGGTTCGGGCCCGATTCGAGCAACGATTTCGCAAACTGGGAGCGCGACGCCAACCGCATCCTCGAACTCCACCGGCTGGATGGCATCGATTACTTCAAGATCGATGGCGTCAAGGCCCTCAGCAAACAAGCCGAGCAAAACCTCCGACGCCTGTTTGACCGCGTGCAGCTTGAGACCGGCGGCAAGGTCGTGTTTGATCTCGACGTCACAGCGGAAATCCGCCCCGGCTACTTTGGCATGAGCGATGTGGGCCCGCTGTTTGTTGAGAACCGTTACACGGATTCCCACGGGTATTTCCCGCACCAGACCCTGCGCAATCTCTGGCAACTGGCGGCTTATGTCGACCCGCGCCGCGTGCGCATGGAAGTGCTCAACAACGAACGCAATGAAGCCGGCTACGCGGGCGACCCGCTCGCGCCCTCAAGCTACACGCCGGACTACCTGTTCGCCTCCGTGATGTTCGCCAACCCGCTGGGCTGGTTTGAGACATCGAACTTGTCCCCGGCCTACACGACGGCGATGGGCAAGCTGGTCAGGATCTGGAAGGAGCAACGAAACGAGCTTTTCGCGGATACCATTCTTCCGGTGGGCGAAGCGCCGGACGGCACGAACTGGTCCGGCTTCGCGGCCTTTAACGCGGCGCGCAATGCGGGCTACCTGCTGTACTTCCGGGGCGTGAATTCGCCCGCCGTCTGGAAAGAAAGACTCAATGTATTCGGACCGGGCCGGGGACAAATCCGGGTCCTCAGCGGGACCGGCAGCGCCTCGCTCGATGGCGGCGAGGTTTCGCTGCAGATCCCGCAGGCACCCGGTTACCTCTGGGTCAAAGTGAACTGATCAGCGCCCGCCGGTGACAGTGACCTGCATGTGAGCCGTGGCGTACACGCCGCGAATCGGCAGAAAGTGGAAGTCGCTGTCCGAATTGCCGCCGATCAACTTGCCGAGGGCGCTGTTGCGGTCCGTGTGGGCGCTCACGCTGGCGTTGCCGAAAGCGATGGACGGGAAATCCGTGGCCTGTTTGACCACTGAACCGTCACCCGCGAACCACCAGTTGGCTTTGAAGTCGGAGCCGGGCCCGGTGGGGTCGGATTCCGTTCCCGTAAAGAAGTAAGCGGGCAGACCCAGCCCTTCCGCCTTCACGTACAATTCGCCGGATTTGCCCGTCGCATCGTAGGTGAACTGATAGGTCAGCGTGGGATCCCAGACGGCGGGAACGCCCGCGCCGTGAAAGGCTTCCACCAGAGCGATGTTGTTCGAGGCATAGATGAGAGTGTAATTGTTGATGGTGCCGGTGCCATCGGGCGAAATGATCTCGACTCCGATTTGCGAGATATTCGTTGGCGCGGGACGACCGCCGTTCACCGCAACTCCC
>CAIUOG010000090.1 GCA_903900705.1 uncultured Acidobacteriia bacterium
GCCATGGATAAGGGCCTGCGTTTCGCGATTCGTGAAGGCGGCCGTACAGTCGGCGCCGGCACCGTCAGCGAAATCCTTGACCTCCCTCCCGCAAAGTAAGTTGGAAACTATATGGCATTGAAAGATCGAATTCGCATCCGTTTGAAAGCATACGATCATCGGGTGCTGGATCAATCGACTTCCGAGATCGTCGACACGGCGAAGCGGACCGGGGCCACTGTTGCCGGCCCCATCCCGCTTCCCACGTCGCGGTCACTGACGACCGTGCTGCGTTCGCCGCACGTCGACAAGAAGTCGCGCGAGCAGTTTGAAATCCGTACACACAAGCGTTTGCTCGATATCCTTGAGCCGACCCAGCAGACAGTGGACGCGCTGATGAAGCTCGACCTCCCCGCTGGTGTGGACGTTGAAATTAAAGCGTTCGGTAAGGGCTAAAGACGAACGGCGATCCAGTGGTCGCCGGTTTCGTCTCCTTAGCGAGTCCCAGGTTCATCTAAGTTTAGACGCGCGGGTTCGCCGCGTTTGTGGAAGAGAGACATGAGTCCAGGAATCCTTGGCAAAAAGATTGGCATGACGCAGGTGTTCCGGCCGGATGGGCAGGTGGTCCCCGTGACCCTGCTCAAGGCAGGTCCCTGTATGGTTGTGCAGCGCAAGACACCGGCCACCGACGGCTATGATGCCGTTCAGTTAGGCTTGGTGGAGTTCATTAAACCGAAGCGGATCAACAAGCCTGCCACCGGGCACCTGAAAAAGGCCGGTGTGGAGAGCACGGCAAAGTTCCTTCGTGAGTTCCGCCTCGACATGGGTACGCCCGCGAGCGGTGACATGAAGGCCGGCGATCAGGTTCTGGTGAGCGACTTCAAGCCGAAGGAGAAGGTCGACGTGATCGGCGTCTCCAAGGGCCGTGGATTTGCTGGTGTCGTGAAACGGCATCACTTCCGCGGTGGCGAGGGCTCCCACGGTTCCATGTTCCACCGTGCGCCAGGTTCCATCGGCGCATCCAGCTTCCCGTCGCGCGTCCTGCCTGGCATGCGCATGGGCGGTCATATGGGCAACGAACAGGTCACCGTTCGGAACCTCGAAATCATTGATGTAGACCTCGAAGACAACGTACTGGTCGTCAAGGGCGCGGTTCCCGGCCCGAATGGCAGCTATGTGGTTGTGCGGAGGGCGAAGAGGTAATCATGCCCAAGGTTGATGTAGTCGATCTCAACAATCAGAAAGTCGGCGAACTCGAACTTGCCGACGTGGTGTTTGGCGCGGAAGTGAACGAAGCGCTCCTGTATGAAGCTGTTCGCCATTATCTGGCCGGCAAGCGCGCGGGTACCCACAAAGTCAAGACCCGTCACGAAGTTGCGGGTTCCGGCAAGAAGCTCTGGAAGCAGAAAGGCACCGGTCGCGCCCGCATGGGTTCGGTTCGCAGTCCTCTCTGGCGTCACGGTGGTACGGTCCACGGACCGGTGCCGCGCGACTATTCCTACAAGCTGCCCCGGAAGATGGCTCTCGGCGCTTTGCGCTCGGCTCTTTCCGCCAAAATGACCGACGGCGCGATCAAGATCGTTTCGGCCTTCTCTCTGACGGATCACAAGACGAAGCACTTTACCCAGACGCTGAGCAAGTTTGAGGCGAACCGTAAAGTTCTTCTGGTCGATGTAGCGGAGAACCGGAACCTCGAACTCAGCTCCCGCAACATTGAGGGCGTGGAACTGGTCCAGAGCCACGAAGTCCATCCTTATCATCTGCTTGGCGCGCAGCATATCCTGCTTTCGCAGGCCGCGGCAACCAAACTGAGCGAGACCCTCGCGAAGTCCGCGCCGAAAGGACAACAGTAATGACAATTCATGATGTCCTGGTCCGCCCGCTCGTCACGGAAAAGGGCCTGACCAAAAAGGAAGAAGAGCGCACGCTTTGCTTCCAGGTGTCGGCTGACGCCAATAAGATTCAGGTGAAGCAGGCAGTCGAAAAGCTGTTCAGCGTGAAGGTCGAAGAAGTCCGTACCGCGAACTTCGAAGGCAAACTTCGCCGGCGTGGCAAGTTCGCGGCATACAAGTCTGACTGGAAGAAAGCATACGTGAAGATCGCAGACGGGCAGAAAGTGCCCGAATTCACGGAAATGTAAGGCGGAGAGACAAGAACAATGGCGATTAAAAAATTTAGTCCGACAACTCCCAGCCGCCGCTACATGACCGTGGTTTCTCGTGAAGACATCACGAAGCAGACTCCGGAAAAGTCGCTGGTGGAACCCCGCGTCAAGTCGGGTGGCCGCAACAGCACGGGCCGCGTGACCAGCCGCTTCATCTCCGGCGGCCACAAGCAGAGCTACCGCGTCATCGATTTCAAGCGCGATAAAACCGGCGTGCCGGCCAAGGTTGCGTCGATCGAATACGATCCGAACCGCTCAGCCCGCATCGCACTCCTGCACTATGTGGATGGCGAAAAGCGCTACATCATTGCCCCGGATGGCCTGAAGGTCGGTACCATGATCTCCTCCGGCCCTGAAGCGGACATTCTGGTTGGCAACGCTCTGCCGCTTAAGAACATCCCCGCCGGCACCATCATCCATAACATTGAACTCAAGCCCGGCAAGGGCGCGCAGATGGCTCGTTCGGCCGGAACCCAGGCCCAGTTGGTCTCCCGCGATGGCGAAGTGGCTCTGCTGAAGTTGCCCTCCGGTGAAGTCCGCCGTCTGTCAATCGATTGCATGGCGACCGTTGGAACGGTTGGCAACAGCGACCACGAGAATGTTTCGTTGGGCAAAGCCGGTCGTAAACGCTGGCTCGGTCGCAGCCCCCACAACCGCGGCGTTTCGATGAACCCTGTCGATCACCCGCACGGTGGTGGTGAAGGCAAGACCTCCGGCGGCCGTCACCCGGTCACTCCTTGGGGCCAGCCGACGCGTGGCTTCAAGACCCGTAATAACAAGCGGACCGACAAGTTCATTGTCAATCGCCGCGGTAAGAAATAGAGGCTTAAGAACTAATGGGACGCTCCGTAAAGAAGGGCCCGTTCGTCGATACGCACCTCGAAGAGAGGATCGACGCACTCAATGCCAACAGCGAAAAGAAGGTCATCCGGACGTGGTCGCGCCGGTCGACGATCCTGCCTGAGTTCGTCGGGCACACCGTCGCGGTCCACAATGGCAAGAAGTTTATCCCGGTTTACGTAACCGAAAACATGGTGGGTCACAAGCTGGGTGAATTTTCCCCGACCCGCACGTTCAAGGGGCACGTGGCCAAGACGAACGAAAAGTCGTCTAAGTCGTAAGGCCGATTCAAAGGAAAGCCATGGAAGTCGCCAACGAAGTTAAAGCCGAAGCCCGGCACATCAGCGTCTCCCCGCAGAAAGCCCGCCTTGTGGTGGACATGATCCGCGGCCGGAAGGCCAGTGATGCCATTATCACGCTTCGCACTGTCAACAAGCGGATCGCGCCCGCCGTCGAGAAGGTACTGCATTCGGCAATCGCCAATGCGCAGAACCTGAACGAGGATCTGGACGTGGATAACCTGTACGTTTCCGCCGCCTATGTGAACGAAGGACCGCGCCAGAAGCGCATCCGTCCCGCTCCCATGGGACGCGCTTACCGGTATCAGCGGCGCACGGCACACATCGTAGTGAAAGTGGCGGAGAAGGCATAGTCAATGGGACAGAAAGTTCATCCATACGGTTTCCGGCTCGGGTTCAACAAGCCCTGGCGCTCACGCTGGTTCTCGAAGAATAACTTCCCGGAACTGCTGCAGGAAGACCTGGAACTCAAGGAAGGTCTGCGCAAGCAGCTCAAGTCCGCGGGCGTCAGCTCGGTGGAAGTGGACCGCCCTGGCAACAAGCTCCGCGTCACGATTCGCACTTCACGGCCCGGCATCATCATCGGTCGCAAAGGCGCTGAAATCGAGAAGCTGAAGGGCGCGCTCGCGAAGAAGACCAAACGCGAAGTTTTCATCGACATCCAGGAAGTGCACAAGCCGGAACTCGACGCCCAGCTTGTCTCGGAATCGATTGCGCTGCAGCTCGAAAAACGCGTGGCTTTCCGTCGCGCCATGCGCAAGGCCGTGGATTCGGCTCTGCGTTTCGGTTGCAAAGGTATCAAGGTCCGCGTCTCCGGTCGCCTGAACGGCGCCGAAATCGCCCGCAGCGAATGGTACCTCCAGGGTCAGTTGCCGCTGCACACCCTCCGCGCCGATATCGACTATGGTTTCACCGAAGCGAACACGACCTATGGCGTCATCGGTGTGAAGACCTGGCTGTACAAAGGCGAAATTCTCCAGAATGGCAAGCGCACGGTTCCGGCCGATGGCGAGCCGCGTCGTAACGAACGCCCCCGCGGGGACCGCGATAGTCGCGGTGACCGGCGTGGTCCGCGTCCGGAACGGGGCGGGGAAGGCCGTGGCGGAGATAATCGTGGTGGTGACCGTGGTGGTGACCGCGCTCCGGCGCCGCCCGCCATTGGCGCCCCCGCCGCTGTCGTGCAGGCAGAGCCGACGGAGAGCCGCCGTTCCGGCGCGCCGATTACGCCGCCTCTGATGGCGCCGACTCAACCGGCCTGGAAAGAACCGAAGCCTGAAACGGGAGCCGCACCGGAAGGTGTGACGCCCGAAGGCAGCAACGAATAACTGTTCAAAGGATTTGGGAGATAGCTATTTATGTTAATGCCCAAGAAGGTCAAGTACCGCAAAGTTCAGCGCGGTCGCATGACTGGCAAGGCGTGGCGTGGTTCGACGATCTCGTTTGGCGAATACGCACTGAAGGCGATGGATTGTGGTTGGATCACCTCGCGGCAGATCGAAGCGGCACGTATTGCGATGACTCGTTTCATCAAGCGTGGCGGCAAAGTCTGGATCCGGTTGTTCCCCGATAAGCCGATTACGAAGAAGCCGGCTGAAACCCGTATGGGTAAGGGCAAAGGCGCTCCCGAGGAATGGGTGGCGGTGATTCGGCCGGGCAAAATCCTTTTCGAGATGGAAGGCGTTGCGCCCGACATTGCCGAAGAGGCCATGCGCCTGGCGGCACACAAGCTCCCGATGAAGACGAAGTTTGTCAGGCGGGAGGTGTCGGAATAATGAAGAAAGATAAGTTGCGTGGCCTTGACCCGGCCGAAATGCAGCAGAAGCTGCAGGAAATCAATGAGCAGTCGTTCCGGATCCGGTTCCAGATGTCGATGGGCCAGCCGGAAGGTCTTCGGAAGCTCCGCGAGATGCGCAAAGAGCGCGCCCGGTTGCTGACTTACCTGCGCGAGCGGGAACTTGAGACCGCCGGCAAGCCGCAGGGGGCAAAGTAAGAGATGTCGGAAGAACAGAAGTCGCACAAGAACGAGAAGGTCGGACCTGTTGTCTCGACCAAAATGCAGAAGACGATCGTCGTGCAGACCAGCCGTCGCGTCCCGCATCCCCTGTATCGCCGCATCGTCACCAAGCATAAGAAGTTCTATGCTCATGACGAGGAAGGTACGGCGCGCGTGGGCGATATCGTCCGCATTGTGGAATGCCGTCCGCTGAGCAAGCTGAAGCGGTGGCGTCTCGAAGAAGTGGTTCGTCGCTCGGTTCTCGCCGGCGCGCCGAAGCCCGCTGACCTCGACGTCAAGGTCTAGTTCTTTGCCGTCCGCGCCGTTTGCGCGGACCGGTTTTCGCAGGTTTGTTTTTTAAGGTTTAGGGAGAGCACCCACCATGATTGGGATGAGAACTATCCTCGAGGTTGCCGACAACAGCGGCGCACGGAGACTTTCGTGCATTTTGCCGCGTGGCGGTGACCTGGGGCTCCGGGCTGGACTCGGAGATGTGGTAACGGCGGCGGTGAAAGAAGCATCGCCGGATTCGAACGTCAAAAAGGGCAAGGTCGTGCGCTGCGTCATCGTGAGAATGCGCAAGGAAACCCGCCGTAAAGATGGCAGCTATATCCGCTTCGATTCGAATGCGGCCGTACTCATCAACGAAATCGGCGAACCTATCGGAACCCGCGTGTTCGGACCTGTGGCCCGCGAGCTGCGCGAGAAGAAGTTCATGAAAATCGTCTCGCTCGCTCCGGAGGTGATCTAATCATGTCGGCATTAAAGAAGAGCGACAAGCGCGAGCCGGTCAAAATCCAGCTGCGCAAGAACGACCAGGTGAAAGTCATCGCCGGTCGCGACAAGGGTAAGACGGGCCGCGTCCTCAGTGTGGATTCCGAATCGGGTCGCATCATGGTCGAGCACGTCAATATGATCAAGCGCCATACCAAGAAGAATCCGGCCAAGCAGATTGCCGGCGGAATCGCGGAACTGGAAGCTTCGATCGCGGTTTCGAACGTGATGATCCTCTGCGCCAAGTGCGGCGCGGTACGGATTAAGCATCATGTTGTCGAAGTTCCGGGTGGCAAGAGCCGCCGTCAGCGTGTTTGCCACAAGTGCGGCAGCGCACTCGACAAGAAATAAGAAGGCCGAAGTAATCCATGTCAGCGAGACTCAGAGAACACTATACGAACAACGTTCTTCCCGCACTCACGAAAGAGTTCGGTTATAAGAACGTGATGGCCGTACCCAAGATTGAGAAGGTTTCAATTAACATCGGGTTAGGCGAAGCCACCGGCAACTCGAAGCTGATGGACGGCGCGGTGAATGAACTCGGCGCCATCGCCGGTCAGAAGCCCGTGATCACCAAGGCCAAGAAATCCATCGCGGCGTTCAAACTGCGCGAAGGCATGGCGATCGGCACCATGGTGACGCTGCGCGGCGATCGCATGTACGAATTCCTGGACCGCCTGATGAACGTCTCTCTGCCCCGCGTCCGCGATTTCCGCGGCGTGTCGCCGAAGGCTTTCGATGGCCGCGGCAATTACACGCTCGGCGTGCGCGACCAGCTGATTTTCCCCGAAATCGACTACTCGAAGGTCGAGAAGACGAAGGGGATGAACATTTGTATCACCACCACTGCCCGGACCGACGCGGAAGGCATGGCGCTTTTGAAGCAGATGGGTATGCCGTTCCGGCAGTAGGAGAAAGACAAGTTACATGGCAAAGCTCGCGAAAATCGCAAGAGATATCAAGCTGGCCGTTGCGAAGAAAAACAAGACGCCCAAGCTGCAGTGCCGGCACCGGAATCGTTGCTGGAGATGTGGACGCCCGCGCGGTTTCCTCCGCAAGTTCGGCGTCTGCCGTCTGTGTTTCCGGCAACTCGCTCTGAATGGCGAGATCCCGGGTGTCGTGAAGTCGAGCTGGTAGGAAGGAGGTAAGGGCTTAAGTGACTAGTGATCCAATCGCAGATATGCTGACCCGGGTGCGCAACGCAATTACGGCGCGCCATCCGAAGGTCGACGTTCCGGCTTCTAAGCTGAAGACTGAAATCGCCCGTATCCTCAAAGAAGAAGGGTACATTGCGAATTTCAAGGTGGCAGAGGAAGGCGTCAAGAAGGTCATCAAGATCTATCTGAAGTACGCCAGCGACAACTCGCCGGTAATTACGGAGATCCAGCGCGTTTCGCGTCCGGGCAGCCGTACTTACAGCGGCAAGGATGAGATCCCCCGCGTTCAGGGTGGCCTCGGCATTACCATTCTCACCACCCCGCGTGGTGTGATGACCGGCCGTACCGCTCGTAAAGAAGGCGTCGGCGGCGAAATTCTCTGCAAGGTTTGGTAGTAGCGGTTTCGGGAGTTTGCTGTTTGTTGTTGTCCGCTTTCCGCTGCGCCTTCGGGCGCGCGGCAAGTGGAGTAAAGTAGCCAGGGTCCGGACCGGATAACCCGCGGGACCTTCAGAATTTAAGGATTCGAACGACTCATGTCCAGAGTAGGAAAAAAGCTGATCCCGGTTCCTTCCGGTGTGAAGATCGAGATCGGCAATAAATTGCAGGTGCAGGGCCCCAAGGGGATACTGGAAGTTCCGGTTCCCGGCGGGATACGCGTTCAGCAGAACGATGGAAAGCTGGAAGTTCTCCGCGATTCCGACGAATATGCCGCGCTGCACGGGTTGACTCGGGCGCTGCTCGCAAATGCCGTACAAGGCGTTTCGACCGGCTTCACGCGTGAACTCGACATCGTGGGAATCGGGTATCGTGCGGAAGTCAAAGGGCGCATTGCCACCTTTGTCCTGGGCTACTCCCATCCCATCGAACTGATGCTGCCTGAGGGCGTCGATCTGAAGATCGACAAACAGACCCATCTTGTCCTTTCCGGACACGACAGACAGATGCTTGGCCAGGTTGCCGCGAATATTCGCGCGCTTCGCAAACCGGACCCCTACAAGAACAAGGGCGTTCGCTATACCGGCGAAGTGCTCAAGAAGAAGGTTGGCAAGTCGGGCGCCAGCGGAGGTAAGAAATAATGATTCGCAAGATTTCGAAAAACGAGATCCGCGAGCGCATCCATCTGCGCATCCGGAAAAAGCTCGCGGGTACCTCAGAGCGTCCTCGTCTCGCCGTGTTCCGCAGTGTTGCGCACATCTATGCGCAGGTGATCGACGACACGAAGGGTGTCACCCTCGCCGCAGCCAGTTCCACCGAAAAGGGCCTTGTGTCCACTGGTGGCAACGTCGCGGCGGCACAGGCGATCGGTAAGAAAGTGGCAGAGCGCGCCAAAGAAGCGGGCATCGCTTCGGTTGTGTTCGATCGGGGCGGCTATCTCTATCATGGCCGCATCAAAGCGCTCGCCGATGCGGCGCGCGAAGCAGGATTGGAGTTTTAATGCCAGCCGTAACAGTGAAACGGGTCGATCCCTCGCAGCTGAATCTGAAAGAAAATGTTGTCGCCATCAACCGCGTGACGAAGGTCGTCAAGGGCGGTAAGAACATGAGCTTTTCCGCTCTGGTCGTTGTCGGCGATTCCCAGGCGCGCGTCGTTGGTTTTGGGGTTGGCAAGGCGAAGGAAGTGCCGTCTGCCATCCGCAAGGGCATCGAATCGGCCAAGAAGAATCTTCGCCGGGTTCACCTGCTCGACAACACTATTCCCCATCAGGTCCTGGGTAAGTTCGGCGCCGGCCTTGTCATGCTGAAGCCGGCACAGGATGGTACTGGCGTAATCGCTGGTGGTCCCGTCCGCGCCGTCGTGCAGGCCTGCGGCATTCCGAACGTCCTGACCAAGTCCATTGGCAGCCACAATCCGCATAACGTGGTGAAAGCCACCATCAACGCGCTCGAACAGCTCCGCGACCGCGCGGCCGTCCGCGAGATGCGCGGCCTGACTCCGGAGAAGGTCTAATGTCCGAAGCAAAGACAATCAAAATCAAACTGATCAAGAGTGTGATCTGCACCCCCGAAAAGCACAAGACCATTGTGCGGAGCCTGGGTCTGCGCAAGATCAACCAGATCGTCGTGAAGCCGGATACGGATTCGTTCCGCGGCTTCGTCAAAAAAGTGCCGCACCTGCTGGCACTGGTCGATTAGTCCGGGCATCCGGTTTCAATACAACAGGATTGGAAGCAAAATGAATCTCAGTTCTCTTACACCACCGGAAGGCCAGAAGCACCGCAAAAAGCGCATTGGCCGCGGTATGGGTTCCGGCACCGGTAAAACCTCGACGCGCGGCCACAAAGGTGCGCGCTCGATCTCGGGCTACAGCATTATGCGCGGCTTTGAAGGCGGCCAGATGCCCTTGCATCGCCGTCTGCCGAAGCGTGGCTTCACCAATATCTTTAAGAAGGAGTTTGCCATCGTCAACATCAACCAGCTCGAAAAGCTGTCGGGTGATGTTTTCAATGCGGACATCCTCATGGAACTCGGCATCGTCAAGAAGTTGGGCGATGGACTGAAGATCCTCGGTACGGGTGAACTCACCCGCAAAATCACTGTGGAAGCGCACATCTTTTCCAAGGCCGCCGCTGAAAAAATTCAGAAGGCCGGCGGTGAGGCGAAAGTCGTCGGTGCCTCCGCGGCCTAGGCCGCACGAGCGCCGCGGACTTTGCGTCTTAGAATAGGTACGGGGACAAGAGGCGATATCTATGGGGAAGTTGTTTGAAGCAATCGGAAATATCTTCCGCATTCCGGACCTCCGGAAGCGCGTCGGATTTACGTTTTTCCTGCTCGCCGTATACCGGTTAGGCAGCTTCGTTCCGACGCCGGGAATCGACGTCAATCGCTGGACGGACTTCTTCACCCGCACGCAGGGATCGATCTTCGGTTTCTTCGATCTTTTCGCGGGTGGAAACATTCGCCGACTGTCGATCTTTGCGTTGGGCATCATGCCGTACATTACGGCGTCTATCATTCTGCAGTTGCTGACCGTAGTCGTTCCGACTCTCGAAAAGCTCCAGAAGGAAGGTGAGCTCGGTCGCCGCAAGATCACCCAGTGGACCCGCTACCTGACCGTGTGCCTCGGCATCGCGCAGTCCTTCGGTATTGCGATTGGTCTTGAAGGCATGAGCGACGGAATTGTTCCCAACCCGGGAATTGGTTTTATCCTCCTGACCATCCTTTCTCTGACCACCGGCACGGCCTTCATCATGTGGCTGGGTGAGCAGATCACAGAGCGCGGCGTCGGCAACGGTATGTCGCTGATCATCTTCACTGGCATCGTAGTCGGTCTGCCGGGAGCCATTGGCAACATCTATACCAACGTCTTCGTTACGAAGGAATGGGGCATCGTCACGCTCGTACTTCTGCTGGCGATGATGATTGCGGTGGTGGCCTTTATCGTGCTGGTCGAAATGGCCGAGCGCCGGATTCCGGTTCAGTACGCCAAACGGGTGATTGGCCGCAAGGTGATGGGTGGGCAGTCGACGCACATGCCGCTGAAGGTGAATGCCGGCGGCGTGATTCCGGTGATCTTTGCATCTTCGATCCTGGCGTTCCCGCAGACTGTTCGCAACACGCCGTTCGTCCGGAATAATTCCTGGCTCTCCAGTATTCTCGGTTCCATCGCGCACGCTGAGCCGCTTTACATTCTCTTGTTCGTTTCGCTGATCGTGTTCTTCTGCTTCTTCTACGTTTCAATCATCTTCAATCCGAACGAAGCGGCCGACAACATGCGCAAGTACGGTGGGTTCATCCCCGGTATCCGTCCTGGTCGCAGCACTTCCGATTACATGAACACGATCCTGACCCGTATCACTTTTGTCGGGGCGATTTATCTTGCGATTCTGTGTCTGATTCCCGATATCATGATTTCCGGCATCAAGCTGCAGCACCTGCCCCTGATCGGAAATTTCATCGATACCCATTTCCCGCGGTTCATCCTCGAAGGTCTGAACGTCCAGTTCTACTTCGGCGGTACATCGCTCCTGATCGTCGTCGGTGTCGCCATGGATACGGTCAATCAGATTGAGGCGCAGTTGATCATGCGCCACTACGAAGGGTTTACGCCGCGTGCAGGCCGTATTCGGGGCCGGCGCAGTTCTGTCTAAATGAGTTCAGGGATTTCAGAGCCGGAGCGGGTCGCAACGGTCACCTCCGCGCCGCCTGATACAAAGCGTTCCGCCTATACCGGGCGACTTGCTGTGGTGATGTTCGGGTCTCCGGGTTCGGGGAAGGGAACTCAGTCGAAGTTCCTGGTGGACTGGCTTCGCATCCCACAGATCTCGACCGGTGATATGCTCCGTGAGCATATTCGTCGGGGCACCGAGGTGGGTAAGGCGATTGAAGCCCGGATGCGGGCGGGTTCGCTGGTTTCCGATGAACTGGTAAATCAGCTCGTTTACGAACGAATCCACCAATCGGATTGTGATCGCGGTTTCATTTTGGACGGTTACCCGCGGACTCCCGCCCAGGCGCAGGAGATGATGCGGCTTTTAGGTTCGGTTGGCGCGAGAGAGGTGGTGATTCACCTCGTCGTAGATTACAATATAATTATTGCCCGGATGACGGGTAGGCGTGTGTGTCCGGTCTGCGGCACGCTCTATAACGCCATTTCCCGTCCGCCGCGGGTCGAAGGTGTTTGCGATCTGGATGGCGAAGTTCTGGGAATCCGCGAAGATGATCGGGAAGATGTCGTCCGGGAGCGTCTGACTCAGTATGAGGCCAGCACCCGTCCGTTGATTGAATTTTTTCGGAAATCCAGCGAGCGTCTGTTTGAGGTGGATGCCAGCCAGGATCGCCCTGAGACTGTGTTCGGGAAGATTCAGGACGCGCTGGCTTCTCTGCTGGATCGGGATCCGGTCCAGCTTTCCGGGTCAGCGATGGCCGGAATGGTGACGGATGGAGCGCGCGCCCGATGATCGTTCGCAAAACGCGGGCTGAGCTGGAGAAGATGAGACGCAGCGGTTTGCTGGTCCATAAGATCCTCCAGACATTGGGAAAGTTAGTCCAGGAAGGTATTTCCACCTGGGACCTGGAAGTTGCCGCCGTCCGGATGATGGACGATGCGGGGGCGAAGCCGGCGTTTAAGAATTATTACGTGGCGGCCGCCGGTGAGCGTTATCGGTTTGTTTTGTGTACTTCGGTGAATGACGAGATCGTTCACGGGATGCCGAATCCGAAGCGGATTCTGAAATCCGGGGATTTGGTCTCGATCGATACCGGCGTTTCGCTGGAAGGGTATTTCGGGGACTCAGCATTGACCGTTCCCGTCGGGGAAGTCTCCGACCAGGTGAAGAAGTTGCTGAAGGTGACCGAAGAGTCGCTGGAACTGGCGATTGACAAGGTTCGGGACGGCAACCGGCTGTTCGATATTTGCGGCACCGTGCAGGAACACGTGGAATCGAACGGGTTTTCGATTGTCCGGGAGTATGTGGGCCACGGGATTGGTACGCAGTTACACGAAGAGCCGCAGGTTCCCAACTATGTGGACCGGCGGAACGAGAATCCCCGGCTGCGGGAAGGCATGGTGCTCGCGATTGAGCCGATGGTCAACGCGGGACGGCCGGAAGCAAAAGTTTTGAAGGACAAGTGGACGGCAGTAGCCAAAGACGGGTCGTACTCGGCTCACTTTGAACACTGTGTTGCGGTAACGGCGGACGGACCCTGGGTTCTGACACGGCCGTAAACGGAGGCTGAAGCTCTTTGAAAAGGGTCGAAGCGGGTTTGGGCGGCCCGGCTGTGGTCGAGGCGGTGGTTGTCGAAGAGTTGCCGGGTCTGCTGTTCCGGGTGGAATTGGGTAATCAGACGAAGGTTCTGGCGCATGGCTCCGGACAGTCGGGCGGGTTAAAGAATTGGGTCCGGCTGCTGCCGGGCGACCGGGTGGAAGTCGAGTTCGCAGAACACGACCTCACACGGGGTCGGATCATCAGGAAGATTGGGTAGGTATCATGAAAGTTCGCGCATCTGTAAAGAAAATTTGCGATAAATGTAAGCTGATCCACCGCGAGGGCGTGGTACGGGTCATTTGCTCCAACCCCAAGCACAAACAGCGTCAGGGTTAAGGTTTAAGAAGGAATCGGAAATATATGGCACGTATTGCTGGCGTAGATTTGCCGCCCAAAAAGCGGGCGGAAATCGGACTCACTTACATTTACGGCATCGGACGGACTCGCGCCAAGAGCCTGCTGCACCGTACGGGTATCGATCCCAATAAGAAAATTGGCGACATGACCGAGGATGAGGTCAACCACATCCGTCAGATTCTCGAAGATGAAGGATCGGTCGAAGGCGATCTCCGCAAGGAAGTTTCGCTGAATATCAAGCGGCATATCGAAATGGCCTCGTACCGTGGCCTCCGTCACCGCCGCGGTCTGCCCACGCGTGGGCAGCGCACTCACACCAATGCCCGCACCCGCAAGGGACCGCGTAAAGGTACAGTGGCGGGTAAGAAGAAAGCGACGAAAACCTAATGGCCAAGGCACCAGCGAAGGCAACCAAAAAGAAAGCCTTCAAAAAGAAAGAAAAGCGGGTTGTACACGTCGGCGTGGTCCATATCCAGGCGACGTTCAACAACACAATCGTGACCATCTCCGATCCGGACGGCAACACCGTTTCCTGGTCGAGCGCCGGCTCTCTCGGCTTCCGCGGTTCGCGCAAAGGTACGCCGTTTGCAGCCCAGCAGGCTGCCTTGACGGCCGCCAACAAGGCGAACGAAGTCGGCCTCCGGTCGGTGGAAGTTCGCGTCAGTGGTCCCGGCTCGGGTCGCGAATCGGCGGTGCGCGCACTGTCGACCGCTGGTCTGGATGTTCGGGCAATTCGTGATACCACGGCGATTCCGCACAACGGCTGCCGTCCTCCGAAAAAGCGCCGCGTCTGATTTGTTGCAGTCTTTGTACCGGACACCGCTTACCTGCCCGAGGGCAACCGGCGACGATCTCGCTGGTTGTTTACTGGCGGTAAGCGGTTTTTCAGGTACGTGCTGCTATTCTGTATGTTGTCGTTTCGTCTTCGGACTGAAACGCATTGGTAGTCCAGCGGGATGAAGGTCAATAGCCGTAAACCGCACGTATCTCAAGGAGAATTAACACTTGGCACGTTATAGAGGCCCGGTCTGCCGTCTGTGCAGACGCGAAGGCATGAAACTGTTTCTGAAGGGTGAACGTTGTCACTCTGAAAAGTGCGCCATCGAGCGCCGCAACTTTGTTCCCGGTCAGCACGGGAAAGACCGCAAGGCCAAGCTGGTCGGCTATGGTCTCCAGCTCCGTGAAAAGCAGAAGGTTCGCCGCATCTACGGTGTCCTCGAGACCCAGTTCCGGAACACCTTTGAGAAGGCTGCCCACATGAAGGGCATCACCGGCGAAAACCTGCTCGGCAGCCTGGAGCGCCGCCTCGACAGCGTGCTTTACCGCATGGGCCTCGCCACCAGCCGCTCGCAGGCGCGACAGATTGTTCGCCACGGTCACATCGAAGTGAACGGCCACAAGGTCGACATTCCCTCGTATGTGGTTCGCCCCGGTGAAGAGATCTCCGTTCGCGAAAAGAGCAAGACCAACGCCGCTATCCTCTCCGCTCGTGAGTCCACTGCGCATGCGCCGTCGCCGAGCTGGATGGATGTCGACAAGGAAAACCTCAAGGGCCGGATCAATTCCGCCCCGCGTCGCGACGAACTAACCCAGATTCCGATCAACGAACAGCTGATCGTCGAACTCTACAGCAAGTAATCGCGGTTTCAACGTAACTGGTAGTTGGTGTGCGGCAGTAGAAGACCGGCCTGCGCGGATTGAGATAAAGCCAGGCCGCAATTGGAGTAAAGACAAAACGTATGTTTAAGGGCTTTCAGAAACCCAAGCGTCTGGTTGCAAACACTGAGACTCTCACGGAGCGCTACGGGCAGTTCACCGCCCAGCCCTTCCAGCGGGGTTTTGGTACCACCATCGGTAACTCTCTGCGCCGCGTCCTCCTTTCGAGCATTGAAGGCGCTGCCATCACGGCCATCCGGATCGATGGCGTCGATCACGAATTCAGCCCCATCCCGGGCGTCGTGGAAGATGCGACCGATATCATCCTGAACCTCAAACAGGTTCCCTTTAAGGTTATGAGCGACGGCACCAAAACCGTCCGTCTCGTGGCTGACAAGGCCGGTGAGGTGTTCTCGGGTTCCATCGAAACCGATGCGGACGTGGAAGTTCTGGATCGTCACCTGCACATTGCCACGGTCAGCGAGGGCGGCAAACTCGACATCGAGATGCGCCTCAAGACGGGCCGCGGTTACGTAAGCGCTGATAAAAATTTCGACGAAGATCTGGCGATTGGCTTCATTCCGATCGACTCGGTCCACTCGCCGGTGCGGAAAGTCAACTTCTCTGTCGAGGCCGCGCGCCTCGGTCAGATGACGGACTATGACAAGCTGACTCTCGAAGTCTGGACCAACGGCGCGATCTCTCCCCAGGATGCGATCGGACACGCCGCCAAGCTGCTGAAAGATCACATGACGATCTTCATCAACTTCGAAGAACTTCCCGAGGCCACCGAAGCTCCCGAAGAACGCAGTATGGATCGCACCAGCGACCAGCTCAACCGCAGCGTGGAAGAACTCGAACTCTCCGTTCGCTCCTACAATTGCCTCAAGAACGCCGGCATTCAGTCGATCGGCGAACTGGTGCAGAAGTCGGAATCGGAAATGCTGCGTACGAAGAACTTCGGACGCAAGTCACTCAACGAAATCAAAGAAATTCTGGCTGGTATGGGACTCGCTCTCGGCATGAAACCCGATGCGCACGGCCGGCTGGTAGCACCTCCGCCTTCGGCGCCGGGCTCCCAGGAAGATCTCCCCGACGAAGAGCAGTTTTAACGCTGCCGGTTTTTAAATACTGAAGGTTCAGGCAAATGAGACATCGATTTGGCAATGCGAAATTAAAGCGGGACGTTGGGGCTCGGAACAGCCTCCTGAAGAACCTCACCACCAGTGTGGTTCTCGAAGAACGCGTCATCACCACTGTTCCGAAGGCAAAGGCAATTCAGCCGCTCGTCGACAAAATGATCACGCTCGCCAAGCGTGACACTCTGCATGCACGCCGTCAGGCCGCCGCTTTTCTGACGACTCCGGCTTCTGTGCAGAAACTGTTCGACACGTTGGGTGCGCGGTTCGGTCAGCGGCCGGGTGGTTACACCCGCATCACCCGCCTTGGACCCCGCAAGGGCGATGGCGCGGAACTGGCCATGCTCGAACTGGTGGGTTCGGAACTGGTGAAGCGCGCCGCCGAGCGGGCGAAGCGCAAGGAAGAACGTCTCAAGGCACAGCAGGAAGGTCTTGAGCCGGGAGAAGGCGAATAAACTTCGCCCTTCTTTCGTAACGAGGTAACCGAGAGCCGCCGGGCAGCGCAAGCTGTTCCGGCGGCTTTTCATTTTTCGATATCACTCCCGTCTGAGAAGCTTGCGTCCGAATTCCGGCTGCGACATCTGATACCGTTAGACCGGTCCGCATGCCTAAACCAGTAATCCTCGTTGTCGATGATGAGCCGGAAGTTCTTCGCGCTATTGAACGCGACCTTCGCCGACGCTACGGGCAGGAATACCGCATCGTCCGTGCCGATTCGGGTTCGGCCGCCCTCGAAGCTCTCCGTCAGCTCCAACTCCGGAATGATGCAGCCGCTCTTCTTCTTTCCGATCAGCGTATGCCCGGCATGCAGGGCACCGAATTCCTCACCGACGCGGCCAAAATCTTTCCCCGCGCCAAACGCGTCCTGCTGACCGCCTACGCCGACACCAACGCGGCCATCGAAGCCATCAACTCGGCTCGCACGGATTTCTACCTCCTCAAACCCTGGTCTCCGCCCGAAGAAAACCTCTACCCCGTCCTCGACGACCTGCTCGCGGACTGGATGGCCGACTACCGTCCGCCCTTCCGCGGCATCCGGCTCCTCGGCACCCGGTGGTCCCCACAGGCCCATGAATTGCGCGATTTTATGGGCCGCAACCGCATCCCGTTCCAGTGGCTCGATATCGAAAACGACGACAAAGAGACGGTTGATCTCCTGAACGCCGTCGGTGCGGCCGGGCCCTTTCCGACAGTCGTGTTTGACGATGGCAGCCATCTCTGTTGCCCCGGCATCACAGACCTCGCCAATAAAGTTGGTCTTCGCACCACCACGGAAAAGCCCTTCTACGATTTCATCATCGTCGGCGGTGGCCCCGCCGGCCTCGCCGCGGGTGTTTATGGCGCATCCGAAGGTCTCGACACCGTCCTGATTGAGCGTGCCGCCCCCGGTGGCCAGGCCGGCATGAGTTCCCGGATCGAGAACTATCTCGGCTTCCCGCAGGGCGTCAGCGGTTCCGACCTTGCACAGCGCGCCGTCGCCCAGGCCCGCAAGTTCAACGTCGAAATGCTCACGCCGCAGGAGGTTCGCTGCCTCTCCGTCGATGGCCCCTACCGCTCCGTCACTCTTTCGGACGGGACCTCCGTCGGCGCTTTCGCGGTCCTCATCGCCACCGGTCTTTCCTGGCGCACTCTCGATGTCCCGGGCGTGGAACGGCTGAGCGGCGCGGGTGTCTACTACGGCGCAGCCATGACAGAGGCCGATTCCTGCCGCAATCAGGACGTTGTCGTCGTGGGCGGCGCGAATTCAGCCGGACAGGCCGCCATGTTCTTCTCCCGCCACGCTCGCCGCGTCATCATGGCCGTGCGCGGGGATTCTCTCGCCGCCTCCATGTCGCAATATCTGATTGATCAGATTGCCCGGACACCCAACATCGAAGTCCGTCCGTTTTCTGAAATTCAGGAGGCCCGCGGCGCGCACCATCTCGAACAGGTTTCCATCGTCAACAACAGGACCGGCGCTGTCGACCTCCTCGATGCGAGTGGTCTGTTTATCTTTATCGGCGCCTCTCCCCGCACCGACTGGCTGAAAGGCGTGGTCCCCATGGACGAACACGGCTTCATTCTCACCGGCCCCGCCCTTTCGCCCGGCGGCTCGCGCCCCAAAGGCTGGCCCCTGGATCGCGATCCCTATCTGTTCGAAACCGGCGTTCCCGGTATTTTCGCGGCCGGCGATGTGCGCCACGCCTCTGTGAAACGCGTGGCCTCCGGCGTGGGCGAAGGCTCGGTCGTCGTCCAGATGGTCCACCAGTATCTCGCTCGTGTAAAGTAGATCGGAAGTAAAGTAGATCGAAAGTAAAGTAGAGAAGCATGCTGCACGATCCGCAAGAGAAATCCATGTTCCCCCGCCTCTCGGTGGAGCGCGTCCGCGAACTCTGCAGCGGGGGTGAGGAACTGGATTTCGCCGACGGCGAAACCATCTTTTCCGAAGGGCTTCGCAACAATCCCTTCTTCGTTGTGCTGGAAGGCCTCATCCGCGTCACCAAACGCATCGCCAAAGAAGAAATCCTGCTGGTCATTCATGAGCCAGGCGAATTCACAGGTGAAATCTCCCTCCTGATCGGGGACCCGGCCATCGCAACCGGCCGCGCCGAAGGCCCCACCCGGGTCCTGCGCTTCACCAACCAGCAGTTCCGCCGGATGATTGCCGATTGTCCGGAACTGGCCGACCAGGTCCTGCGCGCCTTCGTGGCCCGTGCCCGCGAAGTGGGCGTCACCATGATCCAGCAGGAGAAAATGGCCGCCCTCGGGAAGATCGCCGCCGGTTTGGCGCACGAGCTGAATAACCCGGCCGCCGCCATGGTCCGCACCGTGAAGAGTCTGCGCTCCGCCGTCTCGCGCGTCTCCCGGCTTGGGATGGCGTACGATTGCCGGATTACTTCCGAACAGCGCGCCGTGCTCGATCGCTTTCAGCAGTACATCCGTGAACATGCCGCGGATCCCGAAACGCTCTCTCCACTCGATCGCAGTGATCTGGAAGAATCCCTCGCCGAATGGCTCGAAGAGAACGGCATTGCCGATAGCTGGGAGATGTCGCCCGGCCTCGTCAATGCCGGGCTAACCCGTGAGTGCGTCACCGGCCTGTCCGGCAAGCTCACTCCCGACGCCCTGGCCGCCGCGCTCACCTGGCTCGAAGCGGACCTCACCACCAGCCAGCTCGCCGCCGAACTCGAATCCGCCTCCTGTCGCATTTCCGATCTCGTGCTCGCCATGAAGCAGTACAGCTACATGGATCAGGCGCGCTTTCAGGAGATTGACCTCCATATCGGGCTCGACAGCACCCTCAAAATCTTCAGCCACAAGATGCGCGACGGCATCGAAGTGCGGCGCGATTACGACCGTTCCATCCCCAAAGTCGCCGCCTACGCCGGCGAAATCAATCAGGTCTGGACCAACCTGATCAGCAATGCGCTCGACGCCATGACCGTCCACGCCGGCAGACCAGGCCCCGGCGTTCTCAGCGTCACCTCCCGACTCGAAGGCGACGAAGCCGTGGTGACCATCGGTGACACCGGCGCGGGGATTCCGCCCGAGATTCGCGACCGCATTTTTGAACCATTCGTCACCAGCAAGCCGGCCGGCGAAGGGACCGGGCTCGGTCTTGAGACCGTGCGCCGCATCATCGTCAACCGTCACCACGGCAAAATCAGCGTGGAATCGAAGCCTGGTGACACCCGCTTTGAAGTCCGACTACCGTTGAAGCATAAGGAGCCCGTATGAAGTGTTCTCACCTGAAGGATGTCCTCGCCGGGCGCGTTCCGCCCGTAACGCCGAACTCCAAAGGCTGTGAGGATTGTCTGAAGACCGGAGACAGCTGGGTGCATCTGCGCGTTTGCAAGGCCTGCGGCCACGTGGGCTGTTGTGATTCGTCGAAGAACAAACATGCGACGAAGCACTTCCACGCCACCAGCCACCCGGTAGTGCAATCCCTTGAACCCGGTGAAGACTGGCTGTGGTGTTACGTCGATGAAACGGTGGCCTGAGCCACCCTATTTCGCCGGATAACCGGCCGACGCCTTCACTTCCAGGATCTGCAAAACATGGCGTTCGTTGTGGCCGGCGATCATGAGCAGTCCCTGCACGCCGTCCATTTCGAAGCCCGGAAACGGCATGGAGAAATGGTCCCGCAGCGCGTCGTTCGTGGTGCGCGCATAGTCCAGCGTCTTCTCGCGAGCGGCTTTGAATGCGTCGGCGGCCGCCTGCGGCGTTTTATAGATCCCCTTCGGCACAATCTCGCCAGGCGCGGTGGCCTTCTGCGTCCGGTCACGCAGGCTCACCAGAAAGCCCTCGTCCATCACGGAATTGTTCGGCTTGCGGCCCTCCGCCTTGGTCGCATCGGCGGCGGAACCCATCATCTGCTTCATCACCATGTTGCTCAGATAGCCTTCGGCCGCGATGATGTGTTCGGACACTTCGGCAATCGACCAGCGATCCGGCCCTGCCTTGTACGTCCATTGCGCCTGCGACAGGCCGGCAATCGCGTCCAGAAACTGCTTCCGCGAAGCGTGCAGCTCGCTCAGCACCCGTTCCCGGTCGGACTTTTCCAGCGGCCCGGCGAACACCGCCCGGGGCACGGCCAGCAACGTGGCGGCCGCTGTCAGAGCGACAATCAGCGAAGAGATTCTCATGGATTCAGTTTATAGTGTGCCTGAAACGGTCCTGTTTCGCCAACGAAGGACGTGGCTCGCACCAGTTCCGTAATCTGCCTCACGTGCCCCAGATCATGGCAAACCCAGGTATTCAATAGGTTTTCCAGGGTGAATTTCCCCAGCGTCGGATGCACGCCCGTCCGCACCAGTTTCGTCGCGTCCAGCTTGCGAATCACCTCAATCGCCTCTTCGCGCTGTTCTTCCCAGTGCGCGAAGGATTCCTCCGGCTCATTGCCGGAATACGCGCCCGCCGCGTCATATTCCTTCTCGTCGTAAGGCTCCACTTCCGCGCCGTCCCTGGCGAGGATCAGCTCCATTCGCGCCCGGAAAACATGCCCTTCCACGTGCGCCAGATGTTCCAGCACCTCGGCGATGGACCAGCGGTCGGGAGCCGGTTTCTTTACCGCGGCTTCTTCAGCGACGCTTGCCATTAGCAGGCGGAGAATCTCCGGGGTGGCGGCCAGTTGATCGAGGGCCGGATGTTCCAGGTCTTGGGGAGGCATATAGCGATGCTATCGCAGCTCTCGCTTTTGAAGCTCCGTGATCTGAATCGTCCGCGTGTCATCGTCCGCCGCCGTGATGCGGATTTCCGTCCGTTCCGCGGGCAGCAGCGCCGGAAAGCGCTCCGCCCATTCGAGCAGCACCAGTGAGCCCGACGCAAATAATTCGTCGAGGCCCAGCGTCTCCACCTGGCGCTCCTCATCGAGGCGGTATAGATCGATATGGAAGATCGGGTCTTCGTTCCCGTACTGGTGAATCAGGGTGAAGGTCGGGCTCGAAACCTCGTCCGCAACCACCACTCCCCGGCCTTCCACAATGCCCTTCGTCAGCGTGGTCTTGCCCGCGCCCAGGTTGCCGATCAGCAGCACCACCCCGCCCAGTTCCCTGGCCAATTCCCGGCCCAGCGCAATGGTCTCTTCCTCAGTGTGCGTCTGCAGCGTTCGTGATGCCACGAATCCCCCCGGCCAGATACTGCAGCAGGTCCGTCGCGATGACGGTCTGCTCCGTGGTGGCCTGCGCCGCCAGCTCCCCGGCCCGCCCATGCAGCCACACCGCGCCCGCAACCGCGCGATCCGCGTCGTCCGGGAACTGCGCCAGCAACCCGCTCACCATCCCTGTCAGAATGTCGCCGGTCCCGCCCGTCGCCAGGGCGGGCGAACCCGTGGGATTCACCCAGACGCGGTTATCCGCAAAGCCCAGCAGCGTGCCTTCGCCCTTCAGCACTACCGTGACCTCCCGTTTGGTGGCGAGCGCCCGCACGGCCGTGAGGCGATCCGCCTGAATTTCCCTGATTGCCAAACCCGTGAGCCTGCTCATCTCGCCCGGATGGGGCGTCAGCACGCGCAAGCCCGCCCTGCCGTTCCAGTCCTCGCCGGCGAGAGCATTCAGCGCATCGGCATCGGCCACCAGCGGCTTTTCGAGCGTCGCAAAGAGTTCCCGTACCACAGCCACCGTCTCGGGCTCCGTTCCGATTCCCGGACCAATCGCCACCACGGACCGTTTCGCCGCCAGTTCCTCAATCCGCCCCAGCGCTGCCCGTGAGATCACGCCCGATCCCGTCTCCGGCAGCGGTTCCGTCATCAGTTCCGGGCAGTATGCCGCAATGGCCGCCAGTGCCGACGCCGGACACGCCACCGTCACCAGGCCCGCCCCGGCGCGCAGCGCCGCCACCCCGGCCATCGCCGCCGCGCCGCTTTTGCCGCGCGATCCCGCCACAATCAGCACATGTCCGTAGCGGCCCTTATTCGCGTCCCGCGCGCGCGGCGTAAACAACGGCGCCAGCATTCGCGGTGTAATCAGCGAAAGCTCAATCCATTCGTCATCCTCAAATAACGACGCTGGCGATCCGATGTCCACCACCCGCAGTTCGCCCATCAGATTCGCCGCGGGTGGCAGCGCATGGCAGACCTTCGGCGCGGTAAACGTCACCGTCGCGTCGGCTCGCACATACTCACCGGGCGGCGTGCCGGATGCCCCCGAAAGCCCGGAAGGCAGGTCGACACAGAAGACCTTCGCCAGCGGAAACGCCCCGTTGATCTCCCGGATCGCCATCACTGCCGCGCCCGCGGCGGGACCGTTCAGCCCGGTGCCCAGAACCGCGTCGATCACCAGCGTGGCCGTACGCATTTCCGGGCCGAAATCGCGATACTCCTGCACGCCCGTCGCATGCAGCATCGCCAGATTCACCGCCGCGTCGCCCTTCAGTTCTTCCCGCTCACACAGCAGCACCACCCACAATTCCCTCGGCCGGAACCGCACATGCAACTGCCGCGCGATTGCCAGTCCGTCGCCGCCGTTGTTGCCTTTGCCGCAGACAACCAGGATGCTCTGGCGCGCCAGCGGCGCAAACATTTCCTCCAGATAATCCACGCAGCGCGCCGCCGCTGTTTCCATCAGGATGATGCCGGGAATCCCGGCCTCAATCGTCTGCCGGTCCACCCAATTCATCTGCGTCGGCGTCAGGATCTTCATGCGAGCCCCCGGGCGATCAGCACCGTCATGTCGTCCGGCAGTTCCGGAGACGAACTCCATTGCTTCACCGCTTCCATCACCTTTGCCACAATTTCGGCCGCCTCGGCCTGCTGATTCTTCAGTACGGCTTCGGCCAGACGCTCCATGCCGAACTCTTCCCCGTACTCGTTCTCCGGTTCCGTGATGCCGTCGGTAAATGCCACCAGCAGATCGCCCGCCGCGAGCGTGACATGCTGTTCCTCGTAATTCGAGAACGGGAACAGTCCGACCACCGTGCCGGTGACCTCCAGTTCCGCGATCTTGCCGTCTCGGATGATCAGCGGACTCAGGTGCCCGGCGTTTGTATAGGTCAGGCCGCGCGTCGCCTCGTCGTAGATGCCGAAGAAAAATGTGGCGTATTTCTCCGGAGCCGTATTTCCATAGAGTTGCCGGTTCAGCTGCGCCACCAGGTCAGACGTGCACAACTCACCGGTGTGCCCCGCCAGCAACTGTGTCCGCATAATCGATTGAATCGATGCCATCAGCAGCGCGGCCGAAATGCCTTTCCCCGCCACATCGCCAATCGCGATGGCGAGCTTGCCGCCCGGCAGGCTCAGATAGTCATAATAGTCGCCCGACGCCGACCGCGCCGGTTCGCAGGCCCCCAGCAGCGCAATGGTCTGCATCACCGGCGCGGACCGCGGAAACAACTGCTTCTGCACTTCAGAGGCAATCGTCAGTTCTGACTGCAGGCGTTCCTTCTCCTTCGCCACCACCAGCAGGGTTTCCAGCTGCGCGGTCATCTCATTGAAGGAATTGCCCAGGTCGGCCAGCTGGTCGTTTCCCTTTACCGGGATGCGATGCGCAAAGTCGCCGCGCCCGATGCGCAGCGTGCCTTCGTAAAGGTTATGCACCGCGCCCGTAATCGAACTGGTCATCGAAAAGCCGATGGCCGCGGAACCAAACTCCACCATCGTCAGCATAATCGCCAGGCCGAAGAAGATCACCAGGGCATTCTGCGCCGATTCCGGCCTCTCCGAAAACAGCACATGCAGCACCAGCGACGGCCGGGTATTGATGCTCAGCAACGTGCGTTCCGGGCGGTTCGGGCGCTCCCAGTGCGCCGCGTCGAGCGGATTCCCCCACAGGATTTCCTGATCGAGAAAGTTATACGCCGGCGGCAGACTGCCCGCCGTACTGGCAATCAGACTCTGCTTCTTCGCCTCGGCATTGGCGGCGGAGGCGCTGAAATCCATATCGGAAATCGTCAGCGTTCCGATGCCCGGCACCAGCCGCTCCAGCGTTTCCGAACCCAGCGTCGTCAGCAGAATCGCGCGCGTTCCCTCATGTTCGGCCATCGCCATCGCGTGATAGCGGCCGTCTTTGAAGATCAGCCCGGTAAAAGGTTTCCAGTCCGGATGCAGCGTGGCGAGCGAACTATCCGGAGGATACCGGTAGGTTTCGCCCTCGCGGTTCGTCACCAGAATCTGAATATCGGGTGCGCGCTGACGAAAAAGCGGACCCATTTGCGCCACCATGGCCTCGCGGTCCTGCGGGCGGGATTCCGCCAGCACCCGTGCCGGACCCGCCAGAGCCTCGGCCCGCCGCGTCAGTTCGGCGCGCACCAGATAGGTCGCCACCTGCCCCACCACAATCCACCCGCCGCAATAGGCCAGAGCGAAGATCAGCAGCACCGGTACCGCGCCGATGAACACGTACGTCACAATCAGCCTGTTTCGCAGCCGCCAGATCAGGTGCGACCGGCGCAGAGCGACCCGGGTCAGCCGGACCGTGCCGTACGCCACCAGCGTAATCGAAAGCAGGATCGCCAGAAACGGCGCGATGCCTGTCAGGATGAAGACGATATCCAGCAGGATCAGCGCGATCAGAACTGCCTGGGCGGCGCGTTTGTTCTTGAGTCCGGGAATCGTCACAAAAGTCTAAGTATCAGCATAGACCGCCCCGCCGGGGATTACGGGGTCTGGCTGCTGGCAATCGCCGGGATTTCCTTCTCGGTCACCGAAGCCTGCGGTAACAACGCTGCTTTGAGCAATTCCAGCGCCGCCTCCGGCGTATCGGCAAACTCGAACAGTTCCAGGTCCGTCTCAGCGATCACGCCATATTTCACCAGCGCCTCGAAGTTCACCACTTCCTTCCAGAACGTTGATCCGTAGAGCACCACCTTGATGCGCTTCTTGAGCTTCTTCGTCTGGATCAGGGTCAGAATCTCAAACATTTCATCCATGGTGCCGAAGCCGCCCGGAAATACCACCAGCGCTTTGGCAAGCGCCGAAAACCAGAACTTCCTCATGAAGAAGTAGTGGAATTCAAAGTTCAGAGACTCCGTAATGTAAGGGTTGGGCAACTGCTCGAACGGCAGGCCGATATTGAGTCCGATGGTCTTCCCGCCCGCCTCCGCCGCACCGCGATTCGCCGCCTCCATAATGCCGGGGCCGCCCCCCGAACACACCACAAAACGGCAGCAGTCTTTCCGCACCGCCTTCGACCACTCCGTCACCATGCCGGCCAGCTTGCGGGCGTCCTGATAATACTGCGCCAGCGGCCCGTCTTCCCGAATGCGGGCGGAACCGAAGAACACCACAGTATCGCTGATCTGCTGCTTCCGGAAGTGCGTCTGTGGTTCGATGTACTCCGAAAGAATGCGCAGCGGGCGCGCCTCCGGCGTATCGACAAACTTATCGTTTTTATAGGCCAGTGGTGGACGGGTCATTTTTCGGTAAAGGCTTCCATCTTTTTTTTCAGGTCGCGCAGAGTCTTCAGCATTTCCGGCAGCTTCTGGAATGCGGTGATGGCTCGCAGCCAGTCCCCGGCTTCGAAGGCCGGTGACCCTGAGATGCGCGAGTTCGCCGCCACGTCGCCGCCGATGCCGCTCTGAGCGTAAACAATCGCCCCTTCGTGGATCGTCAGATGTCCGGACACGCCCACCTGACCCGCCAGCAGAACATTCTTTTCCAGAATCGAACTCCCCGCCAGACCCGTCTGCGAACAGATAATGTTGTCCTCACCCACCACGCAGGCATGCCCGATCTGCACCAGGCTGTCGATCTTTGCCCCGCGCTTCACCCGCGTCTCGCCCACCGTCGCGCGATCAATCGACGTCAGGCTCTGAATCTCCACATCGTCCTCAATCACCGTCCGCCCGGACTGCACGATCTTGTAATGCGTGCCATCGGCCTGTTTTGCAAAGCCGAAGCCATCGCCGCCGATCACCGCGCTGTTCTGCAGAATCACCCGGTCGCCCACATGGCAGAACTCGCGCACCGCGGCGTGCGAATGAATTGTCACGCCTTCCCCGATGGTGGCGCCCTCGTAAATCACCACATGCGGATGCAGCACCGTGTCGCGGCCAATCGTCACATGCTCGCCAACCGCCACAAATGCGCCGATCGAAACGTTCTCGCCAATCGTCGCCGTGGCGGCAATCGCCGCCGAAGGATGAATCCCCGGAGCCGGGCGCGGCGGCTGGTAGAACAATTCCAGCGCGCGGGCGAAATCGTGATAGGGATTCTTCGAGAGCAGCGTCGGCAGTCCCGGCACCGGATGTGCCGCCAGCACCGCGCTCGCCCGCGTGTTCTTCAGTTTGTGCGCGTATTTCGGATTCGCGAGAAACGTGAGCTGCCCTTCTCCCGCCTGTTCCATGCCGAGAACGCCCGTGATTTCCAGTTCGCCCGCACCTTCGGCGTCGGTGCTCAGCTGGCAACCCAGCGCGGCGGAGAGTTCCTGAAGCTTCATAACCACTATCAGGGTACGCCATCCGCAATTTGTGCCGCGAATGGCCCATAATGGACGGAGGATATGAGCAAAGCCACAAGCCACCTGAATCGCGTTTTCTTCCCGGCCCTGATTGTTATCGCCGCTACCTCCCCGCTTTTGCCGGCACAGCATACAGACGCCGCGCCCGCGGCCCCGGCTTACAAAAACCTGACGGTTCTGAAGGACGTTCCTGCCGACCAGATCGGCCCCGCCATGCAGTTCATGACCACGTCTCTCGGCGTGGAATGCGCCTTCTGCCATGTGCAGGGCAAGATGGAAGCCGACGACAAAGGCGCGAAAAAGACAGCTCGCGAAATGATCACCATGACGAATGAGATCAACAAGACTCATTTCGGTGGTCGCCAGCAGATTACCTGTAACTCCTGCCATCGCGGCGCGGCCCGGCCTGTGGCGATCCCGCCTGTCATGGAAACCGATGCCATGCCCGCGAAGCCTGCGGCCCCCCCTGCATCGGCTCCCGGTGCGGCTCAAGCTGTCACCCCGCCCACCGCCGCGCAGATCATCGCGAAATACACGGAAGCGCTCGGCGGCGAGGCCAACATCCGCAAGGTCACCAGCCGCGTGATGAAGGGCAACATTCTCACCGGCGGCCAGCAGACGCCCATTGAAGTCCTCTCCAAAGCTCCCAACAAGCGCGTTTCCATCACGCACATGGGCTCCTCAGACAGCTTCACAGCCTTCGATGGCAACACCGGCTGGATGGGCAACACCGGCCGCCCCGCCCGCGCCATGTCGGCCTCCGAATCCGCCTCGTCCGCTCTCGATTCCGAACTCTACCTTTCGCTCCGGCTCACCGAACTCTACCCGCAAATGCGCCGCGGCCGTCCGGAAACCATTAACGGCGTGGAGTGCGAAGTCCTCAACGGCCAGAACGCCGGTCACCCGCCGGTCCGCCTCTACTTCGATAAGAACTCCGGCCTGCTGGTCCGCATGGTCCGCTACTCGGAAACGCCGCTCGGTCGCCTGCCGGTCCAGATCGACTATGCCGATTATCGCGACGTGGACGGCGTGAGGACCGCCTTCCGCTGGACGCTCTCCCGCCCCAATGGCCGCTTCACCATCCAGATCGCCGACGCGAAAAACAACGTTCCCGTGGACGATGCCCGTTTCGCCAAACCGGCCGCTGAAGTGAAATAGCGATACTCCACAATCAGGAGCTCGTGCGGAAAGGCATGCTCGAAAACGTCAACCTGAAACGGAAGCTTTCCGCCGAGGAGTTCAGCCGCGTACTCCCCGGTCTGCAGCGGCGTTTCTACGACCTCGAAAAGGTTTGCTGGGATCACAGAATCCGCTCGGTTTTCGTCTTTGAAGGCTGGGACGCGGCAGGCAAGGGGAGCTGTATCTCCACCGTGACCCAGCGTCTCGATCCGCGCGGCTTTAAACTCCACGCCATCACCGCCCCGCGCTCGTTCGAACGCAGTCGCCCCTGGCTCTGGCGCTTCTGGCTGCGCGTCCCCGATCAGGGCGAAATGGCGATCTTCGACCAGAGCTGGTACATGCGCGTGCTGCACGACCGCGTCGAGCAGGCCGTTCCGGAGAAGGTGTGGAAGGCGGCCTACAGCGACATCGTCGATTTCGAGCGCATGCTGCATGACGATGGCACCACGGTCCAGAAGTTCTTCCTCCACATCAGCCGCAAAGAGCAGGAGCGCCGCTTCAGGAAGATCTCCGAAGATCCTCTCGAAAGCTGGCGGATCACGAAGGAAGACTGGGCGCGCCACAAGAAGTATCCCGAATACCTGCTCGCCACCGAAGAAATGCTGGAACGCACGGACACCGCGGAGGGCCCGTGGAATATCATCGAGGCCACCAACCGGCGCTGGGCGAAGGTGAAGATTCTGACCACGCTGATTGCCACTCTCGAACACCGCCTCGGCCCCAAAGCCCCGCCGCGCGAGTCTTCCGAAGAGGCTGCCGCCTCGGACGCCGATCTTCGCATCGCCATGGAGTCCTTCGACGATTCCGAGGAGAACCAGGATGCTTGAAACGCTCGACCTGAGTCTCTCTCTGCCTCGCGATCAATACGTCTCTGAACTCACGCGCCGCCAGATTCAGCTGCGCGAACTCTCCGCGCAGGTCTACCAGCAGAAGCGCCCCGTTGTGATTGCCTTCGAAGGCTGGGACGCCGCCGGCAAGGGCGGCGGCATCAAACGCATTACGGAGAAGATGGATCCCCGCGGTTACGTCGTGTATCCCATCAGCGCTCCGGAGGGCGAAGACAAGACCCGGCATTACCTCTACCGCTTTTGGCGCAGACTGCCCGAAGGCGGGCAGATCGCCATCTTTGACCGCACCTGGTACGGCCGCGTGCTGGTGGAGCGCGTGGAAGGCTACGCCCGCCTGGATGAATGGAAGCGGGCCTACAAGGAAATCAATTCCTTCGAACGCCAGTTGAAGGATTTCGGCGCCATTCTGGTGAAGTTCTGGGTGCACATTTCCCGTGACGAACAACTGCGGCGTTTTGAAGAGCGCCGCCGCATTCATTACAAGGCCTGGAAGCTCACCGAAGACGACTGGCGCAATCGCGAAAAATGGCCGCTCTATGAGGAGGCCGTGGAAGAGATGCTGCTCAAGACCAGCACCCGCACCGCGCCCTGGAATCTCATCGAAGGCAATGACAAATACTGGGCGCGCGTCAAGATGCTCACCCGCCTCGTGGAAATCATGTCGGAAGAGCTGAACTACAAACCGGCGGACCCGCTTCGGGCCGCTGAAAAAAAGGACCGTTCGGCGAAGAAATAGGAACGCAGAAATAAGACCATGAAGACTTCTGTTCTGATCACCGCTCTCAGCGCCATGCTGCTCACCATCATCGCGCTTCCGGCCTTCGCCGCTTCCTGCGAAAGCCTGGCCACTCTCGCGCTGCCGCACACGAAGATCGACCTCGCTGAAGCCCGCCCGGCAGGCACGTTTACGCCTCCCGGCGGCAAACCGGTTTCCGGTCTCCCCGCCTTCTGCCGCGTGGCGGGCAAGCTGATGCCCTCCGCCGATTCCGACATTCAGTTCGAAGTCTGGCTCCCCGCCCAGGGCTGGAACGGCAAATTCCAGGGCGTTGGCAATGGCGGCTATGCCGGGGCCGTCGCCTACCCGTCCCTCGTGGACGCGGTGCGCAACAACTACGCCACGGCTTCCACCGATACGGGGCATCAGGACAACGGCCAGAGCGCTCAATGGGCTCTGAACCATCCCGAAAAGGTGATGGATTTCGGCTACCGCGCCATCCATGAAACCGCCGTCGCCGCCAAGGCCATCATCAGCGCGTTTTACGGCGAAGCGCCAAAGAAATCCTATTTCAATTCCTGCTCCAACGGCGGTCGCCAGGCTCTCATGGAAGCGCAGCGCTACCCCGCGGATTACGATGGCATCATCGCCGGCGCCCCGGCCAACTACTGGACACATCTGCTTTCGAGCGCCGCTTTCGGAACCAAAACCATGCTCTCCGAACCCGGCAGCTACATTCCGCCCACCAAGCTTCCGGCCATTACCGCCGCCGCCCAGGCGCAATGCGACGCCGCCGATGGCGTGAAGGACGGCGTCATTGAGAATCCGCTGGCCTGTAAGTTTGACCCCGAAGTGCTCGCCTGCAAGGGGAAACAGGACTCCGATACCTGCCTGACCGTTCACCAGATGGCCAGCCTCAAGTCCATCTACGGCGGGCTGAAGAATTCGAAGGGGCAGTTGCTGATGCCCGGCCTCTCGCCTGGTGGCGAAGCGGAACAGGGCGCGTGGGGCGCCTGGGTCACCGGCCCCGCTCCCGAGAAAAGCAGCATGTTCGCCTACGGCACGCAGTTCTTCAAGAACATCGTCTACAACGATCCCGACTGGAAGTTCCAGTCCTTCGACGTGGAGAAAGATGTGAAAACCGCCGACGACCGCGTCGCCCGTTATCTCAACTCCACCGATACCGACCTCACCGCCTTCCACAAGCGCGGCGGCAAGCTCATTCTGTATCACGGCTGGTCCGACGCGGCAATCCCCGCTGTGAATGCGATCAACTACTACGACGCCGTGCAAAAGCGGATGGGCGCTGCAACCGCGGACTCCTTCGTCCGCCTCTACATGGTGCCCGGCATGCAGCATTGCAGCGGCGGCGCGGGCGCGACCGCGTTCGGCCAGTTGGGCACACCCGA
>CAIUOG010000091.1 GCA_903900705.1 uncultured Acidobacteriia bacterium
CGCCTTACACTGGGTTCAGTGCCCTGCCCGCTGTTCCTGCCAGATTCCGAGACCTGCGCGGCCCAGCCGGAGTTCGCACCGGACAGAGAAATGCTCCGCCGCGCCTGTCTGCCCGGATACGCACGAGCCATCTGCCCCCATGCGGCCGCACTGGAGGCCGACGCGGTACGGTTGCTGGTGCGGTCTCACCAGGGCCCGATCATCGCGATCGCATGGTCTCTGGAACGCAACCATCACCCGGTGGCGGTGGGCGTGGCGGAAATAAACACAGCTGAAGTTCACACTGAGGGGCCGGCGTCCACCACACTGGAACGCCAGGCCAAGGCTCTCGTATCGGAATACCTGCGGAGGACAGGACAGGAATGACTATGGAACCAAAGTTCGTCAGGGAATCGATCGCGGACTACGCCGAACTTGCGTTACCGAATGACGCCAATATCCTGGGCAATCTGCTGGGCGGCAAGATCATGCACCTGGTGGACCTCGCGGCGGCGATCGCGGGGATGCGGCACGCCGGAAATCCGGTGGTTACGGCCTCCATTGACCAGATGCAGTTCATCCATCCGGTCAAGATCGGACAACTGGTCCGGCTGCGCGCCAGCGTGAACCGCGTATTCCGGACTTCGATGGAAGTCGGAGTCAAAGTGTGGATGGAAGACCTGGTGAAAGGCACCGAGCAGCACGTCTCATCGGCATTTCTCACGTTTGTGGCGGTGGACGCCACCGGGAAAGGCGTGGCGATTCGCCAGGTTGTACCGGAGACCGAAGACGAAAAGCGGCGCTTTGAGGAAGCCGGCAAACGCCGGGAGTACCGGCTGGCCCAGCGCCGTTAGCAACCGCTTTACCAGAGGAAGTGCCGCCTACGCTTCCTCATCCTTGAACATATATTTGATATTGCTCTTGTAGAGCAGCAAATTCGGTGCGCCTTCGCGATTAAACTTCAGGCAGGATCTGTCGTACCACTCGATCACGCCTTTCAGAACCTCACCATCCTTGAGGGTGATCACCATGGGTGTCTTCGACTGCATCTGCTTGACGTAGTAGAAGTTTTCAGCGTTCGTCTGGTCTGGCGGTACGGGCCTCTTCTGGGCTGCTGCCCCGGCTTTACGGGGCGTGTCGTTCTTTTCTTTCATCTCGTTAAACGAGGGTCGGATCAATTTCCGGTTGGCGGACTCCACGGAGTTCCTTTCTTGCGGAAGGAAGACAGATGCTGAACTGGGGCGCGCGTATTTCGACCCGGAAGGCAGCAGGGTTGCTTCCAGCCTTTTCATCATTCATAACACACCGGAACTCACCGCGCGCGGGAGGCTGCCGCCGTCATGAAACTTAAACGGAAACGAAGAATGGCCGGACAGGCTTCAGCGCTGCTGAAAACCGTCCGGCCAATCCACTAAAACTGCAGTTTTCCACCGATCTGGATATTGCGGTTGCCGGTGGCACTCGTAATGTTGCCGAAAGACGAGGTGTTGATGGTGGCCGAGGGGTTCCCGAAGTTGGTGTGGTTGAGCAGCGCGAAGGTTTCAAAGCGCAGCTGGAACTTCACCCGTTCCCGAATCGGGAAGTATTTGAAGACGGAGAAGTTGACCGTCTCCGCGCCGGGTCCGTGCAACAGGTTGCGGCCGGCATTGCCGTAAGCATAGTTGGTGGTGGCGGGATAGAGGTTCCCGATGGTGAAGGCCGAGGCGTCGATGCAGCCCACGAGGCTACCGCGGCCACAGGTATCCGTGGCGGAATGAACCAGATTCGGGCGATAGGTACCGCTTGAAGCCGTGTTGGCCGTGTCCGTACCGGTGGTGACGTTGAACGGCAGACCGGTCTGCAGGGTGATGATGCCGTTGCTCTGCCAGCCGCCAAACGCGTTCTTCAGCACCAGGTTTGAAGTCTGAAAGAACGGGATCTCATAGACGAACTGAGCCACCACGCGATGGCGGATGTCCCAGTTGGAATTGCCATAGTCGCCGTGCCAGAAGTAGGGATTCATGGGCGTACCGCCGCCGTTCGAATCGGAGCTGATGTCAAGCGTGTGAGACCAGGTGTAACTGGCCAGCACCTGCAGGCCCCGCTTCATGCGCTGCCGGTAGATGGCGCTCATGCTCTCGTAGTTCGCCACTTCGTCGTTGGCGATGGTGCGGATGGGTCCAAAGGCGGTGTTGGGACGGCGGGTGTTCACGGAACCAGGACCGGGCTGCAGCGGGGTGTTGTTGTAGTAGCTGCGATCCAGATGGTAGGAATGCGAGCCGAGATACTGCAGTTCAACGCCGCCACCGCCCCAGAGCTGCCGTTCGAGGCCGGCGCTCCACTGATTCATGCGGGCCGTCGGCTGATACCAGGAGTTGGTGATGATGGTGCCGACAGAGGGACCGGTGGGGCAGACGCCGGCGGAGCTGAACGGGCTGTTGAGGCTGACTGGCGTGAGGCCCACCGACCAGGTGCAGTTCAGAATGGTGGCGAAGGGCGGGTTGTTGCTCAGGAAGGTGTAGCTGTTGGTCTGGTTGGGGTTGTAGTAAATGCCGCCGCCGCCGCGGAAGACGGTCTTCTCGTCAATGCGGTACGCAATGCCCAGGCGAGGCGCCCAATCGGCATGGTTCGGGTTCGTGAAGTGGAAGCCCTTGGTGTTGCCTACCAGCGCGGTCTGGTTGGCGTTGAGTTCGGTGGCGTTGCCGTTCACGGTGTAGGCGACCGTGGGCAGTTCATACCGGATCCCATAATTCACGGTCAGCTTGCGGTTCACCTGCCACTTATCGAGGACGAAGAAACCGTCGCGCCATTCGGCGACGTGGCCGTGAACTTCCGGGCCGGGGGTGGAAAAGCTCTGCGGCGTGCCCAGGATGAAATCGGCCGGGGCATAGCCGGTGAGCGTGCCGTTGAAAGTAAACGCTCCGCGGGGGCTGTTGGTCGCTTCACGGGCAGACGCCAGGCGCCGGAACTCTGTACCGGCGATGATGTTGTGCGCGCCGCGATTCCAGCTGATCTGTTCGGAAAGCTGGTAGGTGCTGTCGGCCTGATACCAGTCCGACCCGGAATTGCCCAGACCGTTGAAGCCGGTGACGTTGAATTCCGGAATGCCGGGGTTGTTGTACATGACGTCACCGGCAAAGCCGCTGATGCCAAGGTCTGACCCGGCAGACTTCTTGCCGTTCACCGTGAAGTAGTTCAGGTTATCCGTATCCAGACGATTACGGCCCAGGCGGAGGTCGTTCACCAGGTTCGGCGTAATGGTGTGAGTGTAGCCAAAAGTGTAGTTCGAAGTGGTGACGGGAATCGTGCTGCCGTTGACCGGAATCGCGTTACCCGCGAACACATTCTCATTCTGGTAATGGGCGCGGATGTTGAGCCGGATCTTGTCGCCGATGTTCTGATCAATGCGATCCAGAGTCTGATCGGTTCCGATGGTGGTGGGAACCGGAACCGAGTAGTTGCTGGCGAAACCGGGAAGATTGGAGGCCGGATAATACTGCTGCAGCTTCGCGACAATCGGCGAGAGGCGCGACGAGGGGATGGTGTTGCCGGTGAAGGGCGCGTTGCCATTCAGCGGATCTTTGATCGCGCCTCCGGAGATGCTGCCTGTGGGCACGGCGGAGAAATTCCCGGTGAAAAACGCGGCCGGCATTTCGGTGGAGAGCGCGGTCACCTGTTGCACCAGGCGGTAGCCTTCGTAGGAGGACATGAAGAAGGTTTTGTTGCGACCGTCATAGAGGTGCGGAATCACCACGGGGCCGTCGAGTTCGTAGCCGAACTGATTCTGGCGGAGCGGGGGCTTCGCGGCGGTCGGATTGGCGGGAGTGGGGAGAGTGAAGAACGCGCGGGCGTCCAGAACCTGATTGCGCAGGAACTCCACCAGCGCGCCGTGCAGCTGATTCGTGCCGCCCTTGGTAACCATGTTAATGTGCACGCCGAGGTACGCGCCGTACTGGGCAGAGTAGGTTCCCGTCTGCACCTCCACTTCCTGAATCGATTCCACCATGGGCCGGGTGGGCGTGGTGGTGATCAGGTTGTTCATGATGCTGATGCCATCCAGCGACATGCTGTTCTGGATTTCGCGGGTGCCTGCGCCGTTAAAGTCTTCGCCGGGCGGGACGCCGGTGGCAGAGGACTTCGTACCGGGGATGACGCCCGGCGTGGAAACGGCGAGCTGCATGGGATCGCGGCCGTTGAGCGGGAGGTCGGCGATGGCGCGGGTGCCGACTACTTCGGAGACACTGGCTTCGTCGGTCGCGATGGCGGAGGTGACGGCCTCGACGGTCACGGACTGGGAGACGGCGCCAACGGTCAGAGTGAAGTCGGTACGAACAACCTGATTGATGTCGACCAGAACGCCGGTCTTGGTGGTCTTCTGGAAGCCGTTGGATTCCGCAGTGACGTTGTAGGAGCCCACTTTGACGAACTCGATCGCGTAATACCCCTGCTGATTCGTCACAGTGGTGTGCTTGTCTGAGGTCGCCGATTCGACGGCGGTGATGGCCACATTCGGGATCACCTTACCGCTGGTGTCCGTGACGGTTCCCACGAGGCTGGTGGTGGTGGCAAGCTGTCCAAAAGAGGACGCGGCCAGAAGAAGAAGTGCCGCTGAGATTCGAAGACTGATCATTCGTTCACACCCCTGGATTTACGGGAATGTCATGTCCATCCCGATTCAGATCAGTATAACGGGAAGTGAGGCGGAACGATGTGGAAAAAACGGGTACAGCCGGGGATTCCACGCAGGGAATCCCCGCCCTTTTGCACCGCGCCAGTTTAGACCGCCCAGGACATGTGCCTGGAACCATCTAGACCGCGAAACGGAAGGCGAAATAGCCGAGCAGCGCTCCCATACCGGAGCCCACCAGCACATCGCTCAGAAAATGCATCCCGACGATCACGCGGGAGACCGCGATATTGGCGGCCAGAAACAACAGAGCCGGCCGGATTTCGGGATAAAACGAACCCAGACAAACCGCCACCGCGAAGGCCGTGGTGGAATGCCCGGAGGGGAAAGAAAACTTGTCTTTGGTGACGATGTGAGCCCAGCAATGCGGCTCAATGTCGCGCGGGCGCAAACGGCAGAACACGCGCTTCACCTTGAGAAAGATCACGATGCCGGCGCAGACGGCAAAACCAGCTGCCTCCACGGCGCGGAAACGCATGGCGTCGGAGGAAAAGAGAACGGCAAGTCCGACCAGGGCCCACAGCCAGCCATCGCCGGCGCGCGTCGCGCCGAGCATCCACCAGCGGAACCAGCGTGGCGCGCGCCAGCGGTTCACCCGCTTCATCAGTTTGTGATCCGGCGCGGATAGCGTGGAGATGGCCCGGGCGCGTGTCACATTCCCACCTCTGCCGTCGCGACAGGCAAACCGGCGGTTTGCGCGAAGCGGTGCTTTTCAGACCAGTACGACGCAAAGGCCAGTTCCTTCAGGTAATTGCCAAGCACCACAGCGGGAATGGCGGCGAAGAGCGCGGAGGCGAGTATCATCCACGGCTTCTCTTTCATGAGCGAGCCGCCGATGCCGAAGACGGCGCTGGTGAGCTTCAGGAAGTCGCCGTGGTTTCCGGCGGGCACGCAGACCCCGCGCCGGAGTCCGTTCAGGAACTCTTCAATGTTGCGGGCGTCTTTTACGTCCGTATAGGTCCGGCCAACGCTGGCCAGTGTATGCGCGTCGCTGCCGCCGATCATCGGCTTGTCATAACGGAAGGCGAAGTCGCGGGCCATTTTGTTGGCGCGTTTCAGGATCTGGCCATTGAGGGTTTCCACGCCGTGAAAATCCCGGGCGAACATTTCGTAGTCGGCGTCAGTGCGCTTCCCGGTCAGGCTGGAATAAAGATGATTGACGGTAACGAAGAGACGCTTTTCCGCGGCGTAAGCCAGCAGGCTCTCCAGGTCGTGACGACGACGCTGCAGTTCAACGTGATCCTCTTCGCGGATACCGTAGACGCCGGCGTGCATTTCTGTGCCGCTCGGGGTGGTGCAGGTTACTTCTTCGCTCAGAAAGAAATCGGGATACTTCCGCAGTTCTTCCACGGCATCGATGGAATCGTGATCGGTTACGGTGACGAGGTCCATGCCGCGGCGCTTCAGTGTTTCGTAGAGCGCGCGGGGATCGTTATACGACTCTCTGCACACGCGAGAGAGTACCGGCACAGTGCACATACCCGAATGCAATGTATGAACGTGGAGGTCGCACCTCATGGTACCTTTTTAAACTTTTACCTGTTACAAACCGGTGATGGATGAGCGAAACAATTGTGAAGGTGTATGTTAATTTCCAGGCCCCTAAAAACCTCATGCCACGCGACTTAAACAGCAAACCCCTTCGTAGTAAGACCTGGTGGACAGGCAAGGAATACTACAATTTTTCCCGTCGCGCCTGGCTCCGTTCCGAAGGGTTCACCGCGGATGTGTTTCAGGACCGGCCGGTGATCGGCATCTGCAACTCCTGGAGCGAACTGAACAACTGCAATGCCCATTTGAAATCCGTGGCGGAAGCGGTCAAGCGGGGAGTCTGGCGCGCGGGCGGATTCCCCCTGGAATTCCCGACGATCTCCCTGGGCGAAATGTTCATGAAACCGACATCGATGCTGTTTCGGAATCTGATGTCGATGGACGTGGAGGAATCGATCCGGGCGAATCCGATTGACGGCGTTGTGTTGCTGTGCGGCTGTGACAAGACCACGCCGGCGCAGATTATGGGCGCGGCGAGCGCGGACATTCCGGCGATCGTGGTGACTGGCGGACCCATGCTGAGCGGCCAGTGGCGCAACCGGAAGCTCGGCGCGGGCACCGATGGACGGAAGTTGTTCGATCTCTACCGTACCGGGAAGCTGACGGACGGGGAACTCTGCGAGATCGAAGGCGGCCTCGCGCGCAGCGCGGGCCATTGCACGGTGATGGGCACGGCCAGCACGATGGCGTCTGTCGCGGAAGCGCTGGGGATGACGCTGCCTGGATGCGCGGCAATCCCCGCGCCGGATTCGCGGCGGCTGACCATTGCGGAACTGAGCGGTCAACGGATCGTCGACATGGTTTGGGAAGATCTGAAACCTTCCGACATCATGACGCGCGAGGCGATTGAGAATGCGATTGCGGTAAACATGGCCATCGGCGGGTCGACGAATGCCGTGGTGCATTTGCTCGCTATTGCGGGGCGGCTTGGCATCGATCTGAAGCTGGACGAGTTTGACCGCATTTCGACGCGCACGCCTTGCATCGTGAATGTGAAGCCTTCGGGCGAGTATCTGATGGAGGATTTGTTTGAGGCCGGTGGCGTGCCGGTGGTGATGAAAGAGATTCTGCCGCTGCTGCATGCGGACGCGATCACCGCGAATGGCCGTACTATCCGCGAAAACGTGGAAGGCGCGGAGTGCTGGAACCGCGATGTGATCCGCGCGGCGGATAATCCGCTTTCACCCGAAGGCGGCACCGTTGTGCTGACCGGGAATCTCGCGCCGCGCGGCGCGGTGATCAAACAAACCGCGGCGTCCCCTCATCTGCTGCAGCACCGGGGGCCGGCATACGTCTTCGAATCCTATAAGCAGATGCACGAAGTGATTGATTCGCCCGATCTGCCGGTGACCAAAGACACGGTGCTGGTGATGAAGGGCTGTGGTCCGAAGGGGGCGCCGGGCTTTCCGGAATGGGGTCAGATTCCGATGCCGAAGGTGCTGCTCGATCAGGGTATTCATGACATGGTTCGGATCAGCGATGCGCGCATGAGCGGGACGAGTTTCGGGACGGTGGTGCTGCACGTTGCGCCGGAATCCGCCGCTCCGGGTCCGCTGGCCGCCGTGGAGACGGGGGATGAAGTGGAACTCGACACTGCCGGCCGCCGGCTGACGCTGCATGTGCCGCAGGAGGAAATCGAGAGACGTATGGCCGCGCGGCCGGTTGCGCCACCGCATTATGATCGCGGCTATGGCTGGATGTTCCTCCAGCATGTCAACCAGGCGGATGAGGGCTGCGATTTCGATTTTCTGCGGAAGAAATAAACTAACGCCCGGGTGCTCTTATAAAGAACGAAGGCTTATCCACTGAGGCTGGTACGGCGACATCGAAAAAACCGACCATCATCTCTTCCTGGCTTTGTTCTCCCCAGGTGACTTCTTCCGTAGGGTCCGGGTTGAGTGGATTATTTGCGGAGTTATCGTAATAGCCGGTAAAGAGCAGTTGTGTGCCGGCGGGCAGAAGTCTGGGTGTGGCGAGGCGATAATTCAACTGCCAGTAGAAGTTGTAATGTTCCACGCGCAGCAGCGTATCCACTCGCCCAGCCTTACCCAGAATCTGATATTCGAAGCCGCTGCCTCTCAGGTGCATATGCGGGAACATGCTGAGTAAGACAGCGTCCCGCGGCACTGAGCCGGAGACAGCGGCGCGATAACTGCGCGCGCCAGGCGGAATGCGCAAGCCATACTGACTCATCTGCAGAGTGAGTACTCTCGACTGAGGAGTTTCCTTCGCATACCAGACACGAATTTCCGTCTGATCCTTCGCGTCTGTCTTACGGGAGTTGTAGTGCATCTGCAGGACAAGATCCGACCCGGCGGGAATTTTTTTCGCCATCCCCGGCGGACACTCCATCAGAGGCGCGCCCGGAGTATAAATCGCGAGGATATCCGACGTTGTCCCGCTCTTCGGATCTCCTTCGCGCAGCCATCGGGAACCAGGTTCCCGCACATAGAGAACGGCGTGATGCACCACGCCGCGATCGCCCGGCAGAATGTCCACGGCGCTTACCCAGCGGTCCTCAGAAAATGCGGGACTCAGAACGATGTATTGATAATCGAGAGTCTGATTCGCGGGTATGCGGATGGGTTTCGGCATGCGGGTGACCAGATCCGGCGCGGGCCGAACGCGTTCCCGGACGACCGGCGCGGGAGCATCCGTCTTCACACCCTCCCGCGCACCACCAATCACCCATGCGCGCACTGTGGAAAGCTCATCCGCACTCAGCGAAGGATCATTCGCAAAGTGACCGACAGCGGGGTCCGCAAACCAGGGCGGCATCTTCCGTAGCGCGACCGCCTCACCGATACTCTTCGCCCATGGACGGACCTGCGCGTAATTCATCAGGGGCATGGGTCCGATCTCGCCGGGCCGGTGACAGCTCTGGCAATGCTTTTGCAGAATCGGTTCCACGTCGCGATGAAACGTTACTTCCTCCGCCCGGACGTATAAGCCAGTTGCCAACAATAACCAGAGAAATCTCATCCGATCCGTGTCGTCCACCTGGCTCTTACACGCGGGGCACTCGCTACAAGCAGGACACGCCAGACAGAATCTCCCCAGCTGTTATGCAGGCGCGAGTCTGTGATTCTTACCGGTTCAATTTTCGGCGTCAGGCTCTTATCAAATGTAATAGCTAAGCCGCCCACGCGCAGTGCCCCATTCTGATCGAGGGCAGGCTCCACCGCCGTCATCAGAGTCAGGGTAATCTGACCGGGCTGCCTGGAGAGGGAGTAATCATCGGTAATGCTAATCTGCTTCGCCCTCTTATCCAGCGTTACGTTACGACGCCAGCTCTGCAGACCTGCCTCAGCCGGATATGCCGTGGCGAGATCGGCCGAGAATGAGGCTGTCTCCGCATTGGCTTCATAACGAACGTCGGAGGCGCGGAAACCAGGTCCGGGTGACTGCATCACGCCGTCGATGGTCGGAAGATTGTGCCAGGCGGATTGCATGGTCCAGATGTCATAACGCTGTGCGCTGAAGGTCTTCGCCGTGTAGTTCTCCACGCCCACATCAAGGATGACGGGTCTGCCGTTCGAGTACACGATGAAATTGCCCACATCATTATGGTTGTGACTCTTACCGTTGTTGCCCCCTGTGCCGCGACGAATAGGCCGTCTGCGGAACCGGCCTGACAACGGGCCGTCATCAGCTGCAGACCGGGCATCCAGCAGTCCGCGGCCAGAGGCTCTTTCGAAGGCGCCGCTTCGAGCTCCCGCCAGGTGAACAACTGCTCCAGCTGACGCCGCATATTGCGGTTCACAGGCAAACCCGGCGACCGCAGCCAACCACCCATCGATTCCAGCTCCGGATCGTTCACGCGCTGCCCATAGCGCCAGACGAGGTAAGCGGAAGGGTGCGCCTTCGGCCCGGCGTCACCGGAGTTCACGTAAAACTCTCCAGCAACGTGAACCCGCGCAATGTAGCGGCCCATTTCGCGCAGCAGAGGCATGTCGTAGACATTGATCCTGCCATTGCTCGCCGAATAGAGGATTTCCAGGCAATCAAACAGCGCGCCGGCTGCTTCGCTCCAATATTCGGGACCTTCGTCGCAACCGCCGTCATCGCGGTAAACATCCAGGAAGCGATCCAGGGTGGCGAGACTTTTCACCACCACGGCGGTGCGTTTGGCGGGGTCGGGTTCCAGCAGCAGCGCCGTGGAAAGCCAGTTGGAATTGATCCACGGCGTGTGGTTGTTCATGGGGGCGTTGCTTTTTGGATTGAGGCCCATCCAGTGCAGGTCGTTGCGTTCGCGCGCCGGGGCGAGTATGCGCCGCTCGGCCTCCCAGCGGATACGTTCACGGATGCGGGGAGAGACCTGATCGAGCGCGGGGCCCAGCAGGTAGTCCGTCCAGGAGAGCATGGCGGAGGTTTCGGCGCCGAAAAGGTCGATGATTGGCTCTCTCAGGTCGGCGAGGCCGGTCCCCGCCTTCTGCAGAGAGGTGTGCGCGGGCACCCCCCAAAAGCTCTCTTCGCAGATGGACCAGATGGCGTTGCCGATGTCATCCAGAAATTTTCCCTGGGCCTGGACGCATTCGGCGAGCACCAGATCGCGCAGATGCTCCCGGCGACGGAAGTGCTCCGCCTCATAGCGAGTGCGGTTGCCGTTCCGCCTGAATTCGAGAAAAAGTGTGGCTGGCAGCGCAGGCCATTGCGCTTTTAGGCGCTTCTCTCCATTGGTGATGATTTTCTTTCGGAAGTCTTCCGGCAGGCTCTGCCAGCCCGCGCGGCTGGTCAGTTTGGGATATGGTTTCCAGTTTTCCGCCGGAACCAGACTGGCTGCGATGACATCCGGGTGCAGCCGGTTTGAGAGCAGATGCTTCCGAACGGAGGCTTCTTCCCGCAGGTCTTTCGGGCCCAGGCTCTTCTGACCCCAGCCCCTCTGCGCCAACGCGGCCGACGCCGCCAGACCCGCTACAAACTGCCGCCTGTGAACCTGCACTGCGAACTCCTTGCTATTTTCGCGTTCGAACGCCGCGCCCGGGCTGCGCCTCCACAGCGGCAATGGCCGCCATATTGACGATTTCGCCCACATCGGCGCCGCGCTGCAACACATGCACAGGTTTCGAAAGGCCCATCAGGATGGGACCAATCACCTGCGCTCCGCCCAGCCGCGCCATCAGTTTGTACGCGATGTTCCCGGCATCCAGACTGGGGAAGATCAGCACGTTCGCGCCCTTCACGGAACTGAACGCATAGGTCTCTTCCACAATCTCCCGCACTACCGCGGTGTCCGCCTGCATTTCGCCGTCCATTTTGGTTTCCGGGAAACGCTGGCGGGCGATGCGGACCGCTTCGCGCACCTTGGTGGCCGCTGGATGGTTGGTGCTGCCAAAGTTGGAGAACGAGAGGAAGGCGACTTTCGGATCCACGTCGAACTCGCGCGCCACGTTGGCGGCGCAGGCGGCGATCTCGGCCATGGTTTCCGCGCTGGGGTCGATATTTACGGTGCAGTCCGCAAAGAAGTACGGCTTGCCCTTGGCCGTAATGACGATGTACAGGCCGGAAACCTTGCCGATGCCGGGCTGCATCGGAATCACCTGCAGGGCAGGCCGAATGGTTTCCGGATAGTGCTGCGTGAGTCCGGAAATCATGGCCGAGGCGTCGCCGATCTGCACCATGAGCGCGCCGAAGAGATCTTTGTTGCGGATGAGTTCGGCGGCCTCGCGGCGGGTGACACCCTTGCGCTGGCGCAGCCGGTAGAGCTCTTCGGTGTAAGCGGGGGTGAGTTCTGAAGACGCGGGGTCCACAACGGAGCAGCCATCGAGCCGCAGCCCGAGCGCCTCGGCGCGTTCCCGAATGAAAACCTCATTGCCCAGCAGAATGGGGCTGGCGATATCTTCTTCCACCAGAATCTGGGCGGCCCGGAGGATCTTGTCTTCCGAACCTTCCGGAAACACCAGCTTCTGCTGGCCGGAGCGCGCTTTGCGAATCAGCGTGCGCATCACGCCATGCGAACCGCCGAGTCGCTGTTCCAGGCTCTCGCGATATTCATTCAGGTTTAGAGTGACTCTGGCAACACCGGAGCGCATGGCCGCTTCGGCCACCGCCACGGAGACCTGAATCACCACGCGGGGGTCGAACGGTTTCGGGATGATGTAATCGCGGCCAAACTCCAGGGTCTCCACACCGTAGATGCGGCAGACGGAATCCGGCACGTCCTGTTTCGCCAGTTCCGCGAGGGCATGGGTGGCGGCGAGCATCATCTCGTTATTAATGGTGGTGGCGCGCACGTCGAGAGCGCCACGGAAGATGGAGGGGAAACCGAGGACGTTGTTGACCTGATTGGGCAGGTCTGACCGCCCGGTACCCATGATCACGTCGGGCCGCGCGGCGATGGCGGTCTCGTATTTGATCTCGGGGTCAGGGTTCGAAAGCGCCAGCACGATGGGGGATTCGTTCATGCCGGCCAGCATTTCCGGCGTCACGCAGTTGGCGGCGGAGAGGCCGAAGAAGACGTCCGCGCCCACCATCGCTTCGGTCAGGGTGCGCGCCTCGGTTTCCACGGCGAAACGCGCTTTGTATTTGTTCATGCCCTGCGTGCGGCCGGCGTGGATCACCCCGGAGGTGTCACACATGGTGATGTGTTCGCGCTTCACCCCGAGCAGCGTGTAGTGTTCCGCGCAGGCGATGGCGCTCGCGCCCGCGCCGTTCACCACCACCCGCACCTCATCGAGCTTCTTGCCGGCGATTTCGACAGCGTTGACGAGCGCCGCGCCGGAGATGATGGCCGTGCCGTGCTGGTCGTCATGAAAGACCGGAATGCCCATGGTGCGCTGCAGTTCCTCCTCGATTTCGAAGCACTCGGGGGCCTTGATGTCTTCAAGGTTGATGCCGCCGAAGGTCGGTTCGAGCAACTGGCAGGCGCGGATGATCTCTTTGGGGTCCGTGGTGTTGAGTTCGATATCGAAGACGTCGATATCGGCAAAGCGCTTAAACAGGACGCCCTTGCCCTCCATGACCGGTTTGCCGGCGACCGCGCCAAGATTTCCCAGTCCCAGGACGGCGGTTCCATTGGACACGACGCCGACGAGATTCCCCTTGCCCGTGTACTTGTAGGCGAGTTCGGGGTCGCGGTGAATCTCCAGGCAGGGCACCGCCACGCCGGGCGTATAGGCCAGACTGAGGTCCCGTTGGGTAAGGCAGGGCTTGCTGGGAGTAACGGACAATTTACCGGCGGGGAAAGCCGAGTGGTACTGGAGTGCGTCTTCGTCGCGAATCATGACAGTCCCTTATGAACAGAAAGCTCCGTTCAACTCCTGGTATAACGCACTGTGTTCTATAACACGGCTTTTTGAAACGGCGGATGCTTCGTGGTGGACCAACCGGGGAATCCCCGGGTCCGCCGAAAACTCCCGCCCAAATCAGACTCCGCCAAACATGAGACAATGAGGAATTGACTGGAGTTGCAATGCCGAACAAACCACAGATTCTGTCCGCCACAGTCCTGATTTCACTGCTGACCATCGGGCTCTGCACAGCCTCCGCACAGGAAGCGCCGAGGCCCCTGCCGGCGATCGATAACACCAACCTGCCGCAGCAACCCGTGGGACGGGAAGATCTGCTGGGCGTCACGGTTTACGATTCTCCCGAACTCACCCGCACCGTGCGCGTGAATTCGGATGGGACTATTCGCCTGCCAATGCTGAAATCCACCATCAAGGTGGAAGGGATGATGCCGGCGGAGATTGAACTCGCGATTGCGGACGAACTGAAGCGCGAGCAACTTCTGGTGGATCCGTTTGTCACGGTGGCAATTGCCGAGTATCACAGCCGGCCGATCAGCATCAATGGCGCGGTCAAGACCCCGGCGATCTTCCAGGCGATTGGTTCGGTGAGTCTGCTGGATGCCATGGCCAAGGGTGGCGGACTGGCGGATAACGCTGGTGGCGAAATCATCATCACCCGTCCGAACGGCGCCACGGGAGTCATGTCCGTGCAGCGGATCCCGGTGAAAGCTCTGATTGACGGTTCAGACCCCAGCCTGAATGTGAAGCTGACCGGCGGCGAAGAAATCCGCGTGCCCGTCGCGGGCATGGTTGTTGTCTCCGGCAACGTGAAGGAATCCGGCGTGTTCCCCGTGCAGGAAGGCGGTTCCACCACCGTTCTCACGGCGATCGCGCAGGCCAAGGGATTGGGCGATTTCCAGCCGAAGTTCGTTTACATCTTCCGCCCGGACGAACAGGGAACCCGGCACGAAATTGCGGTTGACCTGAAGGCCATCCGGGAACGCAAGATCCCGGACGTTCCGCTTCTCCCGAAGGATCTTCTGTATGTGCCCGACAACAACAGCGCGAAGTTGAGGAGTCAGATCGTGGCCGCCCTGATACCTCTGGCAACCTCCGCCAGCACAGCCACGATTTACGCTCTGCGCTAGAAATGACGGCACGCGGGAAGCTCAGGACTCTGGACGAGTTGGCAACGCTCCGCGCGCACTGGGCGGGCGAGGGTAAAAAGGTCGTCTGGACAAATGGCTGTTTTGACCTGCTCCATGTGGGCCATATCCGGAGTTTTCAGGAAGCGAAATCGCTCGGCGACATTCTGATTGTGGGCATCAACAGCGATCAGAGTGTGCGGGCGCTGAAGGGCGACCTTCGGCCCGTGGTTTGTGAAGAGGACAGGGCCGAAACCGTGGCGGCTCTGGAAGCGGTCGACTACGTGACCATTTTTGGAGACAGCGACCCGGTGCGGGCGATTTCCATCCTTCGTCCGGACATCCACTGCAAAGGCGCGGATTACGCCGATGGCCGCAAGCCGGTTCCTGAAAAGGAAATTGTGACCGGCTACGGCGGTGAGATCCGCTTCCTGCCGATTCACCAGGGCCGCTCCACCTCGGGGTTGATCGAAAGGATCGCTGCCGCCGCATGCACGATGTAAGTTCGTTCGTCCGCGGCGCGGCCAACGTCCGTGTTCTTACCATCGGGGATTGCATGCTGGACGCATATATCTCCGGTGCGGCATCCCGCATCTCGCCCGAAGCCCCGGTTCCCGTGGTGAGCGTTTCGCGCCGCCGGTACCTGGCGGGCGGCGCCGCCAATGTGGCGGCCAACCTGCGGGCCCTGGGAGCGCGGGTGTTTCTGGCCGGCGTCACCGGCGTGGATAGTTCGGCGGTGCGTCTCCGGCAGGAACTGGAAAGCGGGGGAATCGGAACCGCCGCGCTGATGGAAGATGCCGGGCGGGCCACCACCACGAAAACCCGGGTGACCGCGGCCGGACAGCAAATTGTCCGCTTCGATGACGAAGATGGTTCGCCCCTGCCTGACGCTCTTTTTGCCGAACTTTGCAGCCGTTGCTCCACGCTTCTGGATACGGTGGATGTCTGCGTAATTTCCGATTATGCGAAGGGCGTGGTGGACGAGCGGCTGTGCCGCTGGCTGTTCACGGAAACGGTGAAACGGGGGCTGCCGGTGGTGGTCGATCCCAAGTCACGCGATCTTTCCCGATACCGGGGTGCGACACTAATAACTCCGAACCTGAAGGAAACATCAGCGGCGGCGGGAGAAGCAATTCAGTCTCCGGTCGATCTGGCGCGAGTCGCTGGAGCGTTGCTGGGCTTGATTGAGCCCTCGGCGCTGCTGGTCACGCGGGGCGAAGACGGAATGTCTTTGTTTCAGAGGGAACACCCGGCGCGGCATCTGCCCGCGCTGGTAAATGAAGTAGCGGATGTGACGGGCGCCGGCGATACTGTCGTGGCAGCCCTCGCCATCTCGCTGGGAATGAGGCTAAGTTTGTTCGAAGCGGCGGAAATCGCCAATATAGCGGCGGGGGTGGCGGTGAGCCACCACGGAACGTGGGCAGTGAAAGCTGACGAGTTACTGGCATACGCCGTGAAAGCGAACTGTCTTGAGTAAACAGACAGGACCCAAACAGTCTGCCCCGCGCCCGGTGGCCGGGAAACAGACGACGCCCAAACAGGCTGCCCTCAAACGGGCGGTGTTTCTGGATCGGGACGGCACGATCATGCGGGATCGCGGCTATCTGAAAGATCCCGAAGGCGTGGAACTCCTGCCGGGGGTGGTGGATTCCCTGAAGGCACTGTGCCGGGAAGGCTGGAAGCTGATCATCGTCAGCAATCAGTCCGGCGTGGGCCGCGGTCTGATGACGGTGGATGAAATGAACGCGGTCCATGCGCGCCTGATCCGCCTGCTGCGCGGGCACGGCATTGAAATTGCCGCTTCTTACCTCTGCACACACTCGCCCGACGACGAATGCGAATGCCGCAAGCCCGGCATCGCGTCGCTCGAAAAGGCTTCCGTGGAGCATTCGGTGGATATCTCACAATCGTGGATCGTGGGTGATCGCGAAAGTGACATCCTTTGCGGCCGCAATGCCGCCTGCACGACGATCTGGTTCAACACCGGCGAATTCGACGTCGCGAGTGAACTGCCGGATTATGTGGCGGAGAGCTGGGCCGAGATCTACGAAAAGATCAGCGACGCATAGGGATTGAACGAGGGGCCGCCGAACCAAAGTCGCGGCCCCTCCATCCCGTTCCGTTCTGATACTCTGAAATCAGCCGTACCAGCTGTGCGCTTTTCTTCCGCAGACCCCCAATCCGAGCACGGAATTCAGGCATTCCCTCAGAAGATCCAGCAGAGGGATGACCCGAAATTCGCGTCCGCCAAAATGGCGGGCTTTCAGTATCTTGCCGTCGCCGTCTTCCTGTTTCTGGTGAGCGGATTCTGGGAGTTGCAGATCCGGAGCCCGGAGATCTACAACGAACGCGCCGAGCGGAACCGAATCAAAGCGTTGCCGATCGTGGCCCCCCGCGGCAGGATTCTGGATCGCGACGGTCGGGTGATTGTGGACAATCACTCCTCCTGGAAGCTGCTGCTTTCACGCGAAAACCTGAAGGAAGAGCACCTCCACGAGATCGCCGAAGGCCTGAATCTGGATTATGACGACCTCGCGCGGAAGGTCGCCCGCTACCGCAAGCGCCCCAAGTACGAGCCCATCATTATCAAAGAGTCACTCACTCCGGCTGATCTGGCTTTTATCGATTCGCACCGCGACCCCGATACGTTCCCGGAAATGGAACTGATCCAGTCCCAGAGCCGGATGTATCCGGAGAACGGACTGCTGGCGCACATGATCGGGTACACGGGCGAAATCAGCGAATCGGAACTCGATAACCCGGACTACGCGAAATACAACCAGGGTCAGATCATCGGCAAGACCGGCATTGAAAAGGAATACAACGACACGCTGATGGGCGTCGATGGCGAACGCCAGTCGATTGTCGATTACCTGGGGCGTGAGCGGGAAATGCTCGGCATCAAGGAAGCCAAGCCGGGTCGGAACCTGCAGTTGACCATCGATCTGGACCTGCAGGTGGTCGCGGAACTGGCGTTGGGTGACAAGCGCGGCGCCGTGGTGGCGCTCGATCCGAATACCGGCGAGGTGCTCGCCATGGCGTCGCGTCCCAGTTTCGATCCGAACAAGTTTGCGGTTCGCATTAAGTCCGCCGACTGGAAGGAACTGACCAGCGATCCAGGGAACCCCCTGCTGAACCGTCCCATCCAGGCGCAGTTTGCACCGGGTTCGACGTTTAAACCGCTGGTGGCGATGGCGGGGCTCGAAACTTCGAGCGTTGATGAAAACACCACCTTCCACTGCGGCGGCGGGGCGGAATTCTACGGCCACTACCACGGCTGCTGGGGGACGCACGGAGCCGTCTCGCTCCACCGTGGCCTGGCGCAATCGTGCGACGTCTACTTCTATAACGTTGGAAACAAGACCGGTATCGACCAGATAGCCTTTTACGCGCACCAGGCCGGCCTGGGTGAAAAGACCGGCATTGATCTGCCGAACGAGGCGTCGGGAACCGTGCCTTCGCCCGAGTGGAAACTTCGCACGCAGCGCCAGAAGTGGTACGCGGGCGAAACGATCTCAGTGTCCATCGGCCAGGGCGCTCTCACGGTGACGCCGCTGCAACTGGCCCGCGCCATCGGTGGTCTTGCCCTGGGAGGGGTCTGGCAGAAGCCGCACATCCTGCTGACTGACACTGGAAAAGCGAAGCCAAAAGAGTGGTCTCTCAACCCGGATAACGTCAAGAAAGTCGTTTACGGGATGTACGGCGTGGTGAATGAAGGCGGCACCGGTGGTCGCGCGCGGCTGCAGAATATCGACGTTTGCGGCAAGACGGGTTCCGCGCAGATCGCGTCCGAGGCTTACGAAAAGCTGCACAAAGACGTGAAAGACAACGCCTGGTTCGTGGCGTTCGCTCCCTGTTACAAGCCGGAGATCGTGATCTCGGTCCTCTGGGAGAATTCCGGGCTGCACGGCCAGTTTGCGGCGCCGATCGCGCGCGACGTCATGAAGTCGTACTTCGATAAGAAGATCCGGCAACAGGAAGCGGAGAAACTGCGGCAGAGTCCCGCCAATGTGCTGGCCTCCGCCCTGACGCCACTTGCCGTCGGGAACCCTGCCAAAGGAAGGTCGGCTCCTTAAATATGTTTGAGCGCGGCAATCTGAAAGATTTCGACTGGGCCATGCTGCTGGTCATCCTGCTGATCTGCGTCATCGGGGTGGTACAGATTTTCAGCGCCACGCATGAGACGGTGCTCTGGCAGGGGTCCTGGTGGAAGCAGGTGGTTTACATCATTGCGGGTCTGGTGCTGATGTTCGTGGTGACGCACATGGACTACCACGCCCTGATGCAGAGGGTGTATCCCATGTACATTGCCTCGGTGGTACTCCTTTTTGTCGTGCTCGTGATCGGCAAACGGGCATTTGGGTCCACCCGCTGGATCGTACTGCCCGCGGGCGTTCACCTGCAGGTCTCGGAGTTTGCCAAGATCGCGGTGGTCTTGCTGGTGGCGCGTTTTCTGTCGGAGATCCGGACCGAGATTCTGGAGACCCGGGACCTGCTGAAGCTGGCGGGCATGGTGCTGGTGCCGATGGCGCTGATCGCCAAAGAGCCGGATCTGGGGACGGCCCTGACGTACCTGCCGATTCTGGGAATTGGAATTTTTCTGGCCGGGATGCACTGGAAGTACTGGGTGACCATCGCGCTGGTGGCCCTGGTGGTGGTGCCGATCGGGTTTTCTCATCTGGAGCCTTATCAAAAAGGGCGAATCGTCACATTTTTGGATCCGGAGCGGGATCCGAGGGGCGATGGCTACCAGTTGATCCAGTCTAAGATCGCGGTGGGAGCGGGCGGAACGTGGGGAAAAGGGGTCACAAAGGGGACCCAAACGCAGTTAAGGTTCCTTCCGGTGCCCCATACGGATTTTATTTTTTCGGCTTTTGCGGAGGAGCACGGCTTCATCGGAGTGATGTTTGTGCTGGTTTTGTACTTTGTTTTACTCATGCAGGTGGTCCAGGATGCACAAACCTCGCCTGACCGGGCGGGTATGTATATTTGTATGGGTGTCGGAGCGTTGCTGTTATTTCATATACTGGTAAACGTAGGAATGGTAGTGGGGCGGATGCCGGTTACAGGAATCCCGCTTCCGCTGATGAGTTACGGCGGGTCCAGTATCTGGTCCACCTTCCTGATGCTGGGTCTGGTGAATAGCGTTCGGGTACGCCGGTTCGTGAATTGAGCGGTACAAAGCTTTTGGATCTTTGCGATAAAAATGGATTGGACCGGATGGGAGGGGCCAAAATGAAAAGGCTTCCGGAGTCCGGTTCACGGCTATAACGAAATATTTGACTTGAAGTTGGGAGCCATTGGAGACTCTGCAGCGCGTCAGCGCGGCGGGACCACGAGCGAGCGGGGTACCCACGATTGGTACCGATACCGGAAGCTGTGGCCGCTGAGCCCGTCTGCCGAACGATGGGCGGTTCCCTTAAAGAGCCGATGTTGGGTGTTGAGTGCGAGACTGCGCGGTACTTATCTGTTCCGTGTACTTATCCTCCACCCTCCGGCTTGCGTGAGTTTATGTAGATTTTGGTTGAGCAAGGTTTTCCGTGTAAGCGGGCAGCCCCAGGCGATCCTTACGCAGGGCGCAACACTTCGATTCGGGTCCAGATTCTCTCGCGTCCGAGCTCTTTGACGGAGCCCAACGGGAGAAACAGAATGTCGAAAGAACTGATCGTCTCCACTGGAAAGCATGAGACGAGGGTCGCGATTCTTGAAGACGACCAGCTTGTGGAAATCTTCCACGAGCGAGAGAAAGAGTACTCCCTTGCCGGCAGTATTCATAAGGGACGTGTCACCCGCGTCCTGCCTGGCATGCAGTCCGCCTTTGTAGACATCGGTCTCGAAAGGGACGCCTTCCTCTACGTTTCAGACTTCTTCGAAGACAACGACGAGTACGATGCCGTTGTCAGCACGGTCGAAGAAAAAGTCCTGAAGATGGAAAAGGGCGACCGGTCCGGTGATCGAGGTGGAGACAGAGGTGATCGGGGCGGCGAACGCCTTGCCGCTCCCGCGGAGCGTTACGAGAGCCCTGCTGCTGAATTACCGGAAATCGCACTGACCGCATCCGCTTCCGTCGCGCCTCCTGTTACGGAACGCCGCGAGGAACGTTCCGCGGCGCCGTCGGGTGAACGCAGCGGTGGCGACCGGAGTGGCGGAGATCGCGGGGGTGACAGAGGCGGAGATCGTGGCCGTGGCCGTCGTGGCCGCCGCCGCCGCGGAGGCCGCGGACCGGGTGGTCTGCCGGATTCGAAATTCTACACGCCGGGCTCTGAACCGGTGGCCGAGGAATCGGATGCAGCCGCTGACGAACCGGAATTCGCAGAGGCAGCGCCTGCCGAAATCACGTCCTACCGCGCCTCACGCGAAGTGGTGGATGATTTCGCGGTGCTGCCCGGTGAGTCGCTGGCCAAGTACGTTCTGCCGGGCGAATCGCTCGCCAAGTATGCCGACGCGGAAACGCCGGAACCGGACCCGTTCGTGGACGAAACCAGTCCCGAAGTGGAAGCGGAAGTCCTGGAACTGGTGAATGAAGCGGTGGAAGAGGCGGAAGCCGAACTGGCTGCTGAAGAGGCCGAGGTTGTCGCCGAGGTTGTGGAAGCCGCCCCGGAACCAGTGGAAGTGGTTGCTGTGGCGGAAGTTCCCGTGGCGAAAGAAGCTCCCGTTCTGGAAGTAAGCCTGAAAGCGGCTCCCGTCGCCGAAGAAATGGTGTTTGCGGAAGACGCGGCGGAAGAAGTTGCCGTGACAACCGAACCCGTCGCCGAAGCCGTAATTGCGGAAGCGCCGGCCGAACCGGAAGTGGAAGCCACGCCAGCTGAACCCGCGGAATCTGAAGAGGATGAAGCAGTCGAAGACGAAGTAGCCGAAGACGAAGCCACTGCGGAAGACGAAGCCGCACCGGAAGACGGTGAAGCGCCCGAGGGTGAAGATCTGGCTGAGGGTGAAGAAGCCGCACCCGTGGATCACGAAGGTCCAGAGCCGGCCCGCATCCCCACCAGCCTGACCGCAGCCCTGCGGGAACAGGGCCACCGTTATCCCCATCGCGTTTCCCGCCGCATGCGTCGCAAGATGCGTGGTGGGCAGGGCGAAGAGCGCGGTGAAAAGCAGGTTCCTCCCGCTCCTGTGGCCGAGGGTGAAGTCGTTATCGCCGAGGCGGTCGTGGAAGCTGTTCGTCCTGAGGCAGTGGCGGAAGCCCGGCCTGAAGTTCGCGCCGAAGGTCGCGAAAGCCGCAATGATGGTCGTGAGCGCGGTCGTGGTGGCCGGGACCGTGGCCGGGACCGTGGCGGGGATCGTGGTGACCGGGGTGGTGACAGAGGCAGTGACAGAAGCAGTGACAGAAGCGGTGACAGAGGCGGTGAAAGAAGCGCTGATCGCGGGGGCGACCGCCCCGAGCGTACCGAACGCTCTGACCGCGGCGAACGCAGCGAACGTCCTGAGCGCACCGAGCGTCCGGATCGCGAACGCCCCATTCTTCCCTCCATCGCCGACCTGTTGAAGGAAGGCCAGGAAATCATCGTTCAGATCGCGAAGGAACCGCTCGGCCAGAAGGGCGCGCGCATCACTTCGCACATCGCACTCCCCGGCCGCTTCGTCGTCTACATGCCGACAGTGGATCACGCCGGTGTCTCCCGCAAGATTCCGTCCGAAGAAGAACGCCACCGCCTGAAGAAGGTGGTGCAGACGCACCGCCAGGGCATTCCGGGTGGTTTCATCTGCCGTACCGCCGCCGAGGGCAAGACCGAGGAAGAGCTCCGCAGCGACATGCACTTCCTCTATAACCTCTGGCTCGACATGCGCCAGAAGGCGGAGAAGCGTCCCGCTCCGGTGCTGCTGCACCATGACCTCGACCTGGTCCAGCGCATTCTGCGCGACCAGCTCACGGCGTCGTTCAAGAACATCTGGGTCGATAACGAAGAACTCTACGAGAGCATTCTGCGTTTCGCGCAGCGGTTCCAGCCGGCGCTGGTGGGCCGCGTGAAGCTCTACACCCGCAGCAACCCCATCTTCGACGAGTTCGGCATCACGAATGAGCTCGAAAAGGCGCTGCGCCCGAAGGTCTGGCTCAAGTCCGGCGGCTATATCGTCATCAACCAGACGGAAGCTCTGGTGGCTATTGATATTAATACCGGGAAGTACGTGGGCAAGTCGAATCGTCTTGAGGACACCATCGTCAAGATCAACACGGACGCGATCAAGGAAATCGTCCGTCAGATTCGCCTGCGCGACCTCGGCGGCATCATCGTAGTCGACTTCATCGACATGGATGAGCGGAAGAACCGGCAGAAGGTGATGCAGGTTCTGGAAGAAACCATGCGGGCTGACCGGGCTCCGTATAAGATTCTCCAGTTCAACGACTTTGGTCTGGTCGCCATCACCCGTAAGCGCGTGAAACAGTCGCTCGAACGGACGCTTTGTTCGCCCTGCCCGTATTGCGAGGGCGCGGGTTATGTGAAGAGCGTGCAGACGGTGATTTCGGAGATTCTGCAGGAAGCCCAGCGGATGAAGAAGGCGCTCGAAGATGAGCACAACAACATCATGTTGCGCGTCAATCCGGAAGTGGCGAAGGTGCTGAAGAGCAATCACAACCAGTTCCTGCAGGAACTGGAAGAGATTCTGGGTAAGTCGGTGCTCGTGAAGAGCGACCCGCTGCTGCACCAGACCAAGTTTGATCTGGCATAAGCCCGATCCGGTACACAAACGGAAAGGGGCCTCCGCGACGAGCGGCAGGCCCCTTTTTTTCGCTACCGCCTACTTCTGCCCGGCCGGCTTCGCGGCCTTGCCGAGCTCGGCCACAATCCGGGTCGCCTCTTCCACGGCCCGCGCGAGTACCGAACGAATCTTGCCGTCTTCCAGCATGAGCAGGCCCCCGATGGTGCAGCCGGCCGGCGTGGTGACGTCGTCCCGCAGACTCGCCGGGTGCCGGCCGGAATCCTGCACCATCCGGGCGGAGCCCAGCATGGTCTGCGCCACCAGTTCGAGCGCCAGGTCGCGGCGCAGGCCCACGCGCACGCCGGCATCCGCCAGCGCTTCCATCACCAGATACATGTAGGCCGGACCACTGCCCGAAAGCGCCGTAATGGCGTTACAGTAGTGTTCTTCCACAACGCTGCACCGGCCCACTGAACTGAAGATCCGTTCCGCGATGGCCAGATGCGCCGGAGTCACGCCGCGGCCGCCGCAGATCGCGGTCATGCCTTCGCGCACCACGCAGGGTGTGTTTGGAATGGCCCTCACCCAGACGTGTTCACCGGGCAGCAGGGATTCCAGCTTCTCGGTGGAAACGCCGGCGAGGATCGAGACCAGCATGGTGTCCGGACGCAGCCCCGCGTCCCGCAGAATCGCGCTGACCCCGCCGATCTGGCCAGGCTTGCAGCAAACCAGAAGGATGCCGGCGGTCGGAACCAGTTCGCCGTAGTCGCGCGTGGTCTGAATCCCCAGATCTTCCGCCACCGCATCGCAGGTACCCTGGGTTTTCGCGGTGGCCCAGACCTGGCGACGGGAGACCAGACTGGCGTCGAGCAGGCCTTTGATGAGGGTGGTTCCCATGACTCCCGCGCCAATCACACCGAGGGTCCGGCCCGACGCCAGGATGCCCGGCTGATTCAAAGTCTCGCTCATTCCTGCTATTGTGACAGGCATCCAGTACACTTTTACTGGGGATAAACAAGTTGGGTCGCGGACGGGTACTGAGACTTTTCATCGGGAATATGGCGTCGGGCAAGACGCGGCATCTGCTCACGGAGATTGATACGCTGCGCCGCTACGGCAATAAGAAGATCGCCGTTTTCAAGCCCCGCACGGACACCCGCAGCGGCATGCGCACCATCAAAAGCCGGAAGGGCGATGAGGATTCGGCCGAGGAAATTCTTGCCACCAATCCGAATGAACTCTGGCCGCTTCTGCGCGCCCGGGAATCCGCCGCCGGGTGCCGCTTCCAGATCATTGCGTTTGACGAAGTGCAGTTTTTCCCGCGCGACTCCGGCTTCTTCCAGGTCGTAAAAAACCTGATGGAGGATGGCTACGACATCCTGGCCTCCGGGCTGGCCTTTGACTTCCGCGGGGAACCGTTCGGCTCCACGCCCGATCTCGCGCTCCTTGCCGAGGACCGCTGCATGTGGATGACATCCTACTGCACCAAATGCGGCAGCCGCGCGCTCTATCCGCAGCGCATCATCGATGGTGTGCCCGCCCACTACAACAGCCCGCAGATTCTGGTGGGCGGGGACGAGACGTACGAGCCACGCTGCGATGACCATTTCGTGCTTCCCGGCCGGACGCTGCTGGGCCGTGACGAAGCCTCGCCGCAGATCGCCATGTGGCCGGAAGCACTGACGCCGGGAAAGGAGTAAATGGCATCCCACGCCGATTCCCTCCCGACGGGCAATGAGATCATCGATCTCCGTCGGCTGGCCGCGCGCGAACTCGACCACCTGCTGCTCGAAGAGACCGTGGAGTGGGATCAGGAACTCGACTGGGACTTTTCAAAATCCGCCGATCTGGTGCGGCGCTACGCGGAGATGCGCGCGCTGGGCGGAGCGGCTTTAATGGACCGGGGCGAAGTGGCGGGGTACGGTTACAGCGTGGTGGAAGACCACAAGGGGCTCATCGGTGACATCTACGTCCGCCCCGGCTGGCGGCGCGGCGACGCGGAGATCCGCCTGTTCCGCACCATGCTGGACGCTCTGATTGGCTGCCCACCCGTGCGCCGCATTGAAAGCCAGCTGATGCTGGTGGAGCAGGAGGTGGCGAAGGCCATCCAGCGGGAACGGTTTATCCGGCTTTTCGAGCGGGTGCTGATGCGTTTCGACGCCTCAAACGAACTGCCGCCGGGCCGCAGCCTGCCGTCTGGACGCTTTCGCATTGTTCCATGGACCGAGCAGTATCACGACGAAACCGCCGGCGTGATTGTGCTGGCCTACGCGAACCACGTCGATAGCCAGATCAACGATCAGTACCGCACCTTCGCCGGGGCGCGCCGGTTTCTGGGCAACATTGTGCAGTATCCGGGCTGCGGGGATTTCTCACGCCCGGGCTCTTTCCTCGCGTTCGATGACGAGAACGGCGGGGTGGGCGGCATTGTGCTGGCCAGTTTCGTATCGCGGGAGGTGGCGCACATCACGCAGTTGTGCATTGTCCCCGGAGCGCAGGGCATCGGGCTGGGCTACGAATTACTGCGCCAGGCGGTGGCGGGTTTGCGGGCGGCGGGCGCTTTGCGCGTGAGTCTCACGGTCACCACGGCCAACCGCGGCGCTCTGGAACTTTACCGGCGCTGCGGCTTCCGGGAACTGCGGCGCTTCTTCGCCTACATCTGGGAAGGCTACTGACGGCGCTTTTCGGAGCGGTCTGAGGCGCTGGATTTCCGCGCCATCAGGCGATAGCTGCCCTTCACCAGATCTTCCACTTCCCGCCAGTCCAGCCGGCCGTTCGTGCGCAGGGAGACCCAGCCGTGTGCGCCGGCATGGGGCGTCTTGTAAAACCGCTCGTCTTTGAGGAAACCGGCCTGCACCGGCAGACCCACCTTCACGGCGACGGCCGTGATGCCGCGGTTCACTTCCACGGCACAGAACGTCTTGCCGCTCACACGGAACGTCGGGTGGCCCAGGGTTTCCGCCTCCGTCACGTCATCGAGCGTGGCGCAGATTTTGCGGATTTTGGCCGCGATGCCGGCATTCACCGGCGTCTTCAGATCACTCATAGTTTTCGCTCGCCCGCACCCCTTGTATCGTACCCGCCGAGACCTTCCAGTTCGCGGCGGAAACTGGCGCGGCTCAGGGTATCGAGCAGCGTCTGGACGGCGGGCAGGTCCAGATGCTGCCTGCGAATGGCGAGATCATAGCGCTCGCTCACCAGCGGAATGAAGCCCAGACCCAGCACGCGGGCCGCCGCTCGGGTGGCGATGCCGCAATCCGCCACGCCGGTCTGCACGTTCCACGCCACCGGAAGATGCCCGGGCGCGGTGTTGCTGTAGCCGTTCACCTGGGCGGGGGCGAGTTTCAGCTTTTTCAGCCCGGCATCCAGCAGCCGCCTGGTGCCCGCGCCCTTCTCGCGATTGATGATGGTGATGTCCGGCCGGCCGAAGTCTTCCAGTCCGCGAATGCTTTTGGGGTTACCGCGCGCGGTCACAATGCCCTCCTCCCATTCAGCGAACGAGATCACGGCGACGGCGTTCTTCTTAAACATCCGGCCGATTTCCGGAATGTTGGATTCCCCGCTCGCTTCATCGCGCAGGTGCGTGCCGGCGATGTGGATGGAACCCTCGTCGAGCAGCGCCAGCGACTGCGAGCTGTTGCGATGCGCGAGAACCAGTTCGATGCCAGCGGCCTGGACGTGTTTGGCCAACACGGAAATGCCGGGGTCGCAACCGGCAATCAGGACGCGGTTGGTGAACTGCTCGCCGGCGTGGAAGACCTGCACGTTGGTCCTGCCTTCACGCGCGGGTTTTTCGGTGATGACGGCGTCGCTCGCCGGGAAATACCAGGGTACGGGGGAGGGCAGGGAGGCCACCAGATGCTTGTCCACCTGGCAGAGTTCCACGGTCTGGCCGGGCTGCGGGGTTTCCGAACCCGGCAGCAGCACTGCCTGTTCGCTGCGCAGTTCCGGGCCGGCCACATCGTCCGGAAGCTGAAAAAGCTCCTCCACTCTGCTTTCGAGCACGCGCGCCAGCCGGATAGCCACCACCGTGTTCGGAACATAGGTGCCGGCTTCGATCGCATAGATGGTCTGGCGGCTCACCCCGACCGATTTCGCCAGTTCAATCGCCGAAAGCCCGCGCTTCTGTCGCAGTTCCCCGAGATGGTTTCCGATCTGCATTGTGTATCCTGATTACCAGACACGTTCGCTTTTACACGACATGCGCCCCGTACTGGCTCTTACCATTGTCCTCTTTGCCGTATCGGTTGGGAAACCGGCGCGTCCGGAAGTCTCCATCGCGGCCGCGGCGAACCTGACTCTGGCGTTCCAGACAATCGGACCGGAGTTCGAACGCGCCACAGGAATTCATCCGGTATTCAGTTTCGGGTCCACCGCGCAGCTGGCCCGTCAGATTGAGAATGGCGCGCCATGGGACGTGTTTGCGGCGGCGGATGTGGAGCATGTCGCGAGCCTGGATCAAAAGGGTTTGCTGCTGGCCGGGTCAAGACGGGTGTATGCGGCCGGAGTGCTGGCTTTATGGCTGCCCCAGGGGCGGACCGCGCTTCTGACGGATCTCACGAAGCCCTCCGTGCGGCTGATCGCTCTGGCAAATCCGGACCTGGCGCCTTATGGCCTCGCAGCCCGCGAGACCCTGCAACACGCCGGAATCTGGGACAAGGTGAAGCCCAAAGTTGTGTACGCGGAAAACATCAGCATGGCGAAGCAGTACGGAGCCACGGGCAATGCGGACGCTGTGTTCACGGCGTATTCGCTGGTTCTCGGCGAAAAGAACGTGTTGCAGGTACCGGATTCCCTGCACCAGCCACTCGCCCAGGCGCTGGGGATTGTGGCGGCGTCAAAGAATCCGGTGGCTGCGAAACGGTTTGCGGATTTCGTGGTGAGCGGCAGGGGGCATGAGCTCCTGCTGCGCCAGGGCTACCGCTAGGCTGATTTCAGGTATTTTCCGAACCACCCGAGCGTTCTCGACCAGGCGAGCGTCGCCGCCTTCTCGTCATAGCGCGGTGTGGTGTCGTTGTGGAAGCCGTGGTTCGCGCCCTCGTAAACGTAACCCTCATAGGTGACGTGATTCGCCTTCAGAGCTTCCTCATAGGCGGGCCAGCCGCCGGTGAGGCGCGCATCGAGTGAGGCGTAGTGCAGCAGCAGAGGCGCTTTGATCCGCGCCACCTCCGCGGCGGGCGGCTGACCGCCGTAAAACGGCGCCCCCGCGTTCAGGTCCGCACCCAGCCGGACGGCCAGTGAATTCACCACGCCGCCGCCGAAACAGAACCCGACCGCGCCCAGTTTGCCGGTGCAGTCCGTCCGCGCTTTCAGCCACTGCGCGGCGGCCACGAAGTCCTCAGCCATCTTCGGGCGGTCCACTTTGCCGAAGGCCGCGCCACCCTTTTCGTCGTCACCAGGATAGCCGCCGACAGACGTGAGTCCGTCCGGCGCGAACGCCATGTAGCCCTGCGTCCCGAGGCGGCGGGCCACATCCTCGATGTACGGATTCAGGCCGCGATTCTCATGGATCACCAGCACCGCGGGCAGCTTGCCGGTGGTCTTCGCGGGGCGCACCAGATAGCCGTCGATCTTGCCGTTGCCCTGCGGCGAGGGGACGCTCACGCGTTCCGTCTTCACGCGGGCATCGTCTTTCGGTACCTGCTCGGCCCAGGCGTAATTCGGGCGCAGGCTCTCCCAGATCGCCATGGCGGTCAGGCCGCCGGTGGCAAACTTCTTCGCGCCGTCCAGAAACTCGCGGCGCTCAATGTCGCCGTGGACGTACAGATCGAAGAGGTCGAGCAACTCCTGCGGGTATTCGGAGGCTTTTCTGCGCTGTGTGGTGTCCGGCTGCTGCATATGGATTCGTGGACCGTCCCTTTGAGCCGGAGAATATCACAATCTCAAAAAGCGGCGCGTAACAGTCTGTCACGAACGCCGGCCCATTCGGGCGTATCGGGCGGGAGGGTGATGGCAATCCAGTCATAGCCCTGGGCATCGAGCTCGTGCAGAGCGCTATAGAGCTTCGCCGCATAGGCAGGGGCGTCGTCGGGCATGTTGGAGAAGTCGAGCCGCGCGCCATGGCCCGTGGGTGGCGCGTCGCCCAGAACCACTGGCGTGCGCGGGCTGTAATGCTTTGGATGTTGCCCCGGTGATTCCGCCCCGGCCCCGGTCTCCACCGGCCCGATGACGGCCTCAATCTCCGGCTGCGAAATCATGCCCGCCCGCAGAATGCGCGGCCCGGACCCGGCCAGGGAGATCACGGTACTCTCAATGCCCACGGCGCACGGGCCGCCATCCAGCACCAGTTCGACCCGGTCCCCCAGGCCTTCCCGCACATGCGTGGCCGTGGTGGGCGAAAGCTGCGTGAAGCGATTGGCGCTGGGCGCGGCGAGAGGCAACTGCACGGCCTTCAGCAGGGCCAGCGCCAGCGGATGCGCCGGCATGCGCAGGCCGACGCTCGGAAGCCCGCCGGTCACCAGGTCCGGAACCGACGGCTGCTTCGGCACGATGATGGTCAGCGGGCCCGGCCAGAACCGGCGGGCCAGCAGTTCGGCCTTGTCTGGCCACACAAGTGCCAGCGCGCGGGCTGCGTCCACAGAGGCCACGTGGACAATCAGCGGGCTGGTGAGCGGTCGCCCCTTCGCTTCGAAAATGCGGCGCACCGCAGCCTCATCCAGCGCGTTCGCGCCCAGGCCGTAGACGGTCTCCGTGGGGAACGCGACCAGGCGGCCGGCGCGCAGAATTTCAACCGCTCTGTCGATCTCGCTCACTAGTCCGGAAGCTCGTCGCCGCTGTCTTTCGCGGTCTTGCCCGTTTTGCGCCAGACCAGGTAGGAGTGCATCAGGGATTCCAGATCGCCATCCAGCACACGGTCCACATCGCCCACCGCGAACTTGGTGCGGTGATCCTTGATCATCCGGTAGGGCGCGAGCACGTAGCTGCGGATCTGGCTGCCGAAGTTGATCTCCAGCTTCGAAGCCTCGGTTTTACGCGATTCCTCTCGCTTCTTTTCGAGTTCCGCTTCGTAGAGTTTCGCGCGCAGCTGTTTCATGGCGCTGGCGCGGTTCTTGATCTGCGACCGTTCGTTCTGGCACTGCACCACCGTATTGGTGGGAAGGTGGGTGATACGAACGGCGGAGTCCGTCATGTTGACGTGCTGGCCGCCCGCGCCGCCGGAGCGGAACGTGTCGATGCGCAGGTCTTCCACGCGGATATCGATCTTAATTTCGTCGTCAATCTGCGGATAAACGAAGACCGACGCGAAAGAGGTGTGCCGCCGCGCCGCCGAATCGAAGGGCGAGATCCGCACCAGCCGGTGCACGCCGATTTCGGACTGCAGCAGGCCATACGCGTTCGGGCCGTTCACTTCAAACGTGACCGACTTAATGCCCGCGCCTTCGCCTTCCAGGCGGTCCGTAATCACCACGCCGAAGCTCTTGCGTTCACACCACCGCAGGTACATGCGCATCAGCATTTCGGCCCAGTCCTGAGACTCGGTGCCGCCCGCGCCGGGGTGGATGGTCATGATGGCCGGGCGCGCGTCGTTCTCGCCGGAAAGCAGCATCTCGGTTTCGAGCGTGCTGAGCACTTCGGCGTAGGTTCGGAGGGACGGTTCAATTTCGCTCAGAACATCTTCGCCTTCGCGGGCGAGTTCGAAGAAGGTGTCGAGTTCGTCGGTAAGGTCTTTAATCTTCTGCGCGTTCCCGATGGCCTCTTCGAGGCGCTTGCGATCCTGCATGACCTTCTGGCTTTTCTCGGGCTGATTCCAGAAGTCGGGGTCGGAAATGATTTCGCCGATGCGGTCGAGTTCTACCTGTTTTTTGGGAGCGTCAAAGATAACTCCGGACGGCAGATGCCTGTTCACGGAGGGGCGAATATTCGCGGTCGAGTTCTTCGAGCGTCATAAGATGGAAACCTTTATTTTACAGGATCAACATGCAGTCGCCGTACGAAAAGAAGCGGTACTTCCGCTGTACGGCGTGGCGGTAAGCGGCCAGCATGAAGTCTTTCCCGGCGAGAGCGCTCACAAGCAGCAGCAGGCTGGTGCCCGGCAGATGGAAGTTCGTGAGCATCGCGCCCACCCGGCGGAATTCGTAGCCGGGATAAATGAAGAGATTCGTCTGGCCGGAGAGCTTGCCAAGCTGCGCGACGGATTCCACGGTTCGTACGGAGGTTGTGCCCACCGCCACCACGCGCCGCGCGCCTTCAATGGCTTGCCAGGCATCGGGCGTCACCGAGTAACGTTCGTAGTGAAGCTGGTGGTTTTCGTAGTCCTCGCGGTCCACCGGCTGAAACGTGCCCAGGCCGACGTGCAGCGTCACCCGCGCAATCGCAGGCACCCGCGCCAGCACCGCTTCCGTGAAATGCAATCCGGCGGTGGGGGCGGCCACGGAACCGCGTTCGCGCGCGAAAACGGTCTGGTAACGCTCCTGGTCGTCCCCGCGATCCTGGCGTTTGATGTACGGCGGCAGGGGCATGTGGCCCAGACGGTCCAGCGCGGCGTAGACATCCTCGTCACCCAGGAACCGCACCGTGCGTTCGCCGCGTTCGCCGCGCGCGATCACCTCGGCGGAGAAGTGGTCGTCGAAGCGAACCACTTCGCCCAGGCGCATTTTCTTACCGGGCCGCACCAGAGCGCGCCATTCGCGGCAATCCGCTGAAAGCGGTTCCAGCAGCAGCAGTTCCACCGCGCCCTCGGTGGTCGCGCGCTGCCCGTAAAGGCGGGAGGGCAGAACGCGCGAGTCATTCAAAACCAGGCAATCGCCCTCGCGCAGGTACTCGGGCAGGTCGCGGAACATGCGGTCTTCCCAGGTGCCTGTTTCGCGATGCAGCACCAGCATGCGCGCGCCATCACGCTCGGCGGGTGGCTCCTGCGCGATCAGTTCTTCCGGCAGTTCGTAATGGAAATCGGAAAGCTTCATGAACTGCGCCGGGCCAGCAGGGCCTGGACTTCCCCGTAGGAGATGGCTTCGGTTTGAAGGCCGTCCAGCTTGCCGTGGAAAAGCACATCGTGGGCGAAGCGGCGAAACGCACCCATGGCGACGCGGGACGGCCCGCTGCCCAGACTGACGCGCGCCACGCCCAGATCCCGCAGACGCGCGAGCGAGGGGCAGGCCGGGGTGGCAAGAATGTTCACTGGGCCGTTGATCTCCCGTACCAGCCGCGCGATGGTTTCGGCGTCGCTCACGCCGGGTACGAACAGGCAGTCCGCGCCGGCCTCACGAAACCGGTTGAGCCGTTCCACGCTGCGTTCAAAGCGCGTGGCCGCATCGCCATGTTCCGCGAGGTAGATGTCAGTGCGCGCATTGATGACGAGGGGGATGCCCGCTTCGTCCGCCACGCGGCGAAGCGTCTGAAGCCGCGCCACCTGATCGTCGATTTCGAGCAGTTCGCTATCCACCATGTCTTCGAAATTCAGGCCCACCGCGCCTGCGTCAATCAGGTCGCGGGCGGTTTGCGCCACATCGTCGTAGCCCGCTTCGAGGTCGGCGGTGAGCGGCACTTCCACCGCGCCCGCCATCTTTTTCACAAGGAAGCACATTTCGGAACGGGGAATGCGCTGGCCATCGGGGTAGCCGAGAACCGCCGCGCACCCGGCGCTGGAACTCGCCACGGCGGGAAAGCCTTCGGCTTCAATGATGCGGGCGCTGAGGGCATCCCAGGCGTTCGGGAGCACCAGCAGGTCGGGGCCGGTATGCAGGCGGAGTAACAGCTCCGCCTTGCTCTTTTGGGTCATTTCACTATTTTGAACGAGGTCACAGCCCGGCGAAGGGTACGGCGCCGTGGCCGGTCAGAATCCGGCGCAGATAGTCGATCTGGCCCAGGTGATAGCTGAGGTGCCCATAGAGCGAAAGCACCAGTTGCCGGGTGGCGATCGGCGCGCCAAATACCTGCTCTGGAAACTCCGCGTCAAATTGCGCTTCCGTCAGGCCTGCCACCACTTCCGGAACCAGTTCGCGGACCGCGGCGATCCGTTCCAATAGCTCCGTTTTCGGGACATCGCGCGTCGCGAATTCCGCCGGCCGCGCGCGGGTGTAGGCCACCAGCCCCAACTGCCGGCCGATAAACTCGCGCAGATTCCCTTCGAGGTGCAGGGTCAGGTTGCCGGCCGAATTGGCGGTGCCGGGCAGGGTGCGCCAGAGCGTGGCGTCATCCGGAAAGGCCTCCACTTCCTGCATCAGACGGGTGAGATCGCGGCGGAACAGGGCGGCAAGTTCGATGGAGAAGGACATACCCTATGGTCCCAGACAATACGGAGCTAGAATAATCCAATGGCACTGGATCGTCGTGGATTCTTCAAGACCGTGGGTGCAACCGGTCTTCTGGCAGCGGGTGAGGTGACGAGCGAAACGGCGGCCCAGGCGGCTCCGCTCACGGAAAAAGAGAAGCTGGACCGGATTGCCTCCAACACCTGGCCCATCCGCCATATTTTCAAGGGCTGGCCCAACGTCCGCCCCAACAAAGACGGCTCTCAGTCCGTCGCCCTCGTCAACAATCCGCTCGCGGAAAGCATGAAGAAGAAGTACGGGCAGATCACCATGCTCGACTTTCCGCAGTTCACCAAAGACCACTTCCCCGGCGTCACCCACATGGACCTGTTCTCCGGCTTGTTCGGCGACAATCCCGACGACAGCCAGTTCGTGGAACAGACCGGCATCTTCGACGGCAAGCCCCGCACCTCGCGTGAGTTCGACCCCTCCAGCGCCGCCGGTCGCAAGTGGCTTGACCGCATGGCCGCAAAGATGGCCGCCACCGGCACCACCTGCCAGCACATTTCCAACAACGCCCCCCTCGATCTCTGCGAACTTGACCCCAAGCTGCGCAAAGCCGGCGTGGAGGTGGCGAAGAAATGGATCGCGGGCGTGGCGATTCTGGGTGCGAAGTCCATGCGCGTGAACAGCGGCGGGCCCCGCATTGCGCCGCCCGCCATTCCTGATCCCGCCAGTGGGTATCCGAAGAACGATCTGCTCGCGAAGTACATCACCGCCTGCATCGAATCCTTCAAGGAAATGGCGGAATTCGGGGGCAAATACGGCGTTCGGGTCACCCTCGAAAACCACTGGGGACTCACCGCCAACCCCATCAACATCCGCGCCATCATCGACGGCGTGAACCACCCCTACTGCGAAGCCTCGCCCGATTTCTGCAACTGGGAACACGAGTACCTGATGTACAACGCGCTGAAGGACCTGGCGCCCTACGCTCACACCAACGTGCACGCCAAATACTGGGACCGCTGGGGTGACAACAACGACATTCAGCGTTCCACGCGCATCATGCTGGCCTCCGGCTTCCGCGGCACCTTCGCGCTCGAGTACGAAACCGGCCCGTGGGATGGCGTGGAAGGCGCTCAGTACATCATGAAAGAGGTTCTGGCCGGCCTTTCGACGCCTGTCTGATCCTCCGGCCACAAGAGCAAACCTGAATCCCCGCGCGCGGGAGTAGACTCAAGTCAGGTATGAGCTCAAAGAACAAGCAACCAAAGCCGACCCAGAAGTACGGGACCGTGCGGAGCAATGTGCCGATCGCTCTTGGCTCCACCGCCCGTGAGGCAAGCGCCGCGCACCTGAACCAGATTCTCGCCGACACCATGACCCTGCGGGATCTCTACAAGAAGCACCACTGGCAGGTCTCCGGCCCGGCGTTCTACCAATTGCATCTGCTGTTTGACAAGCACTACGAAGAGCAAAGCGAACTGGTGGACACCATTGCGGAACGCGTGCAGTTGCTGGGTGGCGTAGCCATCGCCATGGCGGCCGATGTGGCGGAAGCGACCGGCGTGCCCCGCCCGCCGAAAGACCGGGAAGACCCCACAGTTCAGATTGCGCGTCTGCTGGAAGCGCACGACATCATCATCGCCGAAGCCCGCCGGTATGCGAAGGAAGCGAGCGAAGCGGGTGATGAAGGCACCAACGACATGCTGATCAGCGACGTGGTCCGGACCAATGAACTGCAGGTCTGGTTCCTGAACGAACACGTCCTGTAAGTGTGCGGCTTCGGCGCAACAGTAAACTAGCCTGTATGCGCGGTGCTCTGATTTCTCTTGCGATGGTGGCGCCGGTCCTGTCGTGGGCGGCGCCCGCGCCTTCCCCCGTCACCTTCTACAAACACATCGCGCCCATTGTTTATCAGAACTGCGCGCCCTGCCACCGGCCCGGTGAATCGGCGCCGTTTTCGCTGCTGAGTTACGACGACGTCAAACGGCACGCCCCGCAGATCGCCGCGGTGACAAAAAGCCGTTACATGCCACCGTGGCTGCCCGAACCCGGTCACGGCGACTTTGCCGAAGAGCGCCGCCTCACCGACGAACAAATCCGCCTGATTCAGGACTGGGTGAAGGCCGGCATGCCCGCCGGGCCGCCGGTCAAAGGCCAGGCCCCGCCCACTTTTTCGAGCGAATGGCAGGCCGGCACGCCCGACCTGATTCTGCACGTCAGCAAGCCCTACCAGCTGGCCGCCACCGGGGGCGAAATCTTCTGGAACTTCATCATGCCCGTGCCCATCACTGCCACCCGCTGGGTGCGCGCCATGGAGGTCCGCCCCGGCAACCCGAAGGTCTTCCACCATGCCAACGTAGTGCTGGACCGCTCCGGCGCGGCCCGACGCCAGGAACTGGTTCCGGGCGAGGGCTTCTCCGGCATGGACCTCACCATCGAAGAAGAAACATTCGATCCCGACGGCCACTTCCTCTCGTGGAAGCCCGGCAGCAAACCGGTTGAAGCGGAAGAGGGTATGGCGTGGCGGGCAGACCCGGGGATGAATCTCGTCCTCAACGTCCACCTCCGCCCTTCCGGCAAGACCGAAATCATCAATCCGGAAATCGGCCTGTATTTTACAGACCGGCCACAGACCAAGTTCCCCATGCTGCTGCAGCTGGAACATGACGGCATGATTGATATTCCGCCGGGCGAGAAGGACTTTTTGGTCACCGACGAGATGAAGGTCACCATGGATCTGAACGTCCTCGCCGTCTACCCGCATGCGCACTACCTGGGCAAGCTGATGGAAGGCTACGCCACTCTGCCAGACGGGACGAAGAAGTGGCTCGTCCGGATACCGGACTGGGACCTCAGCTGGCAGGGCGTCTACCGTTTGAAAAGCCCACTGTTCCTGCCCGCCGGCACGGTGGTTTCCATGCGCTTCCATTACGACAATTCGGCGGAGAACCCGCGCAATCCCAGCAACCCGCCGCGTGAGGTGAAGGGCGGCAATCAGGCCATCGACGAGATGAGCCACCTTTGGTTGCAGGTGCTGCCGGCGCAGGGCGGAGACCAGCGCGCGAAGCTTCAGGAATCCCTGGTCCGTCAGCGGCTCGAAAAGTACCCCGACGACTTCAGCGCCAATTACACGATGGGCGATCTGCTGCTGACCCAGGGCAACGCCCCCGCCGCCGCGGAGCACTTTGAAAAGGCCTCGAAGGCGGATCCGAACAGCGCCCTCGCCGCCACCGAATGGGGTATCGCGCTGTTCAGTTCTCAGAAACTTCCCGAAGCCGAAGCGCAGTTCAAACGCGCTCTGGAGATCAACCCCGCCTACACGGACGCGCGGTACGATCTGGCCAGCGTGGAGGCCTCCGGCGCTAAATGGGAAGCCGCCGCGAACGATTTCCGTAAGGCGATGGAAGAGCGACCCGAAGATTCCCGCGCCCGCCAGCATCTGGGCGAAGTGCTGGTGCTGTGGGGGGATGAACTGTTTCGGGCGAACCGCGCGGAGCAGTCGCTCGCGCGCTACCGCGAAGCCTTGCAATACCGGCCCGGCGACGCGCAGTTGCACGGCAAGACCGGCGTCGCGCTGGCGCGGCTGGCGCGCCTCGACGAAGCGCAGGCGGAGTTCGAGACTTCCCTGCGAATCGATCCGAAATCCGAACCGGCAAAGCAAACCCTCGAAGTCCTGAAACTGATGAAGGCGCAGCCGAAGTAACGTGCGTTGAAGTAGCCTGCGTTAAGGTTCCACCACCTCCAGAATCTGATCCGCCTTCACATCCGTCAGCGACTGCTTCCCGCCGCCGGGCCACTGAATCTCAATCCGCGGAATCACCGCCAGGCTCCCCACGCCGAAGTGAATACCGAAATCCGCAGACGACGCGTAGCCCGTGGTGGTGGTCATCTCGCCGTACTGTTTCCCGATCCGCACCTTCGCCCCCAGGCCATCCCGGTTTGATTTCGTGCCGCGCAGTCGCAGGATAATCCAGTGCTCCTTGCCCGGACTCACGTTCTCCCACAACTCGGCTGCCGTGCCGAGCGAGGAGACGACGGCATCCATCCGTCCATCGCCATTGAAGTCCGCAAACGCCGCGCCCCGGTGCGCCGCCGCGAGCGACAGCCCGGCTTCGGCCGAAACATCCTGAAATGTACCGCCATCGTTGGCGAAAATGCTGTTCCGCTCCCGGTAAACGGCGGGCTCGAACATTTCCACCCTGTCGTTCACATGCGAATTCGCCGTGAACAGATCTTTCCAGCCGTCGTTATTGAAATCGAATAATCCCAGGCCCCAGCCGCTGTGCTTCACCGCCAGCGAGCCAAGCTTCGATTGGTACGTGGCATCCACGAACACGCCTTTTCCAGCGTTGCGGAATAGCGGGTAAGTTTCCCCGGCGAGAGCCGTCACAAAGGCATCGGGAAGCCCGTCGTTGTCGTAGTCTTTGAACTCCACGCCCATGCTGGCCACCGGCTTTCCGGCGTCCCGCAGTGCCGTGCCGGCCAGCAGCCCCACCTCTTCGAACGTCCCGTTCCCTTTGTTGTGGAACAGGAAGTTCGGCATGTTGTCGTTCGTGACAAAGACGTCGGGGTAGCCGTCCTGGTCGTAGTCGGCAAAGGCCACGCTCATACCCCGCCCCGCGAATGCCGCGATGCCCGCTTTCACGGAGACATCTTCGAACGTCCCGTCGCCCTTATTGCGATAGAGCGTGCCGGCGAGGCCCTCGAAGTATTTCGGATGGCAGTAGATTCGCACGCCGCGCGCCTGGTCGCCGCAGAACCGGTCATAGGCGGGCGACCATTTCGCGTAGTGCACCACCCAGAGATCGGCGTGGCCATCCCGGTCATAATCGAACCAGCCCGCCGCCACCGCCCATTCACCGCTCCGGATGCCGGACTTCGCCGTCACATCCTCAAACTTCCCTCCCCCCAGGTTGCGGTACAAAATGTTGCGGTTCACGCCCGCCACAAAGAGATCGGCGCGCCCGTCATTGTCGAAATCCGCCACCGCCGCGCCCATCGAATAGCCCGCCCCGGCCACGCCAGCCGATTCGGTGACATCCCGAAACTTCATGCCGCCTTCATTGCGATAAAGCCGGTTCCAATACTTCGGGGAAGACTTCTCCAGCGAAGGAATCTCCGCGCCGTTCGTGAAGTAAATGTCGGGCCTGCCGTCGCCATCGAAGTCGAAGACCGCAATGCCGCCGGGCATGGTTTCAATCATGTGCTTACGATCCGTGGGGCTGTTCTCCAGGACAAAGGAAATACCGGCGCTCGCGGCCACTTCGCGGAAGCGGATGGCGGGCACCGCCGCCAGCAATCCCCCGCAAAGAACCAGCATGCCAATTCGACTTCCTGCGATCATGCGTTTATGCCCTTTCGTATCCGGCAGGCCTCGTTGGGGGATGCCGCCACCGTCTGCGCCCATCGTCGCGCCATGTTTTCGGACATGGGTCATCAGGACGAAGCGGCCTTAGATGCCATGATCACAGAGTTTCTCCCCTGGGTGGAAAAACAGATGTCGGCGGGCCATTACCTCGCCTGGTTTCTCACAACCAACAGCGGCGAAATCGTGGCTGGTCTGGGCCTCTGGCTGATGGACTGGCCCCCGCACATGATCGCTCCCGCGAAGCCCCGCGCCAACATTCTGAACGTTTACACACATCCGGAATTCCGTCGCCTCGGCCTCGCCCGCCGGTTGATGGATACTGCCCTCGAACACTGTCGCGCCCACGGCATCCGCAACATCATCCTGCACGCCAGCCCGGCGGGCCGCGCCCTCTATGCGGCCATGGGCTTCAGCCAGACCAACGAAATGCGGCTCATTCTCGAAGACTGATGGAAAACCTCACATCTTTCCGAATCCGCCCGGCGGACCTTGCCGACGAAGACAGCATCTGCGCACACCGCCGCCTCATCTTCGAAGAAGAGGGCTATCACGATGCCGCCGCCTCCGAAGCGATGGACCAGGCGTTCCGCCCCTGGCTGCGCCGGCACCTCGCCGCCGGAACCTATCGCGGCTGGCTGGCCGAATCCGAAGCAACGGGTGAGATCGCCGCCGGCGTCGGCCTCTGGATTCTCGACTGGCCTCCGCACCTGCACGCCCCTGGCACACCCCGCGCCCGGGTCCTGAACGTTTACACCGCGCCGGAATACCGGAGGCGTGGCCTCGCCCGCCAGTTGCTGCGGGCCGCCCTGGATTGGTGCACCACCCAGAACATTTCCGGCCTGATGCTGCAAACCACTACTGTGGCGCGTGGCGTCTACGAGTCGCTGGGCTTCCGGCCCGTGAACGAACTGCGCCTGTTTCTGCCGCCTGGCGCCTAGATTCCGGGATTAGTTCCCAGGTGGCGTGATCTGCGCTTCCCGCGCCGCCTCTTCCTTCTGGTCCTGATTCTTCTTCTGCAGTTCCTGATACTGCGCCATGGCGGTTTGTGCCTTTTGGGCGTTCCCCGCCGCCTGGTATGCGCGCGCCAGCTGATAGTGCAGGCTGCCATCGTCATCCAGTTCCTGCGCTTTTTCGAGGTGCGGCACCGCTTCCGTGAACTTGCCGGTGCGGGACAGGGCCAGCCCCAGAGAAGCATCCGCCGCGCGCATCTTCGGATCCCGCGCCAGCGCCGTCCTCAGATACGGCACGGCCTTTTCCGGCTCTTCGAGGCGCAGCCAGCTGTCACCGGTGGTGAAATTCATCTCCGGCGATTTCGGCTCGCGCTGCAACACCTTTTCAGCCTCCGCAATGGCCGACTTGTAGTCCGCCGCGAGGAAGTAAGACACCGCCAGTTCATGCAGCAGCCGTGTGTTTCCCGGCGCCAGTTCCAGGGCCGCTTTCCACTCTTTCACGGATTCCAGATGCTGGTTCTGATCGCGCGCAATCTCGGCGCGCAACTGGTGAATTTCCACTGACGGCGGCAACTGGCCGAGCCGGAACAGCGCCTGCAGAGAAAGTTCGTTGGCCGCCTTTGCCCGCCAGAACAGCGGCTCCGCGGTCGGTGCGGCGGTCTTCGGCAAAGCTGTGGCCTGCAGGTCGTGCCCGGCGAAGAACTGGCATTCGCCCGGATGCGCGGAGCAATCGGCCGGCGGCAGAGCCTGTTCTTTGGCGGATTCCGTTGCGGCCCACTCGGGATGCCCGGTCTTCTTGTACACATCCGCCAGCGCCGCATGAATCCCGTGCAGCCCCGGCAGCTTCTTCAGAGCCTCGCCGTAGAAGAAAAAAGCACTGCGGTACTGGTGACGCTGCACGCGCGTATCGGCAATCAGAGCCGCGAGGTACGGGGACTGCGCGTCCAGCTTCTGCAGCCGTTCCAGCGCATCGGTGGCCATGGACTGGTAACTCATGCCGAGCCCGTACCAGGTGCGCGGATCATTGGGGAGCAATTCCGTGAGTTTCCGAAACTGTTCTGCGCCGGCGTCATACTGTCCGCTGGAATTCAGCGCATCGGCCAGCATCCCGCGGGCGTCCGTGTTCCCCGGTTCCAGCGCGATCACTTTCTGCAGCGGCGCAATCGCCAGCGCATTCTGGCCCAGCGCCATGCGGGCCGCTCCCAGCGAGACCAGCGCCGGCAGCATCTTTGGCTGCGTCTTTAGGATGGTTTCGAATACCGGGATCGCTTCCTTTTCGCGCCCGGCCATATGTTCCGCCATTCCCAGATTCAGCAGCAGCCCCGGATTTCCCGGCATGGCCGCCACCAGCTCTTTGTAAAGAGGAATGGCCTCTTCAAACCGCCCGGACGACATCAGCTGCTTCGCCCGCTGCGACTTCTCCGCCGGGTCTTCGCCGGCCCGCGGACCCTGCGCCGCAAATAGAAAAACGGGCAGCACTGCAAGAAGCAGTGCCACCCGTCTTTTACCGCAAACGTTGTTTGCTGTTACCACTGCGCGCGCAGGCCGAAACGCATCTGGCGTTCGCCCGATGCGCTCGTGATCTGCATGAAGGTACCGGACGTGACGCTGGTGCTCACGCCGCCGAAGTGAGTGTGGTTCGCGAAGTTGAACGCTTCCGCCCGGAACTGCAGACGGACACGTTCCTTAATCGGGAACTCACGGGTCAGATCGAGGTCGGCATTCAGAACGCCGGGGTTCCGAAGAATGTTGCGACCGCTGTTACCGAACGTATTTGCCGCCGTGGGGGCTGCAAACGCCTTCGGGTCATAGTAGAACTGGCCAGGACCAAAGTTCCCGATGAAGGGCACGTTGGCAACCAGCTGGTTCGCCGTCTGCGTATTGTCCGGAGCGTTGAGAGCCGTACCGGGTGCGCCGACCGTGAACGGGTTTCCGGTGTAAGCCGAGAACACGCCGTTCAGCTGCCAGTTACCCAGAACCGCCGCCGCCACACCACTCTTGGCGAGGGACTTGTCCTTGCCAAACGGCAATTCATAGACCCAGCCGGCCTGCAGAACGTGCGTGCGGTCGAAGCCGGCCGCGGCGCGGTTGCGCTGGAAGACCGGTCCCCAGTTCCAGCCCACGCTGGCCCAGCCGTCGTCATCGGTGTAGTCGATTGCCTTGGACCAGGTGTACGCGCCCTTCAGCATCATTCCCTTGCCGAAGGAACGGTTCACCGCAACCTGCAGCGAGTGGTATTCGGAACTCAGGTAGCCATCCCACATCTGAGTGGAGATGGTGCGGCCATACTTGGCGTACTGCGGCAGACCGGTGGTGCCGGAGCCGGGCGAGCCCGCGTTGATGTCGTAATCGGCCAGCAGGTGCACGGAGTGCGTGCCCACATAGGCGACGGACGTGATGATGCTGTAAGGCAGCTTGCGTTCCACGGTGGCGTTCCAGCTCTGCACATAGCCACGATGAATGAAGCTGTTCGGGCTGCGTTCGCTCACGTTGCCAGGCAGCTGAGCCACACCGGTGGAGAGATCCGGACCGGTGGTGTTCGGCACGCCCTGGGCGAAGGTGCTGGACCAGCCGTAGCCGCTGGCCACGTTCGCCTGGTTGATCACCAGCGGGAACCAGCCGCGCAGCGGGCGGGAGAACGGAATCGGGTCGAAGTTGATGCCGTAGCCGGCGCGGATGACGGTCTTGTCATCCAGACGGTAGGCGAGACCAATGCGGGGCGCGAACAGCTTGTGGCTGACCGAGATCCCTGCGTTGTCGGGCACATTGCCGCGGCCGCCCAGGTACACATTGTTGGTCGCGGGGTCATAGCGTTCAATGCCCTTGCCGGCGCGGGTCATGAGCGGATAGAGCTCATAGCGCAGGCCGATGCTGACGGTCAGCTTCCGGCTCACCTGCCACCGGTCACGGACATACCAGCCAAACTGCCATTCACGGCCGGTGGCCAGAATGTTCTGGAGGCTCTTTTCAGCGTCGTCGGAGTAGCCCAGCAGGAACGCCGCGTAAGCGTTGTACTGGTTCTGCGCCGCGCCACCCTTCAGGGCGGTTTCCTGTCCGCTGAAGCCCAGATAGCCGCGCGGACCCTGTCCGATTTCCGGCTGCCAGTGGTTCAGGTGGTGACGAACCAGGTCGAAGCCGAAGCGGACTTCATGCGCGCCCTTCGTCCAGGTCAGGTTGTCGCTCTGCGTGTAGCTTTCTTCCACGCGGGTCACCGGCATCCAGCTCGGCACGCCGAAACCGTTGTAGCCGCTGATGCCAATGTTCGGGAAGCCGCTCTGGCGAATGTCCGGACCGTTGGTGTTCGGGATGCCGAACTGCAGGCCATAATTGGTGCCGTAGTCATTCGGCAGCACGTTCTGGTCCTGGCGCTGATAACCGACCACCGCGTCCACCAGCAGGCTGGGGGAGATGGTGCGGGTGGTGCCGATGGTGGCAATCTGAATGGTCGTGTGGCCGGTGCCGGGGTCGGAACCGCCCAGACCGCTGCCGCCCGCCACGCCGAAAACAGCCTTGCCGCCGGAAGTGGCCTGCATGCGGCCATACTTCACGAACATGGTCTGCTTGTCGCTCAGGTTGTAGTTGACCTTGGCATCGTAGAACTGACGGCTGAGAATCGGACCGCCGGAGGCGAAGTAGTTGTTCGTTGCGCCCGAACCGTTGTTCGCGCCCGGGTAGTAGCTCTCCAGCTTCAGCGCGACCGGGCTGATCATGCTGGTGGGAATCGTGTTGTTGGCGAAGGGCTGGCGTCCGGTACCATCGGCCGCGCCGGTCGTCGGGTTGTAGATGATGTTCGAATAGGCGCTGAAATTACCAGCGGCGATCGCGGCCGTCGGAACCGTGTAGAACGCGGGCGACGCCTGGCGCTGACCGGTACCGTCGAAGCTGAAGAAGTAGAACAGCTTGTTCTTCACGATGGGGCCACCAATGGTGCCGCCGTAGTTGTTGAAGATGCTGAGCGGCTTGTCGGTGCCTGCTGCCTGGAAGAAGTTGCGGGCCTTCAGGTGCTGGTCATCATGGAATTCAAACGCGCTGCCGTGGATGGCGTTGGTGCCGGACTTGCTGACCAGCGTGATGGCCGAAGTACCCGCCATACCCTGTTCCGCGTCCGCCGAACCCGTGGTGATGTTGACCACTTCCACGTTTTCTTCCGCCGTCACATAGCCGACATGGTGAGGCAGCCACACGTTCACGCTGGTGGCGCCGTCAATGCGGGTGATGTTGGTCTGCGCGTTGCCCCCGTTGATGTGGGTCTGGAGCGCGCGGCCCGGCGTATCGGTGATCGAATTCTGCAGCGCGGCCGGTGTCGCGCCGGGAACCAGGTTGATCAGGCTCTGGTAGTTGCGGTAGCCGCCGAGCGGCAGGCTGGTGATGGTCTTGCTTTCAATCACCGAGTGCGTGTCGGCCTTATCGGTCTGCAGTTCCGCCGCGGTGCCGGAAACAGTGATCGTTTCGGTCATCTGACCGACGTCCAGCGTGATGTCTTCACGACCGATGGAACTGGGGGTGACATCAATCCCCGTCTTGGCAAAACCCTTGAACCCCTTGGCCGCGACCTTCACGGTGTACGCGCCGGGGATGATGTTGACGAAGGAGTAACGTCCTCCACCGTCCGTTGTGCTCTCTTTCGAGACACCCGTATCCTGTGCTGTCAGTGTGACTGCCGCGTTCGGTACCACCGAACCGCTGGGGTCGCTGACCGTTCCAATCAGGGAGCCATAGAGTACCTGGGCCTGAACGGGGTGAATGGAAGAACTCAGTAATCCGGCAAGCAATCCCGCCATCAACAATCGGCGAAACGCTCCGGAAGCGTTTTTGACCTGCATGAAAGACCCCTCTTAAATTTTTGACGAAAGCTTCCTGGACCAGAAGCAGGCGAATTTGAAGCATAAATCCGCCATCTATAGATTAGAGAGGGCTGCTGAGCAGAAGTCAAGCGTTTAACCTGCGCTTCACAAAGTTCTGAGCGTACCGGGACGCCTGGATCGCGCCTACTCCCCGGGGTGGTACTCGCGCTCCGTGTGTCCCGCCAGTTGCGAGCGGTAAAAATAGACTTCCCGCAGGTCTCCCGTGCTGTAGCGTCCAGCCTGATCGTTAAAGTGTTTTGACCCGGGGTGGCCGCTTTCGCCGCCCGCCGTCACCGCCCGCGCCCGGACCTTGTCGCCGAACTCCACCACCGCCACAAAGCTGTTCCCGCTGGTTCCGTACCACTTCTTTGTGCCCGGATACGCGCGCGCTCCGAAAGACGCCAGCGAACCCCAGACCGCCGAGGTAAAGCCCACCGGGATGCTCGCCCCGGCGTCGTTAAAGGGCTGCACAATGTCTCCGGTCAGGCGCTGGAAGCGGTTGATCTCTCCCCAGGGAGTGTCCCACCGGCCGAAATCCGCCGCCAGTTTGCCCGTGGCCGCCGCCAGCGATTCCAGCAGCAGTTCCGGCGCGACCCTGCCGCCGCCGATGTACTCATCGGGCGAAACTCCCGCCGCCCGCGCCTGGGCGGCCACCCGCCGCCGGATGTCTTCCCCCCAGAACACCGCCACAGACGTCGGTACGGAATTCACGCCCCACCGCAGGTCCCAGTTCCGCAGCGCCGCCACCGCCCCGGCCGTCTTTGCCTTCAGTGGACCCTCCGCCGCCCCGTCCCAGGCATGGATCAGCGCCGGCGCCGGCTTTTCAAACCACGTCAGATAGCTGTCGAACGCGGCCGCCAGAAAGGAATCCAGCGTGAAATCCTTCTTCCCCCGCAGCACCCGAATCGCGTGCAGGCCGCGCGCCGATTCGCCGCCGTTCTCCACATAAGCCGGGTAGTCCGACTTCTTCAGGCTGCTGTCCCCCGCCGCCGACCACGGCCAGTTATTCGCGTTGTAGAGCCAGCCGCTCTTCGGATTCAACAGATTCGGCGCCTCATCCACCGCCAGCAGGCCCTTATATTCCGTCTCCGGATTGCTGCCGTCCACCGGCTTCGTCCAGTCGAACTTCGAGTCGCGCCGTGGAATGTAGTTCCCGTGGAAGTACGCGATGTCGCCCTCGGAATCCGCAAAGATGGTGTTATTCGACGAGTTCGCCTTGAGCTCCATGGTCTGCCGGTAGGCCTTGTAATTCCGCGCCTTCGTCCGCGTGTAAGACTGCGTGAGTGCCTTGATGGGCTCCTGCATCAGCCGGATGGTCACCCACTTCCCGCCCGCTTCGTGGGTCACCGGGCCGTGCTGCGTGCGATAGACGGTGAACTTCTTCTCCGCCATACCGGTCGCCGTTTTATAAGGAACGGTGATGATGGAAGAGGTTACCGGGCGCTCTTCGGAACCGAACTTGTAGACATAGCCGTCGCCCTTCTTCGTCACGGTTTCGAGGTATTCATCCACGGCGTCCACCCCGCTGGAGGTATGCATCCACCCGGCCCGGTCGTTGAAGCCCTGGTAAATGAAGAACTGCCCCCACGTCACCGCGCCATAGGCGTTCAGGCCCTGCTCGCTCGTCACCTGGAGTTCTGAGCGGAAGAAGAAAGAGGTGTGCGGATTAATCAGCAGCATCGCGTGATGGCTGGCCGTATTCGAAGGCGCGAGGGCCGCGCCATTCGAACCGGAGGGCTCTTTCTCCACCACCGGTTCCGGCCGGAGCAAAGCCAGCGGGTTCTTCCCGTAAAACGCTTCCAGCTGATTCAGATTGATCCGCTCGATATCGCCGCCGATGCTGCCCTCGGTAAAGCTGAGCGCCATCCACGGTTCAAAATGGGTGATCACGCGGGGCTTCACCTCCGGATGCCGCAACAGGTAGTAGTTCAGCCCGTCGGCGAAGGCGTTCATCAGCGTTTTCAGCCACGCGGGGCTCTCGGCGTACTTCTTCTTCAGGTCCGCGGGATCCATGAACATCTTTTGCCGCAGATCCTGATAGATCTTCCCTTCGCCTTCCGCCTCGGCCAGCCGCCCCAGAGAGTTCAGGTAGTTGGTCTCCACGCGGTTGAAATCGTCCTCCGCCTGGGTGTACATCATGCCGAACACGGCGTCGGCATCGGTCTTGCCGTAGATGTGGGCGATGCCCCAGTCATCACGGATGATGGTGACGCGTTTTGCCTGGAGTTCGGAACGGGAAGGGGCCGCGGTGAGCAGGAACGCGAACGCGGAAAGGACGAAGAGCCGGAGAAACGTCTTCATAGATTTGCCTACAGTGTAAACGCTTCTCTTCGCACGGCGCCCCCGAACAGTCCTCCGCACAGTATCGTTAAGGCATGCTCTTAAAAGCTCTCGACGAAGATCGGGGCCAGAGGCTGGACGCTTACCTCCACTACAAACTGCCGGAATACAGCAGATCGCGGATCCAGACGTGGATGAAGAGCGGCAATGTGCGCATCGCGGGCCGTCCGGCGAAGGCGGCCTATCTGATTCGCGGCGGGGAGGAAGTGGACGTGCAGCCCCTGGCGCTCGCCCCGCTGCGCGCCACGCCGGAAGACATTCCTCTCACCATCCTTTATGAAGACGCCAGCTGCGTCGTCATCGACAAACCGGCCGGCATGGTGGTCCACGCCGGAGCGGGGAACCATGACGGCACGCTGGTGAACGCTCTGCTGCACAAATTCGGCGCGGACACGCTTTCCGGCGTGGGCGGCGATATCCGCCCGGGCATCGTCCATCGCCTGGACCGCTTCACCAGCGGCGCGCTGCTGGTGGCCAAAACCGACGCCGCGCATCAGGATCTGGCGCTCCAGTTCTCCTCTCGGAAAGTCGAAAAGATCTACCTCACGCTGGTGGAAGGCAAGCTCGAAGGCTCCGGTCGCATCATCAAACCCATCAGCCGGGACCCCAACAACCGCGCCCGCATGACGGCCAAACTGCTCAGCGGCCGGCAGGCGCTCACAGACTGGGAGGCGATTCAGCAGTACTCCGGCTACACCTTCCTGCGCATCCGCCTGGGCACCGGCAGAACCCACCAGATCCGCGCGCACATGGCGTCGCTGGGCCGCCCGGTCGCCGGTGATCCTCTCTACGGCGCGCGCAAAAGCGAGTGGAATCGCTACTTCCTCCACGCCCACCGCCTGGGCTTCAGGAGCCCCGAAACCGGCGAACCGGTTCTCGCCATCTCACCCCTTGCGCCGGAACTGGAAGCGTGGCGCAGCAGTTTACCGTTAGAATAACGGGATATGAGATTGTCGTTGCCCGCGGGCGCAGTGTTATGCGTTGGGCTTTGCGTTGGTTTGTCCCTGCACGGACAGAAACAGCCGGTTGCCGGCCAGAAATCGCTCTCCACCGAACAGATCCCCACGCAGGGTAAAGAGGATGAGCAGACCACCCGAATCACCCTGGACGTCACCCGCGTCAACGTTCTCTACACCGTCACGGATAAAAAGGGCCGCTTCGTCACCGACCTCGGCAAAGACGATTTTTCTGTCTTCGAGGGCAAGAAGCCCCAGGCCATTCAGGAGTTCACGGCGGAATCCGACCTGCCGCTCCGCATCGCCGTCCTCGTCGATACCTCCAACAGCATCCGCACCGAGTTTAAGTTCGAGCAGGACGCCGCCATCCGCTTCATGCAGAGCGTGATGCGCCCGCGCACAGACCGCATGATGCTGGTCAGTTTCGACAGCGCCGCCGAACTTGTCAGCGATCTCACCGACAATCTGACCGTCCTCGAAAAGGGCATTAAAGGGATGCACCCCGGCGGTGGCACCTCGCTCTATGACGCCATCTACTTCGCGTCCAAGGAGAAGCTCATGCTCGATCAGCCCCGCGATAAGTTCCGCCGCGCCATGATCATCATCAGCGACGGTGACGACACTTCCAGCCGCTATTCCCGCGATCAGGCGCTCGAAATGGCCCAGAAGGCCGACGTGGTCATCTACGCCATCTCCACCAACACCAGGCGCGACGATCTGGATGGCGACAAAATTCTGCGCTACCTCACCGACGAAACCGGCGGCCAGGCCTTCTTCCCGTTCAAGGTGGAAGATCTCGACCAGAACTTCGAAAACATCGCCAACGAACTGCGCCACCAGTACAACATCTTCTACCGCCCGGAACCGCTCAAGGCCGACGGCCTTTACCATCCGGTGCAGGTGAAGGTGAAGACCCGCAAAGACCTGATCGTAAAAGCCCGCAAAGGCTACTACGCGCCAAAACTGTAACCAGCGTTTCCGGGCGGGTCATCTTGTTGTAGCCTGACAGGGTGACCCCCAAAATCACCGCAACCCTCCTCGCCGCAACCCTCCTCTCCACCTTCTGTCTCTCCGCCCGGGCCGCCGCGTTCGGCAACGACCTTACAGATCTCGACACTTCCAACAGCGAACTGCGCCCCATGATTGAGCGCTACGCCGCCGATCGCGGCAATCTGCTGCGCTTCTACAACGTCAACGCCTCCCCGGAGCGCCGCGAGCGTCTCCGCCGTTTCTATCTCGACGCCAAAGCCGCTCTCGCCGACCGCAACTTCGACGCCATGAGTCAGGACGGCAGGATCGACTACGTCCTGTTCCGTAACAGTCTCGACCACGAACTCCAGCGGCTCGACCTTGACGCCAAAGAGCAGGCTGAAAACACCCCCTATCTGCCTTTTGCCGGCGTCATCATGGGTCTCGAAGAATCGCGCCGGAAGATGAATCCGATGGACGCGAAGAAAGCCGCGGAAACCCTGGCGGACCTCGCAAAGCAGATCGAGGCGGCGCGAAAATCGGTGGACGCCAAAGTCCGGGCAGAGAACGGTCCCGACGCCGCCCGGATGCGCCGCATCGTGGGCAACCGCGTGGCGACGGAAGCGAACATGCTGCGCAACACGCTGCGCACGTGGTTTGCCTTCTACGATTCCTACGATCCCCTGTTCACCTGGTGGGCCGGCGTGGGCTACAAGGCCGTGGACGTTTCTCTCCAGAGCTATTCCACCTTTCTGCGCGAACGGGTGGCCGGGCTGCGCGCTCCGTCCGGTGACGCGCCGGCGGCCCCTGCGGCAACGCCCGGTCCGGGACGTGGCGGGGCCGGTGGAGGTGGACGTGGTGGCAACGGCGGCGGTGGCTTTGCCGGGGTTGCCTCCGGAGCCCGCGCCGGTTCCACCGAAGACATTGTCGGCGACCCCATTGGCCGCGAAGGCCTGATGGTGGAACTCGCCAATGAGATGATTCCCTACACCCCCGAACAGCTCATCGCCATCGCCAACAAAGAATATGCCTGGTGCGAGAACGAAATGAAGAAGGCCTCGCGCGAAATGGGCTACGGGGACGACTGGAAAAAGGCCGTCGAAAAAATCAAAACCATGTACGTGGAGCCCGGCCAACAGCCCACGCTTATCCGCGACCTGGCCCGCGAGGCCGAAAAGTTTCTCGACGAACACGATCTGGTGACCGTGCCTTCGGTGGCGCACGAAACCTGGCGCATGGAAATGATGTCGCCGGAGCGCCAGCTCGTCACCCCGTTCTTCACCGGCGGCGAAGTCATCAGCGTGTCTTATCCCACTGCCGAAATGACCCTCGAACAGAAGATGATGACCATGCGCGGCAACAACATCCCCATGTCCCGCGCCACGGTGTTTCATGAGCTCATCCCCGGCCATCACCTGCAGCTCTACTACGCCGCCCGCTACAAGCCGTACCGCTCGCTGGTGGGTGGCACGCCTTTCGTCACGGAAGGCTGGTCGCTCTATTGGGAGCTCATGATGTGGGAGCTGAAGTTCCAGAAGACGCCGGAAGACCGCGTGGGCGCGCTGGTCTGGCATATGCACCGCTGCGCCCGCATCATCTTCTCGCTCAGCTTCCATCTGGGTCTCATGACGCCGGATGAAGCGGTGAATTTCCTTGTCGACAAGGTGGGTTTCGAACGGGACAATGCGGCGGGCGAAGTGCGCCGTTCGTTTGGCGGCGCTTACTCTCCGCTCTATCAGGCGGCGTATCTGCTGGGTGGTTTACAGCTGAAATCCCTGCACGATTCCCTGGTGGGAACCGGCCCGGGCAAAATGACGAATCATCAGTTCAACGACGCCGTTCTCAAAGAGAACCGCATTCCCGTGGAACTCATCCGCGCCAGCCTGACCAGACAGAAGCTGACGCGCGATTACAAAGCCAACTGGAAATTTCAGGGGGAGATTCAGTAGCCCCTAAACAGCCGTCCGAACCGTTTGCCCCAGCAGTTCCGTGTACGTCTCCAGAGCTCCGTGGGCAATGGAATCCCAGCTGAACAGGGCTTCGGCCACACGCCGCGAGCGCGCCGAAATCCGCCGCCGCGCCTCGTCATCCCGCAACAGCCGGATGATGGCGTCCGCGAACTCCGGGCCCACCTCGCGAATCAGCAGATCCGTCTCGTCTTCCAGACCCAGGCCCTGGCAACCCACCGCCGAACTGACCACCGCACGTCCGCACGCCATGGCTTCCATCAGCTTGATGTTCGTGCCCGCCGAAATCACCAGCGGGATCACCGCCAGATCGCATTCGCGATAGGCCGGGCGCACATCCTCCACAAAACCTTCCACCACCACGCGCGCGTCCGCCTGAAGCAACCGGGTCTTCTTTGCGTTCTCCGCGGCTTTTTCGTGCATGGGCCCGGCGATCACATGCAGCCGGACGTCGGGCAGAACCTTCCAGACCAGCGGCATGATGTTTTCCACCAGAACCTCAAAGGCCAGCAGATTCGGCAGATGCCGAAAGGAACCCACAAACAGCACCGCCGGCCCGGACGTCTCCCGCGCGGCCGGCTGAAACCGCGCCAGATCCACGCCGTTCGGCACCACCACCGTCGTTTGGCGGGGCGCGCCGTGTTCAATCGCAATCGCCTGATCGCGCCCGGACATGGTCCAGACCGCATTTGAACACTGCAAAGCGGCGCGCTCGAACGTCCGCCAGAGCTCGAACTGCTCGGTGGCGGCCTTGCCCGGCTGTGTCTGCGCCAGTTGTTCGTAGAGCGTAAAAGTCAGGTCGTGTTCCACCAGGATTACCGGCACGGACCCGGTATGGTCGGCATACTCGGCCATCTGCGTGTATTCCAGCTGCACCAGGTCCACGCTGCCCGAAAGGCACAGCTCCCGGACCAGGGCTGACATCGCGCTGTTCCGGTACTCCGCCACCTGCCGGGGGACGAACTGGTCCGGGTGCTTCTCGTCGATATCCACCACGTGGACCTCGCGAAACACCTCATGCAGTTCCTCATACCTCACCGCATCGTTGGCTTCCCGGAAACACGCCAAGACAAAATCCACCTGGCCGGCCATCGACCGGCAAAGGTTATACATCCGGACCGCGCCGCCATGCGACAGCGGAAAGGGCAGATACGGAGAGACCACCAGCACGCGGGGCAGTCCCCGGAAACCCTTCCTATGGGATGGTGACCACGCCACATTCCCGCGCGCGGCCTGCGGACGTTCCGCCGCCAGTTCGCTCAGCTTGTGCCGCAGCACCAGATGGGTGGCCAGTTCGGCATCCTCCAGCTCCATCGCCGGCTCCTGCGTCATGGGGTAATCGCCGCCCACCACCAGACATTTCAGCCCGGCCGCCGCGGCTTTCCAGTAAAGAAGCAGCAGCGCGCCGCCAAAAGTGATCGCGTGGGGAACGCCCAGCTTCGCTATCAGGTCCACCCGCATCACTATCAGCGTCGACCACGGCGCCATCACCTGCGCCACCTCACCGGGCTGCAGACGCCGGAAAGGGTGCTTCTTCACCAGCGTTTTGCGCCAGCCGCACCAGGCGATCTGATTGGCCACCACAAAAGAACCGGTCTCCCGCGCCAGCTGGATCAGCGGCTCCGGACCGGCCTTCTCACCCAGCCGCCGGAAAACCAGAAAGTGCGAACCGGAATGCTCCACCGCATCAGACACGCGCTGATAAGCCCATGCCCGGCCTGGCACCACGATTTCGGTATAGCGGCTCCCGCACGACTGCACCGCGATGGCCCGCCCAGGTTCGCCGGGCGGCAGACTTCTCACCGCCGCCCGCACCAGCCAGGGAGTGCCCTTCGCCAACATCGCGAGGGCAGCCAGCAACAGACTCCACGTCACCTCAAATGTGTACTCGAATTCGCGTCCCAGCCAGGCGGCGCTGCCGGTAATCACGTCTCCGATCCGCCGGACCCCGGAAATCAGCGCGTCTTTGGAACGCCGCCGCAGATGTTCCGCGATGGGGCCTGGCTTCCCGGCAAAGAATCCGCCCGCCTCGTTCGCCACCACAAACCGGAACGGCGGCAGCGTGAAAGGCAGCAGCTTGTGCGCCACCGCGCGCCGCTCTCCCGTCCACGCGACAATCGTCAGGGCCGGCCAGTAAGCGCCCAGCTCTTTTCGAATCCGGGAAGCACTCGCGCCGGAAGTGAACCGCTCACAGCCGGCAATCGGCTCCGCCGAAGCGGTATTCGCGCAAAAGCCCAGCACCGGCAGGCCGGAATTGCCCGTCAGCGCGTGCCCCACGCCTGCTTCCACATCCTGTCTGGTCCCGCCGATGACGGCGATCACGCGCGGGCGATCCGATCCAGTTACTTTTTTCAGCAGGCCCTTTACCGAACTGAGCATCAGCGTAATTCAATCCCGGTCACAATTCGGGCCGCGCTTTCCGGCTGCTGGCTACCTGCCGCCAGACTGTAGCGGATCCGGACCGTCCGGGCCTTTTGTACTCCGCACGTCAGCTTCCCGTCGCCCCCGGTGATCTCCACATGGGAAATATCCGGCACCGCCATCTTCTGCAGCTTGCCCTTGGCGTCCTTTACGCTCAAAGTGACCTGTTTGCCGGCACAGTCCACGCGGACCAGCGAAACGGTCATCGCCTCGCCGTCCCGGTCCACCTGATCCCAGTCCATGACTTTCTCATCTTTCGAAAGGGGCTTCGTCCGGCTGCGCGCTTCCAGTTCGGCAATTTCCCGCCGCGCATCGTTCTTCAGACGGTCGATCTCCGCCGCCTTCGCGGCCGCCTCTTTGCGGCGCTGTTCATACTCGTCATCCAGCCGCAACTGGTCGATCTGGCCGCGCGCCGTGAGCGCCTGTTCACGCGTCGGAACGTCCGGCGCCGCCTGCGCCGCCGCCAGCCAGGCGCGCCCGGCCTCGGCGTACTGCTTCAGGCTCTCGCAGAGCTTCGCGTACTGCGTCCACCAGGCGTAGTTGCGCGGAGTCAGCGCCACAGCCTGCTTCCACTCCATCATTCGCCGGGGCGGTTCGCTGATCTTTTCACCCAGCACCCAGTGCGCCGGACCATACTTCGGATCCAGCGTCAGCGCTTCATGCAGCACCGTAATCGCCAGTTCCGGGTCCTTTTCGAGCGCCGCAAACTGCGTCAGCGCGACCACATTATGGGTGCCGGCCTGTCTCGCGGCGTCCATATGGGTTCGAGCGCCGGAAATGTTGCCGGCCCGCATCGCCAGAATCGCCAGCCCCTCATGGTCTTCGGCCACATGCTTGCCCGCTTTGAGCAGCGTCTGGTAGATGGCTTCCGCGCCCGCGCCCAGCATGTCAGCCCGCATTAACTGGCCTTCGTCGGAAGTCAGGATGGTGGTGTTGAAGTCCCGTTCCGGGTTGAGAGGGCGGTTCGGCGCCTGCGCCGGGGCAAAAACGCCGGCCGTGAAGTAGCGGTCAATCTCGGCATTGAACCGCGCCGGATCCTCGCTCAGACTCCGGATGGCGCCGTTCGAATCCATGCCGTTCGCCAGATTGTGCAGGTAGATGTGTGCCCGCCCCGCATAATCCGGCTGGGTAATCAGCCGGTGCAGCAGCGCCCATTCGCGGGTGCGATCAGCGGAGTTGGGCGGCGGTGCGCCCCACTGCACGTGCACGGCGCTCGATTGCACGGTGCTGAAGAAAGTCTCCAGCGCGCGTTCAATTCCGCCCGGCATGGCGGCGAAGTTGCTTTCGAGCAGCTTTCGGGTCAGCGCCCGGATCAGTTCCGGCGGCAGTTGCCCTTCGGCTGTGGTGCAGGTCACTTCCCGGTCCCGTCCCGTCTGGAAGCCATTACAGCCGTTGGACGCCATTTCCTGCGCGTTGCGGAACACCAGAATTCGCAGCGGGGGGTCGAGCCGGAGTTCGCTCTGGCCCATTACGGAACCCAGCGCGAAGCGGAACTGTTCGAACTGGCTCAGGCCCTGGATGGCGGCTTTCCGCCCACTGTCACTGATGGCTTCGAAGCTGCCAAGGCGCGCGCGCACCCATTGCGTTTCAGCATGCAGTTGCTGTTCCGCGACAAACAGGGCCGGAATGGAAAGCAAAATTACTTTGAAAAACACTGAAAGAACGTCAACTCCTCAGCGAGCCAACTAGACGAGTATAGTATGAGAAATCACCCCCCGCCACGCTTTCCGGGGGATAATGGAACTGGTACTCGTTCCCCGTACGCCGACTACCTGCAGGTTTTTATCATGATTGACGCATTGATCAGCAGGGCTCGACGCCGCTTCATTCTGAATGAGGCGTTGGCGCAACTCGCCTTCGCCGCCGCCATCGCCATCGGCGGACTGGCCCTGATCCTGTTACTCGGGACCCGCTGGCTGGAGTGGTGGACGCTGACGCTGTTTGCCGCGCTGGGCGTCGGCATCGGCCTTTGGCGGGTGACGCGGACCGTGCCGGATGCCTACACCACCGCCGTCCGCCTCGATACCAACGCCGGGCTGAACGACGCACTCTCGACCGCGCTGCACTACTCCGCGCATTCCGATGCGAAGAACGAGGAGTTCCGGAACCTGCAACTCCGCCAGGCGGAAACCGCCGCAGGGTCTGTGGATCTGGATGTCGCGGTCCCCTTCACCATTCCGCGCACGCTGTACCTGATGGCCGGTTGCGCCGTGGCCGCGTCCGCCCTGCTGCTGCTGCGTTTCAGCGCCGGGCACGGGCTGGATCTCCGGGCTCCCATCACGGAAGTTCTGTTTGAGGATCAGGCCGCCCGCGCGCTCGCCAAACAAAAGCCCCGTTTTTCCGATCCCGGTAAACAAAAGGGTCTGGAAGCGGCGGAATCGCTGCTCGCCAAGCTGGGCATTCCGCTCAAACCGGAAGACAAGCAGTCGGAAGAAGCCCTCTCGAAAGCCATCGACGAAGCTCTGGAAGGCGGTAATACGCCGTCCGATAAAGGCCAGAAGGGTCCGGCCTCCGGCAAGTCTGATGAGGGCAAGGCGGGCAACGGCCTGCAGCAGAATCCGGACGGCGATTCGATGGACGGTAAGCCGAATTCTGATTCCGATCAGAACAACGAGGCAAAGTCCTCCGCCGGCGAACAAGGCAAGGCAGGCGACAAAGGTTCTCCCAAAAGCGGCCAGAACAGCGATAACAACAGCCTGCTTTCCAAGCTCAAAGACGCCGTTTCGAACATGATGTCGAAGGCCAGCCAGGATAAGGGCAGCGCCGGACAGAAGGGCCAGCAGCAGCAACAGCAGGCGTCGAAGTCCGACAAAGCCGCCGGTGAAAAAGGCAGTTCCGGCAAAGGCCAGGAGCAGCAGGGCCAGCAGCAGGGTGAGGCGCAGGCGGGCGACCCCAACGGCGACCCCCAGGAAGGCCAGCAGGCAGAGGGCAAGGCGGGTTCAAAGAGCGCACAGAATTCCTCCCAGGCGGGCAGCGGCGTCGGCAGTCAGGATGGCGCGAAAGACCTGAAGGCGGCCGAACAAATCAAGGCTATGGGGAAGATCAGCGAGATTATCGGCAAGCGGGCCGCCACGGTAACCGGCGAAACCACCATCGAAGTCCAGTCCGGCAACCAGCAACTTCGCACCGCTTACACCAATACGAAGGCCGCCGCGCGCGGAGAAGCGGACAGCGACGTGACGCGGGACGAAATCCCGGTCGGCCTCCAATCCTACGTGCAGCAGTACTTCCAACAGGTCCGCAAGGCGGCGACGCCCCCGAAGCCCTCGGCCGCCAAAAAGAACTAAGCCGGTCGCGTTGAAGCACTTGTAACAAACAAAAAGAGGGGGGACGCGGTAAGCGTCCCCCCTTTACGGCACCCTCTCTGTAAGAACTAGGCGGCGCTGGGCGACTTCGGCGGGCCTTCCTGCAGCACTTTGTCGAGAGCGGCATTGAACTTGCCCATCTCTTCGTAAGTGCCCACGGTGACGCGAACCATTTGCGGCCATTCCGGCCAGGTGCGACCGATCTGCACCTTCTTGGTTGCCATCGCCGCGTTCACCTGCTGGCCGGTCATCCCCTTCACTTCCATCATGAAGAAGTTGGTACCGCTCGGGATGTACTTCACGCCCATCTTCTGCAGGTGCTCGAAGGCCAGATCCCGGTTCTTCTTATTGATTTCGAGGCGTTCCTTCATCAGGCTGGGGCCCACCTTCATGCTGGCCGCGGCGCAGGCCGTCGCCGTCACCGGCATGAAGCCGCTGCCGCCGAACTCACGCACTTTTGCCAGCAGGTCCGGACGACCGTAGATGGCGCCGGCCCGGAGACCCGCCATGCCGTAGATCTTCGAGAAGGTCCGCAGCACCACCACGTCTTTATCGGCCTTCACGAGGTCGGTCGACATGTTCTCCGGTCCGGAGAAGTGCACGTAGGCTTCGTCGATAATCAGGACGGCGTCTTTCTTCTTATTCGCCAGGATGTATTCCATATCCTTGCGCGGTGTCAGGGTGCCGGTCGGATTATTCGGGTTGCAGATGTAATAAGCGCCCGCGTTCGGGTCCGCCTTGATCATCGCTTCCACGTCGTGGGAGTAGTCTTTGCGCAGCGGAACCTTGATGGTCTTCGCGCCGATGAAGCGGCCAGCGCCGCTGCCGTAACCGGGACCGGCCATCACCCAGCTGCGGGTGGGCGACGTGAACGCCGCCGCGCAGTTCGCCAGCGGAATGCTGGAACCGGGATAGGCGGTCACATGGTCCTGCGAAACGTTTTCCGTGCTCGCCAGCAGCGAGTTGAATTCAAGATTGGCGCCCTGAGGGGAATAACGCCAGCCCAGCGGCGCTACCTTATAGAGGGCCTCCAGGCCTTCCTTGCAGGGACCCATCGGGTTTTCATTGGACGTGATCCGCACCACTTCCGGATCGTAGGGTCCGCGGTTCCCGCCCATTCCGCCACCGCCGCGGCGTCCGCCGGCGGCCTGGTCCTGAGCCTGCTCAGCCATAGCAAATTCATGGAAGAACGGAATGGCGGCGGCAGCCCCCATGGAAATCCGGCCGATCTGACGGCGGGAAAATCCCCGTTCGAGTAGCGATTCTGTAAGTTTCGGTGTAAGCGCCATTTAAGAACTCTCCAGAGTAATTGGGTTGTTTTGTCGAAAGACGCGGTGTGTGCGTCGTCAGGATGGGACTTACGACCGGGGAGTCCTGCGGAAGCGTCGGGAGGCGCGGCTTGGCGGCCCGATTTGTAACCAGGCCGAATCATACTCTTCACTCAATATCAAGTCAAGCCGGCCCTTTCAGGCACTCGGCGAACGGCATCACTCGGCGCGATGGCGCCGCAGACGGGAACCGCCAATCAACACAAGACCCAGCGCCATCATAGTGAAGGGAATCGGTTCCGGCGTGATCAGCTCCACGTTCTGCACCACCACATCGCCATCGCCCGGACCGGTCACGCCGGCCGCCACGCTGTGATTGTCAGACTCGAAGCCGGTGCTGATCGTATTGGCAAACTGGATCTGATTGAACTGAAGACCGGTGGCAATCACATCCACATAGGCAAATGGCTCGTTCGAATCCTGCGCGTTGTTGGGATTGCCATAGTAGCCGGTCGTGCTGTAGGTGGTGCCGTTGATCGCCGTCACCGTGGCTCCCGCCGTTTTGGGCAGCAGCGCCACCAGCGTCGCCGTGGTGAAAGTTGCCAGAGCGGTGCCGTCCTGCAGGAATGTGATCGAATTATTCCGGTCACCGGCAGACCACCAGAAACCGAAATAATTCGCCTCCGCATACAGATTCAGCTGGACGGGCGCGCTCGAACCGCTCTCCGCGCCCACCGCGAAGTATTTCCCGGTTCCTCCGGCTCCGCCATACTGGTTCGCGCTCACAATGGCGAACTTACTAGTTGAGCTGCCCTCGTAGGTTCCGATCGCCGTCGCAACCGGCGATGTGTAAGTGCCGCCGGAAAGCCAATTGAAGTTCTCCGTTGTGACGCCCGACGTTGAAGTCACGGATGTCACCTGAACCCCGGGCCCCTCCACATAGGCGACGATGGACTGCCCCCGCAACCCTGTCTCCCCTGCCGGGAGCAGCATCGCGACTACTAATATCCGGAGCCGTCTCACACCTGGAGTATGGAATCGTACGCCCACACCTTCAATACCCACCATAGTTATGGGAAATCCATGTGCGCGGGTATCTGTCCGATGCCGCTCCGGTCTGCTGTTCACACTCCTGTAGCATCATGAAGATACGAAATGAGTTCGAATACTGACCCGGACATCATCCGCCTGAAACAGATGGCCGCCGACGCCGCGGTGGCGCAACTGGAAGACGGCATGCTCGTCGGCCTGGGGTCCGGTTCCACCGCGGAACTCGCCGTCGCCTCCATCGGCAAACGCGTCTCCGCTGGTCTCCGCATCATCGGGGTGCCGACTTCGGAGAAGACTGCGGCGCTCGCCCGGCTCCACAACATCCCGCTCTCCACCCTCGGCGAACATCCCCAACTCGACCTCGCCATCGATGGCGCCGATGAGGTGGAACTCCCCGGCCTGAGCCTCATCAAAGGAGGCGGCGGGAATCAGCTGCGGGAAAAGCTGGTCGCCATCTCCAGCCGGCGTCTGGTGATCGTAGTCGATGAGAGCAAACTCGTGGAGAGGCTGGGGACCACCTTCCCGGTCCCGGTGGAAGTGATTCGTTTTGGCTGGGAGAGCACGGCGAAACGCCTCGAAGCCGCGGGCGCGACTCCGGTACTCCGCCATCGCGACGGCAAACCTTACATTACAGACGATGGCAATTACATCCTCGACTGCCGCTTCGGGCCCATCGCCTCCCCGCCGGAACTGCAGCGGCAACTCGACGGCACCGTCGGGGTGGTGGAACACGGTCTCTTTATCGGCATCGCTTCGCAGGCGATCGTGGCCGGAGCGCGGGGTGTGCGCATCTTTTCCGTCTGACGAAAAAGCGAAACGAAAAAGCGAACCCATTTACTTACGAAGATTTTCGTAGTATTGTTTTCGTAGATGTCGAACGCCACACCTGTACCGGCGCGTCCCACCGACGCCGAACTCGAAATCCTCAACGTTCTCTGGACCCGCGGACCCTCCACGGTTCGCGACGTTCACGCCGAAATCAACGCCCGCAAACCCACCCAGTACACCACTGTCCTCAAGACCCTGCAAATCATGACCGGGAAGCTTCTGGTGGAGCGGGATGAAGACCAGCGCGCCCACATCTACGCCGCCGCCCGGCCCCGGGAGTGGACACAGCGGCAGCTGGCCGGCGACCTGCTGACGCGCGCCTTTGGTGGCTCCGCGCGCAGTCTGCTGGTGGGCGCTCTCTCCGCCCGCAAAACGTCACCTGAGGAACTGGCGGAAATCCGGCAGTTACTGGACGTGTATGAAAAGGAGAACCAATGAACTCAGCTATCGTGAAGGCCCTCGGCATTGCTTTATTCCACTTCCTTTGGCAGGGGCTGCTGATTGCGCTCGCTCTGGCGGCCTGTCCGGCGAAGCCAAAAACGCGCTACCGTCTGGCCTGCGTCGCGTTGCTCGCGATGCCTCTGGCATTCTTCACCACTCTGTTCCTCGCGATGCCGGAGTTTCCGGCCCGGAATCCCGCCGCGGCTCTTGCCGCGTTCAGACCACTCCCCCCAGGTGACTTTCAAACGCCTCTGACGGCCTCGCTCCTCGACCGAATCGAGGACTCCATGCGCTGGCTCGTCCCCTTCTGGTGCGCGGGAATCGTGCTCTTCTGGCTGCGCGGTCTCACCGGCTGGGTGGACACGCTCCGCCTGCGTCGGGTCGGTTCTGCTCCCGCCCCGGAATTCTGGCAATCCCGCGCGGCCCAACTCGCGCGGGGTCTGGGCATCCGAAATTGGGTTCGTTTGTTCGAATCGCCGCACGTGGATGTCCCGGTGGTGGCGGGCTTCCTGCGTCCGGTGATCCTGTTGCCTGCCGGCCTGCTGACCGGATTGCCCGCCGCTCAACTCGAATATCTGCTGCTGCATGAACTCGCCCACATCCGCCGCTTCGACTATGCGGTGAATCTGGTGCAGACCGCCGTGGAAGGGCTGCTCTTCTATCACCCGGCCGTCTGGTGGGTGTCGGGCGTGCTCCGCGAGGAACGCGAGCACTGTTGTGACGATGTTGTGTTGTCGGCCGGCGCGGACCCGTTGGCTTATGCTCAAACGTTGCATGCTCTGGAAGTCGCCCGTCCGCGCCTCGTTCTGGCAGCCAGCGGAGGCAGTCTGAAAGCCCGCATCTCGCGGATTCTGGGACGTTCGGGATCACGGCGCACGGTGGCGCCTCTGCTGTCGACCGCTCTGCTGGCGCTGGGTCTCGCCGCGGTATTTCTCTCCGCCCAGACGACTCCAGACAAATGGCTGGACGACGAGGTTCACTACATCATTCAAAAACAGGAACGCGAGGCCTATCAGGCTCTTCGGACCGACGAGGAACGGCTCCACTTCGTCGAGCAATTCTGGCTGCGCCGCGACCCCACGCCCGGCACACCGCGCAACGAGTTCAAAGAGGAGCACTACCGCCGCCTGAGTTTCGCGGACTCCCGCCTCGGTGGGCGCGCCTCAGACCGCGGGCGCATCTATATCCTTTACGGTCCGCCGGATGAAATCGACGCGCACCTGTCTGACCCGGTGCCCTGGGTCATGTGGAAGTACAAAATGCTCCAGGGCATCGGCGCGAACGTGAAAATGGAATTCCGGGATGAGGATCACACCGGCGTCTACCGGATGACGCGGGATCCGAACCCTAAATAAAGGACTGCAGAGACGCCTTCTGGCGTCCGTCCGCGTCGAAATTCGCCGGGTCGAGCCAGCGCTCAAACGCCGCTTTGCGCGCCGGCCATTCCGAATCCAGCATGGAGAACCAGGCCGTATCGCGGTTGCGGCCCTTGATAATCATGTGCTGCCGGAAGAGTCCCTCATACTGGAATCCGAGGCGCAGCGCGGCACGGCGGGAAGGCTCATTGAACGAGTTGCATTTCCACTCGTAGCGCCGGTTTCCCAACTCCTCAAATGCGTACCGGGCCATCAGATACATGGCCTCGGTCGCGCCGCGAGTCTGCTGCAGCGCCGGGCTGTACATGATGCCGCCCACCTCAATTACTCGGTTCTTGGTGTCGATCCGCATCAGCGATGCGCAACCCAGTGCCTGACCGGAAGCCGCGTCCAGGATCGCGAAGAAGAAAGGATCTTCCGAAGCCGACTTGCCCTCGAGCGCCCCATCCAACGCGGCGCGATCCGCAAACGGGCCATCGGGCATGTACTCCCAAAGCTCCGCCTGATCCGGACCGCCGACGCCCCGCCACAAGTCTTCGCCATGCGAGGCCGCGGATAAAGGTTCCAGACGCACGTAGCGCCCTTCGAGCACAACGCGCTCCGGACGCTTCGCCGGATGACTTCCCACAACAGGTCCGATCATTTTTTCGGCGCGGTCAACAGGACCGGCTTTACCTTCGCGCCTTCGAGGATGTTGTCGCCCGGGTTGATCACCAGTTGCTGCAACGGCTGCAGACCCTGCAGCACCTCGATCTTGTCGCCGTAATCCCGGCCGAGCGTGATGGTCTGGAAGTGAATGGTTTGTTCGGGCGTCACGATGGCGACCTGAGGTCCGTTGGCGCGGATTACCAGCGCGTCTCCGCGAATCAGCAGCGGCGGTTCCGCGCGGGACGTAGTGAAATTCACCTGGGCGTACATGCCGGGCATCAGCAGATTCCCGGTATTTGCCACCTGCACTTCCGCCAGCAGCGTCCGGGTGGCGGGGTCCAGGGAGTTCGCCGTGCGGGTGACGGCGCCGGTGAACACTTTGCCCACCATATCGGAGATGGTGATCTTCGAAGGTTGGCCCACCTTGACGGCGGCGGCATCGGCCTGCGGCACATTCACGTAGATGCGCAGCCGGTTGGTCTGCGCGATGCGGAACAGCAGAGTATTGCCCTCGTTCACCAGCGCGCCGGTATCCACATTGCGGACCGTAACCACACCGTCAAACGGGGCCTTCACCCTGAGGTAGCTCTGCATCTCCGTCAGCCGCCCCAGATTTGCCTCAGCCACGGCGATGTTGCTCTTCGCCACGCTGACGGCCTTTTCCATCGCCTGTACCGCGGCGGACTGCGCTTCGTACTGCGCCTGATTGGTATCAAACTCCTGCTTCGACACCGCGCCGCGCTTCACCAGATTGGCGTAGCGTTCGGCGGTCGTCTTATAAAGAGCCTGATTGGTCCGCGCCTGCACCAGGTTTGCGTTGGCCTGTTCGAGGGAAGCCGCGGTCTGGTCCACGCTGGCCTTCGCCTGTTTCACCTGGCTATCGAGTTCCGCCGCGTCGATCTCCGCCAGTAACTGGCCTTCCTTCACGCGGTCGCCGATGTCCACCAGCCGCCGCTTCACGTAGCCGCTGGCGCGGGAGAGAATGGGAGCTTCGGTAATCGCCTGGATATTGCCCGGCAGCACCAGTTCGCTCTTGCCGGTGGAACGCTCCACGGGAGTCACGTTCACAATCGGCGCCGTTGCCTCATCCGTCTTCGCCTGTGACACCAGTTCCGTCTGCCGCTTTTCATGCGGCAGGAAGCCCGCGAAGAAAGCGCCCACCAAAGACACCACAACCAGCAGGGCGAGCAGAATCAGCACGGCGCCGGAGGGCCGTTTTCTCTCATGCCCGTGCGGGGTGCTGTGCGCTGCCAGCCGCTGCTTCAGCGACTCGATCTCGGCGCGGAGTCTGGCTTCCGTCGCCTGCGTTTCTGCTTCCTGGGGTGATGCTTCCGGCGTTTCGCTGCGCATGCGGTTCCGTAATCTCTCAGTGTAAATTCGACGCTTCCGTCAGATACACGGAGACGTCCTCGTTTTCTTCTTCCACCAGCTTCACGTCAAAATCCACCGGCGGCTTTTTCCGCAGCAGACTGTAAACGATCGGCACCACAAAGAGCGTCGTGATGGTCGCAAATCCCAGACCACCAATCACCGCGCGGCCCAGCGGCGCATTCTGCTCCGCGCCTTCGCCGATCCCGAGAGCCATCGGCAACATGCCGATGATCATCGCGAACGCGGTCATCAGCACCGGCCGGATTCTGGTATTGCCGGCCGAGAGCGCCGCTTCGCGCTCATTCATGCCCTCCAGACGCTGGTCATTGGCGAAAACCACCATCAGAATGCTGTTGGCGGTCGCGACGCCGATGCACATAATCGCACCCATCAAGGAAGGCACGCTGAAGGTTGTCTGGGTCACAAAGAGCATCCAGACAATGCCGGCCAGTGCGCCCGGCAGGGCCATCAGGATGATGAACGGATCCAGCCAGGACTGGAAGTTCACGGCCATCAGGAAGTAGACCAGCAGGATGGAGGCCACCAGGCCCAGGCCGAGGCGGGTAAACGAGGTATTCATCGTCTTCACCTGGCCGCGTAGTTCCATGTTGGAACCGCGGGGCAGCTTCTTCTCCATGCCCTTCATAATTTTTTCCACTTCGGCGCCCACGCTGCCCAGATCCTGGTGATCCACATTCGCGTAAATGTCGAAAACGTTCTGCACGTTGTAGTGGTTCACAATCTGAGGCGCGATGCCGCGCTCCGTCGTTACAAAGTTCGACAGGAACTGTGCGCCGTTGGCAGACTGCGCGCCCGGGTTGCCATAGGCCATGGACGCCTGATTCGGGCTGGCGCCGGTGGAGGCGGAAGTGCCGTTCGCCGTGCCCTGCGTGGAGCCCGCCGTGGTGGTGGCGAAGCTGCCCGAAAGCGGCGCGATGGGCGTACGCATCAGCGCATCGAGAGAGTTCAGCTTGTGCTGCGGCGTCTGCACCGTGATGTTGTAATTCACGCCGTTCACCCAGTTCAGCCATTGCGTAGGGGCCACCTGGCCGCTGCCGCTGAGTGAAATCAGCAGGCTGTTGGAGACGTCGCGTTCGGTCATCCCCACCAGCCCGGCCTTGTTGCGATCCACTTTGAGCCGGATCTCCGGGTAGTCCATCACCTGGTGAATGTGGACGTCTGCCGCGCCGGGAATATGCGCCATGCGCCGCTCCAGCTCCTGCGCGAGCTTGTAGTTGGCCTCCACGTTGCGGCCTGAAATCTGGACGTCGATGGGGGCCGGAAGACCAAAATTCAGAATCTGATTGGTGATGTTCGCCGCGCCGAAGAAGAAGCCGCATTGCGGGAAGTCGTCCACCAGCTTCTTGCGCAGTTTGGTGGTGTATTCCTCGGTCTTGCCATGCACGTCGCCGCGCAGCGTGATCATGATGTCGCCGTCGCCGGTCCCGATGGTCGGGCTGTCGCTGTAGGCGAGGTTGAAGCCGCCGTTGGGCAGGCCAATGTTATCGATGATGGTGGCCACTTCTCCGGCGGGCAGAGTATTGCGGATGTCCTTTTCGATATCGGCGAAGATCAGTTCCGTTTCCTCGATGCGGGTTCCGGCAGGCGTGCGCGCATGGAGGCGCATCTGGCCGGAATCGACTATCGGGAAGAAGTCTCTGCCGATGAAATTCACCAGGCCGAGCGAGCCGAACGAAAACAGCAGGAAGCCCGCCAGCACGGTCTTGCGGTGGTCCAGCGCGAGATCGAGCAGTGAAGTATAGAACGCCCGGAGCTTTTCGAACTGGTGGTTGAACAGGTAGTGCGTCTTCCAGATGAGGCCTGTGCCGCCGGCGCTGTGCCCGTGCTCACCCTGCACATAGAGCTTCATTTCCGAGCGCAGCATGTAATGCACCATGTTCGGGATCAGCGTTCGGGAGAGCAGGTAAGACGCCATCATGGCGAACACCACAGCCATCGCCAGCGGCGTGAAGAGGTAGCGCGCCGCGCCCGTCAGCAGCAGCACCGGCACAAACACCACGCAGATACAAAGGGTGGAGACGAAGGCCGGGGCGGCGATCTGTTCCGCGCCATCCAGCACGGCGCGCACCAGCGGCTTCCGCATGGCCATGTTGCGGTGCGTGTTTTCGATTTCCACGGTGGCGTCGTCCACCAGGATGCCGACGGCCAGCGCCAGCCCGCCCAGCGTCATCACGTTGATGGTCTGGCCCAGCATGCTGAGCACAATCAGAGACACCAGAATCGAGAGCGGGATGGAGATACAGACGATCACGGTACTGCGCCAGCTGCCGAGGAAGAGCAGAATCATCAGGCCGGTGAGCGCCGCCGCCGTGATGCCTTCCCGCAACACACCCTCAATAGAGGCGCGCACAAAGATCGATTGATCGGAGAGCAGTTTCACGTCCAGTTCCGGCGGCACCGTCTGCAGCACTTTGGGCAGAGCGGCTTTCACGGAATTGACGATGTCGATGGTGGAGGCCTTCCCGTTGCGCAGCACCGTCATCAGCGCGCCGCGGCTTCCGTTCACGCGCACCAGACCGGTCTGGATGGAAGCGCCGTCGCGCACCTGCGCCACATCCTTCAGATAGATGGATGCGCCGTTGACCACGCGCACCGGAAGGTCGTTAATCTCCTTCATCAGACGCGGACTGCTGTTGAGCTTGATGCCGTAGTCGCGGTCGCCGAACTTGGCGGTGCCGGCCGGCAGGATCAGGTTCTGCAGGTTGAGGGCGTTCGAAACATCGGTGGCGGAAACACCCTTGGCATACATGGAATCCGGGTCGAGATCCACCATGACCTGGCGGAATTTGCCGCCGTAGGGCAGAGGCACGGATGCGCCCTGAATCGTCGCCAGCTGCGTACGAATAAAGTTCTGCCCGTAATCGAAGACTTCCTGTTCGCTCAGAACCTTGCTGCCGAGGCCGATCTGCAGAACCGGCACGCTGGATGCGTCGTACTTCAGAATGTTCGGCGGATACATGCCGGGCGGCATGGTGCGGATCACGGTATTCGCGCTGGAGGTCACCTGCGCCTGCGCGAGTTCGATCCGCGCGCCCGGCTGGAAGTAAATGCGGACCACGCAGACGCCGGAGTACGACTGCGATTCGATGTGCTCGATATCATTCACTGTCGAAGTGATGGAACGCTCGAAGACGGTGACCACGCGGGTCGCCATTTCTTCCGGCGAGAGGCCGCCATAAGTAAAGAGGACGCTGAGAACGGGGATGTCGATGTAAGGGAAGATATCGACCGGCATGGTGCTGATGGACACCCCTCCGAGGAGGGTAATCAGCAGCGACATGATGACAAAGGTATAAGGGCGCCGCAGCGCTAGTCGAACGATCCACATGGCTTTCGGAGCTTGGGAGCATTGTAGCGCGCGGGTTTTTGTAGTACCGCCGCCGCCGCGACCCGCCATACCCCAAAATAGGGATTACGTGCTGGAAACAAGATCTCTGGAACTGCTGACCGACGCGTTGCGACGGCTCGATGAAGGCTTCACCGGCCTGCCCGCTTTTCAGGCGGACATTCCCGGTGATCAACGAATGGGCGCGGTGCTGGCCGAAGTTGCGGAACGGCTGCACGATAATTTTCCCTATTTCCATCCCCTCTACGCCGGGCAGATGCTGAAACCTCCCCATCCGGTGGCCCGCGCCGCCTATGCGCTGGCCACCTGGGTGAATCCCAACAACCACGCGCTCGATGGCGGACGCGCGAGTTCCGCGCTGGAGAAAGAAGCGGTTGCCCTGATCGCCACCATGTTCGGCTGGCACACGCACCTGGGCCATCTCACCAGCAGTGGCACCATCGCCAATCTGGAGGCGCTGTGGGTGGCGGGAAAGCTGCATCCGGGCAAGACGATTCTGGCTTCCGAAATGGCGCACTACACGCACGAGCGCATCAGCGGGGTTTTGCAGTTGCCGTTTGAGAAGGTTCCGGCGGATGCGCAGGGCCACATGGATATGGCCGCGCTCGAAGCCCGCCTCGCCGCCGGTGACGTGGGAACCGTGGTCGTGACCATGGGCACCACCGGCTTCGGCGCAGTGGATCCCCTGCCCGCCGTGCTCCGGCTGAAAGAGAAGTACGGCTTCCGCCTTCACGCCGACGCCGCTTACGGCGGATATTTTGGCCTGGCCACCAACCTGGGGCCGGAAGCGGCGGACGCGTTCGTTCATCTGGGCGAGGTGGACTCCATTGTGATCGATCCGCATAAGCACGGGCTGCAGCCGTACGGCTGTGGCTGCGTGTTGTTTGACGATCCCGCCGTGGGCGCTCTCTACCGGCATGACTCGCCTTACACCTACTTCTCTTCGGCGGAACTGCACCTGGGCGAGATCAGTCTGGAATGCTCGCGCGCCGGGGCTTCCGCCGTCGCGCTCTGGGCCACCATGCGCCTGCTGCCGCTGTGGCCCGGCGGCGAGTTCGCGCAGGGGCTGGAAGCCTCGCGGCGCGCGGCGCTGGCGTTCGCGCAACGCCTGGGGGAGGATGATCGCTGGGAGGTTCTGTGTGAGCCGGAACTCGACATTGTTTGCTGGGCGCCGAAGTCAAAGCCCGAACTCTCACAGGCCATCTTCGATGAAGCCGCGCGCATGGATCTGCACCTCGCTCTCATCCAGGTCCATGGCCGCCTCTGGCTGCGGTCCGTGCTGATGAAGCCTGAGCATGAAGGCTGGCTGGAGGACATCCTGATCCGTCTGGACCGGGCTTACGTCCTGGCCGCGGCGAGGCATTTCTGACGCTGCGGGAAGCCTGGACTCAACAGGTCACGGCGGACGATTATGAACCGCACATGGCCCGGATCGGCCAGGCGGAGGCCAATGCCTTCCTGCTTCGCGATCTGCTGGAGGGCGTTGCCGGACGGGTGCTGATTGCGGGCGCCGGCACCGGGCAGATGTTCCCGTACCTGCCGGCTGATTTTCTGGCGGCGTGCCAGGTGACCTGTTCGGATGTGAATCCGGTCTTTCTCGCGCGGCTGCGTGAGCGGTTCGCCTGCCAGACGGTGGTGGATGACATTGAGGACTCGCGGTTGCTCCCTGGGTTCGCGGCCATCGCGGTGGTGCTCGTGCTGGAGCATGTCGACTGGCGCAGAGCGCTCGACTCGCTCGTTCGCCTGCAGCCGGAACAACTGGTGCTGATCGTCCAGAGGAATCCGGCGGATGTGGCCGCCGCCGTCACGCCGGGCAGACTGCCGCCGGGCACGATGCGGGTCTTTGCCGGGGAAGCTCCACCCCATTTGATCCCGGTGCCGGAGCTGGTGGAACTGCTGAACGCCCGGGGCTTCACGCTGTTGCGCGAGGACGCCCGGGCCGTGCAGGATGGCAAGTCGATGCGGGGACTGGTGTTTACGCGAGAGCCGCAATCACTCCCGCGGTAACTTCCGCGGTCCGGGCAGTGCCGCCCAGGTCGGGCGAGTGCAGCGCGGGGTTGGCGGTTGCGGCTTCGATGGCCTTCATCAGGCGGTTCGCCGCAGCCTGTTCGCCCAGGTGTTCCAGCATCATCTGAGCGGTCCAGAAGGTCCCGATGGGGTTGGCAATGCCCTTGCCGGTGATATCGAAGGCCGAGCCGTGAATCGGTTCGAACATCGAGGGAAACTGTCGCTCCGGGTTCAGGTTGGCCGTCGGCGCGATGCCCATGGAACCGGCCAGCGCCGCCGCGAGATCCGAAAGAATATCCGCGTGCAGGTTCGTCGCCACCACCGTGTCGATGGACTTCGGCTTCATCGTCATGCGGACCGTCATTGCATCCACCAGCATCTTGTCCCACGTCACATCGGGGAATTCGGCGGCAACCTCATGGGCGATCTCATCCCACATCACCATGCCGTTGCGCTGGGCGTTCGATTTCGTCACCACCGTGAGCAGTTTGCGCGGGCGGCTCTGCGCCAGCCGGAACGCGAAGCGCATGATGCGGGTCACGCCGGCGCGGGTGAAGATGGAGACTTCCGTCGCGACTTCCTCGGGCAGTCCGCGATGGGAGCGGCCGCCCTGGCCGGCGTATTCGCCTTCAGAGTTTTCGCGCACGATTACCCAGTCGAGATCGGCATCGGCCACGTCGCGGAGAGGGGTCCGGATCCCAGGCAGAATCCGTGTGGGCCGCACGTTGGCGTATTGATCGAAGGGTTGGCAGATGGCGAGGCGGAGCCCCCAGAGCGTGATGTGGTCCGGCACGTCGGGAGCGCCCACCGCACCAAAGAAGATGGCATCGAAGGGTTTCAGGCGCGCCAGACCGTCGGCCGGCATCATCACGCCATTCCTTTTGTAATAGTCGGACCCCCAGTCGAAGTGCTCGAATTCCAGGGCGAAGCCGCCGTCGCGAAGGGCGCAGGCCTTGAGGACTTCCACGCCCGCCGCGATGACTTCCTTGCCGATTCCATCGCCGGGGATGGACGCTATTCTGTGAGTACGCATCTAAACACGATGATAGAAGACCGCGTGGTCCAGGCCCTGCTGCCGTCACTGCCCAACCGGGAGGATGCGCTGCAGTTTTTGTCGCGTTTGGAAGACGATCGCATCCCGCGGGACCAGACGGCTCTGCGCTACGCGCTGACCATCTTTTCTTACAGCCGTTTTCTGGGTGACGCCGTGGTGCGGTATCCGGAATGGATTCTCGAAATTGCAAACGCGCGGGACCTGCATCGGGGGTTTCTGCGGGAAGAATACGAAGACCAACTCCGCGCCTCCCTGCCCACCGATGGCACTGTCCGTCCGGTGGACCTGGCTCTCTTCCGGCGTCGGCAGATGCTCCGCATCGTTCTGCGTGACGTGCTGAAGTATGCCGATCTGAGCGAGACTGCGGAAGACCTCTCGAATCTGGCGGACGCCATCCTCGGCGTCACGCTCGAAAAGATCCGGGGTGACCGTCCGAGTCTCTTCAGCGTGATCGCCCTGGGCAAACTCGGCGGGCGCGAACTGAACTACAGCTCCGATATCGACCTGATGTTCGTGTTTGCCGATCGGGGCGAGCCGGGTGGCGAACTCACCTCGAAGGAGTACTTCAAGCAGGTCGCCAACCGGATGACGGAGATGCTCTCCACCTACACTCCGGAAGGCATGTGTTATCGGGTGGACCTGCGCCTGCGACCGGACGGGCGCGGGGGCGAGATCTGCCAGTCGCTGGACGCCACGCGGTCTTACTATGAGAAGCGCGGGCGCGACTGGGAACTGCAGATGCTGATCAAGGCGCGCGTGGCCGCCGGAGATCCGGAGCCGGGGCGCGAGCTGCTGGCGTTTGTGGAACCGCTCATTTACCGCACCACCACGGACTTCCATACCGTGGAAGCGGTGTCCGAAACGCGCGCCCGCATCCATGAAAAACAGGCGCGGCTCTCGAAACAGAACACCGTCGACGTGAAGCTGGCCAAGGGCGGCATTCGCGACATCGAGTTTCTGGTGCAGTGCCTGCAGCGGCTGCATGGCGGCCGCGAGCCCTGGGTGCGGCATGGCGGAACTTTGCTGGCGCTTTCGCGTCTGCGCGATAAGGAACTGCTCTCGAATGCCGAGTATTCCCGTCTGGCGCAGGCCTACCAGTTCCTGCGGCACCTGGAGCACCGCCTGCAGTTTGCCGAAGACCGGCAGACGCACACGCTGCCCCGCGACATTGAGCAACTGGATCTGCTGGCGCGCAAGATGCCCGCGCTGCCCGGAACAGCCAAGGCCAGTACTCTGGAGCGCGAGCTCGACCGTTACTTCTCGAATGTGCAGGATCTGTATGACCGGGTGATCCATCTGCAGTTGCCGATGTTTTACAGCGATCCGCCTGATCCCTCGCCCGCGCCCGGCGCGGATACCGTGCCGGAAACGCCTTCGCGCGCCGAGTTTCCGTCCGTCAATCTGAGCCGGTATCTGGAGGTGCGCGCGCCAGGGCTGTGGCGATTCCTGATTCACGCCGGCATTGTCCGTTCGCAGGAAAGCATGGAGAGCTTTCTCGAAAAACTGGTGGCCAAACAGAAGTGGCTGCGGCGTCTGGAAGACAACGAAGAACTGATGCAGTGCGCGGTGGATCTTTTCGAGCACAGCCAGTATTTCGCGGATCAGCTGGTGCGGCATCCCGAACTGTTGCGCGAGATGGAAGTGGCGGTGGGCACGCGGCAGGGTCGCACGGGCTTTGAGGCGCCTCGCGACGCGGTCAAACTCCGGCAGTTCTTCCGCGAACAGATGGTGCGGATCCAGAGCGACAGCGTGTATCACCGGGTGCCGGTGTTCCGCACGCTGAAGCGGACCAGCGATCTGGCGGAGAGCGTGATTGCGGCGGCCTATGAAATCGCCATTCAGGAAGCGCTCGCCCAGGCGCCTCCCACTGCCGGATACCTGCCGGTGAACCAGATGATGGTGATTGCGCTGGGGCGTCTGGGCTTGCGGGAGTTCGATCTTGCCAGCGATGCCGATCTGAATTTCGTGATTCCCGACGAAGACGTGGGCGAACTGGCCTTCTGGACCGGCGTGGCGGAGCGGTTGATCAACGTGGTGAGCGCCTACACGGGCGATGGCGTGGTGTTCACCATCGATACGCGGCTGCGCCCGCATGGCCGCGGCGGTGCGCTGGTGCAAAGCGTGGGCGGATACAAGGAATATTTCGAGGATCGGGCCGAGGCCTGGGAAGGCATCTCGTACATGAAAGCCCGCGCCGTGGCCGGCGATGTGGAGCGCGGCACGGTGTTCCTGAATGAACTGCAGCAGGTGGATTTCCGGCGTTACGGGCAGAGCGGCCGCTCGCGGACCGAACTGGCCCATATGCGGCAGAAACTGGAGCGGGAGCAGGGCGGGCGGAACCCACTGAAGGCCGGGCCGGGCGGGTATTACGACATCGATTTTGTGCTGATGTATCTGCGCCTCCGGGGCGCGGGGCGGTTCTTCAAGGTGCTGAACACGCCCGCGCGAATTGAGGTGATCGCGCAAACCGGTGAACTCAGCGGAGACGATGTCGCCTTCCTGACCAACGCCGCCACCTTCTTCCGGGCCGTGGATCACGGCATGCGGATTTCCACGGGACACGTGGAAGGCAGACTGCCCACCAATCCACAGCAGGTGGCCATCCTGACCGAACTGGTGCTGCGCTGGACGCCGGCGGGGCTTCTGGAGGGCACGCTCGAAGGGACGGCACGCAAGATCCGGCGTGAGACCCGGGCCTTCTTTCAGCGCGTATTCGGACCGGCCTGAGGAGGGTGCTCGTGAAAGCCGCTTCGAAGGGCGGGCGCTACCTGACCATGCGGGGCGACAATCGCTTCATCGGGAAGAACTACAAGCGGAAGCTCCTGATTGCCGTCGTCCCCGGCGAAGCAGCCAGGCAGCGAGCGGAGTCACCAGGAGCCATGAACCGGGTTCGGGCGTCTGCTGGAGGGCCGTCACAGAAGAAAAATTAGTGGGCGTTGTGCTGCCATCCGTATTGACGTCGATCAGAAAGGCAAAACCGTCCGTGGTGTCTGACGTCAGTACCGGGCTGGCGCCGTCGCTGTCTGAAAACAGGCTGAAGGCAAACGTACTGCCGGAGGTGAAAGCGCCATCGGGAGCCGTCAGCGCGGGGCCGGAGAAGGTCAGGTTGAACGAGAGCGCGGTACCGAAGGTGAAGCCCTGAAAGTAGTCGTTCAGGCCCGTCCCGTTGTCGAATGTCACGCTGCCCGGAAGCTGCCCGGTTACGTCGCCCATACAGGCGCAACTTCCCGTCAAAGATCCGTCGGAGGCGAAGCCGGTCACCTGTAAAGTGGCGGATTGTGTTACCAGCGGTCCCGGATTGAAGTTGAGATCGAGAGACCCGGCCGCGCCCGAAATCGATGATGTGTCAACCGTGACGGCCCACGTCACCGGACCGGCCTGAGCGGACAACCCGCAACAGGCCCAAATGGCGAGCGAGGCAATCGTTTTAATAAACAGGTTCGGCATAAAGGATGGGTGTAAAGCGAATGGAGTTGGAGGAAGAATTGGTCAGCCGGATCGCCACCGTGGCGGATTGGCCCGCAGCCAGCACCGTGACGCCCGGTACCAGGATCACCGGATTGCCGCTGCGCCAGTCACTGTAGTTCACCAGGGAAACGCCGGGGGGCAGCGATGCGAGCGCCACCTCAAAAGGACCGGCAACGGGCGCGCCACTCACATTCCGGATAGTGATGACGCCATTATACGTTTGCGTCACGCGGCTGTAGGCAAGGCCGGAGGCGGTCACGGAGACCTGTGCCGCCGGAAGTGCGTCGACATTTGCCGAGGGGGTGATCTCACGGACTGTGTTGTTATTCCGGTCGGCAAAATAGACGGTACCCGCGCCATCAACCGCGATCCCGTCCGGATGATTCAGCCGCGCGTCGGTCCCGGGCCCATCGGCGGAACCCTGCGCGCCGGCGAGGCCCGCGAGTGTGGTCACCACGCCGGAGGGCGTAATCATGCGGATCGTGAAATTCAGATAGTCGGAAGCGAAGACGTTGCCCCAGACATCCACGGCGGTCCAGGAAGGGACGTGAAACCCGGCGGCCGCGCCGGTGCCGTCGCTGCTGCCGCAGGTGTCGGGAGTCCCGGCCAGAGTGGTCACCACTCCATCGCTGGTGATCCTGCGGATGGTGCAACCGGTCTCATCAGCCACATAGAAGTTGCCATCGCCGTTGGTGGCGATGCCGGAAGGGTTGTTGAGGCGGGCTGCTGCGCCGGCGCCGTCGACAGTCGCGCAGACCGAGTCGGTTCCCACAAGAGTCGTGACGGTGCCCGCCGGCGTGATTTTACGGACGGTGCAACCGTGATAGCTGGTGACGTAAACGTTGTTACCGCGGTCGACGGTAATGCCGGCGAGGCCGTTGAAGCGCGCGGTGGCTTTGGGGCCGTCGATGGCGACACACTCGGATGCCACACCCGCGAGAGTGGAAACGACGCCACCGGGCGTCACCATGCGGACGGTACAGTTGCCGGAATCGGCTACGTACACGTTGCCCGCGGTGTCGACGGCTGTTCCCGAGGGGCTGGCAAATCGCGCGTCCGCCGGTGCGCCGTCAACGCTTCCAAAGGCGCAGGCGCCGGATACGGGACCGGCCAGGGTGATCACGTTGCCGGCGGGGTCGATTTTCCGGAGCGTACCGCAGAAATTATCCGACGTATAAATGTTGCCCCGCACGTCGACGGACATGGCTTTCGGGCTGAGGAACAGAGCGGCGCTGCCGGCGCCATCGGCATGGCCGCCCACACCCGGGGACCCTGCGAGCGTGGTCACCGTGTCCGCGGGCGCCGCGAACAGGACGAGGGGTACAAACCAAACGAGGGCTTTCGGAACCTGTTGGCGAATGGCTGACATCTGGCCTCCGGCAGTGTATTGGTGCAGTGTATTGATGAAGATGATATCGCTTCAGGGGTGCCGGCGCTACCAACGGAGGCCCACGCCGGTACCGGGACTCCGGCGATGCGATGTGGTGATGCCGGCAGCTTTGCCCGCGTCAGCCTTCCCGCACCAGTTACACGCGTTTCCAGATATACTTCGCCTGACCCTGGTCGAAGATCAGGGTTCCGGTTTCCGGCTCCACAAGGAACCGGAGGCTGCCGCGCCAGGGCGCGCCGGTGATGCGCAGCAGACGGTCACCGCCCGGCTGCACTTCGAAGCCAAGGCCGCTGGACCATTCGTCGAAGGTGATATGGAAGCCGTCGGCATCGCTGGTGATTTCGGCGTTGCCCAACTCCTCGCAGACGTAGTGGCCGATCAGTTCCCGGGGCCATTCGAGCAATCCAGTGGGATCGGTGAGGACTTTCCCGCGCAGGATGGCCGTGCCATCCTCACGCATCTTCGCGGCGGAAACCACCGTCAGTTCCGCTTTGGCCTCCCCGCCGAGCAGCAGTTCAAACAGCTTCTGACGGACGGCGGTCGTGAAGGCGTTGGCGGCCCCCGCGTTGGTCAGCACCACGACGCCCAGGTTCTTTTCGGGCAGAAAGAAAAGGTCTGAAGTAAAGCCAAAAGTATTGCCGCCGTGCTGGATGACGGTGACGCCCGCCTCCTCGCCGATGATGAGCCCCAGGCCGTAGGAGCTGTCCCGGTCGATTTTGATGCCTTTTTCGCGGCGTTTCCGCACGCTGCCCGGCAGTTCCGGGGAAAGTTCGAAGAGCAGATATTTCGCGAGATCTTCGGCGGTGGACCAGACGGCCCCGGCCGGCGCTACGGTGTAAATCGCCCGCTCAATATGGAGGGGGATGCGGGTCATCGCGCCTTCGAAGTTGAGCGCGTGGGGCAGGGCGGCGTCTCCCTGCGATGCCTCATCGGGCTTCACGCAGCTCCGGTTCATGCCGAGCGGCTCAAAAACATGGGTGGCGAGCGCCCGGTCGAAAGCGTCCGCGAGCGAAACGCCGGGGTCGAAAGCGCGCGCCGCGGCATAGCCTCCGGCAGCGAAGAGGAAATTCGAATATTGGAAAGTCTCGCCGAAGCCCGTGGTGGGCAGCATGCTTTTCATCTGCGCGATGCGGTCTTCCGGGGTGATCCCGGTATAGCGGAAAACGAAATCGGCATCGCGGCGGGGCATGCCGGTGGAGGCGGAAACGGTGTGGCGCAACTGAAGGCGGCGGGTGAGATCGGTGTCGGCCAGGGCGAAATCGGGCAGCAGTTCCACCACCGGCGTGGTCCAGGCAAGCCTGCCTTCGTCGATGAGACCCGCTACCAGCAGGGTTGTCAGCGCCTTGGTGGTGGACCCCGTCAGGAAGCGCGTCTGCGGCGTGACCGGCGCGGCATCCCCTAAACCGCGCACGCCAAATCCTTCAGAGAAAACAACTTCGCCATTCCGCACGAGGGCTATGGCGACGCCTGGTACCTGCAGCTTCGCCATGATGGCGGTGATGAATTCGGAGAACTCTTCGGTGAGCGCGGGGGTCCACGGACGAGCCTCCCGGTCTTTCAGGGTGACCACTTTCAGGCCGGGCGGCGCCCAGCTGCCCACCACCTCATTCAGTTGTGCGCCGCGGCGGCTCACGGCGGCCATCGAGCCGCGCACCAGGTTCACAAAAGCGCGCCCGCCGAGTTTCCGGACGACCGCCATTTCGAGGCGTGATTCCCTAGCCGGAACCTCGTAGACAATCTGGTGCATTTCGTCCCAGCCGGAGGGCGGCGGAGCGGAAACTTCCCGCAATATTTTCGAATCAAAGAGAGGCGCGATGGTCTTCCAGGCGGACAGCGCGATTTCCGCCACGGAGCCGGTGGCCGGAATCTCAAGAAAGTCGATACGGAGGTCGCCCTCGGGGCCGGTCAGCGAGCGGACGGCAGGCGCGGTATCGAGGGTCCAGCCCTCGGGGACCTGGAAGTCAGGCATGCAGGTTTTATGTTAACCCCGCAGTTTTTCGCTAGATGCCGAGAGTGGAACTGCCGGCGTGGGCAACTTTGGCGCGGGCCGGCTGGCGCTTGCGGACATCCCAGAACTGAAGACGGCAGAAGGTACAGTGGTAGAGAGGCGCCTGGAGAAGTCCCAGGAGCAACCGCAGGGGATTTTTATTCAGACGGTCGACGCGGTCAATGGATCGAAGTTTGGAAAGGTGTCGCGTGCCGCATTGCGGGCACTGGGAGTAAACGCTGAACCGCTGGAATACGCGGCGTTTGAAGAAGAGGCGATCCCCGCATTTCGGGCACTGGAAGACGGCTCCGTTGAACACCTTCTGCAACAGGGTACGGCGGATACGAGTTGTTTCATGACCACAGAGTTCACATTCCGGCATCGGTTCCCGTGCGGGTTGTCTTTGATTATGTTCTGCTTATGGCTATATTGACAAGGAATCTGTCTAAAAAGTAACAGAAATGTTGAAAGAGATCGCAGTATCGGGCGCAAGACAGCATAATCTGCGGAATATCAGCGTCCGGATTCCCCGCAACAGCCTGACGGTCATCACGGGCCTGAGCGGCTCCGGTAAGTCCTCGCTCGCCTTTGACACGATATACGCGGAGGGCCAGCGGCGCTATGTGGAAACACTTTCGACGTATGCCCGGCAGTTCCTCGATCAGATGGAGCGGCCGGATGTGGATTCCATCGACGGACTGAGCCCGTCCATCTCCATCGATCAGAAAACCACGGGCAGAAGTCCCCGCAGCACCGTCGGAACCATTACCGAGATCTACGATTATCTCCGTCTGTTGTATTCATCAATTGGCGTGCCGCACTGCCCTGTGTGCGGCAGCGAGATTTCGCGGCAGACCACTGAACAGATTCTGCAGCATGTTTTGTCATTAAGTCCCGGCGCAAAAATTCTCGTGATGGCTCCGATTGTGCGGGGCCGCAAGGGCGAGTTCAAAAAAGACCTGGAAAAACTGTCGCGCCAGGGCTTCGTCAAAGCGCGGATTGACGGCGTGATCCGTTCACTCGAAGATGAGCTGACGCTCGACAGGCGGAAAAATCACTCCATCGAAGTCATTGTCGATCAGTTGCGGGTCAAGGCAGGGATCGAAAAGCGCCTCGAAACCTCCATCGAAACCTCGGTGAAACTGGCCAACGGTCTGGTGCTCATCAGCGTGGTGGATGGCGATGAGCGGCTTTACTCGAGGAAACTCGCTTGCGTGGAATGCGGAACCAGCGTGCCGGAACTCGAACCGCGATCCTTCTCCTTTAACAGCCCGTTCGGCGCCTGTGAGGACTGTTCCGGTCTGGGCAGCACCTGGGCGTTCGATCCGGATAAGGTGATCGTGGACGCCTCGAAGCCTTTGCTCGAGGGCGGCCTCGGCCCCGCCGCCGGTTCCAGCCGGGTGACGCACCGGCTGGAGGAAGCGGCGAAAGTACTGAAGATCAGGCTGGCGACGCCCTGGGAGAAGCTGCCCCGCGCTTCGCAGGAAAAGATCCTCAGCGGCAGCGGCGAATTCGAGGGCCTGCTGCAGATTCTGCAGGACATCTATAAGGATTCCTCGGCGGATTATCGCGAATGGCTCACCGACTATATGTCGCCCGTGCCCTGCGGAACCTGCGGCGGCAAACGGCTCCGGCAGTCCAGTCTTTCCGTCCGGGTGAAGAACCTTTCCATCGCGGAGTTTACGGGCATGCCAATTTCCCGGGCTCTGCTTACGGCGCGCAGCTGGGAGTTCTCAGAGCGCGACCTCGCCATCGCGGGGCGCGTGATCGATGAAATCCGGCGGCGTCTGGAATTTCTCGAATCGGTCGGCCTGCATTACCTGAGTCTTGAGCGCTCTGCCGCCACGCTTTCAGGCGGCGAAGCGCAGCGGATTCGTCTGGCGACGCAGATTGGCTCCAAGCTTCGCGGCGTTCTGTACGTTCTGGATGAGCCCTCCATCGGACTGCACCCGCGCGATAACGACCGGCTACTCGACACGCTGACAAGTCTCCGCGACATGGGCAACACAGTCCTGGTGGTGGAGCACGACGCGGAAACCATTGAGCGCGCGGACTATGTGATCGATCTCGGCCCCGGCGCCGGTCGGCTGGGCGGCGAAGTCGTGGGCGAAGGTACCCCGGCGGAGCTTCGGGCGAATCCGAATTCGCTCACCGGAAAGTACCTGGCCGGAACCCTCGAAATTCCCATACCCGCGGAGCGGCGCAAAGGCAGCGGCGAGAGCATCACCATTCGCGGCGCTTCGGAGCACAACCTTAAAGGCGTGGATGTCGAGTTCCCCCTTGGGCGCTTCATCGTGGTGACCGGCGTCTCCGGCAGCGGGAAATCAACGCTGGTGAACGATATTCTCTACCGCGCGCTGGCGAAAGAGATTTACGGCTCCCACGATGCGCCGGGCGCGCATGGCGAGATCACCGGGATCGACAAAATCGACAAGATCATCCGGATCGACCAGTCACCCATCGGGCGCACGCCGCGTTCGAACCCGGCTACCTACACCGGGCTGTTCTCGCCCATCCGCGATTTCTACGCGATGCTGCCGGAGGCGCGCGAACGCGGCTACAAACCGGGGCGGTTCAGTTTCAACGTGAAGGGCGGGCGCTGCGAAGCCTGCCAGGGCGACGGGCTGAAGCGCATCGAAATGAACTTCCTGCCCGATGTCTATGTCACCTGCGACGTTTGCCGGGGGAAACGCTACAACTACGAAACGCTGCAGGTGAAGTTCAAAAGCCATTCCATCTCAGACCTGCTGGGCCTGACCATTGAGGAAGCTCTGCCGCTGATGGAGACCAACCCGCAGATCCGGCCGAAGCTGCAGACGCTGCTGGACGTCGGGCTGGGCTATGTCCATCTGGGCCAGTCGTCCACCACCCTTTCCGGCGGTGAGGCCCAGCGGATCAAGCTGGCGAAGGAACTTTCCCGGCGGCAGACCGGCAAGACATTTTACGTGCTGGACGAGCCCACCACCGGGCTGCATTTCGAAGATGTCCGCAAACTGCTCGAAGTGCTGCAGCGGCTGGTGGATCTCGGCAATACTGTATTAGTGATTGAGCACAACCTCGATGTGATCCGGAGTGCGGACTATATTGTGGACCTCGGGCCGGATGGCGGCGAGGATGGCGGGCGCATTGTCGCCACGGGCACGCCGGAACAGGTCATGAAGTCGAAAAAGAGCTTCACCGCCGAGGCGCTGCGCAAGCTGCAGAAGCGGGAACCCGCGGCATGAACGGTGGGGATCAGGGCGGCTACGCCGTGCAGCCGGTGGACCTGGCGGGGCTCAAAACCATCTCCCTGCGGGATCGCGGCGGCAAAGTCCGGCAGGCGGATTTCGCGGGTGTTTACCAGGCGGGTTCCGGGGTCACCGGCTGGCTCGACAGTCTGCCGCACATTCTGGCGGGGGATAGTTTCCGGGCGGTCGTGAAGGCTCTGCTTGCCGCGCGGGAGAAGAACAAGCCCGTGATCTGGGGTCTGGGCGGACACGTCATCAAGTGCGGCCTCGCGCCGGTACTGCTCGACCTTTCCGCTAAAGGCTTCGGGGATGGCTTCGCGCTGAACGGTTCCGCTTCGATTCACGATTTCGAAATCGCCCTCGCCGGGCATACCAGTGAGGACGTCGAAGCGGTGCTGCCGGACGGGCGCTTCGGAGCGGCGGAAGAGACGGGCCGCGAATGGAACGCGGCGTTGCGGCCGGACAGGGGCATCGGCGAGGCGCTGGGGCGCGCGCTCGAAACGCTGGCTCCGCCGGAACACGCTCCGGCCAGTCTGCTGTGCGGGGCCTGGCGCAGGCGCGTGCCGGTCACCGTGCATGTGGCGATCGGCACCGATACGCCGCACACCCACCCGGCCGTGGATCCGGCGGTGCTGGGTGCCGCCACTCATTACGATTTCCGGCTGTTCTGCGCCCTCGTTGCGAGCCTGAACGGCGGCGGCGTTTATATCAATTGTGGTTCCGCCGTGGTGCTGCCGGAGGTCTTTCTGAAAGCGCTCTCCTGCGTCCGGAATCTGGGCGCGGAGGTACGGGATTTCACCACCGTCAATATGGATTTTCTGCAGCACTACCGGCCCCGCGTCAACGTGTTGGAGCGTCCCCACGCCCAGGCGGGCGGCCGGGGGTACGCGCTCACGGGGCATCACGAAATTATGGTTCCGCTTCTCGCGGCGGCGCTCACAGAGGCGGGCCAGTGACGCCGGAACTCCGAAGCGCCATCGAACACACGCCACTCGTCCTTGCCGAACCGGAAGAACCGTTCTGGGGTTTCGGCGAAGTCCTGACCATGGCGGCTACCTTTCTGATTACGCTCGCTCTGGTGGCCGGCGGTTTCAGCGGTTTGCTGAAGGATCAGGCCCGGCTTGGCTACTGGCAGGTGATTGAGGAGTCTCTGGCTTACGCGGTCCTCTTTCTTGCGTTGAAATTATTGTTCTTCTGGGCGGAGAAGCCCCTTTTCCGGTCCCTCGGCTGGATTCCGGTCGCCTTCGGAGTGCAGGAAATGCTGCTGCTGGGAATTCTTCTCTCCGCCGCGAGTTCCGTCCTGCTGCTGCTGCTTCACACTCCGGAAGTGCATACGCCGTTTGAAAAAATGTTGAATAACGACCTTGCCAGCCGCATTGTGATCACCGTGTTCGGCATTACGCTGGGCCCGGTGGTGGAGGAACTGCTGTTCCGGGGCTTTTTGCAGCCCGTTCTGGTGAACGCCGCGGGCACGTTCCCCGGCATTCTGATCACTTCCTGCTTCTTTGGCGCCATGCATCTGAGCCAGAACGCCGGCATGTGGCAGAGCGGTCTGGTGATCACGCTTGCGGGCTTTGCTTTCGGCCTGATGCGGCATGTCATGGGTTCCACGCGGGCCTCCACCATCCTGCACATCGGGTATAACAGTCTTCCCTTTGCTCTCACGCTGCTGCAGGGCCTGGCCCAGGGAGCGGATCCAATTCACAAATGATAGAAACCATTTACTGGAACGATGAAGGCGTGGTCATGATCGACCAGACGCGCCTGCCGAATGAAGAGATTTACGTCACGTGCCGGAACTACCAGGAGGTTGCTGACGCGATCCGCACGATGATCATCCGCGGCGCGCCGGCCATCGGTGTGGCGGCCGCCATGGGTGTGGCCATCGGCGTGGCAAAGGCCGATCCCGCCAATCTCGACGCCGAACTGGCCGTCATCTCCAAAGAACTGGCCGGCACGCGTCCCACCGCCGTGAACCTGTTCTGGGCCATTGACCGGATGAACAGGCTGTATAGCGAAATCCGCCATCTGCCGTATGAGGAACTGCGCGACCGGCTGATTGAGGAAGCGAAACTTGTCCGCGTGGAAGATATCGAAATCAACCGCGCGATGGGCCGCCATGGCGCGCCCCTGGTACCTGATGGCAAGACCGTGCTCACCCACTGCAACGCGGGCGCGCTCGCCACGGCGGGCTACGGAACCGCGCTGGGCGTGATCCGGGCGGCCATCGAGGCCGGCAAGAAAATTGACGTTTATGCCGATGAGACCCGCCCGTTTCTGCAGGGCGCCCGGCTCACCGTCTGGGAACTGCAGCATGACGGCATTGAAACCACGCTGATCACCGACAACATGGCCGGGCACTTCATGCGCGCGGGCCAGATTGGTTGCGTGGTGGTGGGCGCGGACCGCATCGCCGCCAATGGCGATGTGGCGAACAAAATCGGAACCTATTCGGTGGCGGTACTGGCGAAGGAAAACAACGTGCCGTTTTACGTGGCCGCGCCGATTTCCACGCTGGATCTCACGCTGACCTCCGGCGAGCAGATTCCGATTGAGGAACGTGGCGCTTCGGAAGTCACCCAGGTTTTCGGCATTCCGGTGGCGCCCGCGGGAACGAAAGTACGAAATCCGGCCTTCGATGTAACCCCGAACCGCTACGTAACGGCTATCATCACGGAAAAAGGAGTCGCCCGGACGCCTTTCGTGGAATCGCTGCGGGCACTGGCGGAGCAGAAATGAAAAAGATGATCCTCCTGTCGCTGTTGACCGCGGCGCTCGTCATGGCGTCGGGTGAATACTCGAACCGGCGCGCGCCGGGTTTCTCGCTGCCGGACTCGTTCTACCAGCAGCATGACCCCCAGGATTATCGCGGCAGGGTGCTGATTGTCGACATCATGACGACGCACTGCCCGGAATGTAACAAACTGGCGGACGTTTTGGTGGAACTGAAGGGAAAATACCGCGACAAACTCGCGGTCCTTTCCGTGGTGACCATGCCTGATAATCCCAACACCACGGACCAGTTTAAGAAGGAACACAAGATCACCTGGCCCTTTCTTTTCGACAGCGGACAGATGATCTCGTCTTACCTGCGCGTCACGCCTTCCAATCCGGAGGTCCATTTTCCTCATATTTTCCTGATTGACAAAGACGGGATGATCCGGAATGATTTCGGGCCCACCGACGAGAAGGGTCTGACCGCGGAAAGTCTGGCTGCGGAAATTGACAAACTCGTGAAATAGGCAGGGTTGACAAAACGTGACAAGATAGCGCCCCCGATTCTATTGCCCGAACCGAACTGATATGGCTATTCTTTGCGTATGAAGCTCATTCCGGCACTTCTGCTGACTGGTTGCGTCGCGTTCGCGCAGGAGGGCCGCGGCCCTGGTGGTTTTGGCGAAGGCATGAGCTATATCAGAATCAGTCCGATTCTGAATGCGCTCGACACCAATCAGGATGGCGTGATCTCCGCGGCGGAGATCCGGAACTCACCCAAATCGCTGCTGACGCTGGATAAAAACGGTGACGGCCAGCTGACTCCCGACGAAATCCGCATGAATTTTGGCGGTCGCGGCCGGGGTGAGGGTGGCGGCGGACGTGGCGAAGGCGGCGGACGCGGGGAAGAACGCGAGGCCACCGGGCCAACCCCGGCGGAACTCACGGAAACCCTGATGGCCTTCGACAAAAACAAGGACGGCAAAATCTCAAAGGACGAGCTGCCGGCCCGCATGCAGGGCATGTTCGACCGTGGCGACACCAATCACGACGGCTTCCTCACGAAGGATGAAATCGCCAAAATGGCCTCCGCGCAGACAGCGCCCATGGGCGGTGACCGGGGTGAAGGTAGAGGTGAAGGCCGGGGTGTAGGTAGAGGTGAAGGGCGTGGCCCGGGTGGTCCGGGTCGTGGCGACCCCGTAACGATGGCTCTCGACACGAATCACGACGGCGCCATCTCCGCCGATGAAATCCGGAATGCACCGGCGTCTCTGCTGACGCTCGATAAGAATGGCGACGGTCAGTTGACCGAAGACGAAGTCCGCCCCCAGTTTGGCGGACGTGGCGGGCGCGGCGGTCAGCGTCCCGAAGGTCCTCCGCAGCAGTAGTTTATTTCAAACATCAGGTCTCGAAATCTCATGAAGAAACTGTCTTTTTTCCGGGGTAGCACGCTCCTGTTGTCTCTGCTGGCGCTGGTGATGTCCGGTTCGTCCACGGTCACGAACGGCGAACGCCAGTATCGCTATAACTATGAGCGGGTTCTGGGAACGTCGCTCGAACTGAAGCTGGTTGCGGCGTCCGAAGCGCAGGCGGAAGCCGCGCAACTGGCGGCGCTCGATGAGATTGATCGTCAGGCGAAGATCCTGAGCGGCTACGACGCGACGAGCGAGTTCAGCCGCTGGATGAAAACCTCCGGTACGCCCGTGAGAGTCTCGCCGGAACTGGCGGAAGTGCTGGGACTTTTCGATCTGTGGCGCGAGCGGACGGGTGGTGCGCTTGACGCCTCCGCCGAAACCGTGACCCGCGGCTGGAAGAAGGCGGCGGCGGAAAACCGCATGCCCACATCCGATGAACTGGCGGCGGCGGTTGCCCTGGTAAAACAACAGCACTGGAGCCTGAACGCGGTCGATCACAGGGCTACCCATCTCAGCCCCGCGCCGCTGGTGCTGAATTCCTTCGCGAAAAGCTACATCGTGAACGCGGCCGCCAACGCGGCCATGGCGGTGCCCGGAGTCTCCGGCGCAGTCGTCAACATCGGTGGTGACCTTGTGGTTCGGGGCAAAATCACGGAACCGGTGGACATCGCCGATCCGTACTCAGACGCCGAGAACTCAGCGCCCATCGCCAGCCTGATGGTGCATGACCGCGCCGTCGCCACCAGTGGCAACTATCGCCGCGGCGTGGAGATCGGCGGGAAGCATTACTCGCACCTGGTGGACCCCCGCACCGGCATGACGGCGGAAGACGTGATCAGTTCCACGGTGGTCGCACCGAATCCGGCGGACGCCGGCGCGCTGGCCACAGCTTTCTCGGTGATGAAGCCGGCGGAGAGCATGCGTCTGGCCGCATCGCTGCCGGGCGTGGAATTCCTGCTGGTCCGGAACAACGGCGAGCGCATTGCCAGCAAGGGCTGGAAGTCGATTGCCCCGCCCGTTGCGCCGTTGATGGCGGCCGCCGCCGGTACCTGGGACACCTCAATGGAACTGACCATCAGTCTGGAAGTGGCGCACCTCACGGAAACGCGGGCGCGTCGCCCCTATGTGGCCGCCTGGGTTGAAGATCAGGACAAGTTCCCCGTGAAGACTCTTGCTCTGTGGTTTGAAAAGCCGCGCTGGCTGCCGGAACTGAAGGCCTGGTACAAGGACGACCGTCTTCGCAACATGGCGGAAGGCACCGACATCACCCGCTCGGTTTCGAGCGCTACCCGCCCCGCCGGCAAATACACGCTGAAGTGGGATGGCAAGGACAACACCGGTAAGCTGGTGAAGCCCGGCAAGTATACCGTGATGATCGAGGCTGCGCGTGAGCATGGCACCTATCAGCTGATTCACCAGGAAGTGGACTTCAGTGGCGCGCCGAAGCAGATCAACCTGCCCGGCGGAACGGAAATCTCTTCCGCGGCACTCGATTACCACAAAGCCTCGAAGTAATGTCGCATCCACATCACGGCCACCGCCGCAAATCGGAGTGGAAGCGGCAGACAGCGATTGCGGCGCGCTGGCTGCATATTTACCTCTCGATGGTGAGCTTCGCCATCCTGTTCTTCTTTGCCATCACCGGCATCACGCTGAACCATCAGGACTGGTTCAGCGGCTCCGCGAAGACCGTGCAGGTGCGCGGCAAAGTTGAGCAGAAGTGGGTGAAAACGGCTGACCCGAAAGATGTGGCGAAGCTGGAAATCGTGGAGTTCCTCCGGAAAAAGCACAATGTCCGCAGCGGCCTGGGCGATTTCCGGGTGGACGATGCGCAGATCGCCGTCTCGTTCAAGGGTCCGGGTTACAGCGCCGACGCTTTTGTGGAACGCGAGACCGGCAACTATGAACTGACGGAAACCCGCCAGGGCTTCTGGGCGGTCATGAACGATCTCCACAAGGGGCGCGACAGCGGCGCCGCGTGGGGCGCCATCATCGACGTCTCAGCTGTTCTGATGACCCTGGTTTCCATTTCCGGCCTGGTGCTGATCTTCTTCCTGCAAAAGCGAAGAATGTCGGGCCTGATTGCCGTGGCGATTGGCGCCGTGCTCTGCTATCTCGTTTATTTGATTTGGGTTCCCTGAGAGTTATCGTTTACCGCTAGTACAATTCTGAATACCATCGCGCCGTGCTCTTGACCTATTCTTGAGGTAGATGGCTGTTTGTGAAAGTACACCGGCGCCCCGGCTCGCGGGAACCGCGCTCGTCCGGTTCCTGCCGAGAATCTCTCGCTACACGCCGCCCCGTTCTGTCCGCCTGCGGCAACTCGACGGATTGCGCGGCGTGGCGATGCTCTGGGTCTTTCTGGTTCATTTTGGCAATCCCTGGGTCGGTCTGGTTTCTTCGGGGAGTTCGCCCGCGGCATTCCTTCGCCTCCTCGAAGCCGACGGTTCACTGGGCAGCAGTTTCTTCATGCTGCTCTCCGGCTTCTTTTCCTACACCACCCTCATGGCCGGCCGGAAAGGTTTCAGGGCGTTCCTCCGTGGCCGGATAGCCCGACTGTATCCTCTGTATTTCCTGATGACCGGCGTGTATCTGGCAGGCTCCGTTCTTCTGCCCCAAATGTCGAAGATTCCACCCCGGCCACTCGCCGCGGTGGCGTTCATCGCTTCCAACCTGTTGTTTTTGCCTGGGGTCTTTCACATCGAGGCACTGATGGAAGTCTCCTGGACCATGAGTTTCATCGTGCTGTTCTATTTTGTGGCAGGCGCGATCACCGTGCTCTTCAGGCTTTGCCGGCTTTCCCGGGTGGAGAAGTTTCTCTTTCTGATTCTTTCGGCGGCGATCTGGGCCGTTGCCGGACACTACACCGGCTGGTGGCAGCCCCGCACCAATATTCTCTGGATCGGGATGGCGCTCTCCGAAGCCGTTGACGCCATGTCCGGGGCTCGCAACAACCTTGCCACCCGGATCGTCGCCCTTGCCGCCAGCGTGGCGCTCGCAGGGATTCTTCTGCGGACCTGGCTGATGATGACCAGGCCCGACACCGGCCCGATCCCGATCGACCTGCTCCGCAACCTCTTCACCGTTACCGGTCTGTTCGCCTTCGCCTGGGTGACCCACTTCGGGCCGGATTGGTGGAAGCGGCTGCTTTCAGCAAATCTGCTCCGCCAGATGGGAGCGGCAAGCTACTCGTTCTACCTGACCCACGGAATTACCGTCAAGATCTTTCGCTTCGGAGTAGTTCCGCTGCTGGGCAAGGCCGCCGGTCTGCCAGTCGTCTTCTGGGTGTGCCAGATTCTCGGTCTGGTGATGAGCGTGATTGTCGCGAGAATTGTTTTTGAATACGTGGAAAATCCCATCGCCGCGTGGGTGAAGCCGCGCGTTGCGGTCACGCCGCGCAGATTACATTGGTGGCCTGAAGTCTCTCCAGAACCTCGTCCTCCACATCCAGCAGTGCTTTGAGCACGTCCGCGGTGTGTTCACCCAGCTTCGGAGCGGCTGTGGTCGGCCGACCGGGTGTCTCCGAAAACTTCACCGGCGTTCCGGTGGTTCGATAGCCGCCGATCATGGGGAACATCCCCCGGACCTCCGCCTGCGGGTGGTCGAAAACTTCCTGGAAATTGCGCACCAGTGAGCACGGGATGCCGACGGAGCGCAGCGTCTCCAGCCAGGCCGCCGCGGTTCGCTCACGGAAGATGCCGGCCAGAATCGCTTCCAGCGCGGGCCGGTTTTGGACACGCACAGGGTTTGTGGCGTAGTCCGGATGGATCTCGAGATCCGGGCGGCCAATCACTCCACAGAACGCCGACCACAGCTTTTCGCTGCCCACCGCGATGGCGAAGCCGCGGTCAAGGCCCGCGAAAACCCGGTACGGGACCACGGTCGGAAACGCGGTGCCCATCGGTTTGGGTGTTTTCCCCGAACCGAGGAATGTCATGTAGTTCGAGCTCATGGTGGAAATCATGCTGTCGAACATGGAAACGTCCACGTACTGACCCACACCGGTTTGCTCGCGGGAGCGCAGCGCCATCAGCGCGCCGATCAGGGCGAACAGGCCGGAGGTGACATCCGCCACCGAATACCCGCAGCGAACTTCCTCTCCCGCTTCCGTGCCGGTGATGCTCAGCAGACCGCTCGAAGCCTGGACGATCAGATCCATGGCGGCTTCATCCCGCGACGGGCCGTTCTGGCCGTAGCCGGATATGGAACAGTAAATCAGCCGGGGATTCCGTTGGTGGACGGCGTTGTAGCCGAGGCCCAGTCGCTCCATCGTGCCGGGGCGGAAGTTCTCGATCAGAACGTCCATCTTTTCAATCAGACGGAGGCAGAGTTCAATGCCTTCCGGTTTCTTCAGATTGATGGAGATGCCGCGTTTCCCCCGATTCAGGCCCAGAAAGAACGAAGCGTACGCGTCACCCGCGAACGGTGGCCCCCAGCCACGCCCCATGTCGCCCCCGTCAGCCGATTCGAGCTTGTAGACTTCCGCTCCATACTCCGCAAACAGCAGCGTGCAGTAGGGGCCAGCCAGTGCGTGCGAAAAGTCGAGAACTTTCAGGCCTTCGAGGGGGGGCATATACCGAAGCGGCTCAGGTGAAAATGCTTCAGGCGATGATCGCGCCGACTCTTTCGGTGATCCCTTTCCGGATCTTCTCGTCGCCCAGGAAATTCCTCGCCATGGCGGGCAACTCGCAATCGACCGTGACATTCTCATCGTCCACGGCAACGGTACCGGCCACCGGCACGGCGATGAAGCCCAGCTTCGCGGTCACCGAGAAAGTCATGGTGGCGTCTGCCCATTCCTTTTTGGGATCCACCAGCTGGACCGTATCACCCACGCCTTCGGTGAACAGCTTGTCAGCGGCGGCATCGAGCAGACCAATCACTTCGGCCTTTGTTTTTTTGTGCGGGATGATAACGGTCATTTAGGAGTTTCTTTTCAGCTGTCCGCAGGCGGCGTAGATATCGAGGCCGCGGGGGCGGCGGATAAAGCAGGGCACCGAACGGCGCACGATTTCCTGGAACGACGCCACCTGCTCCGGCAGCGGCGTTTCATAGGGAATGCCGGGGCCCGGATTGAGCGCGATCAGGTTCACTTTGCAGTTCAGGTTCGCGAGCATGCGCGCCACGCGCTTCGCGTCGGCATCGGTATCGTTCACGCCCTTCAGCAGCACGTACTCGAAGGTGAGCTTTTCCCAGGTGCGGAGCGGATAGGCGCGGCAGGCTTCCAGCAGATCTTTCAGATGCCACTTCTTTGTGATGGGCATCAGTTGCTGCCGCATTTCCTCGGTGGAAGCGTTCAGGGAGATGGCGAGTTTCGGGCGGACTTCCGCCTGGCCCAGTTCCTCGATACGCGGAATAATACCGGAGGTCGAAACGGTGATGCGGCGTTCGCTCATGCCCACCGCGTTCGGATCCACCAGAATGCGGGTGGCCTTCAACACGTTCGCCAGGTTGAGTAGCGGCTCGCCCATGCCCATCATCACGATGTTGAAGCGGCGCGAATCCGGCTTGTTCGGGGAAATCGTCAGCCCGTTATCGCGGGCGGCAAACAACACCTGCCCCACGATTTCGCCCGCTGTGAGGGAGCGCTCCAGCCCCATCAGCGCCGTCATGCAGAACTTGCAATCCACCGGGCAGCCCACCTGGCTCGAAATGCAGACCGTGTCTCGATCCTCTTCGGGCATCAGCACGGTTTCCACGGTGCGGCCATCGCTGAGGCGCAGCAGATAGCGACGGGTGCCGTCGGTCGATTGATAGCGGGAATCCAGAACCGGCAGGCCGAGTTCGGCGTGTTCCGCGAGTTCGGTGCGGATCCTGGCGGGCAGGGTGGAGATCTGCACCAGATCAGAAACCTTCTGGTTGTAGATCGCCCGATAGACCTGTTGTGCCCGGTACGCCGGCTCATCGGGCGGCAACACCTGCCGAAGGTCGCTAAGTTCCATTCCTACAAGAGCTTGCGGCATTGTTACCAGTTTAACACGCGCAGACGAGGGTAGCCGTGGGCTTCCTGAAGTGGTACAAACGAAGCAGTGTCCTCTTCTCAGGCAGGTTTTCAGGCAGGGTCCGTGTCCACTCCGTCACCCGAACGCGACATTCTTACCACCGCACTGCCGAACGGCATCAAGATCATCACGGAGACCATGACGCATGTGCGTTCGGTTTCCGTGGGCGCCTGGGTCGGCACCGGTTCGCGACGGGAAACGCCGGAGCAGAACGGCGTCTCGCACTTCATTGAACACATGCTGTTCAAGGGCACCGCCACGCGCTCGGCCGAAGATATCGCGCGCCAGGTGGATTCGCTCGGCGGCAATCTCGACGCCTTTACCGGCAAAGAGATGGTCTGCTACAACACCAAGGTGCTCGATCAGCACCTGCCCGTCGCCATGGACATTCTCAGCGACCTGGTGCTCAATCCGGCCTTCCGCGAAGAAGACATCGAGAAAGAAAAGGGCGTCATCCTCGAGGAAATCAAGATGGATGCCGATAATCCCGACTACCTGGTTCACGAGACTTTCACCTCTAATTTCTGGAAAGACCAGCCCCTGGGCCGTCCGATTCTGGGTACGCCGAAGACCGTGAAGAGCTTTACCCGCGAATCCATCGACAGCTACTATCGCGAGGTCTATACGCCGGAAAATCTGCTCGTCACGGCGGCGGGGAACCTGTCGCACGAACGTCTGGTCGCTTTGGTGGCGGAGCGGTTCCAGACAGTGAAGCCCGGCGGCCCCATCCCCGCGCAGCCCAAACCCCGCACTCACGCCCGCATCGCGCTCAAGAATAAGAAGGATCTCGAACAGGTGCACGTCTGCCTGGGCGTTCCATCCTATCCGATTCCGCACCAGGACCGCTTCATCTGTTACGTGCTGAATACCGTGCTGGGCGGCGGCATGAGCTCGCGGCTCTTCCAGAACATCCGCGAACGCCAGGGCCTGGCCTACGCCGTGTTCTCCGAACTCAATCCGTACACCGACACCGGCTGCCTCGCCGTTTACGCCGGAACCTCGCTTGAATCCGCGCGCAAGGTTGTCGACTGCGTCCTGAAGGAATTCACCGAACTCAAGCAGGAACTTGTTCCCGCCGAAGAACTTCGCCGCGCCAAAGACCACATGAAAGGCTCGCTCATGCTGAGCCTGGAATCGACCTCCAGCCGGATGTCGAACCTCGCCCGCCAGCAGATGTACTTCGGGCGCTTCGTGACGCTCGATGAGCTGGTGGAAGCCATTGAAAAGGTCACCGCTGAAGACGTGCAGCGGGTCGCGCAGGACTTCTTCAAACAGGAAGATCTCGCGCTCACCGTGCTGGGGAACCTGGAAGGGTTCACCATCGAGCGCGAAGATCTGGTCTGCTGAGGCGGCCTAAACCATCAACTTATCGACAACCTGCCCGGCCACATCCGTCAGGCGGAAGTGCCGCCCCTGGAACTTGAACGTCAGCCGTTTGTGGTCGATTCCCAGGCAGCGCAAGACGGTCGCCTGCACGTCATGCACGTGTACCGGGTCCGCCACCACGTTGTACGAGAAGTCATCGGTCTCGCCATAGGTGATGCCGGCCTTGATGCCGCCGCCCGCCATCCAGGTGGTAAAGCAGCGCGGATGGTGATCGCGCCCGTAATTGCCGTCCATCAGCTTGCCCTGGCAGTAGACCGTGCGGCCGAACTCACCGCCCCAGATCACCAGCGTGTCGTCCAGCAGCCCCCGCTGTTTCAGGTCCATGATCAGCGCGGCGGAAGGCTGGTCCACGCTCTGGCACTGCAGCGCGAGATCGCGGGGCAGATCGTTATGCTGATCCCAGCCGCGCTTATAAATCTGGATGAACCGCACGCCGCGCTCCGCCAGCCGCCGCGCCAGCAGGCAGTGCGATGCGTATGAGCCTGGCTTGCGCGCGTCCGGGCCGTACATGTCGAACGTCTTCTGCGTTTCCTTCGACAGATCCATCAGGTCCGGCACGGAAGTCTGCATCCGGTACGCCATTTCGTACTGCGCGATGCGGGCCTCAATTTCCGGGTCGCCATACGTCTCGGCATTCATCTGGTTCAGCTTCCCGATGCCGTCCAGCATGCGCCGCCGCGTGGCCGCGTCAATGCCGGCCGGGTTCGAAAGATACAGCACCGGGTCACCGGAAGCCCGGAAGTTCACGCCCTGGTACTTCGACGGCAGAAACCCATTGCCCCACAGGCGGCTGAACAGCGGCTGATCCGTATTGATGGCGCTCGATTGCGCGATCAGCACCACGAATGACGGCAGATTCTGATTTTCGCTGCCCAGCCCGTAGCTCACCCAGGAGCCAAAGCTGGGGCGGCCCGGCTGCTGGCTGCCGGTCTGGATGAACGTGATGGCGGGGTCGTGATTGATCGCCTCCGTGTTCGTGGTCCGGATGATCGCGATGTCGTCAACAATTTTGCAGGTGTGCGGCAGCAGTTCGCTCAGCCACGCGCCGGATTTCCCATACTGCTGAAACTTGAAAATCGACTTCGTCACCGGGAAAGAACTCTGGCCGGACGTCATGCCGGTGATCCGCTGCCCCATCCGAACCGTGGCCGGCAGTTCCGTGCCGTGCGTCTTGTTCAGCGTCGGTTTGTAATCAAACAGATCCAGCTGCGAGGGCGCGCCGGACTGGTGCAGATAAATTACCCGCTTCGCCTTCGGCGGGAAGTGCGGTAACCCCGGCAGCCCTCCCGTATCCGCCTGCAGCAATGATGCCAAAGCCGGGATGCCGATGCCTGCGGCGCCCTTCTGAAAGAAATGTCTGCGAGTGAGCTCAATCATTGCTTTGTAATCAATTATTGCTTTGTGATGGTTTCATCCAGATTCAGGATCATGCCGGCCACCGTGGTCCAGGCGGCCAATTCGGACTTGTCCAGCTTCGCGTTCACCGGCGCTTCGCCGTTCCGCAGCAGCGCCTGCGCCTTGTCCTCATGCCGTTTGTAGTCCAGCAGTTCGGCGTTCAGAGTATCCCGCAACACGGTCAGTTCGCGTGGTTGCGGAGCGCGCGCCGTCGCGAGGCGGAAGCCGTAGTCCAGCCGGCTCGCCGGGGTCTTGCCGCCGTCCGTCAGCATGCGTTCGGCCAGTGCCCGCGCAGCCTCCACATAAGTGGTGTCATTCAGCAGCGCAAGAGCCTGCAGGGGTGTGTTGGTAATGGTCCGCCGCGCTGCGCATTTCTCGCGGTCCGGCGCGTCAAACGTCGTCATCTCCGGCGGCGGCGCCGTGCGCTTCCAGAAGGTATAGAGGCTGCGCCGATGCAGGTCGTCGCCATGACCCTGCTGGTAGGTCTGCGACGTAAACCCGTCGCCGTACGCAATCTCTTCCCAGACGCCGTTCGGCTGGTACGGATTCACGCTTGCCCCGCCCACGCTCTCCTTCAGCAGACCGGAAAGGTACAGCTCGCCATCGCGCACCATTTCCGCCGGCAGACGGAAGCGCGGCCCGCGCGCAATCAGCCGGTTTTCGGGGTCTTTCTCCAGCAGTTCCGGCGTCACGCGGGACGACTGCCGGTAAGCGGCCGACGTCACGATCAGCTTCTGCATCCCCTTCACGTCCCAGTTCGTGCGGATGAACTCCGTCGCCAGCCAGTCGAGCAGTTGCTGGTTGCTGGGCGGGTCACCCTGGGAACCGAAGTTTTCCAGAGTCTTCACGATCCCCGTCCCGAAATACGCCTGCCAGAAGCGGTTCACCGCCACGCGCGCCGTCAATGGATTCGCCGGGTCCACAAGCCACCTCGCCAGACTCAGCCGGTTCGCCGGAGCATCCTTCGGCAGAGGCGGCAGCACACCGGGGACACCGGGCGTTACCTTTTCGGTCTGATTCCGGTAATCGCCCCTGGCGAGGATAAACGACTCGCGCGGCTTCTCCGTCAGTTCCGACATGATCATGGTGGTGGGAATCTGCGCCGTGAGTTTTTTCTCTTCCTCCCGCAGCGCCTTGAGCTCCGCCCAGGCCTTCCGGTCCTGCGGAGGCGCGGCCTGTGTCAGGTAATAGTCCCGAATCCAGGCCTTCTGTTCCTTCGACCGCTTGTCGGGCAGGATGTTCAGGATGGCCCGCAGCGTCTCCTGGCCGCTCAGATACGAAATCTCCTGGGTGTTGAGCACGCGCCCGTAGATTCGCAGGTCGTCCAGCTTGCCCTTGAACTCCGTGATGGCGAGTTGGGTGTCCGCCGCGGAGCTGCCCACCCCGGCCTTCACCGGCTCCGTTTTCACCGGTTTGCCGTTCACGAAAACGCTCACGCCCGTACCATCGGAATTGATGGCGATATGGTTCATGTTGTCGGGCCACGGCAGCCGGTCCGCCGTGCGCGCGATCACCGCATCATTCAGGGCGACATAGAGGCGCGGAACCCGCTGCTGCACACCGGAAAGCTCGAAATCATCCAGCCAGATGCGGAAGGCTCCCTGCGTGAGCACCGTATCCCGCAGCTTGCCGTTCACCTTCAGCCAGAAAGCGGCGGCAAACGGCTTGCCAGCCTCCAGCGCCGGCACATGGCTGAAGACCGCCTGCGTCTGCCCGTCGAAATCGACCCCTCGGTCCACGGCGCCGTTCGAATAGGTCAGGTCGCCCTTGATCACGCGGCCATACTGATAGTGGCCGGAGGAATCGGTCAGGTTGCCGTCGAATTCGTAGTGGGCCTGCAGACCCTCCCGGCCCATCACCGGGAAACCGGCCAGTTCACCCTTCTCCCATGCCAGTTGCTGCTTCGAAACCCCCTCTTCGGGCAGCGCTTTCTCATGCGCGGCGATGGCGGACTTCAGCCGTTCCTGTTCGGCTTTCTGCTCCGGGGAGGGCAGTTGCAGAAACGGCTCCGCATTGCCGTTGCGGCCATCGAGGCCCTTCTCATTCACGTTATTGAAGAATGCGAAGAACCTGTAGAAGTCCTTCTGCGGAATGGGATCGTACTTATGATCGTGGCAGCGCGCGCAGCCCATGGTCAGCCCCAGCCACGTGGTGGAAGTGGCCTCCAGACGGTCTACCACGTACTCCACCTGATACTCTTCCGGAATCGCGCCACCCTCGAAATTGATCATGTGGTTGCGGTTGAAGCCGCTCGCGAGTTTCTGTTCCGTGGTCGCATTGGGCAGCAGGTCTCCGGCCAGTTGCTCCACCGTGAACTGGTCATACGGCATGTTCCGGTTGAAGGCGCTGATCACCCAGTCGCGCCAGTGCCACATTTCGCGATGGCTGTCGATGTGATAGCCATGCGTGTCCGCATAGCGCGCCAGATCCAGCCACTGGATCGCCATCCGTTCCCCGTAGCGCGGCGACTGCAGCAGGCTGTCGACCCGCTTTTCATAAGCGTCCGGCGCTTTGTCCGCCAGAAACGAGGTCAGTTCCGCCGGCGTGGGCGGCAGACCGGTCAGATCATAGGTGACCCGCCGCAGCAGCGTGGCCTTGTCCGCCTCGGCGGAATGATGGAGACCTTCCTGATCCAGCCGCGCCAGCACGAAATTATCGATCGGGTTCCTCACCCAGGACGCTTCTTTCGCAGCCGGAACCGCTGCCCGCTGCGGCGCAGTGAAAGCCCAGTGCGTCTGCCACTTCGCGCCTTCGTCAATCCATTGCTTCAAAGCCAGAATCTGCCGCGGGGTGAGCGTGCGGCCGGTCGAGGCCGGCGGCATTTTCGCGGCGCCCGATGCGCTGACGCGGGCAAACAGGTGGCTCTCCGCCGACTTCCCGGGCACAATCACACTGCGCGAGAACGCCCCGCCATCCGCCGTGTCGAACCGCAGATTCGCCATCCGCTTCGAGGCATCCGGCCCGTGGCAGGAAAAGCAGTTGTCCGAAAGAATGGGCCGGATCTCGCGGTCAAAATCCACGGCGGCAGACAACGTTAACTGACACAGCAACAGAAACGGGATCGCTTTGAGCATAGGGAGCCGATTCCGCTAGTTTATAACTGTTTGAGGAGTAGGGCGAAGAGTGGTTCGCTGTAGAGCCGGGAACATCGCACGCTACAAGTCCTTCGCTTCGAGTTTGTATTCGTTGGCGTGTAGCGCGACCTGCCGAAGTCTCACGTGAGCGTAGTCTGGAGTTTCCTTAATAATCTTCCGGATCGGGTCGACTAATTCGATGATGCTGCTTCTATAGCCGAGAATGATTTCGCTGATGCTTTCCGCCGGGAATGGACGAAGGAACTGCACTTTTTGGTCATCGGCGTCTTTGTGGGACGGACTGCATTCGATCCAACGCCATTCGTGTTCGTACTCCCACTGGATGCTCTTCGTCCTCAAGACGTCCCCTGACCGTAAACCTGGATCGGTCTTTGACCGCCGCGTGGTACAAATTCGTTCCTTGACGTAGTTGACGTCCTTCAGTTTGTCGTCGCGCCAGGCGCTTTCAAGCCACTCGGATTTTGTATTGAATGCGATCACGAAGCCTTTGTGGCTGTCCGCATAGTGCGACCACATAGGAATCGAATCCCATTCCTCCGCCAGAGAGAGCACTCCGAAGCTCTGGGAGTCACGCAGGTTTTCGCGTTCGACTTTTTCGTGAATCTTCTGTTCGAAATGCCCAATGCCCTCTCCCTCGGGGACTGGGGCCCCGCACCGAAACTCAAACGGGTCATTAAGCGCACACGCCGGGGTAAAACGTATTCGCTTGTCGCGCAATACATCCAGGCGGGAGGGACCAACGAATTTGTAGAGTATAGCGGGCGGAGTCATTTGGATAGATTTTCACATAGATGCAGGTTTCGTTCACCCATCTCTAAACTACAGGCTCATCCGGCATTTTAGTGGGTAGCGGGCATAAGGTCGAGGCCGCCGCAGTGGAAGTAGATGGCGGTTTTGAAGTTGGTTTTGTTGCGAAAGCCCCGAGCCGTGTACTTGACCCAC
>CAIUOG010000092.1 GCA_903900705.1 uncultured Acidobacteriia bacterium
GCATTGGCGCCGTAGCTGAGTCCTTCGCGGTTGCGAATACGGTCGGAAATGTGTGAAGTGATGGGGCCTCCGAACATGTAGCCCGCGAGGACCATTGCCGGATAATCGGGATCATTCTGTGAGAGTTTGACCCGGAGTCCGGCTTCGAACTGGGCGTTCGCCTTATCCGGAGTTTCAATCTTCTGATTGGTGCTCGTGACTGGTTGGTAGGAGGGAATAATCGGCTTGTAAGCCATGGAAGTATTCCAGCGGCCGAACAGTTCGTCAGCCGCCGCTTTGACCGCCGCCTGATCCACAGGGCCGACCACGGCAAAGACTCCATAGTTTGCACCATAGAACTGCGCGTGGAACGTCTTCACGTCTTCGAGAGTCACCTTACGCAATTCGGCCAACTGCTCTTCGCGGGTCTGGCTGTATAGGACTTCGCCTTTCTTCCATGGGCTGAGGCGCCGGTTCAGCGTCTCCGTTGCGAGTTGGGTCGGTTCTGTCTGCGGGGAGTCGAGAGCCTTGATTCGAGGCTGCAGAGTCCGGTCGAATTCCGTTTGGGCGAAGGCGGGCTCTTTCAGCATTTCCGCAGCCAGCTTCAAGGCGGCGATGAAGTTCGAGGCAGGAGCCACGATCGTGGCCGAAGCGGTATTGACTCCGCCGCCCCCGCCGCCGCGACCACCGCCGCGACCGCCGCCAAAACCACCCCCTCCGCCGCCACTGACCTGTACGCGCGCGTTCAGCCCACGCATGGCGTCGGCAAGTTGTTCCCTTGTCTTTGTTTTTGTACCGCTGCTGAGAAGAGACCCGGCAATCTGTGCCGCGGCATTTTTCCCGACGAGGCTGGAGGCGTCACCGAAGCGAAGTTCGATGGTGGCTTCCACCATTTCGGCCTCAGTCTTCTTCGGCAGCAGCACCACCTTCATGCCATTGGTGAGCTTGCTGCGCATCACTCTGCCTTCGATGTTGGCGGGCGTTGGATCGAAGACTTCCGCGTGGCTGATGACCACGGTGCTTTTGTAATTCTTCAGGAGCGAGGTGAGATCGGGCGTGGGCGGAACCACGGTTCGGTCCGGCGCGGCATCGGGCATGTAATAGCCGACGGTTCTGTTGGAGGCCTTGAGGTAGGTCTTTGCAACGCGGACGACATCCAGGGGGCTGACGTCTTTCAGGCGATCATGCTGGAGGAACATCAGCCGCCAGTCACCCTGCGCAATGGCTTCGTTCAGGGCACCCGTGGCGATTGCCTGCGGATCGGAGAGACTGTTTTCGAGGTTTCGGAGCAGACCGGTTGTGACGCGTTCGGTTTCTTCCTTCGTGGGCGGATTTGCGATGACGCCTTCGAGAGTTTCGATGAGCGCCTTCCGCGCATCGTCGAGGGACTGATCCTTGTTCAGGCTGGCGTTCAGCATAATGAGGCCTGGGTCATGAAGTGCGCGGAAACTCATGCTGGCCGAATCCGCCTTCTTTGTATCCACCAGAGCCTTGGCCAAACGGCCTTCGCCAGAGCCGCCGCCACGCCCCCCGCGCCCACCACCCCCGCCGCTCATGATGCCGGCGAGAACCTGCAGGGCCGCTGAATCCGGGTGTCCGGCCGCGGGTCCATGGTAGGCGATTACAACGTCCTTCCCTTCACCCACCCGTCGCAGTTCGACGAAACGCTCTCCATCCTGGGGGGGCTCGACGGTGTAGGTTTGGTCCAACTGGCGGGTGGGGCGGGGAATTCTGCCGATGCTGTCGGCAACGAACTGAAGTGTTTTTGTCTCGTCCAGACGCCCGGTCAGAACGAGCACGGCGTTATCCGGCTGATAAAACTTTCGATAGAATGCGGCGAGGCGTTCGACCGGAACCTTTTCGAGGTCGTCCTTCGATCCGATGGTCGATTTACCGTAGTTGTGCCAGAGATACGCGGTCGCTTCGACGCGTTCCCGCAGGATGCTCTGGGGACTGTTTTCTCCCCGTTCGAACTCATTTCGAACCACGGTCATCTCCGTGTCCAGAATCTGTTTAGTGAATTTGATATTCACCATTCGGTCGGCTTCGAGACCGAGCGCCCATTTCAAATTGTCATCGGACGCCGGGACTGTCTCGTAGTAGTTGGTGCGATCGAACGAAGTGGTGCCGTTCCACGCCGCACCCTTGCTCACGATTTCGTTCTTGATCTGGCGACCACTGGTGGTCTCGATGAAGTCGAGATGCTCCAGAAGATGCGCCATACCTGTCTCGCCGTAGCCCTCGTGGCGGGAGCCAACGAGATAAGTCACGTTGACTGTGACTTTGGGATTCGCGGGATTGGGGTAGAGGAGGACGCGAAGGCCGTTTGGAAACAAGTATTCGGTAATGCCGCCGGCCGAAGAGAGCTTCCGCACTCCGGTGGGCAGGCTTTGGCCTGCCAGAGTTGAGGCGAGGAAGAGGGCGAACGGGACAGTGAATCGTCGTGCGGACATCTGGTGAGGGTTCTCCTGGTTAAACGAACTGTTGAGTGTATTGTACGGCGGGTCCGATAACGGGAAAGTAACCGGCTGCCCTGATATTTAAGGGTCAGCGGTGTAGTCACAGAAACTTTCCCGGAATTTTCTTCATGGAATCAATCATTTGCGACGTGTGGTCGGCGCGAATGCTTTGCTCCCGATGCTACTTTTCGATCGGGAAGGAAATGTGCACGACGAACACGAACAGAACCAAGAACTGAGTTCCGAAAGCGTTGGCATGGTGGCGGCCGCGGATTTAACGCGCGCCAGTACGGACTTCGAAGCCCGGTTGGGCCGGGGCGAAATTTTGAAGGCGCTGGAGTTCCTCCGCCTGTTGGAGGGTCATAGCGAAGGCGGGAACCCAAACCCTGGAGAAATCCGGGTGGGATGGGGCGATTCATGCGAATCTGCGACCGAATCATAAAGTACACGCCGCTGCCCAGCCAGCAGAGGTTCCACCAGTCGGACGCCAGATTCAAGGGGTTCTCGGGGCCGATCGGTTCGGGGAAAAGTCAGGCGCTGTGCCATGAAGCAATCCGGATGAGCTACTGCAATCCGGGTCGAACTGGGCTCATCGGAGCTCCAACGTATCCGATGCTGCGTGATGCAACGCTCTCGTCCCTGACTGAGTTGTTGCTGGAGAACGAGATTCCGTACGAGCTCAACAAGTCTGAGTTCACGATGATTTTGAAAGAGACAGGATCGAGGATACTGCTCCGATCCCTGGACGAATTCGAACGATTGCGAGGAACGAATCTGGCGTGGTTCGGCGTCGATGAACTCACGTACACGCAGGAGGCGGCCTGGTTGCGGCTGGAAGGGCGTCTGCGGGATCCGAAGGCGACACTGCGATGCGGGTTCGCGGTCTGGACGCCAAAGGGTTTCGACTGGGTGTACCGGAAGTTCATTCAGGTACCGGTGCCCGGCTATGATGCGGTGCTGGCACGACCGTACGAAAACCGATTCCTGCTTGCTCAGGTGCCGGATTTCTATGAACGGCTCAAAGGCAGCTATGACGACAACTTCTTTCGACAGGAAGTTCTTGGGGACTACCTGAACCAGAAGGGCGGCCTTGTATATACCGCTTTTACTCGGGACGTGAATGTGATACGCACCAGCGCGGACCCGGGGAGACAACTGTGCTGGGCCGTAGATTTCAATGTGGATCCGATGTCCTCGCTGGTGGTTCAGATCAAAGAAGGCGAGATTCGCGTTCTGGATGAGATTGTGCTGCATCGGGCTTCTACGGAAGAGGCTTGTGAAGAGTTCGAACGTCGATTCGGGATTCCGCGAGCGGGTTTAGTGATCTTCGGGGACGCGGCCGGCGCGGCTATGCAGACGACGGGATTCTCCGATTATCAGGTGATCAGAAAGTTCTTTCAGTCAAGGAACGCCCGAGTTACCTACAGAGTGCCGAACGCGAATCCGCCGGTGCGGGCCCGCGTGGCCGCGATGAATGCAAAGCTGCGAAACGCGCACGGTGATGTCGGGCTGGTGGTTGACCCGCGGTGTAAGGAACTGATCGCGGATTTTGAACAGGTTGCGTACAAAGAGGACTCCGTCCAGATCGATAAGGATAAGGATCGACGACGAACCCATCTTTCGGACGCGCTGGGCTATCTGGTTTGCCAGGAGAGCATGCCAAACACGATCGGTGAACGCGGTATGCGGCTGATCTAACAAAACCGAATTAAAGGGTGAGAGATGAATTCACATATCGAGCAGGAACATCCGGACTATACCGCAAAAGCCGCGATGTGGCGTAAGTATCGTCATCTGTACGCAGGCGGCGAAGAGTTCAGAAAGAACGCCGGCGAATATCTGGTGCGGCGCCACAAGGAGTCGATGGATGTCTATTCCGAACGGCTTACCAGAGTGTTTTACGAGAACTATCTGGGGTCCATCGTTGACTGGTATACGGCAACTCTGGTTCGCAAAGAACCGGTCCTGGAATTCACGACGAACAGTGATCCGGCGCGGGATTTCTTTGTGGACTTTGTTCAGAACTGCGATATGCGAGGGACAACCCTTGCACAGTTCTACAAGGAGCAGATTACGGAAGCGCTGGTGTGTGGAAAGTCTTACATCGTGATCGATTTCCCACGGACTGAGGCGCCGATCACGACCCGCGCCCAGGAGGACGAGACGGGCCGCAGCCGGGCGTATCTGATGTCGTACACGGCCGACGAGGTGATCAACTGGAGCGTCGACGCGCGTGGAGAGTACGAGTGGGTGGTGATCCGTACATCGTGCCTGAAGCAGGACAGCGTTCGATCTTTTGGATGGAAGAAGGAAACCCGCTGGATTTACTATGATCGGGAGCACTTCGAGATCTACGAATACCGGGAGTCGGCGAGCGATCAACAGATTGTACTGGTCGACCAGGGCCGTCATGGCTTTGCCGGCATTCATCGCGTCCCGGTCTTTGAAGTGAAGATCAGTGAAGGGCTGTGGCTCACCAATAAGGCAGCCCTGCTGCAACTGGAACACTTCAATAAGTCGAACGCACTGGGATGGGCGCTCACGATGGGCCTCTTCGCGATGCCGGTGATCTATTCGGAGAAGGAATGGAACCAGATTGTCGGTGAGAGCTACTATTACCAGCTTGGTCCGCAGGACCGGCTGGGATGGATGGAGCCGGAAGGCAAGGTATACGAAATTGCCGCTCGTAATCTGGATCGGCTGAAGGATGAGATCTACCGGGTTTCGTACCTGATGCAGCAGGCGGGAAACGGTTCCGGCACGCAGCAGTCCGGGTTGAGCAAACAGTGGGATTTCAGTGTTACCCAGGAGATCCTGCGGGCTTATGGTGATGTGATGAAGGACTCCCTCCGCAACGTTCTGCACGCGGTAGCGCTTGCGCGTCAGGACGAGATCAGAATCGACGTTTCCGGCCTGGACGAATTCGATATTGCGGACTTCAGTTCCGAGGCGACGGACGCGCAGAACCTGCTGAGCCTCGGCATCGACTCGCCCACGCTGAAGAAACAGATTTTCAAGAGAGTTGCGCTGAAGTACCTGTGCGATACGAGGCAGGACATCAAAAATCGTATTGCGGAAGAGATCGAAGCCAACACGAAGGAGTAGGGAGCAAATATGGATGAGCCTTTAAACGTGCAGACGATCGTGCAACAGGCGATCGACGAATACATGCGGAAAGACACCGCACGCCGGGAGCCGGCATACAAGAACGAGTTGCAGGAGGAGCGCCGCCGGCGCGAGCAACTCGAAAAAAGGATGAATGAGCTTGTTGAAGAGAATAAGCGCAGCCGGGCGCTGGCGGACGAGGCGCAGCGCAACGCGACCATTCGGGGCGAACTGCAGAAGCTCGGTGTGACAAAAGTCGATTTGGCTTTTAAAGCCGTACAGGATGGCGTGGTCCGAACGGACGACGGCCGCCTGGTGGCAAAAGGGGAAAACGGCGAGTTGCCGGTTTCGGAATATCTTGCGAGCTTTGTGCAGGAAAATCCGGAGTTTCTACCGGCGCGAATCGCTGGTGGTACCGGAATGACCGGGACGCAGAAGACAGCACCGGCTTCCGGCTACGGCGCCGTGGACCTCGACAAGATCAGCCCGTCAATGAGCAAGGAAGAACTGGAGCGGGTGCGTCAGGAAATCCTGCGGGTCGCCACGCAGACCCTTCGGTAAGTCTCGCGGTGCTGTAGCGCGGTCCCTCGAATCCGGCGAAACGACTGATCCGGGGGCAGGGAAGTTAACCAACAATCCGATTGGGCGAGGAGCGGGACCGGCAACGGTCCCTTTTTTACGTTCAGTCACAAGTCAGAAAAGGAAGACAATGCCAGCTATTACCTCAGCAAATGTAGCAAACGCGATTGTGAAGCTCGTGGCCGCCGATGCGCTGCCCGCTCTCGTCGGGAACCTCGTTATGGGGAACCTTGTGAATCGCGATTACGAGCCGACGCTCGCGCAGGCGGGTGACACGGTCAACGTGCCGATCGCTCCGCAGCTCATCGCGAATAACATCGCGGAAGGCGGCTCGGTGCAGCCCCAGAATCCAAGCCTCGGAAATGCGCAGATCGTGCTCAATACGCACGCGGAAGCCACGTTCCAGATCCCGGATGTCACCAAGGTTCTGGCCGTGCCGGACCTGCTGCGCGTCTATATGCAGCCGGCGGTTGTGGCCATCGCGGAAAAGATCGAAAGCGATCTGCTCAACCTGTATGCGGGCTTCTCGGCGAACTCGCCCCTGGGCACCGCGGGCACTCCGCTGACGGAAGCGATTCTCGACCAGGCGGAGACCTCGCTGTTCCAGGCGAAGGTTCCGTCGAGCGAGAAGAAGTTCCTTGTGGTGGACAGCAATACCTATTCCCAGCTCCGCCAGATCCCGCGGTTCAGCGAATATCAGACGGCGGGCGACGCCGGTCTGCGCGCCGTTGTCGATGGCACCATCGGCAAGATCAAGGACTTCTTCGTCTTCCGTTCGCAGTATGTTCCCAAGACGGGAAGTTCCCCGGTGGCCACGCACAACCTCGCGTTCTGCAAGGACGCGATCGGTCTGGTGATTCGTCGCCTGCCCCAGCCCCTGCCGGGCACCGGCGCCATTGCCGAATATGCCGAACTGGGCAATTTCGGTATGCGCGTCACGATGAGCTACCAGCCGAACACGCTGTCTCAGCAGTTCACGGTTGACGTGCTCTACGGTTGCGCTGTGCTGCGAAACAACTTCGCGGTTCAGGTCAACAGCTAAGCCCCTTGCGGGCAGGCCGGAGTCTTACCGGACTCCGGCCGCCCGCGTTGCAATGAAGCCCAAAAGGAGAGAGCTATGGACGTCAAACAGTATTACCGAAAAGTCCGGGAAGCCGAAGCGCAACTGACTGGCGAGTATCTGGTGGTGGTGAGCGTTGCCACTCCGGAAGGCGGAAAGAGCGACGTGAAGACCGAGGTCTCACGGCATACGGCGGCGAAACTGATTGCTGAAGGTAAGGTTCGCGTGGCCACTGATGAAGAATCGGCCGCGTTCCATGAGGCGAATCGGGAAGCACTGGTCCGCCACAAAGAAGAAGAGGCCGCGCGCCGCCTGCAGGTGATGGTGATTCCGTCCAACGAGTTGCGGAAGCCGAGAGAGCGGAGTTAGGTATGGCGCTTTTTCTGGATGGACCGGCTTGCACGATCGATGATCTGACCGATCAGGACTCGGGTCTGCTGGACGTTTCAGCGACCTGTGGCATCAACGTATCCACGAAAATCCGGCTCGCACATGAGGAAATCGGGACAGATTTGCAGCTTTGGCTGGACCGGCCCCGCCCGGCGATTGACATGGTCTGGGCGCCCGCGCTGCGAATTGGACAAGTCGTGACGACGCCACCGCTGAAAGCCTGGGAAGCAATGCTGGCTTTGTCATTTGTTTATCGGGATGCTTATTTCAGTCAGCTGGTGGACCGTTACCAGGCGAAATGGGAGGAATACTCCCAGTTGAGCCGTCGCGCTTATGAACGGTTTGTCGCCAGCGGAATGGGGCTGGTCAATTCTCCCGTGCCTCGCGCGTTGCCACCCGCGTTATCCAGCGTGCCCGGTCCTCAAAAAGGCGGAACGTTCTACGCGAGCGTCACGTGGGTGAACGAGCGTGGCCAGGAGGGCGCGGCTTCGGCCGCTTCAGCGATCAGCGTCCCCGATGGACATCTCATGACTGTAAAGGTTGCCACTTTGCCGACCGCCGCGGTCGGCTTCCATGTGTACGCCGGCGAAACTCTTGATTCCCTGGTTCGCCAGTCCAGCGTTCCGCTTTCCGCCGGCCTGAGTTTCACTTATGTGCCGGGATTCATCACAACGGGTCCGTTGTCGGGTAACGGTCAAAAGCCGGACTTTGTTCGACCGCTGGTCCGGACACTGCTCCGGGGTTAAACAAGGAGGACTTCATGGCTGGAATCAGCGGTATGGTGACGGGCGCAGTCCTGTCGAAACTCACAGCATCCCATGATGGCGTCAATGCGAGGATCGGCGCCATCCGGAGTGCGGATCCATCAATTACAGCGCCAGGAATTCGGTCGGCTTCCCCGATCCACGTCAGCGTCGAGATCGCCGACAAGAGCGGACATGCGCATTATCCGGCATTGCTGGTCTATTGCGACAAACTCAGCAATGTTCTGAAGGAGAAATTCCGGCGCTTCTCCGGAAGGGCCCGCATGACGGTAGAGGTCCGCAATTCCGCGGATCGGCTGGAGCTGCTGGATTCAGGGACTGACGTCTATGTGGATGCCGTGTGTGCCCTGCTGGACGATTCGCGCGGCGACTGGGGCAGCGGGTTGTTTTACGGGGGTGGATACGAAGTGGCGTATGAGCCGATTGCGCGTGGCGGCAGGAACTTTCTGCAGCGCGCGCGGGTAGTGTTTGAGGTCGAGATCAGCCGTTAGGACGGCGAGAGGAAGAAATGGCATACATATCATCAAACGCGAACCGCTGGTATTGCGGGAGGGAGTCGTCTTACGGGCAAATCCCCGCGATCACAGCCACCAACAGAATACCCGCGGTCACCATGACGGCGAAGAACCAGCGAGAGAAGAGCGAGCGGAAAGACAAGACCGGAAGCCGGACCTGGCAGGGAATGCCGTCCGGAATGAGGCGGCAGACGAGTTTTCAGATGACGTCCTACATGCGGGATTGGGCGGATCCATCGCAACTTCCTCCCCATGGCCCCCTCATGGAAGCTGCGCTCGGTGGATCGGGCATGAGGTGGGCGGGTGGGACGCCGGCGGTGGGGACTACCGATCTGTCGATCCGGTTCTCCGCGCCGCATGGCTTAGTGCCAGGGCAGGCGATTGGGTCGAACGGGGAGCTCCGCTTTGTGGCGGCGGTGGCGGACCCTTCAACCGTTGTGCTGAACGCGCCCTTCTCCGTCGTACCCGTGGTGGGCGTGGCCCTGGGTCCCACCGCTACCTATTCCGTATCCGCGGAGCTCCCGAGCGTGAGCATTTTCGACTACTGGGATCCCACAACCGCAGTGCAGAGGGTGCTGTCAGGCGCAGCCGTTGACCGCCTGACGTTCAAGCTGAACGGCGATTTCCACGAGATGGAATTCAAAGGGATGGCGCAGGATCTCATTGACAGCGCATCGTTTGTTGCAGGACAGGGTTCCGCCAGCCAGTTTCCGGTGGAACCGTCGACAGCGGCCTCGACCTATTCACCTGTCCCCGGCAACCTGGGCCAGGTCTGGCTTGGCGTGATCCCGAGTCAGTTGTTCACGGTTTCACAGGCAACCATTGAGTTGCGCAACAACCTTGACATGCGCAACAAGGAATTCGGCTCCGTTCTGCCTCAGGGTATCAATCCGGGAGCGCGGGAGATTCTGATGTCGGTCGAGTTGTTTAGTCAGGATGATGCCGCAACGACGGCTTTGTACCAGGCTTCGCGGCAACAGGATCCCGTCGGGGTGATGTTCCAGATGGGTCAGAACCCGGGGCAGCTGATGGCGATCTCGCTGAAGAGTCTGGTTCCGGATGTTCCGGAATTCGATGATTCCGATAAGCGCCTGAAATGGCGCTTCCGCGACACGCGGGCGCAAGGAACGGCCGACGACGAAATCGTCGTGGCATTCGGTTAAACATCATGGACTGGGAGAGCAAAACTGTTGTCCGCTCGAGTTCTCAGCCGGGTGTTGAATACGTTATCCGACGCATGAGTTTCGGCCGGCGGCTGGAACTCATGCGAAGGGTTCGTGGTCTCGCCGTGCGAGCTGAGTTTTTCGAGGCCGGGTGTGACTCCAGGAACCGGATGGAGGCCAGTCTGCTTGGTACCGAGATTGACCGACTCTATCTGGAGTGGGGGCTCGAAGCGGTCCATGGACTGGAACTGGATGGGGCACAGGCAACTCCAATGCACTTTGTGGAGCATGGTCCCGAAGAGTTGGTTCTGGAAGCTCTGGAAGCAATTCGAGTGGAATGCGGGCTCAGCGAGCAAGAAAGAAAAAACTAATCCTCGCGTTTCATTTCCAGTTGGCAAACGAACAGTTTGCGGGCCGGACCGGGTGGGACTGCGAGACATGCCGAAGAAACGGTCTGGAAAGAAGCCGCCGCTGTGGCTTCATAGCGCCTGAAGAGCGGGCACACAAGCGGATTGTCTGGGGACGGAAGAAGGTACATACGGACCTGTGTCCAAAATCGGAAATTACGGGCGAAAGTCTGGCCCTGCTGGAGGAGTTCTTTGTCCGGCGTCGCCTTGGTATACCCGATTCGCTTGAAACGGCGGCGAGGAAGGTCGAGGCCTTCCTGATATTGCGCAACGAAATGGAGTTGGAAGAGCGAGATGGCACAACGCACAATTGATGAAATTATTCAGAATCTGGCGCCGTCGAGGCGGAGGGGCATCCCGAATCCCGGCACGATTGCGACGGGCATATCCGGCAACGGCGGCGATCTTACCTCGTCGCTGTCGCAGGCGGGCCAGGAGATCGCGCAATTGCGGTCCACCTATCAGCAACAGGCAGACCTGATTGCGGCCAACACGCAGGCGCTTCACGGGAACACGTCCGCTCAGGGCAATCATTCCGCCGCCGGAACGGTGGGCCATATTGCTTCCGGTCTTTTCGGTGGCTCTCTCGGGTTTCTTTCCCCGATCATTTCAGGGATCGCGTCTCTCTTCGGCGGGGGGAGTTCCGCGCCACCGGCGCTTCCCGTTTACACGCCACCCGCGCCAATCTCCATTGGCGGAATACTCCATTCGAACTCCACCAGTCCGCAGGCGAGTCCCGCCGCGACCGCGCCAGCGCAGAACAACACGCAGAATTACTCCCCCCAAATCACCGTGCAGGTGAATGCAATGGACAGCCAGTCATTCATGGACCGCAGCAACGACATCGCGAACGCCGTGCGCGAGGCGATGCTCAACAACCACCCGATCAACGGCGTGGTTACGGATCTCTGAAATGGCTACCTTTCCTGTCCTGAGGACCGGCGCGGTTGCACAGTATCCCCTGGAGCACTCTGTCCGATTCAGAACTGACAGCGTCCGGTTTCTGGATGGTTCCACGCAGCGATTCCCGCTCACCGGCCGTGGTCTGCGGCGTTGGAAAATCCGCCTTGAGGCTCTGGATCACCAGGAACTCGAGACTGTAATCGACTTTGTGGAACAGCAGGAGAACAGTTCCTTCACGTTTGTCGACCCGCTGACCGGGACGAGTGTCCCAAACTGCATTCTGGCCAATGAAAGTTTTGAAGCCGCCGTGAGCGGTGAAGTGACTGGAAACGCAACCCTGGAAATTGAGGAGACTCTATGAATTGGTTCCCGCAAATTGGATCGGGATCTTTGGTGCAACTGCCACTGCACCGTCGCCGCCGGTGGCGCGCCGTTTCGAATGAACTGGAGGGCGGAGACCGCATTGCGACACCGGATGCAGCCGGCGGCGTAATCGAATGGAAACTTTCTTACAAAGACCTCAGCGACACGGAGGCCGCCAGCCTGAATTCCCTTTTCGTTCAATCCAAAGGCGGGTATCTGCCATTTGCGTTCGCGGACCCGATCGCGAATCTGCTGGCCTGGAGCGAAGATTTGTCGCATCCCGACTGGCAAAGCGGACAACTGACGAAGTCCGGCGGCGCGTCCGATCCGGCAGGCACTCAGCGGGCGTGGCTTATTTCGAACGGCGCCGCCGGTGTGCAAGCCCTGAGCCAGACAGTCAATCTGTTCGGTTCTTACGTCGCCTGCCTCAGCGTCTGGATGCGTTCCGATTCCAACATCACCGCCACACTGCAACGCGATGGGCTGGAAACCGGGGTTCCGGTAGGGCCGGAATGGAAACGCGCGTTTCTGAGCGGCACCGGTAATTCCGGCTCTGACACAACCACGGTCTCCATCGCCATCGATCCGGGCCAGTCCCTGACTTTATGGGGGCTGCAGCTGGAGGCGCAACCCTATCCTTCGCAATACAAACAAACCACCGGCGCGAGCCGTATTTATCCGGAAACCTATTTCGGAAGTGACGAGATCACCATGACCAGCACGGGTGTCGGGCTGTCCGCCTGCGAAATCCAGCTGGTTTCGCGGATCTGACAAGGGACATATGCCAAGTGCACTGATTGCCAAAGAAAAACTCAACTCCGACACTCCTCTCCTCCTGTTTGACTGCACGCTTGCCGATGGCACAGCGCGTCACTGGAGCAGCAGTTCGATTCTTTCCGCAGGTGTCCACTACGAGGGGCGCGTTCTGCGTCACAACCTCTTCGAAGCGCAACTTGCGTCCGACACACAGGTGGGCGGGGCGCCGCGACTGACGTTTGAACTCGCCAACGCTGACTCCAACCTCTCGGAAATCGAAATGCAATCCGGGTTTAAGGGTGCGCGATTAGTAGTTCGGGCGATCTTTGCGGACCTGACAGCCGGTGCACCGGTGTCCGACCCTCTCGTGGTTTTCAGCGGCCTGATGAATCCGCCCGATCTGATTACGGAAAACAGCTTCCGGCTCAGCGCGATGAACCGTATGGCCACCCAGCGGAGCGTCGTGCCGGAGGTCCGGATTCAGCGTCTGTGCCCCTGGCGCTTTCCAGTAAGCAGCGAGCAGCGACTGGAGGCGGTTGACGGCGGCGCGATCAAGGGGAAATTCTCCCCTTTCTACCGTTGCGGTTACTCCGCCGATCAGACGAACGGCGTTGGCAATCTGAATGGAACGATTGCTTACGCCGATTGCGCCCGGACGCGAACCGACTGCGAACAGCGCGGCATGTTCATACGGGACAGCAGCGGAAGAACCACAGGCCGTTTCGGTGGCATTGAGTATGTGCCCCCGACCATCCTCGTGCGCGGCGCGGGCCAGAAAAACTACTCTCTGTCCGCAGTGCAGGACAATCAGGCCCGCTATAACGATTTCGTTCCGCTGGTATACGGCACGCAATGGCACGCGCCCGACGTCGTGTTTTCCCGCAACGACGGCAATCTCACGCGCATGGAAGTTCTGCTCGGCATGGGCGAGATTCAGGGAATACAGAAGGTCCTGGTCAACAGCATTGAAATTCCGCAGGGGATTCAGGGCATGAACATGACGTCCACCGGCTGGTACAACATCATCAGCTATGGCGCCCGGGCCGGGGCACAGGACCCCAATTTTTCGGATGGACACGGAAATCTTTTGGGAGATCCTTACGGCAGTATGGCCTACCTTTCAGTGGTGGTCCCCAACCGAATCAACGACGGTACCAGTGTGCCCGACGTGCAGGTGCTGATGCAGGGTCTGAAACTGGAGCAGTTCGATGCCTCCGGGAATTCGCTGGGAACGCAGTTTTCCGATAACCCCGCATGGGTTTTGCTCGACATACTCCGCCGAAGTGGTTATGGGCTCGATGAGCTGAACACCACCAGTTTCGCGGCGGCTGCCGCATACGCGGATGACTTGATCGCCGCGGAGGACCCGGTTGGCGGGCAGGTGCAATTGCCCCGTTTTCAATGCAACATGGCACTGAAAAGCCGGCGGAGTTCCGGTGAAGTGGTTCGCGCCATACGCAATGCTTCCCGTCTGTATCTTGTGCTGAATACGACGGGCCGGCTGGAGGTGCGCGTCGAAGATACATTCGCTCGTCAACAGCCGGCGAAGGCGGCGGGCAGCAACGCGTCCGGCACCTTCAACGGTGGATGGCCCGCCTATGAATTCGATGCGTCATCCATCGCGCGGAATCCGGATGGCAGTGCCAGCGTCCAGCTTTCGACAAGAAACTCTCAGGACACGCCGAATCGCCTTTCGGTGGAATTTCAGGACAGCTTCAACCAGTACCAGCAGGATAGCCTGTCCCTGACAGACGGCGACGACGCGGACCTTTGCGGCCAGGAAGTTGCGGCCAGTTGGGACGCTGCCGGTATCTCGACCTTCAATCAGGCTGCGCGTTCCCTGATTCTGGGGCTGAACCGGGCACTCAATGGGAACCGGTTCATTCAGTTTGAAACCAGCATCAAGGCACTTGGGCTTGCCCCCGGTGACCTGATCACGGTGAGCTACGCAAAAGAGAACCTCGTCCGGGCGCCGTTCCGGATCCTCCGGCTCGCTCCCGGCATGGGTTTCCGCACTGCCCTGATCACGGCGCAGGCGCACGATGACGCATGGTACTCGGATACCGTCACGGGGATCGTCGGAGGGCGCGGATGGCAGTCGGGGCAGGGGCCGGGTTTGCCCTCTCCGGTCGGTGGAATCGTCGCCGACGGCTACGGAATTCCACAACTGGCAATCATCGAAAAGGAGGTGTCCGGCAATGATGGGTCCGCGAACGTCGAGCTGGATGTCTCATTTGCTCTCCCTTCCGGGACGCAGGGAACCCTTGTGGCGCCGCTGATCAGCCTCACGCCCGCCGTAAGCGGCACAGGCGGGACCCTCGCGGGCGGACTTACTTACTGTTACGCGATCAGTTCGCTCGACAGTAATGGCGGAGAGAGCCCGCTCTCGTTCGTGGTGGAGGCTGCGGTGCCAGCCGGCAGCGCCACAAACTCGGCTGTACTGACGGGGATCGGCCTTCCGGTGGGAGCCAGCGGCTTCAATGTTTATCGCGGCCTCAACATCGGCAAATTGTCTCGCATCGCGACGAATCAGAGCCCTGCCGTGACCTTCACGGATACCGGTTTGCCCGCCCTCGACCAGCTTCCACCGGACCCTCAGTTCGACCATGTCAATCTCTACTGGCGATGGGAATGGCTGCCGGAGACTTCCGCCACAACCCACACCCCAACGGTTGTCGGCAATTCCATCCTGCGCATGACTGCCGATCACTACAAGGGCGCCACGGTTCGCATCACCCGCGGCACAGGGGCAGGGCAGGAAAGAACCGTCGTTTCAAACGACACTTCGTCGCTGACGGTGGATACCCCCTGGTTCATCGTTCCCGACGCAACCAGCACTTTTGTCGTGTCCGAAAGCGCCTGGAGGTTTGCGGCCAAGGGTGCGACAAGTCCCCTGCCGGTCACCGTTCCCGAGCGCATCGGTTCCGGCCTGCAACTCTCGGCCAGGGCCGCGAATGTATCTGACGAGGAGGCCCCCTATGGCCTTTCGCCGCTGACTCGCTGGACTATCGGCCAGTCCGGAGCACTCCTGTCCGATTCCGATGTTCCTCCCGCCCCCACTTTTGGAGTCGGCGTCTCTGCCTCTCACGGCGGAGTCCTGGACTTCGGCAGTCTGGGTTTCTCTGCCCTGACGAACACGAGAAGCATCTCTGCCGGAACATTTCGGATTCACTATTTTGACGAGATCAACGGTACAGATCCCATCACGGTGACCACTGGTGTGGCGCTCACCGACACCCTGCTTCAATTGAGCGGGATCGTCGCGACGGGTACCTTCCTGCAAATCGGCGCGGAAGTCCTGCTTGCCGGCGCCACAGATACCACCGGCACGGCGGTCCAGCGGGCTCTGCATGGCACTGCGGCGGATACCTATCCTTCCGGTACGCTCGTGTATATCCTGCGGGACAAAACCACCACCTTTCCGTTCATCCGGAACTTCTTTGGCTCCGGCGTCAGCGGTGACTGGAAGTCCAGCCTGGAACTGCCCTGCGTCCGGGTTGCAAGCGCGGAAATGTACATGACAAACGCCCTGGGAGACGGCCCTTCAGCCTACCGCCCGCTGACCAATACCAACGAACTCGGGCTGCGCACGCTTTCCGGCGGGCAGTACGCGTTTCAGATCACCGGCTTCCTTGCGGTCCAGACAGGAGCGGCGCCCGCCGTTGCCGTGGATGCGGACCGCGTTGTGCGCGATATCTTCGCCACCCTGCGGACTCCCGCGTCCGGTGCGGGCGTGACACTCGAACTAAACCACAACGGGGCCGCCTATGCGACGGTGCAATTTGACCCTGGCGCGACCGTCTCCGGAAGTGTCGCCGGCTTCGGCCTGCCCCCCCTCCGGTTCGGCGACACGCTCACCCTCGACGTCACCGGTGTCGGCACCACCAACCCCGGCAGCGACCTCACCCTCGTCATACGGCTCTGAAGGCCGTTGCACCGGGCCGATACACTGAAAGCTTGCTGCTGGTTCAGAACGTCTCCAAACGCTATCGACTCTACAAGACTCCGTTTGACCGGATTCGCGAACTCAACCCCTTCCGCAGCGCCCCCCTCTACAAGGACTTCTGGGCGCTGCGGGATATTTCGTTCAGCGTCGATCGCGGCGAAATCGTCAGCCTCGTCGGCCCCAATGGCTGCGGAAAGAGCACGCTGCTGCAGATCATCAGCGGCATCCTTCAGCCCACCACCGGACGCGTCGTTGCCCGCGGACGCATTGCGGCGCTCCTCGAACTCGGCGCAGGCTTCAATCCGGAATTCACCGGGCGCGAAAACGTCTTCATTAACGGCGAAATCATGGGCATCCCCCGCGCCGAAATGGAGCGCAACCTGCCTGCCATCGAAGCCTTCGCGGAAATCGGCGACTTCATCCACCGTCCCGTCAAAGAATACTCGTCCGGCATGTACGTCCGGCTGGCATTTTCCACCGCAATCCACGTGAATCCCGATATCCTCATCGTCGATGAAGCCCTCGCCGTCGGCGATGCCGTCTTCGCCAACCGCTGCATCCGCAAGTTCGAAGAACTCCGCGAGAAACAAACCACCGTGCTCTTCGTCTCCCACGATCTCGGCCTGGTGAAACAGCTCTCGCACCGCGCCATCTTCCTGCTCGACGGTCGCATTATGGCGGAAGGCGAACCGAAACACGTCATCGACAAATACATCGGCCTGGTTCTCGAACGGCAGAAAGCCTTTGACCAGAAAGACAAACGCTCCAACCTGCTCTCCAGCAACCGTCATGGCGACGGCGCCAGCGAAATCCTGAACGTCCAGCTACTCGACGGGACCGGACGCGAAGTCGGCGTGGTTTCAAGCGGCGAACGCGTCACCATCCGCGTCCGCGCCGCCTTCAACCACCACCGCGCCGAGCCCATGGTGGGTATCCTGATCCGCAACCGCATCGGCATGGATATCTACGGCACGAACACGAAGATCGAACAGATCGAGCTCGGAAAATTCGACCCCGGCGAGGAACTTTCCATCGATTTCACTTTCCCTTGCTGGCTCACTCCCCACCAGTACACCGTTACCGTCGCCACCCAATACCTCGATGGCTCCAGTCACGACTGGCTCGATGACGTCATCACCTTCGACGTTCTCTCACCCCGCATCGCCGCGGGCGTTACTGACCTGCGCGCCGAGATTCACTGGAACAAATCCGCCGCCCATGAAGACGCGAATCGCCCTTAAGGTCCGTGCCGGCGCCAATAAGACGGCATTCGCCGGACGCTTCGGGGACGCCTGGAAGCTGCAGGTCGCCGCTCCGCCCGTCGACGGCAAGGCCAACGAAGCCATCGTCCGCTTTTTATCCAAACTCGCCGCCGTTCCTGCAAATAACATCCGGATCGTGACCGGCGCCGGCGCCTCCACGAAGCTCATCGAAATCGAGGGCATTGATTCCGGCCAACTCGAACGCGCTATTCTCGAATCGCATGGACCTCGCACGCATACAGGAAGCTCTTCGCCGGGAGAATCTTGACGGCTGGCTGTTTTTCGATCACCACCAGCGCGACCTTCTGGCCTATCGCGTTCTCGGGATGGACTCCCGCAAACACGTCACGCGCCGCTGGTATTACATGATCCCCGCCGAGGGTGAACCCATCGGGGCCGTCCACCGCATCGAATCCGGCGTTCTCAATGAACTTCCCGGCGAAAAACTGCAGTATTCCAGCTGGCAGGAACAGCACGCCCACATCGCCCGCCTCGTCAAAGGCATGAAGCGCGTGGCCATGCAGTATTCGCCGCTGTGCGCGGTCCCCTACGTTTCGATGGTGGACGCCGGCACCGTGGAACTCGTTCGCGCTCAGGGCGTCGACGTGGTCAGTTCCGCCGAACTCATCCAGATCTTCGAATCGAATCTTTCGGATCTTCAGTTCGCTACCCACCTCGAAGCCGGCAGACGCGTCGACAGAGTGCGCGAAGGCGCATTCCGTCTGATCGCGGAAAAGCTGCGCTCGGGCGTCGATGAAATCACGGTGCGTGATTACATCCTCGATGAATTCGCCAAAGCCGGCATGGTGACCGACAACAGCCCCATCGTCGGCGTCAACGCCCACGCCGGTGACCCGCACTACGAACCGCGCCCCGAAACCAACAGCCCGATTCATCCCGGCGACGTCGTCCTTCTCGACATGTGGGCGAAACTCGATCAGCCCGGCGCGGTCTATTACGACATCACCTGGATGGGTTTCTGTGGCACTCCCACCGACCGGGTGCGGAATGTTTTTGAGGTGGTCCGGGGCGCGCGCGACGCGGCGATTGAGGCCGTCTCCTCCACCATCGGAGCGGGCAGGGAACTGCGCGGTTTCGAAGTGGATGACGCCTGCCGCGGCTACATCCGGGCAAAAGGTTTTGCTGATTATTTCGTTCACCGCACCGGTCACTCCATCGGCGAAGAAGTCCATGGCACCGGCGCCAACATGGACAATCTGGAAACGCATGACGAGCGGCGACTTCTGCCCGGGGCACTGTTCTCCATCGAGCCCGGCATCTACCTCCCGGAGTTCGGTGTCCGGTCTGAAGTGAACATGTTTATCGGCGCGGGCAGCGCCACCACTACCGGCGAGGTGCAGAGGGATCTGATCCGGATTGAATAATCTCCCGGGCGTGCAGGAATAGGTCATCCAGCATGTCCTGGGTGAGCTTTCCGGTCGAC
>CAIUOG010000093.1 GCA_903900705.1 uncultured Acidobacteriia bacterium
CGGCGCAGAAACTTCGCGGGGATACCGCCAAACAGGTCCGAGTAGAGTTTCAACCCGCTGTCCACGGTTGAATTCCCCTCCCGGAGCGCAGCCGCGAACGCGGTCACCTCCGGTTTCAAAAGCGACGCCGAGGGCAGGGGGAATACCGCAACTGACTCCCGATCAATGGCCCACACCCACGAACTTTGCGACGAAACGTGGAAACTGAGCAGCACTGTGTCTTCCGGCAATAGCTTTCTGACGTGCCGCAGTGGCGCCTCGCCCCGGTCGCCCGAATTGTCCCCGGCGGCGCGCGTCTCCATCTCGCCCAGCTCCTGGCGCAACGCCTCCGCCTTCTGCGCCGCGTCGCCTCCCGCGACCGCTGCCCGGTCAAGCGCCTGATAACGCGTCAGCAGTTCCCAGTATCGGTTCGGTAATCTGCTGCGCCAGTCTCCCGAACTCGGCACCAAAGCCCGCAGACTCCACAGGCGATCCTGTTCGGCGGCGTCGAAGGTCTCCAGCAGCAGGCTGTTATCCCCCGTCTCACGCGCCAGGCGATTGCCCGAATCCACAAAGCCCTCATACGCCTGGCTCACCTGGCTCAGCCGCTTCTCAAAGGCAACTCGGTCTTCGTCCGCCGGCACCATATCCGCCCGGAGTCGCAGGATTGTCTCGCGGGATTTCCGGAAGTCCCCAAACGCGCCGCGCAGGTCGCCCTCATGCAAGCGGAACCATCCCCGATCGGCGTAAATCTTCCACTCGGGTGTTGTACCCGCCGGGGCCGCGAGCGCGGACGCATATAGCAGCCCTGCCGATTCGTGGTCGCCTTGCCGGCTCCTCAGATTCGCCAGCCCCAGCAGCGTGGTGCCGGAAGCGGTCAGGTGATGGGTTCGGATCAGCCGCAGCGCCTCGTTCAGTGCGGACTCGGCTTCCCGCATCCGGCCCGCCCGTATCAGATCGGTACCAAACATCCCCCATACCCGCGCCGTGCCGGCAAGATCGCCCCGGTCCGTCATCTCCGCAAGGCTTTGCCGGTAGTACTCCGCCGCTTCGTCCATGCGTCCGAGTTCGGCCAGTGCGTTGGCCATCTGATAAAGGAGTTTGGAATTGCCTTCGATGTCGGCTTTGCCGATGGGGATCGCGAGACCTTCGCGGGCGGCCTGCATGGCCAGTTCCGGTCGACCTGTCTGCAGATAGAGACTGGCCAGATTATTGAGCGTCCAGGCCAGGACCTTTGTCTCGTGGGCGGCTTCGGCAATCTGCCGTGCCCGCGAGAAGTTCTCCAGCGCTTCCCGGAAGCGCGTCATGTAAAGCAGGCATCCGCCGCCACTGTTCCAGTTTCTGGCCGCCTCACCCGCAAAGCCAAGCTTTTCTTCGCGCTGCGCCAGGTCGACGAAAACATCGTGCGCATCGCTGTAGCGGCCCGCATTGAAAAATTCAAGCGCGCGCTTCTTTAGTTGCTGCAGTTGTGCAGGCAGAGGGGGGTTCGGATTGGGGGAGGTTGCTGCGATCCTTACGGATCCGGTCAGCAGCAGCGCGATCAGAGTCGAACCAATGATTGCGCTGACGGTCACAGGGCGAAACGGCACACCAAGCTCTGGTCCGACCAGGAATAGCCACGCCACTATGGCGTGTACTATTCCCGAGTCTACCAGAGTTTATGTCGCGCTCGGCGACGGCCGGCGGCAGCCGGCTTGAAATGGTGGCGGATGCGCTCTGTGGGGCGCATAGGTTTACAGGGCTTAGAAACCCAGAAGGAACAGAATGAAGTTGACGATAATGATCGGATCCCCGCCCATGTTGTTTTCCCTTTCTTGCAGGTCGCTCGCCATTGAGCCACCCGCGACCCAAAACTACCGCCCAGGTCCGGGAAAAACGCTCCTCGCCCACCGGGAAATTCCCCGTAAGCCGAAGAAAACACAACGAAAGAAATTTATGCGAAAATTGTGACTGATGAAACGAGCCCTCGCGCTTCTGGCCCTCGCCGCCCTCTCCCTGACCGCTCAGGAACCCACCGTGCCCCGGAAGGCGTCCGATATTGGGATTCAAATTGGAACAGACAAGTTCATTTGGCTAAGCGATCAGGGCGGTCGTACCTGCGTCCTCGCCTTCATCCTCACCACCTGTCCGCACTGCCAGTTCACCATCGGACTGCTTAACAAGATCCAGAAGGACTACGCCGATAAAGGCGTCCAGGTCCTCGCCACCGCCGTCGAGCCCATGTCCTCCCTCAACATCCCCGAGTTCACAAAGAAGTTCCAGCCGCAGTTCCCCGTGGGCTATAACGATCAGGCTTACATCCAGAAGTTCCTCGGCCGCCCGGAAAACGACCCCATGTTCTTCCCCCAACTCGCCTTTGTGGACCGCAACGGCAACATCCAGGTGCAGTTTGCCGGCGACAACCCCGCCCTCGCGAAGGACATTCAGGACAAGAGCCTGCGTGACGCGCTCGAAAAAACCCTCCGCGCGGGCGCGCCGGACAAACCGAAAACCGCAGCCCCGAAAGCGGCTCCCGCGAAGAAATAGGCCGCATCCACTGTCCGGCGTTCCATTATGAGACAGTAATTCTGGAGTCCCTTCATGCCTGAAGCAGTCATCGTCGATTGCCTTCGTACCGCCGTCGGAAAATCCGGCCGCGGCACGCTGCGAACCACCCGCCCGGACGACCTGGCGGCCACCGTCATCCGTGCCCTTCTCGAAAAGTACCCGCAGGTTGCCAAAGACGATATTGAGGACGTAATCCTCGGCTGCGCCATGCCCGAAGGCGAATCCGGCACGAACATGGCCCGGATCGCCGCTCTGCGCGCCGGCCTCCCCGTCACCACGACCGGCATCACCATCAATCGCTTCTGCAGTTCCGGACTCCAGGCCATCGCCCTCGCGGCCGATCAGATCCGCTCCGGCAGCGCAGGCATTCTGCTCGCCGGCGGCGCGGAATCCATGAGCATGATCCCCATGGCCGGCCACAAACCGGCGCCGAACCCCTGGCTCGTCGAACACCAGCCGGAAATCTACATGAACATGGGCCTCACCGCGGAGGCGGTGCAGCGCAAGTACGGTGTCACCCGCGAAGAGTCGGATGCCTTCGCTTTCCGCAGCCACCAGAACGCTCTCCGCGCTCAGGCGGAAGGCAAATTCGCCGACGAGATCGTTCCCGTCAAAGTCACCACCGCTGTCCTGAACGGCTCCGCCAAACCCAAAGTCACCGAAACGATTTTTGATAAGGATGAAGGCCCCCGCGCCGATACGTCCCTCGAAGCGCTGGCGAAACTGAAGCCCGTCTTCCACACCCAGGGCACTGTGACCGCCGGAAATTCCTCCCAGACCAGTGATGGCGCGGCCATGGCGCTCGTCATGTCGGATACCAAAGCCAAAGCCCTCGGTCTCACCCCGAAAGCCCGCTTCGTCAGCTTCGCCACCGGAGGAGTCCCACCCGAGATCATGGGCATCGGCCCGGTGGTCGCCATTCCGAAAGCCCTCGCGCTCGCCGGACTCAAGCTCGCGCACATCGGCCTCTTCGAACTCAACGAAGCCTTCGCCGTCCAGGCGCTTTCCGTCATCAGGGTCGCCGGCATCAATCCCGACCTCGTCAACGTCAACGGCGGCGCCATCGCCCTCGGCCACCCCCTGGGTTGCACCGGGGCGAAGCTGACCGCCGGTATTCTGCGCGAAATGGAACGGCGGGATCTCCGCTACGGCATGGTCACCATGTGTGTCGGCGGCGGCCAGGGCGCGGCCGGAATTTTTGAGAGGATCTGAAAATGGCTATTCAAAAGCGTGCGGGCGGCTCCTTCCTTGTTGAAGAACATCCGGCCCCTGAGGTCTTCACCCCCGAGGACCTGACCGATGAGCACCGCGCTATTGGCCGCGCGGCCCGCGAATTCTTTGAAAAGGAAGTCGCGCCCCACGTCGACGCCATTGTCCACGGCGACCACGACCTCGGCGTCCTTCTTTTAAAGAAGGCGGCCTCGCTCGGCTTCGAATCCATCCTCACGCCGGAAGCCTACGGCGGCATGGAACTTGATCTCCCCTCCTCCATGGTGGTTGCCGAGGAACTGGCTCGCGATGGATCTTTCGCCGGCTGGCACGGCGCGCATGCCGGCATTGGCACCATGCCGCTGCTCCTTTTCGGCACCGAACAGCAGAAGCAGAAGTACCTGCCCCGGCTGTCGAGTGCCGAACTCGTCGCCGCCTATTGCCTCACCGAGCCGCACGCCGGTTCCGACTCCCTCGCCGCCAAAACCCGCGCCGACCTCTCGCCCGACGGCCAGTACTACGTCCTCAACGGCCAGAAGATGTGGATCACCAACGGCGGCAAGGCCGACCTGTTCACCGTCTTCGCTAAAATCAACGGCGAACAGTTTTCCTGCTTCCTCGTCGAGCGCGCCTTCCCCGGCGTCTCCAGCGGCAACGAAGAGCAGAAGATGGGCATCAAGGGCAGTTCCACCACGGCTGTCTTTCTGGATAACGTCCACGTCCCGGTGGAGAATCTGCTGGGCGAACCCGGCCGCGGCCACATCATCGCCTTCAACATCCTCAACCTGGGCCGTCTCAAACTGGGTCCGTTCGCCGTGGGAGGTTCGAAGAACGTGCTCCGCGTCTCTCTCGCCTATGCGAAGCAGCGCAAAGCCTTCGGCGTGGAGATCGCCCGATTCGGCATGATCCGCCACAAACTCGCGGAAATGGCGATTCGCACCTACGCGGTGGAAAGCATGTCTTACCGCGTGGAAGGCCTCATCACCGGGCACCTCGAGGGCTTCTCCTGGGCGGAACCGGAAGCGGCCAAACGCATGATGAAAGCGGTGGAAGAGTTCGCCGCCGAGTGTTCCATCATCAAGGTTTACGCCTCGGAAGTTCTGGATTACGTCGTCGACGAAGGCGTCCAGATTCACGGCGGCTACGGCTACCACCAGGATTACGCGGTGGAACGCGCCTATCGGGATTCGCGCATCAACCGCATCTTCGAAGGCACCAACGAAATCAACCGCCTGCTCACCACCGGCATGCTGCTGAAGCGCGCCCAGCAGGGCCGTCTGCCTCTGGTCAAAGCCGCCAAAGCCCTGATGGAAGAGGTTCTCGCGGGCCCCTCGCTCGCCGCGGACGACCAGACCGAGGAGCAGCGCCTCGTGCGCAATTCCAAAAAGGTCGCGCTATTGCTGCTCGCCGGCGCCTTCGAGAAGTTTGGCGCTGAAATGGACAAACAACAGGAAGTGGTGGCCGGCATCGCCGACGTCCTGATGGAATCCTTCGCCATGGAATCCACCCTCCTCCGCGTTCAGAAGACCGGCAAAACCGAGGGCAACGCCGCCGACATGTGCGCCGTCTTCCTGCGGGACGCCATGACCCGCATCGAAGGCTTTGCCCGCCCCGTGCTGGCCGCCTGTTCCGAAGGCGACGCCCTCCGGACCAACATGGTGGTGCTCCGCCGGTTCACGAAGTTCGAGCCGGTCAACTCCATCGCCCTGCGACAGCGCATTGCCGACCGTCTGCTGAATGCCGGTCACTACGTTGTCTGATGCGCGTCCCCGGATCGTGGTGGCCGTCGGGCTGCCCGGTTCGGGGAAATCGACGTACTTCTCAAAGATTGGAGCGCATCCCCTCTCAAGCGATGCGCTCCGCCTGCAACTCGCCGACGACGAGACGGACCAGACCATCCACGGTCGCGTCTTCGCCGCTCTTCGCTACCTGCTGCAGCAGCGCATCGAACTCCGTCGCCCCGTCACCTACATTGACGCCACCAACCTCACCCGCCGCGACCGCCGCCCGTACATCCGGCTCGCGCGCGAAAACGGCTGTGCCATTGAAGCGCTGTGGTTCGATACGCCAGTCGCCGTCTGCAAGGCCAGAAACGCCGCGCGGAACCGGGTGGTACCCGCCTTCGTCCTCGATCAGATGGCGGCGAAGCTCATCCCGCCCTCCATCGAAGAAGGTTTCGAGGCCGTCCACCGAGTCTGAATCATGCTGACCATCCTCCTGCTGCTGATCTCCAACACTTTCATGACCTTCGCCTGGTACGGCCACCTGAAGCACCGGGACGCGCCGCTCTGGGAAGCCATTCTTTTCAGCTGGCTGATTGCGCTCGGCGAGTACTGCTTCCAGGTGCCCGCCAATCGCTTCGGTTACGGACGGTTCACGGGATTCCAGCTCAAGATCATCCAGGAATCCATCACCATGGTCGTCTTCGTCGGTTTCGCTTACTTCTATCTGGGCGAATCCCTGCGCTGGAACTATGTGGTGTCTTTCTTATGTATTCTCGCGGCGGTCGTCTTCGGCTTCTGGGGCAGCCCCGCCCAGAAGTAAAATGCCCGCGCGGAAGATCTCCGGCGGAGTCAGCAGACTCACCACAAGGTAGCCGGACCGCTCGAAATCATAGAAAAAACCGGGCTGTACCAGGACATTGTGGTCCCGCAGCAGGTTTTCGGCCGTCTCTTCCTCGTCCATCACCGGGATGGTGGCGTACCAGCCCGCCTCCACCACCAGCGTCCGCTTGAGCAGCCTTAGATTGCCCCGCGCGCGCTCCACAATCTGCTTCTGCACCGGTTCCCGCAGCGCCAGCAGAGCGGGCAGCGCCAACTGCACCGGCGTCCCCACGGAAAGGTACGTGTCCGCGATGATCTCCAGCTCCGGCACCGGCTCTTTCGTCAGAATCCAGGCGAGTTTCATTTGCGGCAGCCCCACCAGCTTCGAGAGCCCGTTCAGCACGAAGTCCGCCAACCCCCGCAGCGTCCGCACCGAATCGGGCGCGGGGTCGAGCAGATAGTCGCTGAAAACCTCGTCCGAGAGGATCGCGATATTGTGCCGCGCGCACAGTTCCGTCAGTTGCCGCAGTTCATGTTCGCGGATAAAGTGTCCGGTCGGGTTGTTCGGATTCACCAGCACGATGGCGCGCGTCCGGGCCGAAATGGCCCGCTCGATCGTGTGGAAGTCGATGAACCAGCCCTGGTCGTAAAACAACCCGTAGTGGCGCACCGCAACCGATTCGAGTGCGGCAAGATACTCGAATAAAGGATAGGAGGGGCGGGGCACCAGCACCTCGTCGCCCGGATCGCACAGCAGCTTGAAGAGCCATGAATACGCCTCGCTGGTGCTGGCCGTCAGGATTACGTTGTCCACCGGCGTCTGATAGGTCTGCGCGATCAGGTCGCGCGCCGCTGGCAGCCCGAATGCCTCAGGCTCGTAACGCACCGCGCGTTCATCCGCCAGCGCCGCCTCAAAACCGGCGGGATACCGGATTCCCGCGCGCGTGGGGTTCGATTCCGTCAGGTCCAGAACCGGCGTCCCCTCACGGCGCTTTTGCCGCAGGATTTGGGTGAGCGCATTGGTCTCCGTGGCCTGCTGCAGGGAGGGCAGCCGTCGCGAGAATCTCATGCGGCGCAGAAATCCCCACTCGCGATCCGCCGCGATTCGTCCGGCTGCGCGTTGTATTCATAGATCCACGCCGTCCGGCCGCCAGCGACTTCGATGGTCACGCGCGAATACTCCCCGCCCTCATACGCATCCAGTTCAGCGAGCGTCTTTGCCGGAGTCCGCAACTGCCACAACTCGCCCCGCACTTCCCCGTCCGGCAGGAACCGGAAACCCGGGTAGCGCTGAGTGGCAGAGTGCTGAATTCGAAAAAGCGAACCCATTACGGTCGCGGGCCCCACCAATCGGGCCTCTGAGCGCAGCAGGCGCGCGTATTGATTATCGAATTCACTGCGCAGCGTTCCATAGACGAAGAGAAAATCCACCACTCTGGTCTATAGTATTGCGTGATGACTGACTGGACTGCACTGGCCCGCGCCCGCGGCCTCGACATCCCGGCCGAGGCCGTGGAACGGATCGCACCCTCCCTCAAAGCGCTGGAGGCGGACTTCCGCCCTCTCACCGCAAAACTCGACTTCACCACCGAGCCCGCGATCACACTTTCCGAAAGCGCGGTCCTGGGCAAATGACCGGCTTTCGCACCCTGACAATCGCACAGGCAGCCGCGAAACTGCGCGCCGGCGAGGTGACGTCCCTCGAACTGACGCGCGAATCGCTGCGCCTCATCCACGAAGAGCAGCCACGATTGAACGCCTTCGTCACCATCACCGATGACGTGGCTCTCGAACAGGCCCGGCGCGCCGACGAAGAGTTGGCCCGCGGCCTGGATCGCGGCCCCCTGCACGGCATTCCCTACGCGCTCAAAGACGTCTTTTCCACCAAAGGCATCCGCACCACGCTCGGCTCGAAGATCTTTTTCAATCATGTGCCGGATCAGGACGCCGCCGTCTACGAAAAGCTCACCGCCGCGGGAGCGGTGCTGACCGGCAAGACCGGCATGCAGGAATTCGCCTACGGAATCACCTGCAATAACCCCCACTTCGGACCCATTCGCAACCCGCATGATCCCGACCGGATTCCAGGCGGTTCCAGCGGCGGGTCCGGCGTCGCCGTGGCGGCGGGCATGGTCTTCTTCGCCATGGGCAGCGATACCGGTGGTTCCATCCGGAATCCGGCGGCCTTCTGCGGCTGCGTCGGCCTCAAACCCACCTCCGGGCGCGTGAGCCGCCTCGGGGTGCTGCCCCTCGATTTCAGTCTGGACCACATGGGCCCCCTCACGCGGTCCGCCCACGATGCCGGTCTGGTCCTCAACGCGCTGGCCGGTCATGACGACCGCGATGACACCTCCTCCCGGCAGGCCGTTGCCGACTATACAGCGGGCGCGGCGAGCCTCGCCGGCACCCGCATTGGCGTGCCGGAAAACTTTTATAATGAACGAGTTGCACCCGAAGTGGCTTCGCTTTTTCGAGCTGCCGTTTCGCGCGCGGAGGCCGCCGGCGCCACCATCGTCAACCTGCGCGTGCCGGATCCGGGGCAACTCAACATCATCAGTCGCATCATCCTGATGTCCGAAGCCTCCGCGCTGCTCGAACCCTACCTGCACCGGCGCGGCGATTTCGGCGCGGACGTGCTCGCCCTGCTCGACCAGGGGCGTTTTCTTTCCGCCACAGATTATGTGAACGCGCAACGCCTCCGCCGCGTTTATCAGAAAGAGTGGGCGGCTGTGTGGGAGACAGTGGATTACCTTTTCACTCCCACGGCGCCGATTGTTGCGCCGAAAATCGGCGAGTTGCACGTGGATATCGGCGGTTCACCGGAAGATGTGCGGCTGGCGGCGACGCGTTTCGTGCGGGGCTTCAACGTCCTGGGCTACCCGGCGGTGGCTATCCCGTTGCCGACCAGCGGCTTACCCGTCAGCCTGCAGATTGTGGGGCCGCCGTTTCAGGAACAGGGAATTCTTGCGATCGCGACAGCGTTAGGAGCGTAGTATAATCACATCCGCCTGTGAAATTGCGTATATCGAGTGGAGGGACTAAATCAATGGCGGTTTTGGGCCTTGCCCAGGACAATTTTCTCAGCGTGTTCCGTCCCTGCGCGCCGCGGCTTTTGTCCAGGGCCGGAAGCTGTCGCCTATAGGCAGACTAACTCCTTTCGAATAAATCCGTTAGGAATAGCGTTCCGGAATGATTCACCCGCCGGATCGGCCGCGTTTTCAGCCTGATTGAAAGGTCACGCTCCAGAACTGATAGTACCGGGGACACCCGGTCTCCGCGAATCTTCTCAGGAAATTTATAACAAGTTAATTGACACGGCGGACCTCGCACTCCCGAATGCTGAAGATTTCGGGTGCCCAGGGCGGCACTCGGATTCCAAAAATGGAATTCGTTCTGCGGGCAACCAGCACAAAGCCTTTTATTTTATATATTTAACGAATCTGTGGATTGGCGTAGAACGTGCAGCTTTACTACACATATGACCAAAAGCTTTCTGCGAAACTTGGGGGTGGCGGCGGCGATTGCACTGCTCGCACTCACCCTGGTTCCCCGGCAAGGCCTCGCCCAGCTTACCAGCGGCGACCTTACGGGTTTGATTACAGACGCCACCGGGGCCGCTGTTCCGAATGCGACCGTTGACGCCACGAATATCGCCACGGGCGTGAAGTACACGCAGCCCTCCAATGGCACGGGCGAATATCGCTTTTCCAACCTGCCCATCGGTTCGTATGACATCAGTGCCACCGCAAAGGGATTTGGCACCACCAACGTGAAAGCCATCCCGATTTCACTCAACCGCATTACGAATCAGAACCTCACGCTTCAGGTCGGCGCCGCGGTCAGCACCGTGGAAGTCACCGAAGCTGTGCAGTCGATCGACACGAGTTCCGCCCAGATCACCAATTCCTTCGACACGAAGATGACTGCCGATCTGCCGAACTCGAGCACGGGTTCCGGCGTTCTGAATCTCTCGCTCCTCTCGGCCGGTGTTGCGACATCGGGCGGCGTGGGCGTAGGCTCCGGCCCGTCAGTTGGCGGCCAGCGTCCCCGCAACAACAACTTCACGGTGGAAGGCGTCGATAACAACAGCAAGTCCGTCACAGGTCCGCTGGTTTTCGTCCCCAACGACTCCGTCCAGGAATTCACTGTGCTCCAGAACCAGTTCCAGGCGGAATATGGCCACTCCTCTGGCGGCCAGTTCAACACCGCGATTCGTTCCGGCACGAACGAGTTCCACGGCGTCGCCTATGACTACCTGCAAAACCGGAACCTGAACGCCATCGACCAGCTGTTCCAGAATCAGGGCGTGACCAAGAACCCCCGCTATGATCAGAACCGTCTCGGTTTTGGAATTGGTGGCCCGATTAAGAAGAACAAGCTGTTCTTCTTCGCCAACTACGAATACAATCCCATTGGTCGCGTCGGCACCTCTGGCGGCGTGACGGCACCGACCGCCGCGGGTCTCTCGACCCTCGCCGCGCTGCCGGGCATCAGTTCCACCAACCTGAAGATCGTTCAGCAGTACCTGCCCACGGCAGCCACGAACGACCAAGGCACCGACGACTTCACCATCGGCGGCAAGGCCTATCACATTCCGATCGGAACCGTAAATATCAACGCTCCGAACTATCAGAACAATCACTACATCGTCAGCTCGGTCGACTACAACCTGTCTGACAAAGACCAGCTGCGCGGCCGCTTCATTATGAACAAGAGCGACGGCGTCGATAACGCCGCTCAGTTTCCGGCCTTCTTCCTGACGCTGCCCACCCGCAACTACCTGGCAACCCTCTCGGAGTATCACAACTTCACCCCGTCGATCACCAACGAGTTCCGTTTCGGCTACAACCGCTACAACAACACCACGCCGGCCGGTAACTTCCAGTTCGCGGGCCTCGATTCGTTCCCGAACATCACCTTCGACGAACTCGGCGTTCAGCTGGGTCCCGACGGCAATGCGCCGCAGTTTACCATTCAGAACCTCTATCAGTTCAACGATAACGTGACCTGGATCAAGGGTCGCCATACCTTCAAGTTCGGCTTCGACGGTCGCAAGCAGATCTCTCCCCAGAGCTTCACGCAGCGTGGCCGCGGCGATTACGAATACAGCAGCATCGCCGGCTTCCTGCTCGACCTGCTGCCGGACGATCTCGCCCAGCGCACCACCGGCGCCTATGTTTATTACGGTGACCAGATCGCTACCTATGGTTTCGCGAGCGACACCTGGAAGGCCACCCGCAACCTGACCGTCGATCTCGGCGTGCGTTATGAATACACGACGATTCCGTACGGCGAACGGCAGCAAAAGGTGAACAGCCTCGCCAGCGTGCCGGGCCTGATCTCCTTCAACGAACCCAAGCCCCAGAAAACGGCTTGGGCTCCGCGTATCGGCCTCGCCTACTCGCCTGGTACCGACGGCAACACGTCCATCCGCGCCGGTTTCGGCATGGCTTATGATGTGCTGTTTGACAACCTCGGCATTCTGTCTTCGCCACCCCAGTTCCAGCAGACGGTCGATCTGACCTGTGGACAGGCCGATCCGTTTACCTGCACCAAGGGCTTTCTCGCCAACGGTGGCATCAAGCCGAACGCCAGCGCCGGAACCCTGAGCGCAGCTGATGCCAAGGCCCTCACCGGCGGTTACGTGCCCGATCAGAAACTGCCCTACTCCATCAGCTGGAACCTCGGCGTGCAGCATGTGTTTGCCAAGGACTACACAATTGAAGTCCGTTACGTAGGTACTCGCGGCATTCACCTCCCGGCCCAGATTCGTCTGAACCAGCAGGCAATCGTGCAGCAGGGCAACTCTCTGCCACTCTACCTGAGCAACCCAGGTCAGGCGACGCTGGACTCGCTGAAAATCACACAGTCGCAGTTAGTGAGTCAGTACTCGGCAACCGCCACCAGCACAGACGCCGGCGGCATCCTGCCCGCTTACTACAAGGCAGGTTTCCAGAGCCCGATCGTGGGCTTCATGCCGTGGGGCAATTCGTCCTACAACGGCCTGAGCGTCCAGATGGATCGCCGCTTCAGCAACGGCCTGCAGTTCCGCTCCGCCTACACCTGGAGCCATGGCATTGACGACACAACGGCCGAAGTTTTCTCGACCATCCTGTCGCCCCGTCGTGTGCAGGACTTCGGCAACCTCTCGGCGGAAAAGGCCTCCTCGGCGCTCGATCATCGTCAGCGCTTCACGACGGCCCTTTACTATGACCTGCCCTTCTTCAAAAAGAGCAACACCATCGTGAAGAATGTGGTTGGCAACGGGCTGATTGCTCCCATCTACACCGACCCGAGCCCGGAATACTACACCGTGCAGAGCGGCGTGGATTCCAACCTGAACGGTGACTCCGCTCCGGACCGCTCCATCGTCAATCCGAATGGCATCGTGGGAACCAGCTCCACCTCCACCGCCCTCAAGAACAGCGCCGGACAGATTGTGGCTTACGTGGCCACCAATCCGAACGCCCAGTACATTCAGGCGGGCAAGGGCGTGCTGCCCAACGCCAGCCGGAACACTCTCGCCGGCCGGCCGATCGACAACGTCGATCTCTCGCTCATCAAGCGGATCTCCATCACCGAACGCTTCAAGTTCGAATTCCAGGCGCAGATGCTCAACGCGTTTAACCACGCGCAGTTCATCGCCGGGAGTCTGAACGACGTGGCGCCGGTCAGCTACACCAGCTCCGCGGTTCGCAACCTGCTCATCACGGGTGCGGCAAACTTCAATAAGCCGGAGGCGGTCCTCTCCAGCAACCCGAGGAGCATCCAGCTGACGGCTAAGTTCCGCTTCTAGGAACGGGCTTTCGCCGGTCTCAACAACCGGAACCCAAAGGGCGGGTTCCACGGCTTCCACCGTGGGACCCGCCTTTTTTTATCCCGTTATACTGGAACCATCCCCATGCCGAAACGACTGCTGAACGGCTTAGCGGCATTCCTCCTCATCGCCTCCGTGACCCTGGTCATCTGGCAGGAGAATTTCGACTTCGGCACTTTCCGCCCGGGCGACCCCGAACAGACCTTCCTCTTCTTCGGCCTGTCCCTGCTCATCTTCCTGCTCATGGTGACGCTCGGCTTCATGCTGGTGCGCATCATGTTCAAGCTGTGGGTGGAACGGCGGGGAGACCGGTTCGGCTCCCGCATCCGCGCCAAACTCGTCGCCGGCGCGCTCGCCCTGAGCCTGATGCCCGTCTTCTTCATGGTGCTTTTCAACTACTACGTGATGAACCGGACCCTGGCCCGCTGGTTCACCGGGCCCACCGAACACGTGGTGGCCGACTTCCAGCACATGACGATGGTGCTGGAGCAACAGACCAAAGGCAAGGCACTGGCCGAGGCGCAGCTCATCGCCGCACTACCCGAAACTCTCTCTCAGATTGAACAGGCTTCGGGCGACTCGGCCTGGCTGGAAACCTTCTGCCGTCAGCGAGGCATCAGCGCCGCCCGCATTCTGCCGGTCGATTCCATGCGCCCCGTCGGCAGCTTCGGTCGCTTCGCCTCCCGCGCCGAACACCCGCTCGATTCCCAGGCCGTCACGGCGATGGCGCCGGTCATGAAATGGGGCGGCGCCATCGGCTCCGTGGTGGTCTCCGAGGCCATCCCGCTCGATTTCGAAAAACAGCTGAAAGACATCCGCGCCGATGCGCGCCTGTTCCAACAGCTCAGCGAAGGCCAGAAACAGCTGCGGACCAATCTGCTGCTGGTGTTGGGCCTGATCGCCATGTTCATTCTTTTCGTGGCCGGGTGGCTCGCGCAACTGCTCGCGCGGCAGATCAGCGGCCCCATCTCCGCTCTGGTTCGCGCCGCCGAAGAGGTGAGCCGCGGCAATCTGGCCTACCGGGTGAACATGCGGGCCATGGACGAACTCGCGCAGCTGGTGGGTGGTTTCAACCGCATGACCGCCGATCTGGAGGCCAACCGCGCCGAACTGGAAGCGCGCCGCCGCTTCACCGAAGCCATTCTCGAAAGCATCCCCACCGGCATCATCTCGCTCGATTCCGCCGGGGCCGTGCGCCGCGTCAATAAAGCGCTCGACGAGATGCTCTTCGAATCGAACGCCCGCGCCGCCAGCCAGCTGGACGATCTGTTTTCAAAAGAGGACGCCACCGAGATTCGCTACCTGATGAACCGCGCCGGCCGCACGGGTCTCGCGGCACAGCAGCTTGACGTCAGAACCGAGTCGAAAACCCTGCATCTCGCCGTCACCGTGGCGGCCGTTGAGCGGGGCCGGAATGCCGGCTTCGTGGTGGTGATTGAAGACACCAGCGATCTGCTGCGCGCGCAGAAGGCGGCGGCCTGGAGTGAGGTCGCGCGCCGCGTGGCGCATGAGATCCGGAATCCGCTCACTCCGATCACGCTTTCCGCGGAACGCATTCTGCGACAGCTCCGGCGCGTCAGTCTGCCGCCCGATGTCGAGCATCTTCTCAACGAGTGCGCCGGCACCATCCTCGAGGAAACCGCTTCCGTGAAGCGGCTGGTAGACGAGTTCTCGCAGTTTTCCAGACTCCCGGCGGCGCGTCCCGTTGTGTCAGACCTCAACGAAGTGGTTTCCACCGGTATTTCCGTTTTCGAGGGGCGGCTCGAAGGCATTGAGCTGGAACTCGATCTCGCGCCGGGCCTGCCGCTCGTCTCCGTGGACCCGGAACAGTTCAAGCGCGTGGTGGTGAACCTGATCGACAACGCCGCCGAAGCCATGCAGGATGCACCGGTCAAAACGCTGCATGTGATCACACGCCAGGGCGAGGCGGAGACCGTGGAACTCGAAGTGGCCGATTCCGGCTGCGGCATCACGGCCGAACAAAAAGAGAAGCTTTTTCTCCCCTATTTCTCGACAAAAGACCGGGGCACGGGTCTGGGGCTGGCTATCGTCAGCCATATTCTTGCCGAGCATGACGCCCGGATCCGGGTGGAAGACAATAAGCCCTGTGGGGCGCGATTCACGGTGGAATTGCCCGCCGTTGTTTCGGATGAATCAAAGCCTGTGCAGGCCCCCGTTACACTGAATGCATAAGTTGCTTCGCCGGAAAATACGATGTCTCCACGCATTCTGATCGTCGACGATGAGCCCGGCATTCGCCAGTCCCTCAGCGGAGTGCTGCGCGACGAAGGGTATTCACCCGATGTGGCGGAGAGCGGCGAGGCCTGCCTCGAAGCCCTGGCGGCGACACCGTATGACGTTCTGCTGCTGGATATCTGGCTGCCGGGCATCGACGGCCTGGAAACCCTGAACCAGATTCAATCCATTCCCGCGGCGGACCGCCCCATCGTGGTGATGATCTCCGGCCATGGCACAATCGAGACCGCCGTGAAGGCCACCAAGCTGGGGGCTTACGACTTCCTCGAAAAGCCGCTCTCGATTGAGCGCGTGCTGGTGGTTCTCAAGAATGCCGTGGAGCACCGCCGGCTGCGGCTGCAGAACGAACAACTGCGCGAGTCCGCGAGTACGCCGTCCAACATTGTGGGCGATAGCGTCCCCATGAAGGCGCTGCGCCAGCAGCTGGGGCTGATGGCCAGTACGAATGGCCGTGTGCTGATCTTCGGCGAAAGCGGCACCGGCAAGGAACTGGTGGCGCACGCGCTGCATGCCATGAGCACGCGTTCGGCGAACCCGTTTGTGGAAGTGAACTGCGCGGCCATCCCGGAAGACATGATCGAAAGTGAGCTGTTCGGCCATATGAAGGGCAGCTTTACGGTCGCGCATGAGCGGAAAATCGGGAAATTTCAGAAGGCGGACGGCGGCACTTTGTTCCTCGACGAAGTGGGCGATATGAGTCTGCGCACGCAGGCGAAGGTTCTAAGGTCACTCGAAGAGCAGCGTTTTGAACCGGTGGGCGCTCACGAATCGATTCAGGTGGATGTGAGGGTGGTGGCGGCCACCAACAAGAATCTCGAAGAGGAGATTGAAAAAGGCAACTTCCGCGAGGACCTTTTCTATCGCCTGAACGTGATTCCCTTCCATGTTCCGCCACTACGGGAACGCAGGGAAGATATCCCTACGCTCGCCGTGTATTTCATGGACGAATTCGCGCGGTCCTACGGGCGCAAGCCCAAAGAACTCACGCCGCAGGCCATTGAACTGCTGCAGGAGTATCACTGGCCCGGCAATGTGCGGGAACTGCGGAATCTGATTGAGCGCATTGTGATTCTGCACCAGCAAAGCAGAATTGACGCGCGCCACATTCCCTTGCAACTCACGCGCCGCCCCTCCGCCGACCGCGCGCCGGAACGCTACGGCAGTCTGCAGGACGTGCGGGAAGCCGCTGAACGCGACTACATCCAGAAGAAGCTCGAAGAGGCGAACGGAAACGTCACGCGGACCGCCGAACTGCTGGGGCTGGAACGAAGCAATTTATACCGGAAGATGCGGGCACTGGGGATCGCGCCGCGGGAGTGAAATCAGGCGCCTTCGTGCAGGTTGTGATGAATGGCGTAAAGCGCCAGTTCCAGACGGTCGGAAACGCCCAGCTTGTCGAAGATGTTGTGCAGGTGGTTTTTCACCGTCTGCTCACTGATAAACATCCTCTCCGCCATTTCTTTATTCTTGAAGCCCTGCGCAACGAGAACCACGATTTCCCGCTCGCGCGTGCTGAGCGCTGAACTCTGGTCGCGAACACCCAGGCGCGACGAAGCTCCGTTATTGCCGCCGCCCTTTTTCGCCAGACGCCGGATGACTTCCGCAGTGGTCAGACGGTCCAGCCAGAACTCACCCGCGTGCACTTTGCGGATGCTCTTCAGCAGCAGTTCCGTCGAGATCTGCTTCGGCACAATGCCGCAGCAGCCCTGTTTCACGGCTTCCACAAAATCGTCTTTCGCGTCTTCGGAAATCAGCATAATCACGCGGGTGGCGAGCTTGCCTTCCTGAATCGCGTGAAAGACTTTCTGACTATTCGGGGAACTGGCCTGCCAACCCAGCAGGACAATATCCGGCCGGCCTTTTCGAATTTGCTCTACAGCGGTAGCAGCGGAATCGGCGGCTGACAGTACCTGAAAGTCCGGCTGGGCGTCCAAAAGGTTAGACAGTCCATCCCGGAAGAGACTATTGTCGTCGACGATTACGATGCGAATGTTAGCCACAATGCGGTCAGCTTAAACGGCCCAAACAATTCCAAGTAAAACACTTATTCTTACGGAAGGCCGCTTCTACCCAAGTCTAGGGTTCTAGTACTTTAGTTGTCAAGGTACGGAATAGCCAAATTTACCTTCAATTTACAAATTGTGCGTTTTCCCTTGCATCCGGCATACCGGCATCGGATAGAGTTGAAAAGGCAAAATGACCAAGGACCCTGCGGAGATCGAATACCAGCGCTTTTGGCGCGGACTGCAACAACTGGGGCTGAACGCTTATGAGGCGCGTTCCTATCTGGTGCTGCTGGGCCATTCGCGTTTCAAGGCTCTGGAACTGGCGCCGCGCGCGCATGTGCCACGACAGAAAATATATGAAGTTCTGGACAGTCTGGTGGAGAAGGGTTTCGCGCAGATGGTGCAGGACCGGACAAAGTTGTTTTCGGCGGTCGGACCAAATCTCGCCATCCCCGCCTATCTCGCCCGCAAGCGCCAGTTAATGGAACATGAACTGACCGACCAGGCACGGTCCGCCAGTAATCTGATGGAAGATCTGAGCGGTCTCTACTCCGAGGGTAAAGGCGGCCGGGGAACACTGGATTTTCTTCGCATCGTCTCCGAACCCACGCAAACCGCCGCGGAATATCGCCGGATGTTGGGCGAGGTAAAGCAGGAATATCTCGAATTCTCGCGCCCGCCTTATGCGGTGGATCTTCTGGATGAAAAACTACTACGGGAGGCTCGACAAAAGGGCGTCTCCTGCAGACTGCTGATCGAATCCGGGTCGCTCGACGAACCCCACCGGCGTCGCCTGGCCGAGTATGCCGGCGCAGGCGTGGAGATCCGCGAGGCTGAATCGCTCCCGCTGAAACTGGCCCTTTTTGACGGACTCAGCGGACTGATCGCGCTGCTCGATCCGGTGATCAGCAAGCCTACCTGGACGTCGCTGGTCTTCGACCATGCCGGTCTTGGAGAGGCTATGAAGCATCTCTTTGAAGACCGCTGGCAGCGGGCCACCACGTTCACGGAGTAATCCGTTCACGGAGTAATCAGCCGGCGACTTTGTCGCGGCGTCTCTGCGTCAGAATCTCCCGCACCGCGTAGATCCGGCGGTTCTGAGATTCGAAATAGGTCCGCATGACCAGCTCGCCAATCAGTCCGGTACTGAACATCATCAGGCCCGCCAGCAGCAGCAGGGAACCGGCGATCATCATGGGCCCGTGCTCGATGAAGATGTCCATTTGCCGCCAGAGCTTCACAAACAGGCAGTAGGCCAGCATGGACGACCCGAGCAGCGTTCCCGCCAGACCGAGCGCTCCGAAGAAGTGCATGGGGCGCGTGAAGTACTTCAGCAGAAACCGGATGGTGAGGATGTCGAACAGCACGCGGAAGGTGCGGCTCAGCCCGTAGTGGGACTCGCCGGAGGCGCGCGGCGTATTCTGAATCGGCACCTCGACGACGCGGGCGCCGTAGAAACTGGCGAGAGCCGGGATGAACCGGTGCAGCTCGCCATAGAGGTGAACGTCTTTCAGAACTTCCGCCCGGTAGGCTTTGAAGGTGGTTCCGAAATCCCGCAGGTCAATGCCGGACGCCTTGGACATGAGCCAGTTGGCGATGCGCGACGGAATTTTCCGGGTGATGGCGTTATCGACGCGCTCTTTCCGCCAGCCACTGGCGATGTCGTAACCTTCATCGATCTTCGCGAGCAGGGCCGGGATGTCTTCCGGCGCATGTTGCAGATCCCCATCCATGGCGATGACGACGTCGCCCTGCGCTTCGTGAAAACCGGCCGAGAGGGCCGCGGTCTGGCCGAAGTTCCGGCGCAAACGGATTACCTTGAGGTGCGAATCGGTCTGGACGAGATTGGCCAGCAACTCGAAGCTGCGGTCGGTGGAAGCGTCGTCAATCAGCAGAATCTCATAGGGCCGATGAATCAGTTGCAGGACAGCCGTGAGGCGGTCGTACAAAGGCAGAATCGAGTGCTCTTCGTTATGAATGGGGACAACAATCGACAGCATCACGTTTTCCTTGTTCTCCTCCGATGCACCGGACCCGCGGCGGGGTTTCGGTTATCTTCGCTGAAGTTGCTTAAGTTATCTTGAATGGCAGTGGATACCCGCATACCGTTTCGCGCGACAACCGCCGCCGCGCCGTACGAAAACATCCGGCCTTTGCCCGTGAGCGTACTGCTGGAGAACGTTCGCAGCCTGTACAACGTGGGGGCGTTCTTCCGGACGGGGGACGCGGCGGGCATCGCCAAGCTGTTCCTGGCCGGAATCACGGGCTACCCGCCGCAAAACATGATATCCAAGACAGCCCTCGGAGCGGAAGACACCGTTGCTTGGGAGCATACGCGCGAGCCGGTGGAACTGATCCGGCGGTTGCGCGCCGATGGCCATGAGATCGCGGCCATCGAGACCAGTGTGCACGCGGTGGATCTGTTCGACTGGCAGCCGCGCTTTCCAGTTTGTGTACTTTTCGGGCATGAGACCGAGGGCGTGACGCCGGAAGTGGGAGCGCTGGCCGACACACACGTGAGAATCCCCATGCTGGGCGTCAAGCACTCGCTGAATGTGGCAACGGCGGGCGGCGTGGTGCTCTACGAACTGCTGCGGAAGTTCCGGAATCTGCGGACGGGAATCTGAAAGGATAATCGACGTGACCGCGCGGGAAAAGCTGACCATACTGGCGGATGCGGCGAAGTACGACGCCACCTGCGCCGGCGCCGGTCCCCTGCCCGAGCCAGAGACCCCGGGCGTCTCCATTACGCGCGGCGCAGAGGGCCGCGCCACGGCGCTGCTCCGCATCCTGCTGACCAATTACTGCATTTATGACTGCGCGTATTGCGTGAGCCGGGTGAGCAATGACCCGCCGCGGGCGCGCTTCACGCCGGACGAAGTCGCGAACCTGACCATGGATTACTTCCGGCGCGGCCTGATCCAGGGCCTGTTCCTCAGTTCCGGCGTGGTGCAGAGCCCCGATTACACGATGGAACAGATGATCGAAGCGGCACGACTGCTGCGCGAGGACAAGCTGTTCGGAGGCTATATCCATCTGAAAGCGGTGCCGGGCGCGTCGCCGGAGTTGCTGGGCATTGCGGGCAGATATGCCAACCGTCTCAGCGCGAATATCGAACTGCCGCGCGCGGAAGATCTGATCCAGCTGGGTTCGGCCAGAACGCACGAGCAAGTTGAACAATCGATGGACAGGATTCACCAGCGCGTACTTGAAACCGGCGGGCGGAGGCCCAAAGGCGTGGCGAAACCCTTCTTCGCGCCTTCCGGACAGACCACACAAATGATGGTGGGGGCGACGGCGGCGACGGACCGCGACATTCTGCTCAAAGCCGCCGCGCTCTATTCGCGGCATGACCTGCGCCGCGTCTACTATTCCGGCTTCACTCCCGTGCCCGGCATGAACCGGGAGCGGCCGCCCGCGGTGCGGGAACACCGCCTCTACCAGGCCGACTGGCTGTTCCGGTTCTACTCGTTCGCACCCGCGGAACTGGCGACGGAGGACGACGGCAACCTCTCGCTGACGGAAGATCCAAAGCTCGCCTGGGCCCTCCAAAACCGGGGCTTCTACCCGGTGGATGTGAACGCGGCTTCGCGCGAAGCCCTGCTGCGCGTGCCCGGACTGGGGGTGAGAAACGCCGAGCGAATCCTGCGGCTGCGGCGGTTCCACAAGGTAACCGTCGAGGACCTGCGCCGCCTGCGGGTGGCCCTGCGGAAGGCTCTGCCGTTTCTGGTGGCGGCGGACGGCTGGGAGGTTTCCGACCCGGAAAGCGCCACGCTCGCGACGAAGCTGCGCCGACCCGAACAAATGGAACTCTTTGAAGCGGAGAGCGCCGCCGTCACCGGTCAGTTCTGACGAAGCCGCTTCGCCATCTGCTCCGCCAGTTTGATATTGAACTCCGCAATATTGAAGACGGACTCATGGGAGAATGTCGCGCCGCTGTACCAAACGTTGTCCACACCCTGCATGGCCTCCATCTCGCGAACCATGCCGGACGCGATGGCTTCCGGCGTGAGCGTGGGGCAGTATTTCCAGCGCTTCCGCAGAAGCACTTCCTTGACGCATCCACCCATTTCCGCAATGTCCTCCCGCAGCGTTGTGAGGGCCTGTTCGTCAGAAACCGAGGCGTTCGTGTACTGATAAGTCACGTAGACATCGGGACGGTCCGGCGGCAGACCCGGAACCTTGTCGCCCGTCCGGCGCGCGCCGAGGATGTGACCGAACCGCGAGCCGCCCGCCTCCAGAGTGTTGGTCTCATAAAAAAAGGTATCCCAGTCGCGAAACCAGCCTTCGGCCACCACCAGCGTGGTGATCACGCCGTGCCACTCCACCTGGGCGGCAACACGCTGCGCCGCGGGGGACAGTTCCATCCAGTTGCATTCATCGAGAGGCGTGGTAACCACCAGATGGTCCACGGTTTCCGCGCCCTGTGAGGTTTCCACTCGATAGCGCGCCCCCTCGCGGACCACGCGCTGAATTCCCGCGCCGTACCGGACATCCATGGTGGCGGCCATTCGTTCCCAGAGCACAGCCCAGCCTTCCGCAGGCTCGTACATTTGGCCTTTCGACGCGGCGCGGATGAGTCCAGGCGTAGTCCAGCGGAGTCCGTTCAGGGCAGGAACCTGGTGCAACGCGCCGTAGCCCATCACGGTCATCGAGCGTAGTGCGAACCGGTAAATGGAGTTGTAGCCGCGCTCCGTCAGCCACTGGCCGTACGGCTGACTCAGTTCCCGGTCCACTTTTGCTCGCCCGGCAGCCGTGCGCGCGCGAACAGAATAGCCGAAACAGGCTCGGGTGTAACGCAGCAATTCCCGGTAACTCGCCAGACGGCCTGCGTGGTTGACGTAATCCCGGAAGTCGACGATGGAGCCGTCACGGAGCAGAGCGGCACTCTTCTTCAATTGAAAGAGGCCAACGCCGTAGTGCCGGAGCCACTCCTTCACGACTCCATAGCTTCCGGCGGCGTAGCAGGTGCCCATTTCATGCGCCAGCCCCTGCCAGTTCCAGCTGAAGGACTTGCCGCCGACGCGATCCGTGCGCTCGAATATGACGACGTTCCCAACGCCCTGATCTTTCAGCAATCGGGCGAGGCTGACTCCTCCGGGGCCGGCGCCGACGATCCCGATTCGTGACTCCGAGTTTTGCATGGTTTCATACAGAATAAGCCGAGGACCTGAAAACCGATGCCGCCAGCAGGCTGAACAGCGCCAACATACTGACAATGCGACAGATCCAGGCTTCGGCGGTAACGCCGAAGGAAGCCTCAACCACGCAGGTTCCCTCGCAGGCCGGTTCAAGGATCATCTGCCCCAGCCCGTCGCCCCGCACCGGAATCGGCCGCCCGGAGACGGTCGCTTTCCAACCGGGCATCCACGTCATCTGGACTGAAATCACCTGCTCGCGGCGAAGTGGGGCGACTACCCGAAAGCGGGAGTTGCCGGAGAGTCTGAATTGAGCCGTTGGCAGCGAGGGGTCGTCAAGCGCGGCCACCCACGCGCGGGCGGGGTCGGTATCGAGACCGTGCAGCGGCTTTCGGGTCACAACGGCGCTCTTCGGAATGACGTGCGCCAGGGATTTCGAGCGCAACGGCACGGCGTAAATCGTATCGTCCTCTTCGTGCCAGAGGACCGGCAGCAGACCCTCGAATTTGTGTGGCCGGGCGATGGGATGGTAGGTTTCCCGTGATTTTTCGCCGGGTACCACAATCGCCTGGACGCCGAAGGCCTTCAGCCAGAACAGGGAGATTTCACCGTCTTTCGCGCCCGCGCCGTCGCCCGTATTGATCTCGTAGAGACTGACGAGGTTCATCCAGTTGGGTACCTGCGGCTCATGTCCGCCGCCCAGCTGGGGATTGTCGGTGAACACGTTGTAGAGAAACTGCGTGTCGCCGGCGACCATGGCCCGTCCGCCGGGCAGATTGCGGTCGAGCCAGTTCGCGGTCTTCGCCTCGATGGTCCGGCTGATATCGAGAGGCTGCAGGATATTGCGCGCGTAGTGGCGGTACACCCGGGCCTCCGCGATTCCGGCCAACACCAGCAGCCCAATGGCGGCGTATTGCAAACGCCGCGGCGCAAGGCGACTGCCCAGGGAACAGACAGCCGCACAGAACAGGGCAAGCGCCATTTCCAGTTCCAGCTGATACCGGTTCCCCTGGGGCACCAACGACACTCCGGCCAGGAAATATGCCACCGGGAAAACTACCATCCACGGGGCAAAGAGCGCGGCAAAGCGTTCAAAAGGCGGGAGTTTCCGGGTTAGCCTCCACAGCAGCGCCACGGTGGCCAGCAGCAGGAGAAGAAAGCCCAGGGCCCGGAAGTCGCCGCTGAACGCACCCCTCGCGCCCCACTGGTCCTTTGTAATCAGCCGGAGGAGCGACGGTGGCAGCCACGGACTCGCCCAGCAGTAGGCCGTCACGCCGGCCACCGCCAGCAGGGGGAAACCGCGACCCAACGCGAGCGCGATACAGATGCCGCCCAGCGCCAGATCCACCGCGCCGAAGGCGTTGGTGAGAACCACGGAGGCGGAGAACACCACCGCACCCACGAGGCTCGCGGCATCCCGCCGTTCGAACAGCCGCCGGAGAAAAAGCAAAGCCAGTGGCAGCAGAGTCAGCGCGAGGATGTGCGGGTCTTCGGCATAGTGAATCAGATTGTAAAGCCGCAGGGGAACCCAGTGCCCATCGGGCCAGCCGTTGCCTGCGGCGCCGTTGCCTGCGGAGATCGAGACCCGCAGCACCGGAATCAGCAGTTCGGCAAACGAGGTGAGCGAGTAAACCAGGCCGGCGGTCAGGCTCACGGCGAGCGATTCCGACCAGTCCCACGCGAACCAGAAGAGCGTCACGGGCCCGAGCGCGTACCCCACGGCCAGAACAAAATGAAAGGCGCGCTCCACGCTCCAGCCGGTCACCCAGCCGGTGGCGGCCGCCAGAAACGGCAGCAGCGGCTGGTAGGCGTTTTCAATCGGCATGCCGCCATCGAACCAGGGAAACCAGCGGAGGTCTGTGAAGTTTTCGCGGTAAAACCGGCTGATGGCCACGAACGCGCCTTCGTTGGAACTGAGGTTGTGCAGGAATTCCGCACGGAACAGTTCCCGGCAAATCCAGGCATTCAGCGCAAAGAGCGCCACAGCGCCCAGAAGGACCCGGAATTTACGCGGCATCAGCTTCCCCATTATGCAATCCGACAAACAAGCTCCCGCCGGAGCCGTGATATGCTCACCAGCATAAGAGGGACATGCGCCTTCGCCCGTCCAAAGGTTTTTCGCGGTCCCCGTTCCCGCCGCCCCCCAGTCGGAAGGATTTCTCTGTCCGGAAGCCCATGCAAAACTTTACGCGTGATGCTGTTGCGGCAGCATCGGTGAATGAAGGATCATTTCCACACGACGTATTCATGACAACCTTTGCGGCCGGCGTACGTCACTAAAGTAATCGGGTAGCCCAACATGTTCGAACTGCTGTTCAAATATCCGCCGGCAATATTCACGAAGGGCAAGCTCGTGCTGCTTTCACCCTGGCCGCTGTGGCTGCTGTTCGTGTTGATCGCGCTGGCCGCCGGTGGTCTTTTCTGGCACATGAGCCGCCGGGAATCCGTACTTTCGAAGTCGCGTTCGGTCGCCATCTGGCTTGCCCAGACCGTTTTGATTGCCCTGGTTTTGTGGATGCTCTGGCATCCCGCCATCAGTGTGGCCCGCCTGCGCCCACAACAGAATGTGGTGGCCGTTTTGATCGATCACTCCCGTAGTATGGCGATTGCCGATGACGGAAAACAGCGACTCCAGGCCGCCGAAGATCTGCTGAATAACGAGTTGCTGCCGGAACTAAAAAAGAAATTCCAGGTCCGCACTTATGAGTTCGGGCGGGACGCCGTCCGTGTGGACGATGCGAAGAACCTGAAGGGGGACGACAACGCCACCCGCATCGGGGACAGCCTGCAACACATCGCGGCGGAAGCCGGCACCATGCCGCTCGGCGCGATTGTTCTGATGACCGATGGCGGCGACAACACCGGAGGCGTGGACCGGGAGACCATCGCGCAGCTGAAGCAGTTGCGCGTGCCGGTTCACACGGTGGGGTTCGGTCCCGACCATTTTCAAAAAGATATTGAAGTGGAGGAAGTTGCCGTTCCGGCCCGCGCGCTCCCCGGCTCTAAAGTCAATGCGCGCGTGGCGTTTCGGCAGCATGGCTACGGCGGGCAGAAGGTCCGGCTGATCGTCCGCGAAAACGGCACGCCGCTCGCCCAACAGGAAGTCACCCTGAAGCAGGATGTGGAGCAGAGCGAAACCGTACAGTTCAATACGGGCGCGGCGGGCGCGCACAGCTTCACAATCGGTATCGATGCGCTGAGCGACGAAGAGAACAAGCAGAACAACGCGATGGTTCGTCTGGTGAACGTCACCCAGAAGAAGATGCGGATTCTCTACATCGAAGGCGAGCCGCGCTGGGAGTACAAATTCATCCGTCGGGCGCTCGAAGACGAACAGAGCATCGACCTGACCAGCGTCGTCCGTACCACGCAGAACAAGACCTACCAGCAGGGCGGCGTGGATGGCGAACTGGTAGACGGTTTTCCGCCGAAGATCGAGGGACTTTTTGCCTTTGATGGCCTGATTATCGGCAGCATTGAAGCGAACTATTTCTCGCCCGCACAGCAGCAGATGATCCGGGATTTCGCTGATCGCCGGGGCGGTGGCGTGATGTTTCTCGCCGGTCGTTTTTCGCTCACCGAAGGCGGCTATGCCAACACGCCGATGGCGGAGATGATGCCGGTACACCTGCTGGCGGAAAAGACCTTCAGCCGGAACTTTGCCGATCCGCAATTGACCGAAGCGGGCCGTGAAAGCCCCATCGCCCGCATCGCGGAAGGCCGGGCGGCCAGCGTGGAACGCTGGAAGAAGATGCCGCAGATCGCCAATTACGCTGTGGTCGGCACGCCCAAGCCCGGCGCGGTGGTGCTGATGAACGTGCAGGAACCGGGGCATCACCCGTCTCCGCTGCTGGTGATTCAGAACTACGGCCATGGCCGGACCGCCGTCTTCGCGACCGCCGGAACGTGGCGCTGGAAGATGCTGCAGGATCATACCGATAAGACCCACGCGATCTTCTGGCAGCAGTTACTCCGCTGGCTGGTGAACGAAACTCCGGGCCAGGTGTCCGCCGCCACCCCGCGGCAGGTGCTTTCGGACGACACCAAAGTGCCGCTGCGCGCCGTGGTGCGCGACAAGACCTATCAGACCGTCGCCGGCGCAACGGTCACCGCGACGTTTACACGTCCGGATGGCGCGGCCGACACGCTGGAACTGAAGCCTGATCCTCTGGAACCCGGCACTTACACCGGCGAATACAACGCGGAGAAAGCGGGCGCGTACGTGGCTGAAATCGCGGCCCGCGAAGACAAGACAGAGATTGGCCGCGACACTCTGACTTTCCGGCGGGAAGACGGCGTGGCGGAGAATTTCGGTTCCGCGCAGAATAAGGAACTTCTCGAAAAACTGGCCAGCGATACCAACGGGAATTACTATACGCCCTCGAAATCGGGCCGCCTGCCATCGGAAATTGCGGTTTCTGAAGCGGGCATTACCGCGCACGACAATCTGGATATCTGGGATATGCCGATCCTTTTCCTGCTGGTGATTCTGATCCGTGGCGGCGAGTGGCTGCTGCGCCGCAAGTGGGGGGTCGTTTGAGACGCTTTCTGCCTCTGCTGTTTCTTGCCGCAAGCCCGGCCTTTGCAACCACGTTCTTTCTGACGGTGGCGGGTCTGGGAGGCGAGCCCGACTACGAAACGCGCTTCGCCCTGCTGGCGACTGATACCGATAAGATTCTGCGCGGCAGCGGCGGCGGTGATCGCGTGGTGGAGACGCTCAAGGGGGCGGACGCCACGAAGGTGAAACTGACGGCCGCGCTGGGTAAAATCGCGTCGCAGGCGAAACCGGCGGATGTTCTGGTGCTGACCATGATCGGCCATGGAACTTTCGACGGCGTGGAATACAAATTCAATTTGCCGGGTCCTGACATTTCCGCCACCGAACTGGCCGCGGCGCTGAATAAGATTCTCGCCGGACGTCAACTGGTGGTGGATATGACGAGCGCCAGTGGTGGCGCGGCGACCGCGCTCAAGCGGGAGGGCCGCACCATCATCACGGCCACCAAGTCCGGCACTGAAAAGAACGCCACCATTTTTGGCCGCTACTGGGTGGAAGCCCTGCGCGACCCCGCCGCGGATACCGACAAGAACGAGATTGTCACCGCGCTCGAAGCCTTCAAATACGCGCAGACCAAGACCGCGGCGTTCTTCACGGAACAGAAGCGCATCGCGACCGAACACGCGCAACTGGAAGATACCGCGCATGCCGGAGCCTTCGCGCTGGTCCGCTACGGCAACGCCGCGCTGGTGGTGAATGATCCGGCGAAAAAAGCGCTGGTGGCAAAGAAGGAAGATATTGAGAACCGGATCGACGCTCTGAAGTATCAGAAGGATCTGATGGATCCGGCCGATTACAGGAAGCAGATCGCGGCGCTGCTGCTTGAACTGGCCCGTACACAGGAGCAGATCGAAAAGTGAGACTGACGCGCTCTCTGCTGATGCTGTTGGCGAGCTGCGGCTTTCTCCGCGGACAGAGCCTGCAACAGGCGGAGGCGCTGTGGCGCGCCCACGATTATCAGAATGCGGTGAAGGCTTTCGACGCTCTCATCGCCGCCAACCCGAAGAACGCGGACTACCGCATCCGCTTCGGGCAATTCTTCTTTGAACGCTACGATCCCGAAGAAGCCGCCAGGCTGTTTCAGGAAGCGCTGGAAATTGATCCGAAAAACGCCAGGGCCCATCTGGGGCTCGCGGTCGTGCTGGCCGATCAGTTCAGCGGCAAGGCCTCCGAAGAAGCTGATAAAGCACTCGAACTGGATCCAAAGCTGGCCGCCGCGCATGCGCTGAAAGCCCGCATGGCGCTCGAAGACGACGACCCGAAAAAGGCCATCGAAGAAGCCGACGCCGCGCTCGCCATCGACAAGAGCGACGTCCAGCCCATCGCGATTCACGCCGCGCTGGATCTGCTGCGGGACAAGCCTTCGAGTTGGCTGTCGAAGATCGACAACCGGGCCAAAGGCTTCGAGACCATCGCGCATTTTTTCGTCATCAACCGCCGTTATGAAGACGGCATCGAATACTATCGAAAAGCCATCCAGGCCGACCCGGAACTGTGGACCGCGCACTCTGAACTGGGTGTGAACCTGATGCGCCTCGGCCGCAGCGATGAGGCCTATAAAGAGCTCGAACTCGCTTTTAACAACGACCACAGCAGCGACGCCGCGACACGCAACTCCCTCAAGCTGATGGACACGTATAAGGAATACAAAACTTATACGACGCCCACCACCATCCTGATGGTGCACTCAAAGGAAGCCGAGGCGCTCCGCCCCTATTTCGAAGCCGAGATGAAGCGGGCGATGTCGGTTTACGAGAAGAAATACCAGTTCAAACTGAAGCGCCCCATCCAGGTGGAGGTTTATCCGAACCACGAGGATTTCGCGGTCCGCACCATGGGGCTGCCTGGGCTGGGAGCGCTGGGTGTGACGTTTAATGATGTGGTGGCGATGGACAGCCCGTCCGGTCGCCCGCCGGGCCAGTTCCACTGGGCCAGCACCATGTGGCACGAACTCAGCCACGTCTACATTCTGACTCTCACGAATGACCGCGTGCCCCGCTGGTTCACAGAGGGCCTGGCGGTCCACGAAGAGACCGCCACCACGCCCGACTGGGGCGACCGGATTACGCCCGAAATCATCACCGCCATTCGCGATAAAAAACTGTTGCCCGTGGCGGAGATTGACCGCGGCTTCGTGCATCCGAAATTCCCCGCCCAGGTAATCGTTTCTTACTTCGAGGCGGGCAAGATGTGCGACTACATCGCCGAACGCTGGGGGGAATCGAAACTCCTCGACATCGCGCGTGAGTTTGCAAAGAACCGGCCCACCGTCGACGTGATTCGCGAACAACTGGGCATGGAGCCCGAGGCGTTCGATAAAGACTTCCTCGCGAAGGTCGAAAAAGAGACCGACGTGACGGTAAGGAATTTTAAGGAATGGACCACGGGCCTGGGCGAGCTGAACAAGCTCGTCAAGTCCGCGGACACCAAACCCGATGAGTTGATTGCCAAAGGCCGCGCGCTCGAATATTTCTATCCGGATTACGTGGAAATCGGCAACCCCTATCTGATCGTGGCTAAAGCCTGCCTCGCGAAGGAAGACAAGGCCTGCGCTTTGGAAGAGTACTCCAAATATTCGAAGCAGAGCGGGCGCGATGCCGACGCGATTAAGAAGTACGCTGATCTTCTCAAGGAAAACGGCAGGCTGAAGGAAGCCGAGGCCGCGCTGGACCGGTTAAATTTTGTGAATCCGCTGGATCAGGATCTGCACGAGAGACTTGGTTCGCTCTATCTGGCCACCAATGACGCGGCGCTGGCGGTCCGCGAATTCGGCGCTCTGGTGGCGCTGCACCCGATTGACGTAGCGGGCAGCCGCTACAATCTTGCAAAGGCTTATAAAGCCCAGGGCCTGGAAGATAAGGCCAGAGAGGAAGCCCTTAACGCACTTGAAGCGGCGCCGGATTTTCGGCCCGCACAGAAGCTGCTGCTCGAACTGAGCGGCGAAGGCCCGAAAAAATAAACCCATGTCCACATCTCTGAACCCCCAGCTTGACCCGGACGCACTGAGAGCTCGTGTTGCGCGCTTCCGCGAAGTCGACGCGAAGATCGTCGAGCAGGTGCGACGCGTTATCGTCGGCCAGGAAGAAGTCATTGAACAGGTCCGCATAGGCCTTTTCGTCGGCGGCCACTGCCTGCTGACCGGTCTGCCCGGCACCGCGAAAACGCTGCTGGTCCGCACGATGGCGGAGGTGGTGGGCCTGCTTTTCAAGCGCATCCAGTTCACGCCGGATCTGATGCCGACCGACATCACCGGCACCGACATCATCGAGGAAGATCCCACCACGAAGCACCGCACGTGGACCTTCGTCCAGGGTCCGATCTTTGCCAACGTGCTGCTGGCCGACGAAATCAACCGTACGCCGCCCAAGACGCAGTCCGCACTGCTCGAAGCCATGCAGGAACGCGCCTGCACGGTGCGCGGACACCACTACAAACTGCCCGCGCCGTTTTTCGTGCTGGCCACGCAGAATCCCATTGAACTCGAAGGCACGTATCCGCTGCCCGAAGCGCAGCTCGACCGCTTCCTGTTCAACATCATGCTCGACTACCTCTCCGCGGAAGAAGAGCTGAAGGTTGTGGACCTCACCACCACCACCCATGTTTCGAAGGCTGACCCCATCACCACGGCGGAAGAACTGCTCGACTTCCAGCAACTGGTCCGCATGACTCCCATCTCGGAGACCGTGGCGAAGTACGCCATCGAACTGGTCCGCGCCACGCGCATGAAGGATCCGTCCGCGCCCGAAGTAGTGAAGAAGTACGTGAACTACGGTGGCTCGGTCCGCGCCGCCCAGTTCCTTGTATTGGCGGCGAAAGCGCGTGCTCTGATGAAGGGCCGCTATCACGTCAGCTTCGAAGACGTGCGCGAACTCTATATCCCGATTCTGCGCCACCGCATTCTGGTGAACTTCCACGCCGAATCCGACCGCGTCACTTCGGACGACGTGCTGCGCCAGATCCTGCAGGTGAAACCGGCCCCGAAGGAATAAGGACGCCCCGTCGAGCACTCCGGGCCTGACCCACATGCTGCAGCGATTTCTTGATCCGCAGGTTCTGAACTCCATTTCTTCGCTCGATCTTGTTGCGAAGACCGTGGTGGATGGCTTTGTTGCCGGCCTGCATCGTTCGCCTACTTTTGGCTTCAGCCAGGAGTTCGCCGAATACCGTCAGTACACCGAAGGCGATGACCTGCGCCACGTCGACTGGAACGTCTTTGCCCGCACGGAGCGCGTCTACCTCAAGCGCTTCAAGGGCGAGACCAACTCACAGTTGCTGGTGCTGCTGGATTCCAGCGCTTCCATGACTTACAAATCGGGCAACATTTCGAAGCTCGATTATGCGCGCTACATGGCCGCCTCGCTCGTTTACCTGTCCTCACAACAGCGCGACGCGAGCGGCCTGATCGTCTTCGATGAAGACGTGAAAACGTACGTCCCGCCGTCCACGCGGCAGGGCCAGCTGATGCGCCTGCTGCATGGCATCGAACAGGCTGAAGGCGGCCAGCGGACAGACTTCCTGAAGCCCTTCAAACACTTTCAGGAGTTCCTGCGCCGCCGCGGCATCGTCATCGTTCTTTCCGATTTTTATTCCGACCCCGTCGAGATCTGCAAAGCCATTGAACCGCTGCGTTATCGCGGCAACGAAGTGGTGATGTTCCACATCCTCGACCCCAACGAAGTAAAGCCCAACTTCCGGGACCCCGTGATGCTGCTCGATATCGAAGACAACTCCGCCATGGAAGTCTCGCCCGAATATGCGCGCAACGAATACCGCGCGAAAATTCAGCACCATCTGCAAACACTCTCCGACAAGGCCGCCGCGGCGGGCCTCGGGTACGTCTTCATGGATACGTCCACACCGCTCGACACGGGCCTGCGGAACTATCTTTCCCTGCGCCAGAGGAGAAGGTAATTGGGTTTCCTCACACCATGGTTTCTCGCCGGAGCGGCCGCCATCGGACTACCGGTTTACGTCCACCTGCTGCGGCAATACCGGCAGACGCCGCTGCCGTTCAGCTCCCTCATGTTCTTTGAGAAGAGGACGCAGAGCTCCATCAAACACCGCCGCCTGAAATATCTGCTGCTGTTTGCCCTGCGCTGCCTGTTCATCGCGCTGCTGGTGCTGGCCTTCGCGCGGCCCTACATTCATTCCTCCGCCATGGCAAAGGCCAATGCGGCCCGCACACTTGTGTTCGCGGTGGACAACTCATTCAGCATGCGGCAGGGCGACCGTTTCTCCAAAGCCAGGCAGGCCGCGCTTGATGAGATTGCAAAGATGAGCGGCGGCGAACGCGGCCAGGTGATCACGTTCGGCGGACCCGCCAGACTGCTCACCGATATGACCTCCGATAAAGCCATGCTGCGTGGCGCGGTTCAGGCCATCGAACCCGGTGACGATTCCAGTTCCTACGCGGAACTCTCGCGCATTCTGCGGTCCACCGCCGAAAGCGTGAAGGCTGATATTGAAGCCCACGTCTTTACAGACCTGCAGAAGTCTTCCCTGCCCGCCAGCTTCTCTGACCTTCGCCTGGACGAAGGAACGAAGTTCGTGATGCACGCGGTGACGGATAAAACACTGCCCAACTGGACCGTGGAAAACGTGGACGCCCCGCGCCGCGTCTTCGATACGAAGAAGGTCCGCACGGTGGCGACCGTGGCCGGTTTTGGCACGGAAGAAGCTACCCGCAAGGTCACGCTCATCGCCAACAACAAGACGATTGAATCGAAGACCGTGAAGGTGCCGGCCGGCGGGCGCGCGACGGTGGAGTTCCTCACGCTCGACGTCCCCTACGGCCTCACGAAATGCGAGGTCCGGCTCGACGGCGCAGACACATTTCCGAATGACGACCACTGGTTTTTCTCCGTGGAACGCGCCGACCCGAAGCCCGCGCTGCTGGTTCACAGCGATGCCGATGGCTCCAGCCCGCTCTACCTGAAAACGGCTCTCGAATCCGCCACGGACGCGGCCTTCACGCTCGATTCCAAAACACCCGCGCAGGCCACGGGCCTTGACCTTTCGAAGTACGCCTTCGTGATCCTTTCCGACGCGGGCGCGCTCCCCCAGGGCCTCGAAGACAAGGTGGACAAGTTCGTGCAGTCAGGCGGGTCGATGCTGGTCTCGCTGGGTCGGAACGCCGCCATCGGCCGCAATGTGTCGGCTGCGGGCATTCCGATTCTGCAGGTTCACACCATCAATCCCGATACGGAAACCGTGCAGACGGTGGCGCAGCTGGATGCATCCTACCCGTCTTTCGGGAAGGCGCAGAACTGGGACAGCGTGACCATTTTCCAGTACGTGAAGCTCCAAACGCCACAGGAATCGCCGGAAGTGCGCGTGGCCGCGCGGCTCGCCAACGGACTGCCTCTGCTGGTCGACCGCAAGGTGGGCGAAGGGCATGTGCTGGTCTTCGCATCGGCCTTTGACAACGTGGCCAACAACCTGCCGCTGCAGCCGGTCTGGCTGCCTTTCCTTGAACAAACTACTCATGAGATGGGCGGCGTAGGCTCCGGTCGCGGCAACTATCGGGTCGGCTCCTTTGTGGATCTCCGTTCGGTGAAGGAAAAGAACGTGCCTGTGGAAGTCATCGGACCGGGTGACAAGCGCCTGCTCACGCTGGCGGAATCTTCCAAAGCGGTCACCTTCCAGTTCCCGTCGGAAGGGTTCTTTGACATCCGGCGCGCCAGCGGGCGCGAGGAACTGGCCGCGGTGAATGCGGACCGGCGCGAATCCGATTTCGCCCTCGTTCCGGCGGAGACGGTGGAATTGTGGAAAAATACGGGAATAGCCGCAAAGCGGGAAGTTGGCACCCAGTCCAGTGCCGCGAACACGCGTGATGAGAACGCGGAACTGTGGTGGTGGGCGCTGGCGTTGCTCGCGGTGCTGGCGGTAATCGAATCTGTGTTTGGGAACCGGCAAATGAGCGCCGGCAAGGAAGCTGCATGAATCCCATAGAAGGCCTCGCGCAATATCTCGACCGGCTGGAAAAGCGCATCCGGCTGATGACCTGGACACGCGGAGCGGCGATTACGATCGCGGCCGCGCTGTTGCTGACGCTATTGATCGTGGTGGTGGTCTCTTACCTGATGACCTCCGTCTTCACGCCATCGAGCCTTCTGATTGGCCGGTTCATTCTGTTCCTGGGGATTGGTGCGGCCGTCGCGCTCACCATCGTGACGCCTCTGCTGCGCATGAACCGCCGCCGGACCGCGCAGGAAGTGGAACAGAAGCGCCCCGGCTTCGACCAGCGCCTGCTCACTTTCACCGAGAAATCTTCCACCAACCCCACCGACCCCTTCCTGCCGCTGCTGGCCGATGACGCTCTGGTGATGACGCGCGACGCGCAGCCCGAACAACTAATTGAAAGCGGCGTTATCTTCCGCTTTGCCGGGGTGGCCGCCGTGGCCGCCAGCGTCCTGCTGTATCTGGTGTTCGTGGGCGGCGGTGTGCTGGGCACCGGCACGCAACTGCTCTGGGGCAGCTTCCCGAAAGACAGCAAAGTCAAGCCGCTCTATGACATCACGGTGGAGCCCGGTTCGAAGACCATCCGCCGCAAGACCGATCAGCTGATTACCGCCACGCTCAGCGGCTTCGTGGCGACGAAAGCGAACGTGTGGGCGAAGTATGCCAGCGGCGCGAAGTGGGAACAGGCGCCCATGGAAGCCACCAAAACCGGCTTCGCGTTCCTGTTCGTGGGACTGCCGGAAGATGTGGAGTATTACGTGGAAGCGGGCGGCATCAAGAGCTCCACGTTCAAGCTCCGAACCGTGGATCTGCCCGGCGTGAAGAATATCAAGGTCACGTACGCTTATCCGTCGTGGACCGGTCTGCCTTCGAATACGGAAGACCCCGGTGGCGATCTCCGCGCCGTGGAAGGCACTGTGGCGAAGCTTGAGATCGAGACGGATCGTCCGCTCTCCGGCGCGCAGTTGCTGTTTGAGGAAGGCAACCCCATCGATCTGCCGGCTACGACGAACAACCGTACCACCGCGTCGGTCAACATCCTGAAGGACGGCACCTATCACATCGGCGTGATGGATCACGGTGAGATGGTGCGCCTCACGGACGACTATTTCATTGAGGCCCGCAAGGTTTCCCCGCCCACGGTTAAGATCACCAAGCCCGGCCGCGATGCCAAAGTCAGCCCGATTGAGGAAGTGACCATTGAGCTGACCAGCGAGGATGAATACCCGCTGCAGGCGCTTGACCTTCACTACTCGGTGAACGGAGCGGCGGAGAAGGTTGTCTCGATGCTGAAGGAGCGAGGCGCGAAGAAGATCGAGGGCAGCACCATGCTGGCCATGGAAGACTTCAAGCTGGTGCCGGGCGATATCGTCAGCCTCTATGCAACCGCGAAGGATGGCAAGAACACGGCGCAGACCGACATGTTCTTCATCCAGGCCGTGCCGTTTGAGTTCAACTACACGCAGTCCCAGCAGTCCGGTGGCGGCGGCGGGGGTGGCGGCGGTGAGCAGGAGCAGCAGATTTCCGAGCGTGAAAAGGAAATCATCGCGGCCACATTCAACCAGATCAAGGGTGACAATAAGGCCAAAGCGGCGGCGGCGGAGAACGGGAAGTATCTGGCGGAAGTGCAGGCGAAACTCCGCGATCAGGCTCAGTCTCTGGCCAACCGCACCAAGGCCCGGCAGCTCGATGCGAACGGCGCGGGCTTCTCGCAGTTTGTGAAGGAGATGGAGCTGGCGGTGGCCGCCATGACGCCGGCATCGGACAAGCTGAAGGCGCTGCAGTTCCAGGATTCTCTGGCTCCGGAACAGCAGGCGCTGCAGCACCTGCTGCGCGCCGAATCCACCTTCCGTGACATTCAGATTCAGATGAGCCGCGGCGGCGGCGGAGGCGGCGGGGGTGGTGGCGCGGGCCGCGACCTCGCGAACCTCTTCGATCTGGAACTCGATAAGGACAAGAACCAGTACGAGACCAACTCCAGTTCCCAGGCCGAGCAGCAACAGCAGAAGGTTGACGATGCCATGAAAAAGCTGGCCGATCTGGCGCGCCGCCAGCAGGAACTCGCCCAGCAACAGCAGACGCCCCAGCAGATGGCCCAGCAGCGCTGGCAGCAGGAAATGCTGCGACGCGAAGCTGAACAGCTGAAGAAGGAAATGGAGCAGATGCAGCAGGGCCAGCAAGGTCAGCAGGGGCAACAGGGCCAGCAGGCGAAGAGTCAGGGGCAACAAGGTCAACAGGGGCAACAGGGGCAGCAGGGACAACAAGGTCAGCAGGGCCAGCAGTCTGCTTCTTCGAGCGGCGGACAGTCCGGTCAGCAATCGGGTCAGCAGGGTCGGCAGCAGCAACAACAACAGCAGGGCGGTCAGCAGCAGGGTCAGCAGCAGACTCCGCAATCGGCCATGAACCGCCCCATGACTCCGCAGCAGCGCCAGAGCCAGCAGCAGCTCGACCAGGCGATCAAACAGCTGGAACAGGCGACGCGTGAAATGGGCGCCGCGGCTTCGGCCCGGCAGCCCGGCCAGCAGAGCAGCGCCGCCGCACAGTCGGAAGCGCAGAAAGCGGCGGAACGGCTGCGGCAGGCACAGGAATCCATCCAGAACATGCGGAATCAGCAGTCCGGTTCCGAGATGGCGGATATGGCGAACAAGGCCGAGCAGCTTGCCGGCCAGCAGCAGGATTTCGAGCAACGCCTGCGCCGCAACTTTGGCCAGGGGCAGGATAACCAGCAGCTCGCCCAGCAGATGGCGGACGAGAAAAAGCAACTGCACTCGCAGTTCGATTCGCTGCAGAAGGAAATGCAGCAGGCTACCCGCAATATGGCTGGCGCACAGCCGGATGTGGCGAAAAAACTCCGCGAGAGCATGGGCAAGAGCCAGCAGGGTGAGGTGGGGACCCGCATGGACTTTACTGAGCAGGCGCTCCGCCAGGGCATGGGCCAGTATGCCGTGCTGCGGGAGGCTCCGGTCACCCGCACGCTGAATGAATTGAAAGACGACCTGAAGCAGCTGGAAGCTCAGGCGGGCAAGGGCGGTGGTGCGGGCGAGGACAAGAACTCCGCGGCCGCGCAGCAGGCGCTCAATCAGGCTGGACGCGTACGCCGGGATATCGAGCAGCTCACGCGCGCCGCCCAGGGCAAGCAGGGTCAGAACGGTCAGCAGCAGGCGCAGGGCAATCAGCCCGGCCAGCAGGGCAGGCAGGGTGGACAGCAACAGGGGCAACAGCAGGCCCGCAACGGTCAGCAACAGGGCCAGGGCGGCCAGCAGCCGGGGCAGGGCCACCAACAGGGTCAAGGGCAAAGCCAGGGTCAAGGGCAAAGCCAGGGTCAAGGTCAGGGTCAAGGTCAACAGGGCGGTGGCCAGCAGGCAGGCAACTCTCCCCAGGGTGGTCAGGGCAATCAGGGTGGCGGTGACCGGAATGGGATCAATTCCGCCGGTGGCTTCCGTAATGGCGGGAACATCGGGGGACTCGGCGGCAACAACGGTGGGCTCTCTCCCTCCGGCACGCAGGAGGACAATCGCCGGACGGATGGCAATTCGTTCGATCCCCGGCAGGGTAACGCAGTCTCCCAGGCGCAGGCCCAGCAGATCTTCAACGACCTGAATCGCGACCTGGCCCGGCTCCGGGAAGGCATCGGGAACGATAAGGATCTTGCCCGCGAATATCAGCAGTTGGCACAGCAGGTGCAGCAGTTGGATCCCCGCCGGTGGAGCGGGAACCCCCTGCTCTCCCAGGTGATCAATGGGCAGATGCTGACGGCGATCGATCAGGTGGAACTGCTGCTGCGTCGCAAACTGGAAGACAAAGACGGCGCCGTGCGCAGCGCGAACCCGCGCAACACCCCGCCAGGCTATGCGAACGCCGTGGCCGAGTACTACAAGCGCCTCAGCAAGCAGTAATTTCGCGGCAGGCGCGGAGCCAAATCCGCGCCTGCCCTAATCCTTTCCCGCCATTCCGCCGATCATCTCTCGCGATGATCTCTTTGCGGAAACACCTTGAAGACTACCGGCCAGCCCCGCCACCACCCATCGAAGTGGCTGCGCCGCTGCCTCCGCTGGAACCTGGCGTCGCCGCCCTGCGCTCAACGCTCACGGCCATGGGAACCGCCGGAGAGAAGGCCACGCCGGCGATCGGCAGTACGCTCAATCTGAGACTACGGGAAATCAGCGGGAATCTCCTTTCCCCTTCACCGGAAGAGCTCAGCGAGGTAACAGAACAGGTCAACCAGGAACTTGCCGGCTGGGCGGAGCGCGCCGTTCAGCACCACAATGAGAATGAACGGGAACTGCGGGAGATCATCAGCGTGGTCGCACGGGCCACGGAGGCGATCGGCCGCAAGGACGAGAAGTACGCCAAAGAGATTGGTGATGTCACCGGAAAGATGCGGACGTTCGCGGACCTGAAGGACATTGCGGTGATCCGCCGCTCCATCATGGAAAGCGCCACCATGCTGAGAAGCTGCGTCGAGAAGATGACCGAGGAGAGCCGGTCCACTCTCACCAGCCTTTCCGCCCAAGTGACCGAGTACCGCGTCCGGATGGAAGCGGCGGAAAAGACGGCGACGCTCGACCCGCTTACCCAGATCTGCAACCGACGGGCGTTTGAAAAGCGGCTGGAACTGAAGATCTCCAACCGGGACACCTTCAGTCTGATCCTGATCGACCTGAACGGGTTCAAAGGCGTGAATGATACCCACGGTCACACGGCCGGCGATGAGTTACTCCGCCAGTTTTCCACCGAACTGAAAGGGCAGTTCGCACCGGAAGACACCGTCTCGCGCTGGGGTGGTGACGAGTTTGCCGTACTGGTGGCCGGCGACCTCAAGGTCGCCGGCGAAAAAGCGGAGCGGGTCCGGCGCTGGGTTCTGGGCGATTACAAAATCGCCACCGCGTCGGGCGTGGTGAAAGTGGCCGCCGGCGCGTCCCTCGGCGTTGTGCAGTGGAATGGCAGGGAGACGGCTCTCGAACTTGTGAACCGCGCCGATCAGGGACTTTACGGAGAGAAGCAGGCCTCGCGCACCGCGGCGCCGCGTCCCGCGGCCCGCACCGTGACGAACTAAAACCATCGTTCATGAGAGTGTTCCAGGGTTCACGGCGGAATTGCCGCGGTTCGGGGGATAATCGGAAGAGATGCTCCGCCTCATTTCCGCATTATTGCTGTCCGCACTCTTCATTTCAGCGCAGACGCCGAAAGACGTTCGCGCAGTCGCCAAACAGGGCCCCACCGCGATCCCGACCGTCGCCCAGTATCTCAACAGCGCCGCCGTCGACACGCGCGTCGAGACGATTAAACAGCTCATCATTCTCGGCGGCAAAGACATCATTGAACCTCTGATCCGCGGCACGCATGACTCGGACCCGGAGGTCCAGATCCGCGCCACCGACGGCCTGGTGAACTACTACATGCCGGGCTACGTGAAGACCGGCCTCGGTTCCACCGTGATTAGAGCCGGCGTCGCCATCAAAGCGCGTTTTTCCGATTCCAATGACCAGGTGATTGACGGTTTTGTGCTGGTACGTCCTGAAGTCATCACAGCTCTGGGTCAGCTTGCCCGGGGCGGCGCCAGCATGGATTCGCGGGCCAATGCCTGCCGAGCGCTGGGCATCCTTCGCGGCCAGGCCGCCGTGCCGGACCTGCTCGAAGCACTCCGCACCAAGGACAACCGCGTCATGTTCGAGTCCCTGGTCGCCCTGCAGAAGATCCGCGACCCCGAAGCCGGCCCGCGTGTGGCTTATCTGGTGCGGGATCTGGATGACAAAGTCCAGGGCGCGGCCATCGAAACCGTGGGAATCCTGCGAGCCAAAGACGCTCTTCCCGCACTGCGCAACATTCTCGCCAGTCCCCGTAATAAAAACGCCGAACGCGCAGCGCTGGCCGCTCTCGCTCTCATGCCGGACGCCAACGATCGCACTCTGCTCTCCAACTATCTGAATGTGAAGGACGACAGGCAACGTTCGTACGCCGCCGAAGGCCTGGGCCGCATCGGCAACCCGGCCGACAAAGAAGTGATCGGGAGGACTTGGCACGACGAGGAAAAGATGCTGCCCCGCCTCGCCGCCGCGTTCTCACTCACTCTGATGGGCGACCTGGGACTGGGCGATGAAGCGCCGTTCCGGTACCTGATCAACACGCTGAATTCGGCGGCCTACCGGGACGTGGCGCAGGCCTATCTGATTGAAGCCGCGAGGAAAAACGAGGTTTTGAATGCGCTTTACAAGCCGCTCGAACAGGGGACCAGGGACGAGAAGATACAGCTCTCCCGGATTCTCGCGGTGAGTGGTGACGCCGCGTCGATACCTTATTTGGAGAAGACCAGCCGGGATGCGGATACCGAGGTAGCGCAGGAAGGATTGCGGGCCCTGAGATCGCTCAGAGCCCGCCTGAAAGTCTGAACTACTTCTTCTTGACCTGTTTCTGCTGACCAACACGGACCTTGTTCATGGCCGCCTTGGCGTCCGTGAACGCTTTGTGGTCGTGACGGGCCACAGCGTCGGCAAGATAAGCATCGACGTTTGCATCATTGGGCAGGACAGCCATCAGCGTGAACGAATCATTGCACGTGGGGCAGAACGGCCGGAACCGTTTCACATTTGGAATCGCCATAACCTTATCATTCTACCAGAGTAAAGAGCGATGGTGTTCGGGATTCTAAGCCGAGGCCCGAATTCCGGCCTTCTGAGTCGTGGCCAGATCACTCAACTGCCCGGTGGAGATGCCCAACTGATCGAGCGCGGCGCGCCGGCGCATTTCCCTCCAAAGGTCTTCTTCCGGGGTCCATGCCACCCGAACACTCATCTCTTCCGCCAGGTGCAACACAGCCTGCAGCGCGGACTTATTCAGCTCCGGCCGGTGGTGATACTCGACAGCTTCCACTAATCCATCGGGCAACGTCCACTTCCGCAGCAGATCCGCCCCGAAAGCCGCGTGATCCTTCTGATACACCAGAGCTTCGGCGTAAACACGCGGGAATCCGGCTTCGAGAAAACTTTCTTCCCACTCGCGCATCTTCACCGGAGCCGTCACGAACGCGAGCCGCCCGATGTCATGCAGCAAGCCGGCCACGTACGCGGCTTCCTGCTCCATGCCGGCAATTCCGGCAATCTCCCAGGCCGAATCGGCCACAAACTGGGAATGCTGCCAGATCTCCTGAAGCGGCTTCGAGGCAAACAGACGCGACACGCAGGAGGCAAACAAGGCCTTGCGCGCTTCCGGCACACCCACGCGCATCACCGCATCCCGTATATTGTTGATTTCAAAGCGCGAGCCGAACCGCGCAGAGTTTGCCGCCTGCAGAATACCCGCCGCCAGCACAGGGTCGGAGGCCGCGATATCCTCCAGTTCCCTCGTTGTGGTGTGTTCTTCGGTCGTCTTCATGAGCCGGCCCGCCGCCTTCGGCATCACCGGCAGATTCCGCGGAACAAACGTACCCAGCGACCAGACTATCGTCCCCAGCTGCGCCCGCGCGGCGCCGCTGAGATCGCCCAGGTACCCGGCAATGGCGTCCGCTACGGAACGGCCTTCACAGGCGGAAAACTCCACCGCCCTGTCCAGATCCGCGCAGATCTCCTCGTATTGACGGTCGCCGCCCAACCGGGAGACCAGATGACGAGATCTCTCCTGATGCGCTGCCAATTCCGGACGCCGGATCCCTGCCAGTGCTTCCATAAACTTTCTCCTTCTTGCTTCGTACGGGCTTTCGTCGTACAGGCAAGAGATCGGAAAAAATTTTCTAAAACTTTAGAAAAATTGGTCGAAGGGAGTACCAGTACCAAAACGGCGCACCGTCCCGGGACGAAAGTACTAAAGTGGCCGTTTGCGCGTCGGACCGCTCGAAAAATGCTCGTATTCGTCGACGTCGTCGGCGCTGCCAATCACCAGCGGCGTACGCTGGTGAATCTTCGTCGGCACAATATCGAGAATCCTGGAAGTACCGTTGGAAGCCTTGCCGCCCGCCCGTTCCACGACGTAGCCCAGCGGCGCGCCCTCATAGAGCAGGCGCAGCTTTCCGTCCGGATGCCCGGGGTCCGGCGGATAGAAGTAAAGTCCGCCTTCAATGAGGCTGCGGTGCAGGTCCGCCACCAGAGCGCCGGTGTAGCGCAGCGAGTAGGGACGCTGATTCTCTTTGTCGTCCGCCGTCACCCACTGCAGATAGTTCCGGACGCCGACACCCCACTCGTGCGAGTGGCCCAGGTTGGCGCTGTAATAATGCCCCCGCTGCGGAATGGTGATGTTTTCGTGCGAAAGCAGGAATTCGCCCAGTTCGCGGTCCAGCGTGAAGCCGTAAACGCCCTGCGCGTTGGCATAGACCAGCAGAGTGCTGGTGCTGAACATGACGTAGCCGGCCAGCACCTGATCGGAACCCTTGCGCAGGCAGTTTTCCTCCACCGAAGCGCCCGGAATTCGCGGCCAGACGCCAAAGATCGCGCCCAGCGAGCCATTGATATCGGTATTGGAGGAACCGTCGATCGGGTCGCAGCACATCACATACTGGCTGTTTTCCCCGCCCGGCAGTTCCACCAGGTTGTCCATCTCCTCGGAGACCATGGCATAGAGCAGGCCGTTCGAGGTGAAGGCATCCACCACCACCTCGTTCGCAAACACGTCCAGCTTCTTCTGGGAGTCACCCGTGGCGTTCCGGTCCCCCATCAGGCCCAGCTTACCGACCAGTGCCGCCCGCCCCACTTCGCGGGCGATGATCTTGGAGGCGTAAGCCAGTTGGGTGAGGATGGGGCCCAGCCCCGGATCCGCATCCGGGTGCCGCGCCTGCTCCTCCACCAGAAAACGATTCAGCGTGATTCCAATACGGCCCATTCTGTCCTCTTTTCGGTCGAGCGTTTCCCGTTTAACCGGCGGCCGGCCGTTCCGTGTGTCCGCCGAACTGCTTGCGCATCGCCGAGAGCATTTTCTCCGCGAAGGTGTGATCCTGGCGGGACCGGAAGCGCACGAACAGCGAAGCCGTCAGCACGTCGGCGGGCACGGATTCCTCAATGGCCGCCATGATGGTCCAGCGTCCCTCACCCGAATCCTGCACGTAACCGGCGTAGCTGTCGAGCGCCGGATCGTCAGAGAGTGCGATGGCGCTCAGGTCCAGCAGCCACGAACTCACCACGCTGCCGCGACGCCAGAGTTCCGCAATCTCTCCCAGATTCAGGTTGTAACGGATATTCTCCGGCAGAGCCTTGGAATCGGCATTCTTCATGATGTCGAAACCTTCGCCATAGGCCTGCATCAGGCCATATTCGATGCCATTGTGGACCATTTTGACGAAATGGCCCGCGCCCACCGGTCCGGCGTGCAGATAGCCCATATGAGCGGTGCCGCCGGGGGCACGACCGTGGGTGGGCTCCACATCGCCCTGGCCGGGCGCCAGCGTTTTGAAAATCGATTCCAGATGCGCGAAGACTTGCGGGTCGGCGCCCACCATCAGACAGTAGCCCCGTTCGAGGCCCCAAACGCCGCCGCTGGTGCCCACGTCGCAGTAGTGAATGCCTTTTGGTTTCAGCATTTCCGCGCGCCGGACGTCGTCTTTGAAGTAGGAGTTTCCACCGTCGATCAGAATGTCGCCGGCTTCGAAATGCGCGGCGACGGCATTGACCATGGATTCGGTCGCGTCGCCGGAAGGAACCATCAGCCAAACCACGCGCGGCGCTTTCAGCAGCGCGATGAATTCCGGTATTGTGGTCGCGCCCTGAATGCCTTCTTTTGCCAGAGCCGCAATCTTTTCGGCATCCAGATCGAGAGCGACCACCTCATGCCCGTCCCGCGTCAGACGGCGCGCCATGTTGCCGCCCATCCGGCCCATTCCAACCATCCCCAGCTGCATGTATTGCTCCTTTTTATCCGACCGTTTTTTCGACCGTAACTACGTGCTGAAAAGGACTATTCGCCGAAACGTTCTTCGAGAGCCGTCACCTTCGCGAGCCGCCGGGCATGGCGATCTTCCGCGGTGTATGCGGCGCCGACGTAGGCATTCACGAGTTCAATCGCGGTCTGCGGGCCAATCACGCGGCCACCCAGTACCAGGACATTCATGTCGTCATGCTCCACGCCCTGATGCGCCGAGTACACATCGTGACAAAGACCCGCCCGGATTCCCTTCAGCTTGTTCGCCGCCACCGAAGCGCCGACGCCTGATCCGCAAATCAGAATGCCGCGTTGCGCCTCGCCGCTCAGCACCGCCCCCCCGACTTTTTCCGCATAGTCGGGATAATCGACTGAATCTGAGGTGTAAGTCCCTACATCCACCACTTGGTGGCCATTTTTCGTGAGATAGTCCGCCAGACCCTTTTTCAGGTCAAGGCCGGCGTGATCGGATCCAATCGCAATTTTCATGAGTGTTCGCCTGGTGTCTGAGGTTGTAGGGACAGTATCTATTAATAGCAGAGGAAAAGGGAAGCGGGTAGTGAGGGATTTAACCAAAAGTTCGATGTCGGACGAATCGGGCGCTGTTGGGACAATGAAGCCTGTGTCACAAATTGTGCCCCTGCCCGGAGGAATGAACCTGTTGAAACCCGTCGTCAAAGCCTCGCTCGTCTCGCTGCTCGCTCTCCGCGCGGGCTGGGGACAATTGCCGCCGCCTCCGCAGGCGGTCCCGAACGGACCCGCGCCCGTGATTCAGCAGCGCGCCATCCTCTCGGCGGGCGGCAGCGTGCCTTCCGGCCAGGCGACGGCGGAAACCCTGCGAATCTCTCTTCGCGATGCCCTGCAGCGGGGGCTGAAATACAACCTGGGCGTGCTGACCAATCAGGATTCCGTGGATCTCGCCTCCGCGGAACGCCGCCGCACCCTCGCCGCCCTGCTGCCCAACATCTATGCCGGCGCGACACAGCATTCGCTGCAGGCGGATCTCGCGGTGTTCGGACTGTCGATTCCCGGGTTCCCCTCTGTCGTCGGGCCCTTCGGCTATCAGGATGTCCGAGCCTTCGCGCAGCAGACCGTTTTTGACCGCCCCTCGCTCAGGAACCTGCAATCGTCCACAGAGAGCGTCCGGGCGGCGAAACTTAGCGCCGAAAGTGCCCGGAACCTGGTGGTGCAGGCCGTCAGCAACGCCTATCTCCAGGTGATTACCGATTCCGCCCGGGCCGTGGCCATCCAGGCGGAAGTCGAAACCGCCCAGGCCCTGCTCGATCGGGCCACGGACCAGAAAAAAGCGGGCACCGTCGCCGGGATCGACGTCCTCCGCGCCGACGTGCAGTTCCGGACGGAAAAGCAGCGTCTGCTCGCGCAGAAGAATCAGGTGGAGAAAGACAAGCTGGTTCTTGCCCGCGCCATCGGCCTGCCCACCGGCCAGAACTTTCAACTCACAGACTCCCTGCCCTTCTCGCCTCTCGACCGCGCCCTGGACGACCTGTTGAAACAGGCCTGGGAAAAGCGGGCGGACTACCGCGCCGCGCAGATGCAGGTCCGCGCCGCTGAACTCGCCGTGCAGTCCGCGCGCTCTGAGCGCCTGCCCTCCGTGGTGGTCCAGGCCGATTATGGTGATGTCGGCCATACCCTGGCCAACTCCCACGGCACCTACAATTTCACCGCCGGGGTCCGCGTTCCCCTCTATGCCGGTGGACGGATTCAGACCGACATCGACCAGGCCGAAGTCACCCTGCGCAATCGCAAAAATGCCGTCGAGGAACTGCGAGGCCGCATCGATTCCGATGTGCGTACCGCGTTCCTTGATCTGCAATCGTCCGCCGAACAGGTCTCCGTGGCCAAAGGCAACGCGGAGCTGGCCGGGCAGACGCTCACGCAGGCGAAGGACCGCTTCGGCGCCGGTGTTTCCGACAACATTGAGGTCGTTCAGGCCCAGCAACTGCTGGCCGCCGCGAACGAAAACTATATCTCCAGCCTGAGCGCCTACAACGCCGCCAAAATCGCCCTCGCCACCGCGCTGGGCGTGGCGGAAGAGGGCGTTCCGCAGTTCCTTGACCTGAAACCGTGACCGCGGCACCTGTCCAGTGGCGTCCGAAGCATAACCCATGGGCGATCGCTCTGGTCGTCACCATGGCGACCTTCATGGAGGTGCTGGACACCAGCATCGCCAACGTGGCGCTGCCGCACATTGCCGGCAACCTTTCGGCCACCGTGGACGAAAGCACCTGGGTACTGACTTCTTACCTGGTCGCCAACGCCATCATCCTGCCCATCAGCGGCTGGCTTTCCACGCGCATCGGCCGCAAGCGTTTTTACATGATCTGCGTGGCGCTGTTCGGCGTCAGTTCCCTGCTTTGCGGCATGGCGCCGACGCTTGGCACGCTGGTGTTCTGCCGCATTCTCCAGGGTCTGGGCGGCGGCGGTCTGGCGCCCAGCGAGCAGGCCATTCTGGCCGACACCTTTGAGCCGAAAAAGCGAGGTGTGGCGTTCGCCGTCTACGGCATGGCCGTGGTGCTCGCGCCGGCCATCGGGCCCACGCTCGGCGGCTACATTACCGACCATTTCAGCTGGCGCTGGGTCTTCTTCATCAACATCCCGGTGGCGATTCTGTCGCTGTTTCTTACGCACCGCCTGGTGGAAGATCCACCGTGGCTCAGAGGCAATCTGAAAAAGGTGCGCGTCGACTACATCGGGCTGGGTCTCATCACGCTGGGCCTTGGTTCCCTCCAGGTGGTGCTCGACAAAGGCGACCGCGAGGATTGGCTGAATTCCCACTTCATCCTCGGCTTCACCGTGGTCGCCGTGGCGGCGCTCATCGGCGCGGTGTTCTGGGAGTATTACGAAGAGCATCCCATCATCGATCTGAAGCTCTTCCAGACAAGGACCTTCAGCATCTCCGCCATCATGATGTTCACGCTGGGCTTCACGCTCTTCGGCAGCACCGTGCTGATTCCGCAACTGTTGCAGACCATGATGGGCTACACGGCCCAACAGGCGGGCATGGCGCTCTCGCCGGGCGGGCTGCTGCTGCTCTGCATCATGCCGCTCATCGGCACGCTGATTCAAAAGGTGGACGCGCGCTACATGATCGCGTTCGGCTTCACCATCCTGGCGCTCTCGCTCTGGCACATGACCGGCATCACCCTCGAAATGGATTTTGGCTTCGCCGTGCGGCTGCGCATGTTTCAGTCGCTGGGCCTCGCCTTTCTGTTCGTCCCCATCAATACGATGTCTTACGTCGGCGTGCCTCGCGAGAAGAACAATCAGATATCCGGGATGATGAACCTGGCGCGGAATATGGGCGGCAGCGTGGGCATCTCACTGGTCCAGACCCTGCTTTCCCGGCGCGCGCAGGTGCACCAGGTCAACATGGCGGCGCACACCGGCGCATCCGACCCCGCCTTCCTCGAAGGCCTTTCCGGCCTGATCCGGCGGTTTACCCAGTCCGGAGTCGCGCACGATGCCGCCACGCAGATGGCGTATGGACGGCTCTACGGCGGTATGCTGCGGCAGTCGCAGCTGCTGGCCTATGTGGATACCATCTGGCTGTTCATGGTCGCGGTGATCTGCGTGATCCCGCTCGCGTTCCTGATGAAGAAGGCCGCTCCGGGCGGAGCCCCGCGGGGCGCGCACTAAAACAGAAGCAGCTCGCTACGGAACCCGCTACAGAATAAGATGAGTAGCGATATGCCAGCCAACACACCCCAACGCCGCGGCTTCCTGCGCCGCCTCGCCGGATTCGCGGGCTTCACGGCGGCCGCTTCCGCCACTTCCGCCACAGCCCAGACCACAACTACCGCCTCCACCCCCGCACTGCTTCCCGAATACGCCCGCGCGCAGAACTATAAGTCGCTCAAGCAATCCAGCTTCGACCGTACGGGCGGCAATTCCGACCGCTGGCCCATCGCGCCCGGCGCCACCCAGGAACTGTTCCGGTCAGACGGCCCCGGCATCATCACCCACATCTGGTTCACCATCGCCGCCCAGAGCGCCAGCCACCTCAAGGACATCGTGATCCGCATTTATTGGGAGGGGAATGCGAAGCCCAGCGTGGAGGTCCCGGTGGGCGACTTCTTCGGGCTCAACCTCGGCCAGTATTGCGTGTATCAGTCGGCCTACCTGAACTGCTCCTCCGTGAAGGCGCTGAACTGCTATTTCGCCATGCCCTTCCGGCGCTCCGCCCTCATCACGGCGACCAATGAAGGCAAGCAGCCGGTCGGCTCGTTCTACTCCAACATCGACTACAAACTGGTGCCCTCACTGCCGGATGACATCGTCTATTTCCACGCGCAGTACCGGCAGAAGACTCCGGCCCAGGCCACCAAATTCGCGGCGGGCGAAAAGGAAATCAATCTCGACGGGAAGACCAATTACGTCTTCGCCGAAACCCGCGGTAAAGGCCATCTGATGGGCGTCACCATGGGCGTGCTGCAGAATTCGGAAAACTGGTTCGGCGAGGGCGACGACATGATCTTCATCGACGACGAAACCAGGCCCGCCATCACCGGCACCGGCACCGAGGACTACATCAACGGCGCGTGGGATTTCGGCGGTCGCGATGGCGCCGTCCCCTTCGCCCATCTATACAACGGCGCGCAGTTCATGCAGGCCCCCGAACACGGCGGCGGCCGCTACCTGATGTACCGCTGGCATGGCGACAACCCCGTTACCTTTGAGCGCTACCTGAAACACACCATCGAACATGGCCATGCCAATGACCGAGCCGATAACTTCTACACCGTCTGCTACTGGTACCAGACACAGCCCTTTACCGACTTCCCGCCGCTGCCCCCCGCGGCCGACCGCATCCCGGTACTCAAAATATGAAAAAACTATTCTTCCTCTTCCCCGCGTTTCTGCTGCTTGCCGCCGACCCGACCGGCTTCGGCCACTTTGACGACGCCTCCATCAAGGCAAAGATGGCGACGCTGAAGTCGGGCGTTTCCGAAACCCTCGGCAACTGGGGCAACCACCAGCTGCTCATCATCCACCGCGATTCCACCGGCCAGGCGGAGTTTCATGAAACCCAGGCCGACGTCATCATCGTGCGCGCCGGGGGCGGTTCCATCAAGATCGGCGGCCGGATTCTGGACGGCAAGACCACGGCCCCGAATGAGATCCGCGGCACCGTGATTGAAGGCGCGCAGGTGCATCCCCTCAAAGAGGGCGACGTGATGCACATCCCCGCCAAAACCCCGCATCAGGTGATGCTCGAAGCAGGCCAGACCATCGACTATGTCGCGGTGAAGGTCGACGCGAAATAGCTACTTCGCGAAGCGTTTGAAGAAGCTGTCGGCGCGCCATTGCGGGCGATTCGGATCGTCCGCAATGCGCTGCACCAGCCCGAAAATAATGCGGTCGAACTTCGCCGCCGATTCCGTATCCACCGGCTGATTCAGCCCGTCCCCCGCCTTGTGGTAAATGTTCTTCACCCACTCCGTCCGCGTCTTTTCTTCCGGCGACCCGAATTCATAGCCAAACTTGAACGCGAGCGACGGAATGCCCTGGCGAATGAAGCTGTACTGATCGCTCCGGATGAAGCGGTTCTGCTCCGGTTCGCGGTCCGTCTGCACATCCACGCCCTCCGCCTTCGCGGCGGCGGTAATCAGGTCGCCCAGTGTCGATTCGGTCAGCCCCTGCACTTCCAGAACCTTGAGTTTGTACAGCGGCAGGAACATGTCGAGATTAATGTCCGCCACAATCTGTTTGAACGGCACCGTGGGATGCCCCGCGAAGTACCGCGAACCTAGTTCGCCCTTCTCTTCGCCCGTGACCGTGAGGAAGATGATGGACCGCTTTGGCTTCACGCCGGATTCTTTGAACAACCGCGCCACTTCGAGCACCGAAGCCACTCCGGAGGCGTTATCCATCGCGCCCGGACGCCCCGGCCCCAGGTGATCGAGATGCGAGGAGAAGACCACATATTCGTCCTTCAGTTTCGGGTCCGAACCGGGCAGAATCGCAGCCACGTTCGGCGCTTCCAGAGTGCCTGTGGTGACGGCGGTTTTCGCCCGCAGCGAAACGGCCAGCGGGAAGGTGGGCAGCGCTTCATTGTTCGCAGCCAGTTTCAGAATCTCTTCGTAAGTGTGACCGCTGCCGGCAAAGAACTTCTCGCCGCCGTTGCGTGTGATGGCGGCTGAAACCAGCATGCCGGTGTTCTCGCGGAGCGAGGCGTCAGCGAGCGATACGACAGGTTGCGGCGGCATCGCGCCCCGTCCGCCGCGTCCACCGGCCGGAGGCGTTCCGGGGCCGGCGCCCGGAGCTGCACCCGGAGCCGGCATGCGCGGATTCGCGATCGTCACGACCCCGATAGCCCCCGCCTTGTGCAGCGCCGCCCAGCGTTCGGCGGCGGAGGAGTAATGCGACTTCACGTTGCCGGAAGCCTTCGCCGGCCCCGGCCCGTTCACGTACACCGCGATCTTGCCCTGGAGTTCCAGCCCCTTCAGATCGTTGTAGCCCGCCTCCGGGATGTTCAGCCCGTAGCCGACAAACACGAGAGGCGCGGTGACGATGGTCGCGGCCTCCCCGCGCGCCGCCAGCGTCGCATCCTGCCCGAGCTTCAGCTCCTGCACGGTATCGCCTGCCAGAAGAGCGAGACTCGATTCGGCCTCGACCAGCGTGCGCGTTTCGAACTTCACGGGCTGCTGATAACCGGACGTCCCGCCCGGCTTCAGCCCGAGCTTTTCGAACCGCGTGGCGACATAAGTGGCCGCCTGCCGGTACCCCTCGCTGCCGGTATTGCGGCCTTCGAGTTTGTCATCGGCAAGGAACTGAATGTGAGCCCACCAGAGCTTCCCTTCAGCGGCATAGTCGGCGGCGGTGAGCGAAGCGGCGGCGAGCAGGAGCAGGATTGGTGTGCGTGGCATCTTCTGTACATGGTAAAGGCTGGGGGGAATCGGTTACCATAACGAGTGGAGGAATGGCAGAGCGGTTTAATGCGCCGGTCTTGAAAACCGTTGGAGTCGAAAGGCTCCCGGGGGTTCGAATCCCTCTTCCTCCGCCATCAATTTTCATATTCTTACTGGCATCTGTAGGCAGTTTGTTGATCCGATGATGTGGAATCGCCGTATGGACAGCGCTGTCGACGCCCACGTAAGCCGTTCGTTTTCCCCTCAATCCTCGATCTCCACAAGCAGAGCCGAATGATCCGAAGTCTTGCTCTCTCGCTCGTCATGCGAATAGCGGCAATCTCGGATCCGTGACAGCAGCGACGGCGAGGCAAGTGCATGGTCGATCCGATATGACTTCCCACTCCGAGGCCATGTATACGTGTATTCGGTACGGTCTGCGTGGAAGTGCCTCCAGGCGTCGGTGAAGCCCTTTCCCTGAAGCGCCGCAAAGCGATCAACGTCTCCGAAATTCTTCAACGGCCCGTCCGCTGGCCCGATTCCGGTATTGAAATCTCCCACGAAGAGGAATGGATCGGCGGCTCGTAACGAACCGATTTGAATGAGAGCATCCAGGTGCGCCTTCATCTTTGGTGGCTTCGTTGGCAAATGAACGACTCCGAAGCTGAGGCGGTGCGCCGGAACGGTGATCTCCAGCCACAGCCCGGAATCGTCCAGCGTGGGAATCCCGGAGATTCGGGTGCTGATGGATGTCTTCGAGAAGACGCACATGGCGTGGTTGAAGCCATTCGGGGTTGTGCATATCTGATCATTTCCCATGTCCCGGAACGATTGGACTATCGGCAATCAGTCAGCAACACTCGCGTGTGTCATCCCTGTGAGCGGCCCGTCGAACCGCAGTTCGGGGCCGTTTTTTTCTTGCGTGGAAACGTGCCCTTGCAAAATCCTGCCCGTTTTAGGTATTTAGGGTGTTAGAGTCTTTTGCCACCCCGGAGTTCACGAAGGCAAATCGTTTTAACATTGGCTCGTTTTCGTGCAACCGCCGATCCAGATATCGTCCGACCCAAACGTCAACTGGATCGTCTTCGGTGCTGCGTTGATCGTTGCTCTTTATTGGCTCCGTGCACTGCGGTTGGCTCGAGAAGGTGCGCAGCTTTTTCTCAGGAATGTCGCGAAGGGGGTCTTTGTTTTTCTCGCGTGCGCGCTATTGATCTCCGCCGTCTTCCACATTGACCCGAAGCAGTCACAGTTCTGGTCTTTCTTCGTCGCATTTTTTGCTTGGGTCAGATGGCAATCGCAGAAGCGATCCCGGCATATCTCAGCGAAGACAAAGAAAGCGGTGATCGCGCGAGATTTGAAGGGCGAGCGGTACGACTCATCGAAACACCACATAGATCACGTCTGGCCGCACTCGCGAGGCGGCAGCAACACGGAGGACAACCTCCGCGTGATCGAGAAAACAAAGAACCTGAAGAAGGGCGGTAAGCGGCCCGGCCTTCGGGAGATGTGGTGACTACTTCTTCTTTGCAGCCTTCCGCATGTGCGCCTTCGCGCGCGTGCCGTCCTTCTTGACGCGGCCGTTGACAGCGGTCTTCTTTTCCGGTTTCGATGAAGCTTTCCCGAGGAGAGCTCCGACGACGAGTGGGATGATCGGAAGAGGCATAATCGGGGAATTTATCACATCCCCAGCCGCATGAGGAAACAGCAGACCCCTCTTCCGCCGCCATCTCCCCTCGCGGAACGACCCCTCGACCGAAGCCCTCCCCTCCATCCACGCCCATGCTACAATCCCTCAGCGCCCGCACCCGGGCTGAGGTTCTTCATGCGCACCCCGACCGCCCTTTCCACCCTCTCTCTCGCCGCCGCGGCACTCCTGGCCGCACCCCTCACCGCCGCTCCGCCCGCCGTCCCCCTTTATCAGCAATTCCTGAGCCCGGCTTCCCCGCAGGAACTCGTCTCCGCGAAGAAGGCGGACCGCATCGCCTGGGTGGACTACGCCGAAGGCAGGCGCAACGCCTACGCCGCCGCCGCGCCGCTTTTCACGCCGGTGCGCCTCACGAGTTTCACCAAAGACGACGGCATCATGATGTCCGAAGTCCACATCTCCGACGATGGCGGCACCGTCATCTTCCTGCGCGGTGAAGCCCTCAACCGCGACGGCTGGGCGCCCAATCCGTCCGCCGACCCCAACGGCCCCGAGCATGCCTTCTGGGCCGCCCGCACCACCGGCACAGGCGGCGCGTGGCGCGTGGCCGACGCCAGCAATCCCGAACTCGCGCCCGACGGCAGTTCCCTGCTCTTCGTGAAGAACGGGCAAATCTTCCGCGCCAAAATCACCCCCACCAAACCCGCCGGCGAGGTCGACCGCGGCGAAAAGGCGTTCATCTCCGAATGGGGCGTGCAAAGCAGCCCGAAATGGTCGCCCGACGGCCGCAAAATCGCGTTCGTCAGCACACGCACGGACCACAGCTTCATCGTGGTCTACGACATGGCCACCCGCTCAGTGAAATACATGTCGCCCAGCGTCGATTTCGACACCATGCCGCTCTGGATGGCCGACAGCCGGCGCCTCATCTTTATGCGCCGTCCCGGTCTGCCCTTCGGCCAGCAGGCGCAGCAGGGCGGTGGCGGCATCGGGCTCCCGAACGGCCCCGCACTGCAGGCCCCGGCCGCAACTCCCGCCGCACCGACTGTTGGACGCGGTGGCAGGGGTGGGCGCGGCGCAGCAGACAGCGCGGCAGCCCCGGCATCCACAGCCAACAACTCCGCCGGCCTGATGCGCGCGACCTTCCGCGGCGGCTACACCCTCGCCTTCTACCAGGCCGATGTGACCACCGGCGAAGCCCGGGAAACGTGGCATAACCAGCCCAATGACCCACTTGCCGCCAATATCTTCGGCGCTCACCTCGCCGGGAATTTCGTCGTCTTCCAGGGCGGCGCGGGCGCGGGCGGCCGCGGCGGTGGCAGAGGGGGAAGGGCTGGCGGCGCGGCTGCGGAAACGCCCGCCACACCCGCCGGTCCGGTGGACGAATGGGAGCGTTATTACTCGCTCAACGTGCTGGACCCGGCGGCGCGCCCGGTGCTGCTGACCACCACCAACGGCATGATCGAAAACCAGACCTCGGTCGCCTTCTCGGCGGATGAGAAGACGCTGTACTACTGCACGAACGCCGGCGATATCGAACTGCGTCACATCTGGGCGGTCCCGGTGAGCGGTGGCAAACCGGTGCAGATTACCACCGGGGAAGAGGCCGAAATTTACCCCGCGCCGCTGTCATCGGGAAAGTACCTCGCCACGCTGAGCGCCAGCTGGAAGATGCCGGAATCGGTGGGCATCTGGAAGACGGATACGGCGGGCGTCGCGCCGCCCCGAAAGATCGTGTTTCCCATGTCGCTCGCGGGCTTCCCCACAGACCTGCATGTGAAGCCGGAGATCATCCTGACGAAGGCCGCCGACGGCCTGGAAATCCACAACCAGCTCTTTCTGCCGAAGAATCTGAAGCCCGGCGAGCGCCGCCCGGCCATCGTTTTCGTGCATGGCGGACCCATGCGCCAGATGATGCCCGCATACCACTACATGCAGTTCTATCACTGGGCCTACGGCATCAACCAGTGGCTGGCCGACCAGGGTTACGTCGTACTGTCCGTCAACTACCGCAGCGGCGTGGGCTACGGGCGCAGCTTCCGCACCGCGCCCAATACGGGCCAGGCGGGCAACAGCGAGTATCAGGACGTGGTGGCCGGCGGGAAGTACCTGCAGACGCGCGCCGATGTCGACCCCAACCGCGTGGGCATCTGGGGCCTTTCCTATGGCGGACTGCTCACCGGCCAGGCGCTGGCGCGCAATTCCGACATCTTCAAGGCGGGCGTGGATCTGGCCGGCGTGCACCTGTTCGGCAGCAATCTCGACCCGAACTCGGTCTCCTGGAAGTCTTCAGTGGCGGGCGCGATCGACGGCTGGAAGTCGCCGGTGCTGCTGATCCAGGGCGATGACGACCGCAACGTGGCCTTCCAGCAGATGACCGGCCTGGTGCAGATGCTGCGGGCGCGCGACGTGTACCACGAGCTCATCGTGTTCCCGGATGACGTTCACGAATCTCTGCTGCACAGCCGCTGGCTTTACACGCTGGGGCGCATGGAAACCTTCCTGCACAAGTACCTGTGGGAGGCGCAGGCCCCGCCGAAGTAAGGTCGCGCCTTACGCGCAGACCACCAGCTTTTTCGCCAGTTCCACCCAGCCGTCGCCGGCGTTCTGCTTCTTAAAGCCCTGCTTCAGGAAGAAGCCGGCGGCGTCTGTAGGGACGCGGGCCAGCACCAGTTCCACGCCGCCGGCCTTGCCGATCTCGCGCATCCGGTAAAGCAGCAGGAACCGCCCCAGGCCCATCTCGCGGAACTCCTTCCGCACCATTCCCCAGCGCAGAATGCCCAATACACCGGTAATGGAATAGCCCCCGCAGCCCACCACCGCGCCCTCATGCTCCATCACGAAGAACCACTCGATGCCGGAATCGAGAAACGCCTCGAACTCCGCCCGCGCAGCCCCGGCGGACTCGCAGATTTCCAGGCAGGCCGCCCGGTCCGTGTCTTCGTAATGTCGAATATCCATACCTGATTCTCAGCCGTTCCATCAGCGCCGCGCCAGAAAAATGGTGTGCCAGCGGCCCGAATCCTTATGCGCGCGGCATTTCTGCATCTCGACGGTAAAGCCGCAGCGCCCCAGCGCCTTCTCAAAGCGCGCGTTGGGCGCGGCGGACCAGAACGCCGCGCAGCCGCCCGGCCGCAGCGCCGCACGGATGAGCCGCAGCCCTTCGTCTTCGTATAACACCTGGTTGCCGGAAGTGGTGAGCGCCACCGGGCCGTTGTCCACGTCGAGGATGATGCTGTCGAACTCGCCGCGCACGGAGCGGATCACCTCCGCCACGTCCCTCTCGACCACCCGAACGCGGCGATCCGCCAGACTCTCTGAGGCCAGGGGCAGTTCCGGATTCCGGTTCCAGGCGATCACGGCGGGCATCAACTCCGCAGCGACAACCTCCGCATCCGCGCCGAGTGAGGCGAGCGCCGCGCGCAGCGTGAAGCCGAACCCGAGCCCGCCGACCAGAACGCGAACCCGCCGCTTCGCCTTCAGACCCGCGCAGGCCAGTTCGGCAACGCGCTCTTCCGACGCAAACTGCCGCGTGGACATCAGCTCTTCCGCACCCACACGGATCGCGTGAGAACCGTCATGCTCCCACAACGAGATGGTCTGCCCGTCCGGCGTCAGGCTCTGGTCAACCAGGTTCCACTTCTTCAATACAGCTCTAGTCGGAACTTTCCTTCACTGCGCCGCGGTCGCGGACGCTGGCCTTGAGGTAGTCGCCATTCATCTGCGCGATCACCGAGAGTGAAATGTGTTTCGGGCAGGCGGCTTCGCATTCGCCGATGTTGGTGCAACTGCCGAAGAGTTCGCTGCTGAACTGCGCGATCATGCGCAGTGCGCGCCGGTCGCGTTCGGCCTGGCCCTGCGGGAGCAGGCCCAGGTGAGAGATCTTGGCGCCCGTGAACAGCGCCGCCGAAGCGTTCGGGCAGGAAGCGACACACGCGCCGCAGCCAATGCAGGCGGCCGCGTCCATCGCGCGATCCGCGTAGGCCTTCGGCACCGGAATGCTGTTGGCATCCTGGGCGCTGCCGGTCCGCGCCGTGATGAAGCCACCGGCGGCGATGATGCGGTCGAACGCGTTGCGGTCCACCATCAGATCTTTCAGCACCGGGAACGCCTTTGCGCGCCAGGGCTCCAGATACAGCTCGTCGCCGTCTTTGAACGAACGCATGTGCAACTGGCAGACCGTGGTCCCGCTCTTCGGGCCATGCGCCACGCCATTGATCATAAAGCCGCAGCTGCCGCAGATGCCTTCGCGACAATCGTGCTCAAAGGTAATCGGGGCCGTGCCTTCAGCGATCAGTTTCTCGTTGACCACATCCAGCATTTCGAGAAACGACATATCGGGGCTGACATCCTTCGCCTCATAGCGCTGCATGCTGCCAGGCGCGGACGCGTTCGGTTGCCGCCAGACGTGAAGTGTAAGGTTCACTTGTAACTCCGTTGCGCGGGGTGGACGTACTCGAAATTCAGCGGTTCTTTATTCAGCTGATGCGGCGCATCCGGACCCATGTATTCCCAGGCTGCGACGTACTGGTAATGCTCGTCGTCGCGCATCGCTTCGCCCTCATCCGTCTGGAATTCTTCGCGGAAGTGGCCGCCACAGCTTTCGTTGCGTTCCAGAGCGTCGACGCACATCAGTTCGCCGAGCTCGAAGAAATCGGCCACGCGACCGGCGTTTTCCAGCTGCTGGTTGAGATCGTCACCGGAACCAGGAACGTTCACGTCGCGCCAGAACTCTTCACGGAGCGCGCGGATCTGGCGGATGGCCTGCTTCAGACCTTCGGCGTTCCGGGCCATGCCGCAGTGATCCCACATGATTTTGCCGAGTTCGCGATGGAAAGAAGTCACGGTCCGCTTGCCCTTGATGGAGAGCAGCCGCTTCACGCTGTTCTCCACTTCGGAAAGCACGTTGCGAACTTCCGGCGCGCCGGCATCCACCTTGGCCAGCTTGTTGGAGGCCAGATAGTTGCCGAGCGTGTACGGAATGATGAAGTAGCCATCGGACAGGCCCTGCATGAGGGCGCTGGCGCCGAGGCGATTGGCGCCGTGGTCAGAGAAGTTTGCCTCACCCAGCACAAAGAGGCCGGGGATGCTGCTCATCAGCTGGTAATCCACCCAGAGGCCGCCCATTGTGTAATGGATGGCGGGGTAGATGCGCATGGGCATTTCATACGGGTTTTCGCCCGTGATGCGCTCATACATTTCGAACAGGTTGCCGTAGCGTTCTTCGATGGCGCCGCGGCCCAGGCGGCTGATGGATTCCGCAAAATCGAGGTAGACGCCGAGGCCGGTTTCGCCCACGCCGCGGCCTTCGTCGCAGACCGCTTTCGCGGCGCGGGAGGCCACGTCGCGCGGAACCAGATTGCCGAAGCTCGGGTAGCGGCGTTCGAGGTAATAATCGCGTTCGTTCTCCGGAATCTGGCTGGCCGGACGCTTGTCGCCCTTCTGCAGCGGCACCCAGATGCGGCCGTCATTGCGGAGCGATTCCGACATCAGCGTCAGTTTCGACTGGTACTCGCCCGAAACCGGAATGCAGGTCGGATGGATCTGCGTGAAGCAGGGGTTGGCAAACGCCGCGCCCCGCTTGTGCGCGCGCCAGATGGCGGTGCAGTTGGAGCCCTTGGCGTTCGTGGAAAGGTAATAAACGTTGCCGTAGCCGCCACTCGCCAGCACCACGGCATCGGCGACATGGGACTCGATTTTGCCGGTGACCAGGTTGCGGGTGATGATGCCGCGCGCCTTGCCGTCGATGACGACAAGATCCAGCATCTCGGTGCGCGGGTACATGGTGACGCGACCGGAGTCGATCTGCGCTTCGAGCGCCTGATAGGCGCCCAGCAGTAACTGCTGCCCCGTCTGACCGCGGGCATAGAAGGTACGCGAAACCTGCGCGCCGCCGAACGAGCGATTGGCGAGAAGTCCGCCGTACTCGCGGGCGAACGGCACGCCCTGCGCGACGCACTGGTCGATGATGCTGACGCTGTTCTGCGCGAGGCGGTAGACGTTGTGCTCGCGGGCGCGGAAGTCGCCGCCCTTCACCGTGTCATAGAAGAGGCGATAGATGCTGTCGCCGTCATTCTGATAATTCTTGGCCGCGTTGATGCCGCCCTGTGCCGCGATGGAGTGCGCGCGGCGCGGGCTGTCCTGAAAGCAGAAGCATTTGACGTTGTAGCCGAGTTCGCCGAGCGACGCTGCCGCCGCGCCGCCGCCCAGGCCGGTGCCGACCACAATTACGGTGAACTTGCGCTTATTGGCCGGGTTGACCAGCTTCATTTCGAAGCGGGTTTTTTCCCAGGCTTTTTCGATTGGTCCCGAGGGAATTCTGGAGTCGAGTTGCATCTGCGCCCTATAAACTCATGCTCGAAAGCCGGATGATACCGGTCATGACGCCTACCGGAATGGAGGCGTAGCCGAGGAAGTACAGCGTCGCAATCACGCGCGCAGCCGCTTTGATTTTCGGCGTGTGGACCGGGTGGTTAAAGCCCAGCGTTTGGGGGATGCTGGCGATCCCGTGGCTGAGGTGCATGCACAGCAGCCCCACCGCCACCATGTACGAGAGCGCGACAGGCAGTTGCAGGAAGCCATAGACGACGTTCGAATACACGTCCGTCTCAGAGAAGTGCGGGTGCACCGCGCCCACCGTGAAGTGCAGCAGGTGGTACACCACGAAGGCGAGAATCACCGGGCCGCTGTAATACATGGTGCGGGAGGCCGCCGACGAGTGCGAGTTGACCTTCTTCACATAGGCGACCGGACGCGCCTGGTTCTTCAGCTGCCACAGCTGAATGGTGAAGAAGATGTGGGCGAAAACGCTGATGAGAAGAGTGATGCGGGCGCCCCAGAGAAGCTCGAGGTTGCTTTTGAGAAAGGCTGCGTAGGCGTTCAGGCGCTCCGGTCCGAGAAAGATCTGGAGGTTGCCAAGCATATGACCGGTGACAAAACCGAACAGAACAAGACCGGTCACCGCCACTACGGCTTTCTTAACAATCGTGGCTTCAAAGAAGCGCAGTGCTCGGTTGGAGCTGCCTGCGGCTGCTGTTGGACTCATGTGAGGGCTGCTAATATCCTACTATCCTGCTTGTTTTGATGCGCGGATTCGTGTGTCGCGCCTGAAAAATGCGCCGCCGCGGAACCGGATCGCGGAAGGTCACAGCCGTTCGGCGATCACGCGCCCGGCGAGGCCATGCCGGGCTGCGACTTCCTCCACGGCAAGCAGCATTTTCGGCGGCCCGCAGACGTAGATATCGGGCTCTGTGACACCGGGGGCCAGCGAGGCATCCAGAGCGGCGGCGGCCGTGCCGACAAAGCCATTCCACGCCGGGCCGGGATTCATCACGGCGAGAGTGAGCGTCAGTTGCGGCAGGCCCGCCCGCAGAGCCGCGATCTCGCTTTCGGGCAGCAGCTCGGCTTCCTGGTTTGCGCCGAATATCAAATGCACCGGCTGCGAGTCCTGAAACTCGGCAAGGTGGCGCAGCATGGACAGAATCGGAGCCAGACCGCAGCCGCCGCCGACGAAACACCGGGGCCGGGGGCTGGCTTCGTCCAGCACGAAACGACCCGCCGGTCCGCGCACCGTCAGCGTATCGCCGACTCTGGCCTGCCCGGTCAGCCAGGCCGAGAACTGTCCGCCCGGCTGAATGCGAATCAGAAACTCGATCAGGCCATCCCAGTTGGGCAGGTTGGCGAGCGAATAGGCGCGCCGGATCCCGGTGCCGGGAATGGCGAGCTCCATATACTGGCCGGGGGCGAAGTCCGCCGCTACCCCGAGTTCGTCGTGCGGCTGCAGTCGGAGCGAGAGACACACCGCCCGCTCCCAGACCATTTCGATGCGCTCCACCACGGCATCCCGCAGGGGAATCTGGTGGCGCGGAATCTGATCTTCCCGGCAGGGGAGCTGGACCGTCACGTTGCCTTCGGGCGTGCACCGGCAAAGCAGAACGTCGCCCAGGTCGCGCCCGGGGAGCAGGCTTTCGGTATACCCGGACATTTCATAACTGCCGCTGGTGACACGCGCATGGCACAGGCCACAGGTGCCCTGGTGACACATTGCGGGGAGATGGTAACCCGCGCCGGCCGCGGCGTCGAGCACGGTGTCGCCGGAGGCGCACGGAACCTCAATCCGTGCGCCATCCCGCGTGAGGAGGGTGATTTGACTGTCAGGCATCTTCTTCCGCGGTTATGCCGCGCGGGTGAGCGCGGCTTCGATGTCCGCTTCCGCCGTGGTGATGGGCTGAATGCCGAATTTGTCCACCAGAACGTTCAGGACCGCGGGCGTGAGGAACGCGGGCAGCGTGGGCCCGAGGCGCACGTTGCGAACCCCGAGAGCGAGAAGCGTCAGCAACACCGCAACGGCCTTTTGTTCGAACCACGAAACAACGAGCGTAAGCGGCAGATCATTCACGCCGCACTGAAACGCGTCACTAAGCGCGAGTGCGATACGGATGGCCGAGTAGCTGTCATTGCACTGGCCGATATCGAGCAGCCGGGGAAGTCCGCCGATGGTGCCGTGATCCTGCATGTTGAACCGGAATTTTCCACAGCCGAGCGTCATCAGGATGGTGTCCTGGGGCGCTTTTTCCGCGAAATCCGTATAGTAGTTGCGCCCCGGTGCCGCGCCGTCGCAGCCGCCGATCAGGAAGAAGTGTTTGACGACGCCGCTCTTCACCGCGCCGACAACAGTGTCCGCAACACCCAGCACCGTGTCGCGGCCAAAGCCGATGAGAATAGTCTTCTCCGGCGCGGTTTCCGCAAAGCCAGGCAGAGCTTTGGCGGCCTGCGCCACCATGGCGAAGTTGCCGTCGCCGATATGGCGCACGCCCGGCCAGCCAACGGGGCCCGCGGTGAAGATGCGGTTGCGATAGGCGGGCTGCGGCTCGATCAGACAGTTCGACGTCATCACGATGGGGCCGGGAAACGCCGCGAATTCCAGCTGCTGGTTCTGCCACGCGCTGCCATAGTTCCCGGCAAGGTGCGGATAGGCTTTCAGCTTCGGATACGAATGCGCGGGGAGTAGTTCGCCATGCGTGTAGACGTTGATGCCGGTGCCTTTGGTGGCTTCCAGAACGCCGTGCAGGTCGCGCAGGTCGTGACCCGAAACCAGGATCGCTTTGCCTGCGATGGGTGTGGTCCGCACGTTGGTGGGTTCGGGAGTGCCGAAGGAACCGGTATTGGCGGCGTCCAGCATTTCCATCACGCCGAAGTTCAGCTTGCCCAGCGCGAGCGCTTCCTCCAGCAGGGCATTGATGTCGGAGGGTTCAGAAGCAAGGAAGTCGAGCGCGTGGGCCACACCGGCGGCGACCTCGGGCCTCGTCCGGCCCAGCACCTCGGCATGATGCGCGTAGGCGGCCACGCCCTTCAGGCCATAGAGAACCAGCGCGCGCAGACCGGCCACATCTTCGCCAAACGTCGCAGCGCCCGCGGCGAGGGAGGCGATCTTCGTCTGTGGCTGCAGCTCCACCAGAGTCTGGAAGGGCTGAAAAGCGGCCGGACCGCCGAGTTTTTCCGCGCCCGGCGCGGCGGCCAGATATGCGTCGCGAACGCGGTCCCGCGTCCTCGCGGCCTCGGCAATCAGATCCACAAAACGCTGGCGATTGAAGTTGACGTTGGTCAGGGTGGTAAACAGGGCGTAGAGGGTAAAGCTGTCGGCGGCCGCGTCGGCCTCGCCCAGAGCGTGGAGGCGCGTGGAATACTGCCCGATGCCCTCCAGCTGATAAATCAATAAATCCTGCAGGTCCGCGGTGACTTCGTCCTTGCCGCAAACTCCTTTGTCGGAGGCGCATCCGCCGCCGGCATCGGTTCTCATCGTCTGTTCACACTGATAGCAAAACATGGCTTCTCCTGTTGTTCGGGGTTATTAAAACTACGTGGTTTTTGAAATTTCAGTCGCTTCAATCAACGTGGGCTGTTGCGCATCCCGCAGCAGGTCGGCGATCGTGACGCTGCCCAGCGCACGAACGATTTCCGTTTGCAGCCCGGCCAGCACCGAACGAAAGCTACAGCACCGGCTGCGCCCGCACGCCGAGGCGTCGCGGAGGCAGACATGCAGATCGATCGGGCCTTCCATGCTCTCCACAATTCGCAGGAGAGAGATCTCTTCCGGCGGAGCGGCCAGCAGACAGCCACCGTTCACGCCGGGACGCGCCTTCACAAGGCCCGCATGCGCGAGGCTGCGGATGATCTTGTTCAGGAAGGCCGGCGGCACACTGGCCTGGTCGATTAACTCCTGTCTGGTGACGCGCGAACCAGCCGGCTGAGCGCCCAGATAGCTGAGCACGCGGACGGCGTAATCGGTGGCGCGGGTCAGACGCATGATCCGGAGGGATGCAATTAGCGACCCGTTTAGTCGCCATTCAGGGAATGCGGGCTAAACCCGTGGCAAGCGAGGGAAAATTCCCGGGTTATGGCGCTGGTGGAGAGGGGGCGGGAGCGTGGGGTAGAAGCCGGAATAGGGAGAAGTGCGTGATTTCGCCTGGAAGGCCTGGGTGTTAAGGCTCAGCGCGAAGGTTCACGTGGAAAAACGCTTCCAGGCTTTCAAACTCAAAGTGATTGTCCTCAAAAAACGCATGGCCCAGACCGTCGATGACGGAGAGCGTGACCGGGTTGCCATGCGCGCGCAGCGCTTCGTAGAGCAACTCGCTCTGCCGCAGCGGCACGAGCCTGTCCTCGCGGCCATGCACGATCAGGAAAGGCGGCGCGCCGGGGCGGACGTAGGTGACCGGGTTCGCCCTGGCCACCAGTTCCGGCACCTGGCGTATCGGTGCGCCCAGGAAGCGCGATTCGTAGGAATCCGGGGCGAAGGACCGTTCCGTCATCTGGTAGAAATCAATCGGCGCATAGGCGGCGACCACGCAGCGCAGACCGGGCTGTGGCCGCGACAACGCGGCCAGCGCGGCGAGATGTCCCCCGGCGGATGCGCCCCAGATGCCGAGGCGTTCGGGGTCGAGGCCGTGCGCGGGGCCATCAGAGCGCAGCCAGTCGAGGGCCGCAAAGACGTCGTCGAGCGCGGCGGGAAAGATGGCCTCACCGCTCAGGCGGTAGTCAATGCTCAGCATGGCAAGACCGCTTTGAACGGAGAAGCGCGCAAGATCGGGGCAGGTGCGCCGATCGCCGCGCACCCAGCCACCGAGGTGCAGATAGAGCACGGCGGGCAGGGGGCGCGCCGTGCCTTCCGGCAGGTAAAGATCGGCCAGCAGAGGCCGTCCGCCAGGGGCGGAATAGCGCACCGTGAGCGGCATCACTTTGCCGTGAGAGCCTCGCGGTAGAGCGCGAGCACCTTGTCGAAGTTCATGCCGAGCACGTGCCTGACGGGCGTGGCGTGTGGCGCGAACACTCTGTCCAGCGGGCGGACCGCGCCGTAGTTCGGTCCGAAAGTGGAATCCACGTCCAGGTAGAGAGATTCGCTCCGCGTCACGAGCGAAGGGTCGATCACCCAGGCGGCGGCGAGTTCGTCCCAGAGCGAGCCCACGGCCTTCGGGTCTTTCAGGAAGCCCGGGTAGCGGTTGCCGAAGTCTTCGCGATAGAGGGCGGTGATGGGGGACGGGTGGGCGGTCACCTGGTCGAAGAGTTCTTTAGAGAAGTGGAACTGATTGCAGAGGTCGAGCGCGAAGAGCACCTTGTTCGGGATGGCGCTGCGGAAAACGGCCTGGGCGGCTTCGGGGTCGAACCAGAAGTTGAATTCGGCGGTGGCGCTGGAGTTGCCAGGCACGCCAACCGCGCCGCCCATCATGACGAGCGCGCCGATTTTCGGGGCGATATCCGGACGCCGCCGGAGAGCGAGGGCGAGGTTGGTGAGCGGACCGATGGCGAGAACGGTGACTTTGCCGGGGGAGGCGTCGACGGTGCGGATGAGGAAGTCCACCCCACCTTGCGACGCTGCGGCGGCGGGCCGGGGAGTCTCAAAGGCGCCGGCGTAGGCGATGCCGGATTCAGTCTTCCACATCGCGGCCGAGTGGACCAGCGGGACTTCGGAACCCACCAGGACCGGGAGTTTGGGAAGTCCCAGAAGCTTCACGTTGCGCGACATGAAGGCCGCGCCTTCCGGCGCCCAGACGTTGCCGGAGACGACGGTGACGCCTTTCACATCCGGGCGGCGCGGGCTGCGAAGCAGCATGGTGAGGGCGACGCCATCGTCGCCAAAGAAGCCGGAGTCAGTATCGAAGATGATCTGGGCGTTCAGACTGGCGCCTGCCATGGCAAGAAGAATGAGGGACCTCAAGCTAGAATCCTCTCATGGATTTCAAACACGCGGTTTGGGAATCGATCCCGATGGAGATGATGAGCGACGTCATTTCCCGCAAGCTGTTCAATGGCGAGAAGGCGATGGTGGCGCAGGTTTTTCTGAAGAAAGACGCCGTGGTGCCGCTGCATTCGCACGAGAGTGAGCAGATCACTTACATCCTGAAGGGCGCGCTGAAGTTCGAGCTCCAGGACAGGGAAGTGGTGGTGCATGAGGGCGAGATTCTGCACATCCCGAGCTGGGTGCCGCACCGCGCGATCGCGCTGGAGGACACGCTCGATCTGGACATCTTCTCGCCGCTACGCCAGGACTGGCTGACGAAGGACGACGAGTATCTGCGGCGCGGCGAGATGGAAGCGACGTCTTAGCGCAGTTTGAAGCTTAGCGCAGTTCGAAGCCCTGCCCGCTGAGACCTTCGATAATGCGCGTGCGCACCTCGGTGATTTCGGCGCTCGACAGAGTGCGGTCCGGGGCTCCGGCGACCACGCGGAAGGAGACGCTTTTGCGGCCTTCGGCGAGCGGCGGGCCCTGGAATTCGGTGACGTATTCGACGGCTTCGGCGAGGTCTCCGGCGAAGCGGCGGATTTCGAGTTCGAGCGTGGCGGCGAGTTCGCGTTCCGGCGTCAGGATAGAGAGGTCGAAGGCGCTGGTGGGGAAGCGGCGGACGGGCTGGTATTTGGCGCGTTCGGGTTCCAGTTCGCGAAGCAGGTCGAGATCGAGATCGAGCACGGCGGCGCGGCCGTTTTCGACGAGCTTCGGATGAAGTTCACTCAGGCGGCCCAGTGGGCGGCCCTGCCACCAGAGTTCGGCGGCGCGGTGAGGATGCTCCCACGCGCTGGGCGCGGCGGGCCGGACGCGCAGGCCCGGCGCAAGGCCTTCGGCCACGCGCTTCAGTTCCAGCAGTGCGGAGCGGCCATCGTCTTTCGTGAAGATGGCGGCCATGAAATGGGTGTGTTCGCTGAGGGGAGATTTGTGGATCTCGCGGCCCACTTCGAAAAGGCGGAAATGGTCGAAATGCCGGGCATTTTCGACGATGTTGCGGTGGATGCCGGGAAGCAGCGAGATCCGCATCAGTTCCTGGCCGGCCGCGATGGGGTTCAGCACGCGGATGTGGTCTTCGACGGCGAGACCAAAGCGGCGGGCTTCTTCCTCACTGATGAACGAATAGTTGGAAACTTCCGTGAGACCCTGAGCGACGGCGTGGCGTTTCACGGTGCGCAGGAAATCGCGCTCCGGCGGGTCGAACGACGGCTTGCAGAGCACCAGGGGCGAGGCCAGCGGGATGGAACTGTAGCCGATCATGCGGCCCACTTCTTCCACCAGATCATCCGGCATGGCGACGTCTTTGGTGGCGCGCCACGAGGGGATGCTGACGGAGAAGTTTTCGGCATCCGGCCGGGTGACGCCGAATTCGAGGCTTTCGAGAATCTGGCGGACTTCGGAGGCTTCGAGCGAGCGGCCGAGTTTGCGGGCGAGCCAGTCGAGATTCAGCGTGACGGGCGCGGGCGCGGTGAGCTCGCGGCCGCAATCGGCCAGGCCGCCGACGAGACGGATGCCGGGGGAGAGCAGCGGCAGCAGTTCGAGAGCGCGGGCGAGGGCGCGGACAGTGTTGTGCGGATCCTGCGCCTTTTCAAAGCGCATGGAAGCGTCGGTGCGGAGCTTCAGAGAAGAAGACGTCTTGCGAACGCTGGAGGCGTTGAAGTTCGCGCTTTCGAGCACGATGGTGGTGGTAGAGGCGGAGATGGCGCTGTCCCGGCCGCCGATAACGCCGGCGATGGCGATGGGGCCGGAGGCATCCGCGATCACCATGTTGGAAGGCGTGAGGGCATAGGTTTCGCCGTTGAGCGCGGGCATGGCTTCGCCTTCGCGGGCGGGGCGGGCCCAAATGGTTTCACCCACGAGCTTGTCACGGTCAAAGGCGTGCATGGGCTGCGCGAGTTCGGCCATGATGAGGTTCGTGAGATCCACAATGTTGCTGATGGGGTTCAGGCCGATGGCGGTGAGGCGCGCCTGCAGCCAGAGCGGCGAGGGCTGCACGGTGACGTTTTCGAAGACGAGCGCGGAGTAGCGCGGGCAGAGATGGGTGTCTTCGATTTCGACTTTCACGGGTCCGCCGGGAGCGGGCAGCAGCGAAAGGTCAATGGGATCGCGCAGGGTTTTGCCGGTGATGGCAGCGACTTCGCGGGCCATGCCGTAGTGACCCCAGAGATCCGGGCGGTGCGTGATGGACTTGTTGTCGATCTCGATGATGTGATCGGAAACGGGCAGCGGCTGCGTGCCATCAAGTTCGAGAATGCCGCCGTGATCCTTGTTGATTTCGAGTTCGGCGGCGCTGGCGAGCATGCCGTCACTCATCACGCCGGAGACCTTCTTCAGGCCGAGCGGCACGTAGACGGTGGTGATGCCGGCGCGGCAGTTGGATGCGCCGCAGACGACGGTTTTGATGCCGTAGGGGCCGGCGTCGACAAGGGCTTTCTGGTTGTGGAAGCCTTCGATGGGCTCGACTTCGAGAACCTTCGCGACGACCGCGCCGGAGAGCAGCGCGCCGGCGGTTTCGATGCCTTCGCACTCGGCCGTCTTCATGGTGATGAGGCGCTCGAGGGACTGCGCCGTAACGCCACCGGATTCACTGCCGAGGCCCGGGACAAATTCGCGGATCCAGCTATAGGAAAACTTCATTAGAACTGCCTCAGGAAACGCAGGTCGCCGCTCTGCAGCCAGCGGATATCGTCAATGGCGTAGCGCATCATGACCAGGCGGGTGAGGCCGAGACCGAAGGCGAAACCGTTCCATTCATTGGGGTCGATACCACTCATGCGGAGGACGTGCGGGTTGACCAGGCCGCAGGGCAGAAGTTCCACCCAGCCGCTCTGTTTGCAGACCGGGCAGCCGGAGCCGCCACAGATCAGGCACTCGATATCGAGCTCGAAACCGGGCTCGACGAACGGGAAGAAGCCGGGGCGGAGGCGCACGGTGACTTCGCGTTTGAAGATCTCCGAGAGCAGAGTCTTCATGAAGAAAGTGAGGTTGCCGACCGAGACGTTGCGGTCGATCATCATGCCTTCGAGCTGGTAGAAGGTGTGCTCGTGGGAGGCGTCGACGGATTCGTTGCGGAAGACGCGGCCAGGGGCGATCATGCGCAGGGGCGGACCGAGTTTTTCCATGCCGCGCACCTGGACGGGCGAGGTGTGGGTGCGGAGCAGGTGGTGGCCTTCGAGCCAGAAAGTATCCTGCATATCGCGCGCCGGGTGGTCCGGCGGGATGTTGAGGGCATCGAAGTTGTGGTGCTCGGTTTCGACTTCGGGGCCATCGAGGACGCTGAAGCCGAGGGAGCGGAAGAGGTCTTCGATCTCCCACTGGATTTGGGTGATGGGGTGGAGGCTGCCGGGCCCGGTGGCGGGAAGGGGCGCGGAGGAGGAAGGGACAGTGAGGTCCAGCCATTCCGAATCCAGCCGCTTTGCCAGAGCGTCGCTTTCGAAGCGGGATTTGAGGGCCTCGTAAGCGCCTTCGAGCGACTGTTTGGCGGTGTTGATGAATTTGCCGCGGGCGGCGCGCTCTTCGGCGGTGAGCTTGCCCATGTCCTTCGAGAGTTGGGCGAGCACGCCCTTGCGGCCGAGCACTTCGACGCGCACGGCTTCGAGTTCCTCCGCCGTGGCGGAGGCCTGGATGCGCTGAAGAGCGCTGTCGAGAAGATCCTGCATGTTCAGTAAAGCCTTAAGCCCCCGGGAGCCAGATCTGCTGCGCGCCACCCAGTTCGAGATCGAGGTGGTTGATGTAGAAGAGCAGCAGGGCGGGGGTGTAGTCCGCCTGGAACTTCTCCCAGACGCGCGACTGCCAGCCTTCGGTGAGGAAGGGTTTGGCGTCGATGTCCTTTTCGAAGAAGCCTTCCTGGTTGGGGACGCCGAGGAAGTTCAGGACCGTGGAAATCATGTCGAGGTGCGCGATGAGAACGGCCTGTGACAGGTCCGTGGCGAACTCAATATCGTGCGCTTCGAGGCGTTTCCAGAACTTCGGCACGGCGGCCTTCAGGTTCTCTGTGTTGACCTTGGGCAGGTGAGTGCGGGTCTTGAAACGGTCGTAAAGCTGATAGGTTCGGAGTTTGCCGATGGAGATGGTGCGCACGAGTTGCCGCAGGCGCTCTTCACCGAGCTGCAGAAACACGTCGGAAAGCTGCATAAGAGGCCAGCGTAGCACAGTGGATACAATAGAGAGTTTGGGCGAATCTAAGGCGAATCGATATAAAAAATGAGTAACATCGTAATTCTGGGTGCGCAGTGGGGCGACGAGGGCAAGGGAAAGCTGGTGGATCTGCTTGCCAACCGCTTCGATTACATTGTCCGGTATCAGGGCGGGCACAATGCCGGTCACACCATCGTGATCGGGACGAAGAAGTTTGTGCTGCGGCTGGTGCCGAGCGGGATTCTGCATCCGGGCAAGATCGCGGTGATCGGGAACGGGCTGGTGGTGGATCCGCTGGCGCTGCATGAGGAAGCCGGGCAGTTGGAAGCGGCGGGGATTGATGTGCAGCGGCAGTTGTGCATCAGCAACCGGGCGCAGGTAGTACTGCCGACGCACAGGCTGGTCGAGAAGATTTCCGAAGCCGTGCCGGGGCGGGTGGCCATTGGGACGACGCTGCGGGGCATGGGTCCGACGTATGAAGACAAGGCCGGGCGGCGCGGAATCCGGATGGGCGATCTGCTGGACCGGGACTACTTTGAGGGCGCGGTGCGGGCGCTGATGGCGGACCACATCACCCGGGCGCGGGCCTTTGGCGTGGACGACGCGGTGGATGTGGACGCGATTGTGGCGCAGTACCTGGAGGCGGCGGAACGGCTGCGTCCGCTGGTGTGCGACACGGCGGCATTGCTGGCGGGCGCGATGAAGAGCGGGAAGAACCTGCTGTTCGAGGGCGCGCAGGGCACGATGCTCGATCTGGATCACGGGACGTATCCGTTTGTGACGTCATCGAGCGCCTGCGCGGGCGGAGCTTCGACCGGGACGGGTGTGCCGCCGACGAAGATCGACGCGGTGATCGGGATCTCGAAGGCGTACATCACCCGTGTGGGCGGCGGGCCGTTCCCGACCGAAGCGCTGGATGCGAAGGGCGATCTGATCCGGAATCGCGGGCATGAGTTCGGGTCTGTGACGGGGCGGCCGCGGCGCTGTGGCTGGTTTGACGCGCCGCTGCTGAAGTATTCGGCGATGCTGAACGGCTTCGAGACGATGGTGGTGACGAAGCTGGATGTGATGGACGAACTGGAAGAGATTCCGGTGTGCGTCGGTTACAAAATCGGCGGCGTGGTGACGACGGAGATGCCTTCGACGGTGCGTGAACTGGCGAAAGCGGAGCCGGTGTACGAGGTGCTGCCGGGCTGGATGTCGCGGACCGAGGGGATTTCGGACTGGAACGAATTGCCGGAGGCGGCGAAGCGTTACGTGACGTTCCTCGAAGAGCAGACGGGCGTGGAAGCCGGGTGTATTTCGACGGGTCCGGAGCGCACGCAGACGGTGCGGCGTGCGGGATCGAAGTTCGAAGCCATTACGCAGGGATAAGACTGCCCGGGCGGACCGGGGAGAAATTGTCGATTCGAAAAAGCGAAGCCAATTTTGCTGGCTTCGCTTTTTCTTTGTGTGAGTTACAGGCACCGCGGTGCGAGTTTTCGCTGGTTGTTGACGAGTATCCAGCACCCCGGCCGCATGAAAGGACAGCGCCTATCCCGCATCGTTTCCCCGGAGCGGAGGACCTTTTTCAGACCGGAGCCTCGAGGAAGCGGTCTTGTTTGCGGTGCGCGGCCCGCCGATGCGTGCGGGAGCGCTTTCGATTACAGATGTAGCAGCAGTGGTGGCGAGACGCGGCGAGGGAAACGGGCGGGCGGCAGCTAAGTCTCGCGGAATCAGACGGAAGAAAATTTCAGGAGCATTGTGACCGGTCACCGGCAAGAGGCGGAACGCATATAATGCTCCGATGACGCTCTCTCCCCACCGGCCTCTCAACAGGCGCAGTTTTCTCGCCACGCTTAGTGCCGCGGGAGCCATCGCCGGCGCGCAGGGGTCGCGACCTCCCAACATCGTTTTTGTACTGACCGACGACCAGGGTTACGGGGACATCGCGCGTCTGGGTAACCCGGTGGTGAAGACGCCGAATCTGGATCACCTGCACGACCAGAGCGCGCGGTTCACCGATTTTCACGTGAGTCCGACGTGCGCGCCGACGCGAACCGCGCTGCTGACGGGCCGGCACGAGTTCCGGTCCGGCGTGACGCACACGATTCTGGAGCGCGAACGGATGAGTCTTTCCGCGACCACATTCGCGCAGGTGCTGAAGTCAGCCGGTTACGCGACCGGCATTTTCGGCAAGTGGCACCTGGGCGATGACGAACCGTATCAGCCGGGGCAGCGGGGGTTCGACGAGGTATTCATTCACGGCTGCGGCGGGATTGGGCAGGATTATCCGGGTACCTGCTCCGACGCGCCGGGCAACACGTATTTCAACCCCACGATCCGGCATAACGGCGTGTTTGAGCGTACGCAGGGGTACTGCACCGATGTGTTCTTTGCGGAGGCGCTCCAGTGGATTGAAGCGAGAAGCCGGTCCACGACGCCGTTCTTCTCGTACATCACGACCAATGCGCCGCACGCTCCACTGATGTGCCCCGAAGAGTATCAACGCATGTACAAAGGCAAGGGGTTGCCGGAGGAAACGGAAAAGTATTTCGGGATGGTGACCAACATCGACGATAACGTGGGAAAGCTGATGAGCCGTTTGGTGGACTGGGGGCTCGACCGGAACACGGTGCTGATCTTCATGACCGATAACGGCGGCACGGGCGGCGTGCGCGTCTTCAATGCCGGGATGCGCGGGGCGAAAGGCACACCTTATCAGGGCGGGACGCGGGTGCCGGCATTCTTCCGGTGGGGCGACAAATTCCAGCCGGGGGACCGCAGACAACTGACCGCGCACATCGACATCTTCCCCACGCTGGCGGAACTCGCGGGCGCGAGGATTCCGGAAGGCCTGCAACTCGACGGGCGCAGCCTGGTACCTCTGCTCAAAGATGCGCGCGCGCCCTGGGAGGACCGCATTGTGTTCACGCACGTGGGGCGCTGGAATACCGGCGAGGCGGCAGCGGCGAAGTACCTGCGGTGCAGCATGCGGACTGCGCGCTATTCCATGGTGAGCTCCGGAGGTAACCGAGGCACGGCGAACAAGTGGGAGCTCTACGATATTCAGGCGGACCCGGGTGAGAAGACGAACATCGCGGAGAAACATCCGGACGTGGTGAGCAGGCTGGACGCCGCCTATGACAGGTGGTGGGACGAGATTCTGCCGAAGCTGGAAAACGAGAATGCTGTTCCGCCGGCAGTGGCGCCCTATAAGGCGCTGTACTGGAAGCAGTATGGGGGCGGTCCGGGAGTGCTGCCGCGCCAGTAACCGGGCTGCTTCAGGCGCAGAGTTTGATGACGAAGTTTTCGACGACGGTGCGATCGTCGGGGCGGGCGCTGCGGAGGTCGCGGTCGGTTTCGAAGATGAGCTTGAGGCCTTTTTCGAGCTGATCTTTGGTGAATTTCGAGGCGGTCTGGGCGACCTGCTCAGCGCGGGAGCCCCACATGGGGAGGCCGAGGCGCTGGAAGTGACTCTGCACGGCGGGCGCGCCGCGGAGGCTGGCTTCTTTGGCCACGAGGGCCATGCGGAACTGGGTGGCCAGAAAAGTGAGGGCGAGGGGAAGGTACTCGCCTTCGCGGACGAGGGCGTCCAGGGTTTCGAGCGAGCGGGCGCGGTCGCGGCGACCGAGGGCTGCGACGAGCCCGAAGATGGTGCTCTGGCGGGCGTCCGGCACGAGCAGGGGAAGATCTTCGGCGGTGATGGGCTTGCCGTAAAGAGAGAGCTTTTCGAGTTCGACGGCGATGCGGGCGACGTCGGCGGCGAGGGCTTCCACCAGTGCTTCCGAGGCGGCGGGGTCGAGCCGGACGTTGGAGGCTTTGGCGATGCGGTCGAGTTCGGCGCGCGCTTCGTCCGGGGTGAAGCGGCGGAATTCCACGACTTCGGTGATCGCGCCGTAGTATTTGCGGACGCGCTCGACTTTGGTTTTGTCGTCGCCATCAAAGTCCCAGCGCGTGGCTTCGAAGATGAGGGTCACGCCGGGAGTGGGGCTTTTGACGTAGGCCTCGAGGAGGCCGACATCGCCTTTGGAAGAGGCGGGAGCCGAGGGGGAGTCATCATCATCGTCATCATCGACGGTTGAAGCGGCGGCGCGGCTGGCCCGGGGCATGGCGGCTTCGGCGTTGGTGACGAAGACGAGGCGTTCGGAGGCGAAGAGCGACATGGAACGGGCGTCATCCATGATGGCGGCGAGGGGGAGTTCGTTCGCGTCATGCCGTTCGGCTTCGATGTGCGCGTTGGCTTTGATGACGGCTTCGCGGCAGCGGCGGCGATTGTAGCCTTCCTGGCCGAGGAAGAGGACGACCGGAGGGAGTTCGTTACGTTTCAGTTTGCCGAGGAACTGGGCGGGCGTCATGTCAAAAGTCTGAGAGGATGGCGCTGACGACGGAGCGGGCGACGTCTTTGCTGAGGCGGGTGAGAGTGGACTGGCTTTCGTCGATGTACTGCCGGGGGTCGACGGAGATTTCGTAGCGGTCGCGGAATTCCATGTTGGGGCGAGTGAAGAGAACCTTGCCATCTTTGCCGATCATGCGGATGTTGATCTGGACGATGAGCTGCGCGCCGGTGCCGCGGCCGGTGGTGGGGTCGTAGACAGTGGCGTTCTGGAAGACGTTGACGAGGCTGCCGTAGATGGTGGCGTCGGCTTTAGCGGGGTCGGCCACGATGGTGTAAGAGGTGCGGCCGATGAGCTCACGGGAGAGGGCCGCGCTCATGTAGGTGGAGAGCTTGTACTGGGTGGTGGCGTTCGCCCACTGCGGGATGGCGATGGTGTGGATGGATTTTGGGAGAAGATTCGCGCTGCCGGCGGTGTGATAGCCGCAGGAGGCGCAGAGGAAGGCGCTCAGAAGGGCGGCGGCGCGGAGACTCCTCATGCGCGACATCCTCAGATGTACTCCTGGACGATCATGGCGGCGGTTTCGGCGGGGAGGCGGAAGTTATCCGCAGCCATCCAGAGCCAGACGGCGTTGCCGTTGTTGCGGTCCGGCGTGATGGCGCCGATGGCGATGCCGCCCTGACCGGCGACGCTGACGTTGGTGGGCGGTTCGAGGTCCGCGCCGCGCACGTCGATATGGTCACCGGCGAGGGCGTCTTCGAGGTCGGGCACGGGCGGGGCGTCTTCGAACTCGATCCAGAGCGAGAAGCTGTAGCCGTGAAAGACGGGGGACTGGGTGAGCCGGAGGGAGGGCATGGGGATGCCTTCCATGCGGTCGAGAAGGGTGGCGAGGTGGCGTTCGATACGCTCTTCGATTTCGTTGAGGCGGGTTTGGGCTTCCTCGCCGAACTGGGGCAGCATGGCGAAGGCGAGCTGGGCGTCAAACACCTTCTTCGGCATTTCCTTGAAGGCGAGCAGGCTGACGGTCTGCTGCTGGAGTTCTTCGATGCCGGCTTTGCCGCGTTCGCTGGAGGGTTCGTAAACGTTGATGACGGCTTGGGAGAGGGGCGCGATTTTGCTGAGGCGATCGAGGACAAGGGCGATGGCGACGGCGGCCGGGTGGGCGACGATCTGGGGACCGGAGTGGTCGGGCTGGTAGTCGAGACCTTCGGCCTGGGGGGCGCGGAGGCGGGCGTCGGGGTCCTCGTCTATCAGGTAAGTGAGGTCGACGACGAAGGCTGAGGGATTGGCGGCGAGAGCTTCGCGGGAGGATTTGGGAGAGCCGCAGAGGACCAGAATTTCAGCGTCTTCGAGGGAGCCGGGGTCGAGTTTGGAGAGGAAGGCGGCCGCGCCATCGAGAGCGACGAGTTTGCCGGTTTCTTCCTCGTCCGCGGCGATGAGGCGAAGTTCGCCGCCGAGCGAGGATTCGGAGAAGACTTCACGGACTTCACGACCAAGGAGGGTCTCTCCGCCAATGAGGGCGATGCGGTTAGCCAACGGGGTTTTCTCCTTGCGGTTTGGGGCGTAGGACGTAGCGGCGGAAGAGTCCGCCGGCGCGCGCCAGGATGCCGCTGGCGACGTAGGTGGTGGAGAAGACAAGCAGTACGGGCTGCGACCAGTTCCAGATGCCGAAGATGACGGCGCACATGAGGATCAGGATGATGGGAGAGCGCGGTTTGCCGGGGTTGAGTTCCTTGAAGCTCCAGTAGCGCCAGGTGCTGACCATCAGGAAAGCAACGAGCGCGAGCATGCCCAGCCAGGCGGACGAGAGCGTGAGGGTGGTGAGCGGACGGCTTCCCGCGGCGTAGACGATGGAAGCAACGATGCCGGCAGCGGCGGGGATGGGCAACCCGACGAAGTATTTCCGGTGCTTGGGGCCGGGGTTGCTGGGAACCGGATTCTTCTGGATATTGAAGCGGGCGAGGCGCGCCGCGCCACAGACCAGGAAGAGGAAGGCGATGAAGAGCCCGGCGCGCTGGAGTTGTTCGCCGGAGTCGGGACCGAGGTTCGGGATGGTGAACGAGACACCCCAGACGTAGGCGAGGATGGCGGGGGCCATGCCGAAGGAAATGATGTCGGCCAGGGAATCGAGTTCGCGCCCGAATTCGCTGGTGGTGTTGGTCATGCGGGCGATGCGGCCATCAAGCCCGTCCAGGATGAAGGAGAAGCCGATGGTTTTGGCGGCCATCTCAAAATCGAGCACGGCCTGGCCCGGGTTGGAGGACCAGACGACCGCGCCGTGGATGGTGCGCATGATGGAGAGATAGCCAAGGAAAATATTGCCCGCCGTAAAGAGCGTGGGCAACGCATAGGCCGCGCGGGGCGGCGGTTTGCGGTACGGCTTCTGGGGATCTAGGTCTGACAGAGCGCGGGCTCCTTCCCTACGACCGCGGCGAGTTCATTGGACCAGGCGACCTGTCCGGCGCGGCGGGCGAGGATGCTGGAGCCGGCGCTGACGCGCTGGCCGGGCTTCACTTCGACGCGCCATTCGGGGCCGAGGATGACGTCACAGCGGGAGCCGAATTTGATGAGGCCGACGCGTTCCCCGGCCTGGATGGGGTCTCCGACGTTTTTGTAGGAAACAATGCGGCGGGCGATGAGGCCGGCAATTTGTTTGAAGACGACGACGGTGCCATCGTTGGCGCGGACGGTGATGATGTTCTGTTCGTTGTCAGAAGAAGCGTCTTCGCGGCTGGCGACCAGGAATTTCCCCTGCTGATAGGTGATATCGGAGATGACGCCGGAGATGGGGCTGCGGTTGACGTGGACGTCGAAGATGTTGAGGAAGATAGAGATGCGGGTGAGTCCACCGGGTTCGGGGACGACTGCGACGACCTTGCCATCGGAAGGGGAGAGGGCGAAGGGGCCGGCGGGGAGAGGGCGTTCGGGATCGCGGAAGAACCAGGCGCAGAAGGCCGCGACGAGGAAGAGGGGCGCGGCGAAGACCGGGCCGAGGAAAGCCGAGATGAGGACCCCGGCGGTAGTGAAGGCCAGGAAGTAGTAGATGCCGTCGCGAACCATGCCAATTACATTCTACTGGTTAGGGGGACGGGGAGTGCGGCGGGAGAGAAAGACAGGGAATTTTATCTTGCGGCCCTGTAGCCTTGGGTGGTTTGATACCGTCACTGTAGTAGACTGGTCCTCTGGACCCCTACTCTACTCTGTCGAGGTAGTCTGAACATGTCTTCCCGAATGAAATCACTCACACTTTCCGCTTTCGCGTTCCTGGCGCTCGCATGTTCTGCGTTTGCGCAGACTTCCGCCGTTGAAGGCATTGTTAAAGACCCGACTGGCAAGCCCCTGCAGGGCGCCATCATCAATTTTGACCGCACGGACATTAAAGGTCATTACACGGTGAAGACAGACAAGAAGGGTCACTACGGCCACTACGGTCTGCCGCTGGGCACCTACACCATCTCGGTTGTGGTGGACGGCGCGACGAAGGACACCGCCACCGGGTTCCGCACCGGTCTGGGCGACCCCAAGGTTCTGAATTTCGACCTGCACGAATCGGCCGCACAGGCGCAGGCGCTGCAGAAGGCCGCGGAAACCGGCACGCTGTCCAAAGAGCAGGAACGTGGCATGTCGAAGGAGCAGAAGGAAGCCTTCGAGAAAGCCGCCAAGGCCCGCGAAGCGCAGCTGGCGAAGAACAAAGAGCTGAACGAGGCCTACACGACCGGTAAGAACGCTCTGGAAGCGAAGCAGTGGGATGCGGCGATCACGTCGCTCGAAAAGGCTTCGACGCTGGACGCGAAGCAGGGCGCGGTCTGGGCGGCGCTGGCTGACGCGTACGTTGGCAAGGCGCAGGCGACTCCGGCGGAAGCCGCAGCCACCTACGAGAAGGCGTTTGGCGCCTTCAAGTCCGCGATTGAGATCACGCCGACCGATGCCGGTCTGTTCAATAACTATGCGCTGGCGCTGGCGAAGGCGAAGAAGATCGACGACGCAAAGGTGAACCTGGCGAAGGCCGCCGAACTCGACCCCCCGGGCGCGGGCAAATACTACTACAATCTGGGCGCACTGCTGGTAAACAGCGGCCAGAATGACGCGGCGACGGACACATTCAAGAAGGCGATCGACCTGGACCCGAACTATGCGGACGCGCAGTATCAGTACGGCGTGGCGCTGGCGGGCAAGGCGACGACGGACGCGTCCGGCAAGGTGCTGCCGCCTGCGGGCACGGTGGAAGCGCTGCAGAAGTATCTGGAACTGAAGCCGGATGGTCCGTACGCGCAGCCTGCGAAGGAAATGATTGCGGCGCTGGGCGGATCGGTTTCCACGACCTTCCAGAATCCGAACGCGAAGCCGACCAAGGCGCCCACCAAGAAGAAGTAGTTTTCTACAATCAATAAAGGCGACACCAAAGAAGGGCGCAGCCTGCGAGCTGCGCCCTTGGTTTTTCCGCCGGACTTTCCTTATGTTTGTATTTCTCGCCAGGGTCGTTGTCTTCATCATCGTGATTTCAGTGATCCGGTCTGTGGTGGCGTACATCCAAAGGCTTTGGCACACGGCGATCTACTCGAAGCCGGATATCCACCGGCCGATGCCGAAGCGGCCGCAGGGCGACGGCGGGGCTTCTTCCGCGACCGTGCTGCAGCAGGATCCGGTTTGCGGCATGTACGTGGCGGTGGATACGTCGCTCAAGAAGATCGTCTCCGGCAAGGTTTATCACTTCTGCTCGGCGGATTGCCGGCAGCGCTTCACCCTTTGACGTACGGATGAGAAATCCGCATATCGAAACCCTCTTTTTCGGCCTGACGCACAATCCCGCCTTTCGGGAACTGGGCGCGCGCGTGGCTTCACGGCAGCATTACGGAACGCTGCGCGTTTCCGGGCTGACGCTGACGGCGCGGGCGATTTACCTGGCGCTGCTCTACCGGGAATCGGGCCGGCCGCAGATTCTGATCACCGATGGCAACCGACAGGCGGAGGCGCTGTATCCGCTGTTGCGGACGTTCTGCGATCTGCTGGATACGGGCACGACGCCGCTGCTGCTGCCGGCGCTGGATGTGATGCCGGGCCAGGGGATGTCACCCCATGCGGAGATTCTGGCCACGCGGGCGGCTGCGTTTGACCGGCTGGCGGGCGGGAAGGCGGGGATTGTGGTGTTGCCGCTGACGGCGGCGCTGGCGCGGACCGAACCGCCCGCCTATTACCGGCAACTGACGCTGACGCTCAAGGTGCATGAGGAGATTTCGCTCGAAGACCTGGCGGCGCACCTGGAGAGCATCGGGTACGAGCGGCAGGATCCGGTGGAGATGGTGGGGCAGTATTCGATCCGCGGCGGGATTCTGGATGTGTTTTCGCCGGATCAGTCCCAGCCCGTGCGGGTGGAGTTCTTTGGCGACGAGGTGGAGTCGATCCGGCGGTTCGACCCGGAGTCGCAGCGGTCGATTCACAAGCTGAATGAGTGCGTGCTGGCGCCGCTGACGGAATTCCAGCGGTCGCGGGAGATGATTCTGCGGCTGGTGGAGCACCTGCAGGACTCGGGCATGAAGAGCCGGGAACTGCCGGTGGGCGGGGAGCCGTTTGCGGGTTGGGAACTGATGACAGCGGCGGTGAGGAAGCGCGAGGGGACGATACTCGACTTCTTCGAGCGCCCGCTGGTGGTGATTGACGAGCCGGAGATGACGAAGGCGGCGGCGGAGAGGTTCTGGCTGCGTCTGGAAGGCTCGCCGGGGGCCGCGTATGTGAAGCCGGAAGCGGCGGCGCTGTGCTGGGACGAATTCCTGGGGCGGACGGCGGGGCTGGATGTCCTCGAAGTCCGGCAACTGGATCTGGGCGGGGAGGACGCGGCGGCGTTTCATATCCCCACACGGGCGTCGATGGCGTTCCGCGGCAATCTGCAGATCGCGATCAAGGAAGCGAAGACGCAGCTCGAGGCGGGGACGAAGCTGGCGTTTTTTGCGCCGACGACGGGCGAGATCGAGCGGCTGGCGGATGTGTTCAGCGAGTACTCGGTGCCGTATCAGATTGATCTGGCGGGGGACCGTGCGCCGGAGTATCTGCGGGAGCGGGCACAGTCTGGTTCGGGCGCGGTTGTACTGATTCGCGGAGAGGTGGCGCGGGGTACGAACTTCCCGGAGACCGGGCTGACGATTTTCGGCGCGGAGGATCTGTTCGAAGCGACAGAGGCGGGAGCAGCGAAACCGGGCATCGCGCACCTGAGGACGTTTTCGGCGGATCAGTTTGACCTGAAGCCCGGGGATTTCGTGGTCCATGTGGAGCACGGGGTGGGGCAGTTCCTCGGGGTGCGGGAGATTGCGCAGGGGGATACCAAGGGCGACTACCTGCTGGTGGAGTATGCGGGCGGAAACCGGCTGTATGTCCCGGTGACGCGCATGGACCTGGTGCAGCGGTTCCGCGGCGAGGGTGAGGCGAAGCCGCAGCTGGACAAGATGGGCGGGGCCACGTGGACGCGGACCCGGACGCGCATCAAG
>CAIUOG010000094.1 GCA_903900705.1 uncultured Acidobacteriia bacterium
CCGAGCGCCGAATCAAGTCCGGAATGGATGGCGGTCTCACGACCGCCTCCAGTTAACCCGCCGCCACACCATCTAAGGACGGCCGTTTTTTTGTCCAACCGATGGGGTCCACTTCAGGCCCGAACACTACCTTCGGCTCCTCGAACTTCGGCCAGATCACTACGCAGGCGAACTTCCCCCGCGTGTTCCAGCTGGGCGTCCGCTTCTTCTTTTAAAACACCCTGCTCCACAAGGGCTGGTCCGCCGGAACACGGCGGGCCGGCCCTTTTTGTTTTGCGGCCCTGATTTCCTCCGCTTCGCTTACTCGGACCGGCGGCGCTTCCGCAACTGCAGGAAACCCCGGAGCAGGCCGGTCAGAATCACCAGCCACATCAGGCCCCGCAGCAATCCCGCCGCAAAAGCGGCATTCCACTCGGGGAGCGCGAAATGGAACTTCCGCAACGTCTCCCCTCGCTCCGTCATCCAGTGCCATCCCGTGTGTGCCACCAGCGTCGAAAGAATGATGGTGCCCATCCGTTCGGCCACCATAAAACGGAAGAGCAGAGAGAGCGCGGGAATCAATAACAGCAGCACCAGCAACTGACCCAGTTCCACGCCCAGATTAAACGCCAGCAGTGACGTCAATAGATGGGAACCGGCAAACTGCAGCGTCTCGCGCAGCGCAAAGGAAAAGCCGAAGCCGTGCACCAGGCCGAAGCCAAACGCCATCACCCAGCGGCGCTGCACCGTGCTCTTGCCCGCGATATTCTCGAGCGCCATCCACACAATGGAGGCCGCAATCAGTGTCTCGATCAGCGGCGGGAACCAGAGCGCATCCGGCGCGAGGTCGAATGCCGAGCCAATCAGCGTGATGGAGTGGGCCACGGTGAAGGCCGTGACGACGCCGACCAGCGGGCGAAAGCGCCGGAACGGTATCACGAGGCAGAGCAGAAACAGCAGATGATCCGTACCGTCGAGGATGTGCAGGAAGCCCATGTGGACAAAGCGCGCCGCCGCCTGATACCACCGCGGATCGAGCGGCACCACGCCCGGGTCATCGCTGAATTCGTACGCGCGCACCGCGCCGCCCGGCGGCAGATAGCGCAGGACCGTGACGACCCTCGCCGCGAAATGCTGCAAGCCTGGCCGGATGGAAAACGCATTGCGATCAGACTGGATCGGATAAACCAGCAACACATCGAATAAGGCCTGGCTGAAAACCGGGTTCACAGAGAGATCCGCTTTCGGTCCCGTGACATGTCGCAGGGCTTCGTCAAAGCTGGCGAAGGATCGGTCTGACGGCAGCGAGATCTGCAGCGCGGCGACCCAAGGCTTCGGCAGGCGTCGCTCATTTTCGTAGAGTTCGATGTAGTCCGCCAGCCAGATCTGCGCCGCGCCGGGCAATTGTCCCGCGAGGCGCGCCGGGTCGGCAAAATCCACATCCCGAACCGCGCCCAGCGGGACGCGCACCAGCATCTGCAGCGTTTTGCCTTCCGGTCTGACGAAAGTATGGATGGTGACGTCGCTCGGGATATCGTGCGCGGCGGCGCGAAACGCGCAGAGGACGGCGGCCAGGAGTGTGGATCGGAATCGGCTCAGAATCGTGTATGATATCGAACGCCAATATGAAGCGGAAACACATGGTGGGCTTTGCCTTTGTCGCGGTGGCTGCCGCGCTTGGAGTTGGATCCTCCGCGCTGCAGCGCATGGCCGCGGCGGAATCGACCGGTCTGAAAGCGCCGCGCTTTGAGGTGGACCCCCTGTGGCCGAAGCCCTTGCCGAACCATTGGGTGATTGGCGCGGTCATCGGCGTGACGGCCGACGCCAACGACCATATCTGGATCATCCATCGCGCCGGTTCTCTCGAAGAGAAAGAGCAGTACGCGACCATGACACCCAAAGCGGCCGAGTGCTGCGCGGCGGCTCCTCCGGTGCTCGAATTCAATGAGGCCGGTGATCTGATTGGCAGCTGGGGCGGTCCCGGCGAGGGCTATGACTGGCCCTCATCGAACCATGGAATCGATGTCGATTTCAAGGGCAACGTCTGGATCGGCGGCAATGGGCGCGGCACGCAGCCCGCTCCTTTGCCGGGTGACGAAAGCCGCATGGGAAGCGCGGGTCCGGTGCATGACAGCATGGTGCTGAAGTTCACCCAGGCCGGCAAGTTTCTGATGCAGATCGGCAAGCCGAATAAAAGCAAAGGCAGCAATGATGTGGAGAATCTGCGGCTGCCGGCGAAGACCCTGGTGGACCCGAAGACCAACGAACTCTACGTCGCCGATGGCTACGGTAACCGCCGCGTGATTGTGTTCGATGCCGAGACCGGCAAATACAAACGGCACTGGGGCGCGTACGGCCATAAGCCTGACGACACGCAACTGCCCCCGTATAACCCGAACGATCCGCCCGCGCAACAGTTCCGCACGCCCGTGCATTGCGTGGTGCTGGCCAATGATGGTCTGCTGTACGTCTGTGACCGCGTGAATGACCGCATTCAGGTTTTTAAGACCGATGGCACTTATGTCAACGAACTAATTGTCGAGAAGAACACGCTCGGCGACGGCGCCGCATTCGATCTCGCGCTGTCGAAAGACAAAGATCAGAAGTACATGTACCTGGCCGATGGTTCGAACATGAAGATCCACGTGATCGAGCGCGCCACGATGAAGATCCTCACCACCTTCGGCGATGGCGGCAGGCAGCCGGGCCAG
>CAIUOG010000095.1 GCA_903900705.1 uncultured Acidobacteriia bacterium
GCCGCTGCCGCGACAAACCACCTCCGCGCGGCTGATTCAGGCGGCGCTGGAGATGTTCTCCATCCGGGGCATGGCCGCCACCACGCGGGAGATTGCCGAAGCTGCCGGCGTTAATGAGGTCACGCTGTTCCGCCTGTTCGAAACCAAGGAGCGCCTGCTCGCCGCCGTGGTGCGGGAAGTGGTTCGCGCGGAATCGGAAGCGCTGGACCGGGTGGACTTTGAGGATTTCGACATTCGCCGCGACATCGCCGTGGTGGCCGAGGTGTTTTACGATACACACTTCCGTTATCAGGCCTTCCTGCGGACCATCCTCGCCCATCGCATGCATCCCAAAATGACCGAGGAGATTGTGCGGGAGGCCATTCAGCCGCTGCGCGAGAAGTTCATCCGTTATCTGGCCGAAGGGCAGCGCCGGGGCGTAATTCGCCCGGGGCTCGACCTGATGCCGGCGGTGGACGCGTTCACGGGCATGATCTTCGCCGCCGTCCTGCGGCGGGCCGTCTATTCACCGGGATACACCCGCGAAGCCTATCTTTCCACCTGCGTCGATCTTTTCCTGCACGGGATCTGTGCGCCCGCATGAGAAAATACCGGTAGCCATCCGCAAGCCGACCGCCGCTTTCCCCAGACGCTTTTCGAAAGACATGACAGCCTCGCCACCGGTCACAGCACCCTGGAAACCGAAGTACAATCCGTGGATTGTCGCGCTGACCGTTACGCTCGCGACGTTCATGGAAGTACTGGATACCTCCATCGCCAATGTGGCCCTGCCGCATATCGCCGGCGGACTTTCCGCCACTCAGGATGAATCCACCTGGGTGCTGACCAGCTACCTGGTGGCGAATGCGATTGTTTTGCCCATCAGCGCATGGCTCTCTGTGATGGTGGGTCGGAAACGGTTTTACATGACCTGCGTGGTGATGTTCACCATCAGTTCGTTTTTGTGTGGATTTGCGCAGTCGCTCGGCATGCTGGTGCTTTTCCGGGTGATGCAGGGGCTGGGCGGCGGCGGGCTGGCCACCAGTGAGCAATCGATTCTGGCCGACACGTTTTCGCTGGAAAAGCGCGGCATGGCCTTCGCGGTCTACGGGATGGCGGTGGTGCTCGCCCCCGCGATCGGCCCCACACTCGGCGGCTGGATCACGGACAACTACAGCTGGCGCTGGATCTTCTACATCAACGTTCCTGTGGGTGTGCTTTCCCTCTATCTGACCCACAAGATTGTGGAGGACCCGCCGTACATCAAAACGGAGGGCATCCGGATGAGAAAGAACCCGATTGATTACATCGGGCTCGGTCTCATCACGGTGGGGATCGGCTGTCTGCAGTACGTGTTCGATAAGGGCCAGGAGGACGACTGGTTCGAATCCAGGCTGATTCTGAACATGACGATTTTCTGCGGCGTCTGCCTCACGATCTTTGTGATTCATGAATGGCGTCACGCGAATCCGATTCTGGATCTGCGACTGCTGAAGCAGCGCAATTTCGCCACCGCGATCCTCATGATGTTCGTGCTCGGCATGGTACTGTTCGGCACCACTGTGCTGATTCCGCAGTTCCTGCAGGCGCAGATGGGCTATACCGCGCGAACCGCAGGCATGGCGCTTTCACTGGGCGCGTTTGTGCTGATTTTCATGATGCCCATTGTGGGACAACTGGTGTCACGCGTGGACCCGCGCATGCTGGTGGCCATTGGGTTTCTCTCCACAGCGATCGCGCTCTATCACATGACCATCCTGAACCTGCAGATGGACTTCCGCACGGC
>CAIUOG010000096.1 GCA_903900705.1 uncultured Acidobacteriia bacterium
AACGGCGGACGGGAATCACGGCGGTCTCCACCAGCCGCAGGGTCGCGACGGATCGGAGCCGGGCCCCAACCTTTGCTCGGTTCCGTCTGCGGCGGCCGTTTGACGAAAATCGGCTTGCCGGCGGGCGGCGGTGTCGCAGCCTTCGGAGCCTCGGCCTTCGGAGCTTCCGCAGCCGGACTCTCCACAGCCGGACTCTCTACCACCGGGGCCTCTCCAACCGGGTTCTCCGCCACAGGAGTCTCAGCCGACTCCGCAACCGCAGCCTTCGGCAATTCATCCGGAGCCACCACCGGAGCCACCGCCGGAACAACCACCGGAGCCACCACCGGCTTCAGCGTCACTCGCTGAATCGGCGGACGCATCGGCACATGCTTTTCCTCGCCCAGGTAAGCGGGAAGCGGCTTCGTCACGCGCGGGCGCGGGCGGACAGCCGCCCGGTCATCCTCTTCCTCGTCGTCCTTCACGGGCGCCACGCTCAGGCGCGAAATTTCGTCGGCCATCAGCACCACGGCCCGCATTTCCTTCACGTCATGCACGCGCACCATGTGAGCGCCATTCAGAATCGCGGCGGTCACCGCGGCGGCGGTGGCGAAAACAATCTCGCCCCCATCCCCGGCGTGGGACAGGAACGACTTGTGTGATGGTCCCACAAGGATCGGGCAATCGAGTTCGGCCAGACGGCCCAGAAACGCGATAATTTCCGAATTCTGTTCCTTCCGCTTGCCGAAGCCAAGGCCCGGATCGACCACAATCCGGTTCTTTTCCACCCCCGCGCGCCGCGCGCGGCTCGTCGTGGCGTCCAGATCGCGCACCACCGAACCGGCCACATCCGGCAGCGGCGGCAGGCTGTTCCAGGTTTCCGGCGTACCCCGCATGTGGTTCAGGATCAGACCCGCGTTCCCGTTGGCCGCGACTTTCGCCAGGCCGGCATCAAACGTCAGCCCGCTCGGATCGTTAATAATCTGAACGCCGTAGTCGAGAGCGCGCTCCGCAATTTCAGATTTGTAGGTGTCCAGCGACACCGGGACGGTGAGTTTATCGCGGAGACGTTTGAGGAGCGGCACCAGGCGCTGCCATTCCTCATCGGCCGTGATCCGCTTCGATTCGGGCCGGGTGGATTCGGCCCCGATGTCGATAATGTCGACGCCCTGCTCTTCCATTTCAAGAGCGCGCGCATAGGCGCGGTCCGGGTCGACGAAGCGGCCGCCATCGGAAAAAGAGTCCGGGGTGATATTGAGAACACCCATCACGAGTGTTCGCTCGCCCAGCTGCAACTCCGTGGTCGGCAGCTTCCAGTAGTAGATCTTTCGGTTCATTGTGCACTACCAGTGTCCCATGCCGAATCGGAACGAATTGAATCCTAAAGATTTTTCCTCTCAAAGACGATTAGTAATCAGCGAGACGATCCGTAAATCAGCTATGGCATGTTCCCTTTGCAGTGTTCGAGAACGGCCCCGCGCGGAGCGGGAACCGAACGACGATGCGGTCTTTCATCTGCTGGCCGCCACGCCGGCGATGGCGGACCTGCTGGCCGGTGTGCTTGCGGAACACCATGTGGTTTGCGAGCGGCGGGGGACTCTGTTTGCCCTGCTCTCCACCGGGCCCGCGCGCGGCAAGGCGAACGCCCGGGTAGTGGAACTGCTGCGGCAGGTCTTCTCCGAACCGGAACGCCGGGCCGTCAGCGTCTTCTGCGGCAATGGCGAAGGCTTCCCCGCCCCACGCTTACTGGATGAATGGTGGCGGGTCTTTGAGACCGCCTGGTTTGAAAAGGCGCTCACCGAAGACCTCTTTGAAACCTGGTTTCAGCCGATCGTGGACACTTCCACCCATGAGGTTTTCGCGCACGAATGCCTGATCCGGCTCCAGCGCGGGAGGCGGTTCAGCGGGGCGGAGATTGTGGATGCCGCCATCGCGCGGAATGAGGTCCATCGCTTCGATGCCTACGCGCGGAGCCTCGCCCTGCGGTCGGCCGCCCGGCAAACGGCCCTCGCAAAGCCACGGGATTCCGTCTATTTCGTCAACTTCATGCCCTCGGCGATCTACAATCCCGACCTGTGCCTGCAAAGTACCCTGCAAACGCTCCACGAATGCGGCATGCGTCCGGGCAATTTCGTCTTTGAAGTGGTGGAGAGCGAACTGGTGAGCGACACCGTGCACCTGCGGCGGATCTGCGATTATTACCGAAACCATGGCTTCGGCTTTGCGCTGGACGATGTCGGGACCGGCGCCACTTCCCTGCAGCTGGTGCGCGACCTCGCCCCGGATTTCGTCAAACTCGACAAGACTCTGGTGCGGAACGTGGAGCGGCCCCTCTGCGCGGCAACCATCCGGAAAGTGGTGGAGATCTGTGACCGCGCGGACGTCACCGTGATTGCGCCGGGCGTGGAAAGAGCCGAAACTCTGGAAAATCTCTGGCTTCTGGGTGTGGAGTGCATGCAGGGTTACCTGCTGGGACATCCCCGCCCGAACATTGTTTCCCCCGGCAACGACCTGCTTCACCTCGCGATGGCCCTCGAAGAAGACCATGCCGTGATGAAAGCCCGGCTCGTCGCCGTTCACTGATTTACAGCGTGATCCGCCGCCAGTTCTTGCCGACCTGAACCAGCAGTTCCGTCAGCCCGGCCGTGGAATAAACGAGTTCAGTCACCTTCTGACCATTGATCTCCACCGCGCCGGCCTTGCGCTTCCGGCCCGCTTCCGTGACCGATTCCACCATGCCCGTCCGCGCGATGAGTTTGTCCACCTGGACCCCCGCATCCGTGCGAACACCGTCCGGCACGGTCACAACCGGAATATCCGACGGCGTTTCCTTCTGGCGCACCACCCGGTTGAACTGGTCGGCGGCATGCGTCGCATCGGCCATCGAATGGAAATCCGCAACAATCAGTTTGCCGAGTTCAATCTTGGCTTCCATCGGGTGAAGTTCCCCTCGGGCAATGCGCTCCTGCATGGTCGCGATTTCGGTCAGGCTCGTATCCGTCAGCAGTTCGTAGTAGCGGAACATCAGCCCGTCACTGATCTGCATCACCTTGCGGAACATCACTTCGGGCGACTCCGTGATGCCAATGTAGTTGCCGAGCGACTTCGACATCTTCTTCTCACCGTCCAGGCCTTCAAGAAGGGGAGATGTCGCGACAATCTGGGGCAACTGGCCATAATCGCGCTGCAGTTCGCGCCCCACCAGCAGGTTAAACTTCTGGTCCGTGCCGCCCATCTCGACGTCAGACTCCAGATTCACTGAATCGAAGCCCTGCGCGAGCGGGTAAAGAAGTTCGTGCATGGAAATCGCCACGCCCGCGGCATAGCGTTTCGCGAAGTCGTCGCGCTCCAGCAACTGCGCCACCGTGTAGCGGGAACAAAGGCGGATCGTGTCTTCATAGCGCATCTTCCCCAGCCACTCGCTGTTGAAGCGCACTTCCGTTTTTTCCGGATCGAGAATCTTAAATACCTGCGTCTTATACGTCTCGGTATTCGCCTCGATTTCCTCGCGCGTCAGCGGGGGGCGCGTGGCGTTACGACCGGTGGGGTCCCCGATCATGGCCGTGGAATCACCAATCAGGAAGATGACCTGATGGCCCATATCCTGGAAGTGCTTCATTTTGCGCAGCAGCACGGTATGGCCCAGATGCAGATCCGGCGCGGTCGGATCGAAACCCGCCTTCACGCGCAGGGTCTTCCCCTGGCGGGCGCGCAGAATCAGGCGCTCACGCAGGTCTTCCTCGCGGATCAGTTCGGCCAGACCTTTGCGCAGGTACGTTAATTGCTCGTCAAGAGTTGCGGAAACGGGAGTTGCGGACACTAAACACAATTGTATCCGCCTGTCTGAACCGGATTCAGCGGAAGCAGCCTTAAGGGTTATAGCGATAAATCAGATCGCGGGCCCGCAGATACCATTCGCCCCCGGTTTGCGGAAACACGAACGGGTACCAGGCAAGCGTGTTCAACTGCGGCGAACGGAAACCCAGCGACCCGGCCACCAGCATGTCTTCCGCGGCATTGCGCTGCAGAATATCGCGAACCCGCAGAATGCCGGGCGGAAGTTCCGGCGGCAGACCGCTGACATACCGGAGCAATTGCCGCTGTGCCGTATCGCTCGACCGGGCACTGATCGGCGCCAGATCTTCCACCACCGGCAGCGCCTTCGCGGAGGGAACGGTCGGCGCAATCACGCGAATCTCCATCGGCGCCACCAGCCAGTAGCCAACTTTCAGCAGCGCTTCCACGCGCACCCGGCGCGGCGGAACATCTGGCGGGATCCAGATATCGAGCAGGTAGCAGCGCGTGGTCTGGCCAGGCAGCCGGAAGATGGATTCCGGCATCGCGCCAAACGACGGCATATGCTGCTCGGTCAGCCAGTCCGGACAGAAATCCTCGCCGCACGGGACAAAGTGTTCACGGTAAATCCGGATCTGCACAATGTCGGACGGACTCTGCCCCGCATAGAGGAAGTAATTGGTTCCGGCGGGAGCCTTCACCACAACATGAATCGACAGATGCCCGTTACGCGGCACGGCCGGCGACAATATCTCGCGCGGGTTCCATTCACGATCCTGCGAAACCACTTCACCCCACGGGTTGAAGCGCAGAAACTCGGAATAGAGACTGATCTCCTGCGCGTGGAGCGCGCAGGAGATCAGCAACAGCGCAAGGAGCCTCACAGCTACTTAATGTAAATGACGCCGCCCTGCGTGGTGGTTCCCGTCGCCGAGTCCGAGCACGTCATACTGACCTGGCCGGTGGGGGCATCGGATGGAATCGTCACCGCCCAGAGAGCTTCACCGACAAAGCCGTAGTTCCAGTAAGCGATACTCGCCGGCACCGTTTTCCCGCCGAACGAGCAGGAATACGTTCCTGTAAACCCGCCCGGCGGCACTACGCCAGGCTGGCCCGTGGCCAGGGCGTAGGAAAGCTTCCCGATGCCTGTGCCATACATCAGCACCACGCCGCCCCGCGCAATGGGATTAGCCGCCTTGTTCAGCGAATAGTCCGGGAAGTTCTGCGTAATCACGTCCGTCCCGCCCGCCGTAAAGGTGAAGAATGCGGGCTGAGCCGCCACCACCGGAACCGTCACCGGATCGCTCTGCGAGCCGTAGAAGCTCACCACCACCTGGGTCGACGTCTTGCCCGCCACTTCGAACGGAACCTGCACGTTGAGCTGCCCGGCATACGACAGATAGAGCGGGGCCGCCACGCCATCGAACGTGACGGTCACGCCACCAAGACTCGTCCCCAGATTCCCGTATGGATCAAAGCCTGCGGGCTGCGCAAAGGCAGTCGGCCCCAGGCTGTTGTTCGCCGTGTCATAGATCGAGTAGATGCCGCCCGGAGAAACCACGCCGTCCCCGTTCGCGCCGCCCTTGTAACTGGCGGCGTTCACCACGCCCTTCGACGTAAAGACCGGCTTCGGCGGCACCACCACCAGGAAGCCCGAGATCGAGAGTACACCCGTCGGCTTCGAGACCAGCAGGCTGGAAAGCGTCAGCGTCTGCGAGGCTTTCACCGAAATCGTCACGCGGATCAGCGGAGACGTCGGGTCCGCGCTGTTCTTATAAACCCGCACCGTACCCGGCACCACGGAGATACCGCCCCCCAGGAACTGAATCGTCTCGGTTCCGTCCATCCCGCCGCCCAGAAACGCGATATCGATCATCTGCCCGGAGGCGAGCATGCGCGGCCCTGCCACACCCGGAAACCCCGGAATACCCGTCGAACCGGATGCGCCGGCGGGGCCAAACGCGACAAAGGGCAGCGTGAGCGAACTCGAACCGCCCGTTACCGTCAGGTTGGGCACATTCGCCGTGGCGCCAGTCGCCACCGCCACGACCGCGGGACTGCCGGCGCCGCCCAATATCGTCGGCTGGAAATTCGTGCTCACAGAGGCCGAATCCAGCACCCCGGCGGAAGTGTAGATATTGCCTGGCTGCACCAGACCGCCCACCGTCAGCGGCTCCGCATAAACGTTGTACGAACCAGGGCGGACCTGCTGGGTCCACGTGCCATCCGGCGCAGTCAGAGTGCCATAGATGGTACCGGCCGTATTATCGGCAATCGTGATCAGCGCGTATTTCACCGCACTTCCGTCTGCCGCTACCACCTTGCCGCTGATCGTTCCCAGGCTGGCGGTGCCTGCCGCGGGATAAATCGCGGCCGCGAACGTCGCCTCGTCCGTGGACAAATAGCGCTGGTTCAGCAGCGGCATGGCGGCGGCACCCGCAACCGTGATCGAAGAATACGGAAACATCGCCGCGCCCAGCAGTCCGGAGTGATTCAGCCCCAGCGCATGCCCCAGTTCGTGCGTGAGTACGCCCTGCAGATCGTAGCCGGTGGAACCATCGGTCGAAAAAGTCAGCGACGAATTCAGAACAATGTCCGAATCGATAATGTCGCCACGCTTCACCGTTGCGCCGCTGGCAATGGTGCCGTCCTGCGGGCTGATGGAATTAAATGTGACCGCGATTGCCCCGGTAGCCTTGCCCGGCGCGAAGCCCAGCATGCTCAGGTCAGAGGTGGAGGCGAAGGTGATCACGTGCTGCAGGTCGGTGGAATCGTGCCCCGCTTTCGTGGTCTTGAGCGGCAGGAATTTGATGGCCGAGCCCTGCACGCTGCCCCACGAGGCAACCGCCGCACGGATCGCCGCCACGGGATTGCTGCCCGCCGTCACCACCGTGAACGCCGCGCCCACCGCCGAACTCACCTGACCGGGAGCAATCTGGTCGTTGATGTAGTACTGAATGGCGGTCGCGTCAGGCCGGTTATAAGGCGCCGCGCCGCCGGCATCGGTAAAGTTCTGGCGGATATAGCCGAAGCTCTGCACCGTCGCGCCAAGAAGAGCCGCGCCAAGCACAGCCGTGAAAACAACAAACCGGTTGCGAAGCATTTAGCGAGTCCCCCCCTGCGTGGTGTTCCGGCTTGCGCGGGCCGCCACCCGGCGGCTCAACTCGGTGAGCGTCACGCCCTCCAGAGATTCGAGCGATGTCGCTCCGGCCACAGGACGGCCAGGCGCAACCATATCCACGCCCTTCAGCGCCGCCCCACCATGCAGTTTCCTGTTGGCATCCAGAGTGTACTTGCCCTGACCCCAGCCAGTGGTCCGCAGATAGCCATTCGGCATGCGCTGCAGAAAAATCAGAACGCTTTCACCCGGCTGATAAGTCACCGTTCCGGCCATCGCATGCACCACCCCGTCCAGCTGTCCGCCCGGCTCGGCGAATTCCAGTTTCGGACTGAAACGACCCTTGTGCGATGAGGCTACGGCGAGCTCATAGTGGGTCCAGATGTACTTGTGTTCGGCATCCCACGCGGCCCAGGAACGGGTCACGGTGCCGGAGACCACCTGGTCGGAAGAATCCGTAAGCTCTTCAAAAGACAGCCGTGGAACAATCGTCGCGGAGGCGGCCTGCAGCAACAGAAGCCAGGCTGCCAGCACACGTCCAGGCGTCAGGACTTTTCGGTGCATAGATTCGGATTATGCCATATCCACCGGGGTCCGTATGTACCCCGCTGGTACTTACGGGTGATACGTAATACCCGGCATGCGGGGGACGATCGTACCGGTCCAGTCCACCGGATTGGTTCGGACCGTGCGGGAGTCAATCAGGTCGGCCAGATCCCAGTGCAGAGCGAAACCGGGAAACGGAATGGCGTCCAGCGGATCGCGCAGAACCGGGGTGTCGAAGGCGGAGGCGAAACTGACCGGCATGCGGTCCAGCGTGAGACGCGCGATGCGCGGGTCGATCAACGCGGCGGCCGCCGCCCAGACGGCGGGCATCCCCCGCGCCGCAATCTCCACCTGTGTCGCGCCGGTCTCCCGCAGCATCGCGTCGATTTCCGCTCGCAACTGCCGAATCCGGATACCGGGCAGGCTGTCGCCAATCATAAAGGCGCGAATGGCCAGGATCCAGTTGCCGGTATAAGCGCGGGGCACGACGGATCGGAAGATCCGGACCTGGTTCCCGGCTCTCAGAAGCAACTGGTCGCCGGAGCCCGAAAATTCGAAGCCATTTGCCGGGGCAAAAGTCATGCCAGGCGCGACGGGGCCGGTCGCGATCCGCCGGATCCCGGCCGCCAGCGCGTCCCGCCCCAGCGGCTTCCGCATGGCCCGGTACTGGTCCCGCAGGTATTCGTAAAGCTCGCGTCCCTCCACGTGGCCGTCTTCGGTGGCCCAGAGTTGCCAGTCCGGAAGCAGTTCCACCGGCAGGTCTTTCTTATCCCCCACGCCATGATTCAGCCAGCGGATCATCCAGCCATAAATGGCCTCCCGAACCTCCGTGGGAGTACCGTGCCCGCCAGGCCCCACCGCCCATTGCACGCGATCATCCGCGCCGAACCAGCCATACCAGCGCTGCGCTTCCTCGAAAGCGTGCCCGGCGCCCGCGACGGGGAAGAAATCCTCGCGCGTGGAGCCGATCAGCCAGGGTTTCGGCGCGAACAACTCAATGTAATCGGCAATATCCAGCCCGGCTTCGAGAAAGCCCGGCAGACTCTGCTCGGCGTCACCCGTGGGACCGGCGAAAACCTCGCGGAAAGTATTGACGTAACACGCGGGCGCAGCCACCTGGATGCGTGGATCGAGCGCGGCAATGTACGTCGTCACCGTGCCACCGCCCGAACAGCCGGAAGCGCCGATCCGTTCCGGGTCCACCTCCGCTCGCGAAACCAGATAGTCGAGAGCGCGCTTGGCGTCCCAGACCCGGTAGCGGGCGAAACTCTGGCCCAGCAGCAGCGACTGCGCGCCCAGCGTGGTGTGTTGCTCGGTGGAACCGCCCAGCAGCGACCCATGAATCAGCGGCGACCACGCCTGGACCCGCTCGCCCTGGCCGACCGGGTCAAACGCCAGCACCACAAAGCCCTTCAGCGCCAGGTTCGCCGCAATCTGCTGCGCCGCCGGCTTGCCCTCATCCCAGTGGCCAAGCGCGAAAAGTACGGCGGGGTGCCGACCGGTCGTGTCCGGAACATAGAGATTCGCCGTGACCTTGTAGTCCGGCAGACTGTCGAAAATCACCTTGTCGATGGAATAACCGCTGCGGCGCAGCGTGCCGGTCACGCGGGAGTTCAGCGGGCCGTTGTAATCCGGCAGTCCGCCCAGCGCCGCCAGGATCGTCTCCCGGACCTCCGCCTGCCTGGCGCGCGCGTCTCCCGCGCTTCGCACCGCACGCACTTTCGCCTCGCGCGCGCTGAGCTGTTTCTGCGCCGTCTCATTCATCCACGTCGTGAGGACGTCGCCAGTCTGCGCCGGCGCCCCGGCCGGAATCAGGAGCGCGAAGATAACAAGCGCTTTACGCACGGTGTTCCCGCATGATCTTTTCCAGAATATCCGGAATTTCAAAGACCGCGCGGTTCTGCGTCTGCCGGACCCGCCGCGCAAATACCTCGCGCTGCGCCGGGTCAATCATCTTCCGGACCGCCTCCACCACTTCGCCGCGGAAACTGCGCAGCGCAATCCCCACGCCCTGCTCTTCCACCCAGACCGCGTTGTAGCGTTCCTGCGGCAACGTCCAGAGATTGCTCTCCACAATCACCGGCAAGCCCATCGCAACGGCCTCGCTGATGCTGCCCGGGCCGGGCTTGCCGATGAAGCAATCGGCGAGGCGCATGAACTTCGGAACCTCCCGGGTGAAGCCTTCAATATGCACCGGTATCCGTCGCGGCATCGCGTGCATATCCGCCTGCAGTTGCTTATTCTTGCCGCAGATTGCGATCACCTGCAATTGCAGATCGCTTTCGTTCAGCCGCTTCAGGATGTCGAGCATTTTGGTGGAACCCTCGCCGCCGAACATCATGAGAATGGTCGGCAGGTTCGGATCCAGCCCCAGAGCTTCCCGGTCCGCGGCCTTATCCACTTCCACCGGCTCATAGAAGCGGGGATTGAGGATCATGCCCGAAGCAAGAAAGATGCGGTCGCGCGAGTGGCCCAGCCCCAGTGCCTGGTCGTAGGCCTTCCGGGTACCGCAGATCAGGTATTGCGGTTGCTTTTCGATCCAGAAATGCGGCGGATAATCCGCCATATCCGTCAGGATCGTTACCATCGGGACGCCTGGCAGCGCGCGTTTCATCGCATCGAACATCGCGCGGTTGAAATTCGGCACCACGGAAACCAGCAGATCCAGTTGCCTCGTCTGCCAGTACTTCGCCAGAACCTTCACTTGCTGGTGATGGTAAACGCGGATCATGCCGTGCATCAGAGGCAGAAGTTGCGTGGAACCCAGCGTCCAGCCGCGCTGCAGGATGAGATTGTAAACGTCCTGTAACCGAACGCCCGTCAGCTTCCGGAAAATGTCCATGTCATCGAACAGTTCCTGCAGATTCACCATCTGCATATCCCAGGGCCGTTCCTGCCGTTTCACCACTTCGCACAACGCGTTCGCGGCGCTGCGATGCCCGCCTCCGGCATCGAAGAACACCAGTTCGAGTGTCTTCATTCCCACCAATTCTTACATAGCCCCCCTCCGGATCAGGCCGCGGGGAATCCACGGGGGATGCCCCCCGCAACGCATAGGCCTACAATTGAGGCATGATCCGGATGATCACGGCAGGCGACCGCAAAATCATGCGACTGCTGAACCAGTGGCTTGCGCCGCGCTGGATCCGGAAGTGGATGATTCTTGCCACGCGCGCCGGCGATGGCTGGCTTTGGCTGGTCATCGGCCTCGTGGTCCTGCTGTTTGGCGGCGAACACCGGTTTGATGCGCTGCGGGCGTCCTTCGCGGCCCTCGTGGCGGGACAGATGGTGTTTCTCATCCTCAAGCGCCTCATCGGCCGCGAACGACCCTGCGCCACCGAGCAGCACTGCTGGGCGAAGCTGTTGCCGCCGGACCGCTTCTCGTTTCCCTCCGGCCACACCATCACGGCCTTCTGCCTCGCCGTGCCCATTGGGCTTTACTACCCAAAGCTGCTTCTCGGCGGACTCGTTTTCTGCGCCCTCAGCATCGCCGCCTCGCGGATTCTGCTGGGCCTGCACTATCTGAGCGACGTACTGGCCGGAATCCTCATCGGCGTCGCCATCGGCTACGCCGCGTTCATCCTGCTCCCGCCCGGTCTATAATTTCGGCATGAGCCGAATGACCGGAATGCTCGCGACCGCCCTGCTTTTCTGCGCCCTTTCATCGGCAAAAGACAGGAAACTGCCGACCGGCCAGGCCTCCAACGACGTGGTGCTGCTGGAGGCTTCGGTACTCGATTCCGACGCCATCACGCAGATCTTCGGGTCAGACTTCAAGGGCGTCTACCAGGTGCTCGAAGTCACTCTCACGCCCAAAGCAGGCAAGACTCTCGATATTAAACTGGATGACTTCCTGCTGCGCTCCGATATGACCGGCGAACATACCGGCCCGCTTCTGCCCGGCGAGATCGCCGGCCAGGGAGCGCTCGTGGTCAAACGCGGCGACCCGCCCAAACAGAAAGGCGGCTTTGGCGGCGGTTTCGGCGGCATCATGATGGGCGGCGGCGGCATGGGCCAGCCGGACACCACGGATCGCACCAAAGTGGAAATGAAAGAGGATGGCGAGAAAGACCCCATGCTCAAAACGCTCAAACGCAAGATCCTCGCGGAAAAGCCCATTACCGAAACCGTGACAGGCCTGCTCTTCTTCCCCTTCGAAAAAGAAAAACCCAAACATCTCGCCCTCGTCTACACCACCCCCTCGGGCAAAATCAGGACTCAATTTAAGTGACTCGCATACAGGACCTCGATACCCCCGCTCTGATCGTCGATCTCGACATCATGGAGCGCAACCTGCAACGCGTGGCCGATTACGCCGCCGCGCACAGTCTGCGGCTGCGCCCGCACACCAAGACGCACAAGTCGATCCTCATCGGCAGGAAGCAGCTGGCGCTCGGCGCGGCGGGCCTCACCGTCGCCAAGACCAGCGAGGCGGAGGTCATGCTCGGCACAGAAGTGCGCGATCTCCTGGTGGCTTACCCGGTGCTGGGCGCGGCCAAGGTGCGCCGGCTGGTCTCGCTTGCCGGCATCACCCGCATCACCGTCGCGGTGGACAGTCTTTTCGCCGCCGAACACCTGTCGCAGGCGGCTGAAGCGGCGGGCGTCCGGCTTGGCATTCTGGTGGAAGTGGATGTCGGCCTGGCCCGCGTCGGCGTGGCTCCCGCGGATGCCGCGGAACTCTGCCGGAACATCCAGGCTCTGCCGAATCTCGACTGGCGCGGCATCACGTTCTATCCCGGCCATATCAAAAATCAGGATGAGGAAAAGATCAGCGCGCTCAGCGCGACGGTCAGCGGCCTGCGCGATGCGCTGGTGAGGGCGGGCCTCACGCCGGAAATCATCAGCGGCGGCTCCACGCCCCTGCTCTGGCGCTCGCATGAAATCCAGGGCGTGAATGAAATCCGGCCCGGCACGTATGTGTATAACGATCTGAACACCGTCGCGGCCGGCGCCTGCGCGCTCGAAGACTGCGCCGCTTCCGTGCTGGTGACGGTGGTTTCCACAGCCGCCCCGGGCCGCATGATTGTGGATGGCGGCTCCAAGACTTTTTCGTCAGACAAGCTCTCCGGCGGCGGCCCCGGCCACGGCCGCCTGATGGAAGCCCCCGGCGCGTACTTTCACAAGATGAACGAGGAGCACGGCTTCGTCGACCTCGCCAATGCGGAGCGATCCTTTACTCTGGGCGAGAAAGTCCGCATCATCCCCAATCATGTCTGCGTGGTGGTGAACCTGCACGAGTACGTCTACGGCGTTCGCAACGGCGTGGTGGAAGAGGTTTGGAACGTGGAAGCGCGCGGCAAACTGCAATGAGCTCGCCCGACTTTTCCACCGACCCGCATCGCCGCCTCAATCCCCTGACGCGGGAGTGGGTGCTGGTCTCGCCGCACCGCTCGCAACGGCCCTGGCAGGGCCAGGTGGAAACCGCCGCCGCGCCCGTGGAACTCGAATACGATCCCGCCTGCTATCTCTGCCCCGGCAACGCGCGCGCCGGCGGCGTAACCAATCCGGCTTACGCCGGAACCTTCGTTTTCACCAATGATTTCGCCGCCCTGAAACCGGAGACCCCGGACTGGGCCATCAACGAAGAGAGCCTCTTCGTCGCCACCAGCGAGGCCGGCCAGTGCCGCGTGATCTGCTTTTCACCGCGCCACGATCTCACTCTTGCCCGCATGGATGTTGCGGACATCGGCCGTGTGGTCCGCGCCTGGACCGAACAATACGTCGAACTGGGCGCGCTGCCCGGCATCCGGTCGGTACAGATCTTCGAAAACCGCGGCGCCATGATGGGCTGCAGCAACCCGCACCCGCACGGGCAGGTCTGGGCAAATCAGACCCTGCCCACCGAACTGGCGAAGGAAGTGCTCTCGCAGGGCGAGTATTACCGCGCGCACGGCGCTACGCTGCTGGGCGACTACCTGCGCCTCGAACTGCGCAAAGCCGAGCGCATTGTCTGCGCCAACCATCATTTCGTGGCGCTGGTGCCGTTCTGGGCTGTCTGGCCGTTTGAGGTTCTGGTTGTGAGCCGGCGCGCCGTCTCCGGACTCGATCAATTGACCGCCGAAGAACAGGCCGGTCTTGCTGCCATTCTGAAACAGATCACGGTCCGCTACGACCAGCTCTTCCGGACCTCGTTCCCCTACACAATGGGCTTCCACCAGCGCCCCACCGACGGCGCGGAACATCCGTCGTTCCACCTGCACGCGCACTTCTATCCGCCGCTGCTGCGCTCCGCCACCGTGAAGAAATTCATGGTGGGCTACGAAATGCTCGGCATGCCGCAGCGCGACATCACGCCGGAAGCGGCGGCGGGCATGCTGCGCGACGCTCTTCCCGCGTAGTGGGCTACATCGTAATCAAAGCCGCCATCAGCTCAATCCCGTCCCACAGGTTCCGGATGCGGATATTCTCGTTGAAGCTGTGCTGACCGTTGTCGTGGTTCGCGATGGGCACCGTGATGGTCTGCGTACCCAGCGCGCGTTCAATCCCGTCCAGCGGCACGCTGCCGCCCATGGTGGGCACTTTCACAGCCGGTCCGCGCGCGCTTTCCACCACGCGGATCACCTCTTTCGAAATCGCAAGGTCCATCGACGTCCGCACCGCGTTATAACCGAAGCCCTTCGTGGTCACCATCGCGACCTTCGGATGCGCCATGCGAACCTCCCCGGCAGGTTCCGCATCCACGACAAAGTAGCCCTGTTTGCGGATGTGTTCGATCAGCCGCGCCACCGTCTTTTCATGGTCCATGCCCTTCACCAGACGCATATCAATCGACGCCATCGCAGTGGACGGCACCACGTTCGAAGCCTGTTCGCCAATGCGGGAACTGGCCATTCCCCGGATGTTGAGCGATGGCTGCTGCAGCAGCTCCATCAGCTTCTTCGGGGACGTCTCCGTGGACCCCAGCCACAGCTCCTTCATCAGGTCCGCGTCCGGCGCCGGCGCTTCCGCAATGGCGCGCTTTTCCGTCTCGCTCAGCGGCGCCACGCCGTCGTAGAAATGCTCCACCAGCACCCTGCCGTTGTCGTCTTTCATCGACGTGAGCAACCGCGCCAGCATCATCGCCGGGTTCGGCGCCCAGTTGCCATAGTGGCCGCTGTGCAGTTCGCGCCGCGGGCCATAAACCGTAATGTTCACTGTGGTGACGCCGCGCGCCCCGAACGCGATCAACTGCTGCCGGTTCTGCGGAACCGGCCCATCGCAGATCAGCCAGAGATCGCCCGAAAACAGCTCTTTGTGAGCCGCAAGAATCTTTTCAAGATTCACCGACCCCGCCTCTTCCTCGCCTTCAAACACGAAGCGGACATTGGAATGGAGTTGCAGCCCGGCGGCGCGGATTGCATCGAGCGCGGTCATCATCGCAAGGATGGGCGCTTTGTCGTCTGAAGCCGAGCGGGCATACAGGCGGGCTTCCGGGTCGAGCGGGTATTGCGCGGCGGCCCACGGAATCACCTGGCCGTCTTTCTCGATCATGCGCCCGCGCAGCGTGGGGCTGAACGGCGGCGTGGCCCATTCCTTCGCGTCAAGCGGCTGGCCGTCATAGTGCGCGTAAAGGACAATCGTGCGCGTCGCCTTCGGCGTCTTCAGTTCGCCGTAGACCACGGGATTCGCGCCCGCCATTTCCACCAGTTGCGCCGCAACGCCCCGCTTTTCCATCGCCCGCCGGATGGTCTCGGCATTCTTCCGGATGTTGACGCGGTCGCTCGAAACGTTCGGGATGGAGAGCAACTCCACGAACTCGTCGAAAATGGCTTTTTCGTGAGTTTCCCGCCAGTGGCGCGCGGCCAGAGCGGCGGGATTCGTCTGCGCGGAAACGAACGAGGTAAGAGCAAAAAAAAGGAGGGCGGCGCGGATCATGCTTGGTTCATTGTAGATCCGCGCCACCCTCCCGGTGGCAATGTCAGGGCTTCGGCGCTTTGACCGGCAGGATGCCCGGGTTGCCGGTCTGGTCGCCCTGCGTGACCGTCAGCGGCAGATCCCCGTTCCGTGCGCCCGAAGGCACCGTGAACGTGATCTGGTAAACGCCCACCATTCCGGCCTGCAGCCCGGCGAAAGTGACCGTCGCGGGGGTACCGTCGACCGTTACGTTCGGCTGCGTCACGGCATTCGCCAGTGGTGACGCGGGCGCGGGAGCGCCATCCGCCACAGCCGTATCCGTGAGGCCCAGACCAGCCGCCACCATCGTGATGGTCTCTCCAGGCGCGGCCGGCGCGGCTTCCGTAACCGCGCTGTTATCCGCATGCGTGGCGGACACCAGACCGGAAAGCGCGGCGGCAACACCCGGCGCGGCCGGAATCAGCTGAATCATGTCCGGAGTGGTCAGCGCGCCGTTCGCGCTCACCACAACCTGATACTGCGAACCGGGCACGAGTTCGAACGGCAGCTGAGCGCTCAGCACACCCGGCGTCACCGAAGAGAGTGGCGCGGCGATGCCGCCAATCAGCACCTGCGTGCCGTTGAGCGTCGTCGGCAGCGTTCCGGCCGGCGCGTTCGCGCTGGTGGCCGAAAGACCCGCGCCGGTCACCTGCACCAGCGTTCCGGGAGCGAGTCCGCCGGCGGGCAGCGGATTGTAGATGTGCTGCGTGCTGTTGCGGGCCAGCAGCGGCGCGGTGCCAGGCGTGACGGAACCCACCAGCTGCGTGGTCACGGCGGCAAAGCCCGGAGCCGTGGCGCGCATCGTGATGGTGGTCTGCTGCGCCGTCCTGCGCGGCGTCCAGGTACCGGTGTAAAGGCCGGTCGAGCTGTTCGCGAGGCTCATCGAAAGTGGCGGATCCCCGTTCGAGAACGTCGCCACAATCTGACCGTTCGCCACCGGCGTCCCGCAATCATTCAGCAGCAGCATCTGCAGCGGCGTGGGCCACGCGGTGGGCTGGGCGAAGTTGGTCACCAGACCGGTCTGCGCCGGCGCCATCAGGCTCGGCGTGCAACCCGCCGCGGCTTGAGGACCCGCGGACGGGCCGGCGGCATTCGCCTTCGGAAGCGAAGGATTCACAACCACCGTGACGCTGACGGTGCGGACCGCAATCCCGACATAGGCGTAGTTGACGCCGCCATAGTAAACGCCAGGGCCGAGTTTCGACGTATCCACCGAAACCTGCGTCGCAAGCGGATTCCCGGGCTGCGCCGTGCCAGTCGCCGGAGAGACAGACAGCCAGGCCGCACCATCGGAAGTGGTGGCCGAAGCCTGCACGCTCACCGCCGCCGGAGAACCAGTGGAGATCGTCACCGTCTGCGGCGGGGGAGCAACACCGGGCTGAGCGAGGAACAACAGACCAGCGGGCGAGGGATTCGGCCGCTGCTGGCTTCCCGCCGGCGCAATGTTGAGCACCACCTGGAAATCCTGCGGCGAATTGACCGCGCCGGTGGTGGACACACGCACCGTCCCGTAGTACGTACCGGCTTTCAGGCCGGAGGCGATGGTCGGATCGATTGCGAAGGAAACCTGACCCGGCTGGCTGGCGGAAGCGGTTCCGCTGCCCTGCGACACGGACAGCCAGTTCGCGCCCGGCTGCACGGCCGCTGACCAGCTCACCTGTCCCGCGCCCGTGACATCCACCAGGAACGACGCCGGCGGTCCGTTCGGGATCCCGCCCGACACGGACTGGAACTGTTCACCGGAGGGCTGGAGCGAAAGCGCCGGCTGCGCGGAAATAAAGACGGTCACCGGCACGCTCGCCGTACCGGTCGAGGCGACCAGAGTGAGCGTCGTCCGGTAGAAGCCGGAGGTCAGCGTCGAGGGGTCCACCGAGACCGTTACCGCGGCGGACTGCCCGCCCGCGACCGAACCCGGAACACCACTCACCGAGCACCAGCTGGCCCCGCAGGAAACCGAAGCAAAGCCGATGGTGCCGCCCCCGATATTCTGCAGTCCCACCGCTTGTGACATCGGGCCGGACGCCGGCAGCGCCGAGAACGAAATCAGGTCGTTCGAAATCTTCAGCTGCGGCGGAACCGACTTCACCGTCAGATTCACGGCAAAAGACTGGCTGTTCCCCGCGCACGGCGCGGTGTTGGCGCACGTGATCGTGACGTTCGCCGTGTAGGGCGTGGCCGAAACCGGCAGACTCAGAGCCGCGGCCGTCAGCCGGACGGAAACCGTATTCGGCGTGGTTCCACCGGCGGGGCCAAAGGAAAACCAGTTGGCGGGAGCGCCGCTCACGCTGACCGTGTAGGCAATGGGAGTGGTGGCGCTGGTGGACTGTACCGCGACAGTCTGCTGATCCGGCAGAACCACCGAACCGGCCGGCAGCGAGAAGCTCAACGCCCCGGTGGACAGAATCAGATCTGTTGAGAAGGGCCGCACCTGGAAACCCAGGGTCCCCGTGCCGGCATTGCCCATCGAGTCTGTGGCGGTGACGCTGAAGGAATAGTTTCCGGCGGAGGCGGGCGTGCCCGAGATCACACCGTTTGCGTCAATCGTAACCCCGGAACTCGCGGCGGCCCGCGCCGCCAGCCGGTTCTGCATCACGCCGCCCGAAGCGGAGGCCTGCAGACCGCCGGAGGAAGTGAAGGTGAACGGTGGAACGCCGCCCTGCACCGAGATCTGCTGCGACGGATACTCCACGCCCGCCATACCAGCCGCCAGGGTCGGGAACTGGATATTCACCGGAATCGGCGCGATCGTCAGCGACGCGGCGCCGGTTGCGGACGCGCCCGTATAATCAGTGGCCCGGACAGCGAAGTTAAACGTCCCGACTTTCGACGGGATACCAGAGATAGTACCGCCCGAACGAAGCGTCAGCCCATCCGGCAGCGCCCCCGAGGCGAGACTCCAGGTGTATGGCGGCGCGCCACCCGCTCCGCCGCCCAGAACCTGGGAATAAGTCTGGCCGACGGTACCGGCGGGCAGAACGGTACTGGAGACACTCAGCGGCGGCGGAACCGCGAAGACCAGCGGTAAAGTCCGCGAGGAGGAGACGCCGTTCCGGTCCGTCGCCGTGGCAACCACGCTGTAACTGCCAGGGGCCGTGACAATGCCCTGGATGGTGCCGGAGGAACTCCCCGACAGTCCGGCGGGAAGCCCGGAGAAACTCACCGCATACGGCAGTGCGCCACCCGCGATGTTCAGGCTGGCCAGATAGGGGGAAAACGGAATACCCGCGGGCAGAGACGTATCCGTAATGCCGAAGACCGACCACGAAATGGTTCCCGAAGCGCCGGTTTTCGCGGCATCCACCACCGCGAAGGAAACACTGAAGTTGCCCGGTTGGGTGGGCGTTCCTGTAAAGAACGGCGGGGTCGCCGTGATGCCGGCGGGAACGCTGCCCAGCAGAGACCAGCTATACGGCGGCGTGCCGCCGGTGGCATAAAGCCCGCCGCCGATGGGACGGCCCAGTCCGATCGTCCCCAGATTGCCGCCGCCGACTACCGTCAGAGGCCCGGAACCCGTCGGAACACTCATCACCACGCCGTTCCGGACGAAGAAAACATATCTGCCATTGACGCTGGAATTCACATGGCCCGAGATGAGCGCGTTGGGGCCACCATCGATCAGCGCGCCATTTACCAGCGATCCAGGCAACTGATAGTAAACATTGGCATCACCGCTCAATCCGTTGGAATAGCCCACCACCACAGAGGTTCCACCAAGGCCGTTTGTCCCGCCGGAAGCTTCCCCGGTTTCCCATTGAACCTGGTTGTAGTTGAACTCGATATCAAAGTTCCCGGAACCCGTATCCGACCGGTCAATCAGAATCACCTGGAAGGTGTTGTGTTTGTTATCCTCCGCAAAATAGGCCACGTGGGGATAGTTCACAACGAAAGCGTTGTGTCCGGAAACAGTCGCGTTGCCCCAGTTCACGATCCCGCTGGTGCCATACGTATACACATCGGCAAAGAAGGGCGCGATGATCGGCAGACCCACGCCCGTTGACAGTCCGTTGGGGGTGAATTCACCCAGAGAGTCGCCAAAGGTGAGGTTGCCGTTGTTATTCACGTAGACGGAGGTGAAGTTCTGGCCAAAAAAGTTGATGCCGTTCACACCGCCGATGTTCATGGAAATCGCGGCCGAGGAGCCATCGTCGTTCGACGGCAGATTTCCAGCATTGGAAAGCCCGTCAAAAGTGCGGACCGCGTTTTGCGCGTGTGCCAGAGGCACGAATGAGGCAATCGCCACAGCGGCGAGCAGGAAGTTCCGGAAAAGGCGTTTCATAAGGTTTCGGACCATCACCAATATCAGTTCCGTTCGGCGGAGAAGCGTTACAGGTATTATCCATCCCGCAAGTTGGACAGTTGCGAAAAGTGTAACCCCGACTAAGGAAGAACGCAACTTCGGGGAGGAATTGATCACCCGGGGAACATTAAATTGTTATAAAGATCACTTTTTGGGGATCGTCCGAAGTCGCTAAAGTTTCCCCGCCGCAGTGCCGATCAAGCTGCAGGAACAAAAACAGGAATGCCGGGCGCCCCGATTGACATCACCGACCCTGGGTATCATCAGGCCCTCTGGCTCGCCATCTGCTTTGCGGGTTGCGTGGCGGCGACAGCGGTCACCAGCTACAGAACAAAGGAGCGCCGTCACCAGCTGCGCGAGCAGGATCTGGAACTCTCCGTGCGGGAGCGCACCCAGGAACTCCGGCTCCGGCGCAACCACGAGGAAGCCCGCAACCGCATCATGGAGATGCTGGTCTCCAACCAACCCCTGGGAGCCGTGCTGGATGCTGTCGCCGAACTCACCGAGAATGAACTGCCCGGCGTCCGGTGCGTGATTCTGCTGCGGAACCCGAACTCCCTTAACCCTGGCTGCCACGTGGGCTCCGCGCCATTCGTCGCGAAGGAATGGGTGGACGCCCTGCAGGCGCCGAGGGCCGTCCCGTTTGAGGTCTGGAAGGGGCCGGTCAACTGCCGGGATACGGCGGCCGACCCCGCCTGGCGGGTGTTGGCCGGGTTGCTGGGCGTCGCCTGTCCCAAGGCGATCCGGACCCGGCCCGTGGGTGGCGATTCGGTTCTGGGCGCGGTGGTTCTCCTCGAAGGCCCCGAAACGGTTGCTTCGGACGGAGAGTTCTCCCGGTCCCTCGCCGCGGCATCCCGGTTGGGCCAGATCGCCATCGAACACCGCCGCCTTTACGAGGATCTGCAATACCGGGCGTGGCATGACACTCTGACCGGCCTGCCAAACCGGGCACTGTTCGAAGATCGGCTGCGGGATGCCCTGCACCGGGCGGAAAAGCTGAAAAGCCGGGGCGCGGTCATGATGGTGGAACTCGATAGTTTCAAACGGACCAACGATGCTTTGGGCCACCGCTCCGGCGACCTGTTACTGGCCGAAATCGCGGCTCGCCTGCGAAAGGCCGCCGGACCCGGAGATACGCTTTCCCGCAACGGGAGCGACGAGTTCAGTATCCTGATGCCTGACCTCGAAAGCGCCGCCGATGCCCACGCGGCCGCGCTGCGGATTCTGGAGGCCATCCGCCAACCGGCAACCATCGCCGGAAACACAGTTGTCGTCACCGCCAGTATCGGTTTTGGCCTGTTCCCGGACGACGGCATGGATCCGGACGTACTGCAGCGCGCCGCGGATGCCGCCATGTATTGCGCCAAAGGCGCCGGGGGTAACCGCATCCAGGCGTTCAGCGCCCGGAACGACATGCTGGACCGCGTCCGGGTGGAACAGGAAATCCGGGCGGGTCTGCGTGACCGGCGCTTCGTGGTCCACTATCAGCCGCAGGTGGGCTCCACCGGTCAGTTCATCGGACTCGAAGCCCTCGTCCGGCTGACACACCCCGAACATGGGGTCATCCCGCCAATGCAGTTCATTCCCGTGGCGGAAGAGAGCGGGCTGATTGTGCCCCTGGGCGCGTGGGTACTCGAAGAGGTCTGCCGGCAGAAGGCGGAATGGGAGAAAAAGAACTTCGGCAACGTGCCGGTCGCCGTGAACGTTTCTCCGGTCCAGATCGCCAGCCCGGATTTCGCCAGACAGGTCGGCGAGTGCATGGCAAGGCATCACGTGGACCCTTCGGGCCTCGAACTGGAACTCACCGAAGGACTCTTCATCACCGCCGGCGCGGAGGCCCAGCACCAGATGGAAGCGCTGCGGTCCATGGGGCTGCGCATCTCGATCGACGATTTCGGTACCGGTTACTCGTCGCTCAGCTACCTCCACAAGCTTGAGGTCGATTCCATCAAGCTGGACCGCTCTTTCGTTCAGTCCATCGATACCAGCCAGGCGGCACGGCGGCTGGTACAGGCCATGATCGGCGTTGCCCAGGGCCTGGGTCTGAATGTGGTGGCCGAAGGGGTGGAGACGGAGGCGCAACTCGCGGCACTGGTGGCGGCGGGCTGTCCCATGATGCAGGGCTATCTTTTCTCCAGGCCCGTCGCCGCGTCCGAAGTGGAACCCTTTCTGGCCGCGCACTCGTCCGGCGCGGGCGAGCTGGACCGGCTCCTGATGGCAGTGGAGATTGTGCCCGGCGTCATGACAGAAGCCTGGCCGGTATAGACTACAACTTGCTTTCCGCGCAGAACGCAACTGTCATGATCACCGGGGCCGGCCGGGGGATCGGTAAAAGATTGGCCATCGGTTTCGCCCGGGCGGGCTTTCGGGTGGGGCTCCTCGGCCGCAGCCAGGGCGAACTCGACGTCACCAAGCTGGAGATCGAAGACGCCGGTGGCGTCGCCGTCCGGCTCCGTGCCGATGTTTGCCAATACGATCAGATCGTGGCGGCCGTCGACAAAATGAACTCCCTCTGGGGAGGTGTGCACGCCCTGGTGGCCAACGCCGCCGTACAGGGGCCCATTGGTCCCTTCGCCGAGACCAGACCCAAAGACTGGCAGGAGGTTCTGGATACCAATATCCTCGGAACCATGAACTGCTGCCGGGCCGTGCTGCCGCAAATGATGCAGCGGCGCGGCGGCAAGATCGTCGTCATCTCCGGCACCGGCGCGGCCACGCCCCGGGCAAACTTCTCCCTCTACGCCGCCAGTAAGGCCGCGGTCGTGCGGTTTGTGGAAAGCGTAGCCGAGGAGGTGCGTGATCAGAATGTCCAGATCAACGCCATGTTCCCCGGACAGACTTACACCAGCATGACCGACGAGATTCTCACCGCGGGCGTCCGGGCCGGATCCGCGGAAATTGAACAATCGGAACAGGTCCGTCTGACCGGCGGGATTCTGCCCGAGAAACAGACCCAACTGGCGCTGTTCCTCACCTCCGAACGCTCCAATCACGTCACCGGCAAACTCATCTACGTCCAGGACGACTGGAAGAAGCTCGAGCAGGAAAACGGCCGGCCGGAAGCTTTCACGCTCCGCCGCCATATGCGGTAGCTACAATAATTCAGAATGCGTTCCTTCTCCGGCGTGTTGTGTCTGCTGCCGCTCTTCTGCGGCTCCGCTTTTGGCTGGGGCTGCGAAGGGCACCAGATGGTGGGCCTGATTGCCCGCGCCCGTCTGACTCCCGCCGCATCCGCCGCCGTCGACAAGCTCCTCGCCGACAACCCTCTCGATCCATCCCAGCGCCGCTTCTGCAAAGACCGTCCCGCTGACCTCATGGCCGACAGCGCCTCCTGGGCAGACGACATGAAGAGCCAGGACAAGACCTTTACCTGGCACTTCGTCGATATCCCGCTCGCCGTGAAAGACGCGCCCGGCGGCATCGTCGCCAAATGGTGCGAAGAGATCGGACCCTCGGTTGACGGCAGGGACCGGCCCGGCTGCATCACCACCGCCATTGCGTACGAACTGAACATCCTTCGCGACAAATCCAAAACCGGCGCCGACCGCGCCAAAGCCCTCCGCTATCTGATCCACTTCTACGGAGACCTCACCCAGCCCCTGCACGACAGCGACAACCACGATCAGGGCGGGAACTGTACCCGGATCACTCTGTTTGGTCAGGAACGGCTCGAAAACCTGCACGGCATCTGGGACGACCGTCTGCTCTCCCGCGACGTCAACGAGCGCAAATCCAACCAGTCCGACTACGCCAAAGGCATCGATACCGAATTCGGCGCGAAGTGGCAAACCTGGGGCGAAGCCAAAACCGACGTCAACGCCTGGGCATGGGAAGGGCACGAAATCGCCCGTTCCGTCACCTACGGCAAACTCACCCCGCCCATCCCCGTGGCGGACCCGGCGCTCGGCCAGACCGACCGCGACGGCTGTAACGTGGAACGCGCGAAAGTGGAGGCCCTGCACGTGGCCATCGCCGGCGAATACGCGGCGGTCGCCGTACCGGTCATCCGGCAGCAGCTCGCGAAAGCCGCCTATCGCCTCGCCGGATTACTCAATCAGGGTTTCTAAAGCCCCTCACCACATCTTCTTCAGCAGCGCCCGGGCCTCGGCAAACTGAGGAAACTGCTTCTCGTGCTCCTTGAATTCCTTCGTGTGCACGCAGCGCCGTGTGCCGGAGTGATCCACCGGATAGTGCAGGTGCAGCATTTCATGGAACATCACGTACTCCAGCGCCAGCCGCGGGGCGCGCGGATCATCAAAGATCCGGCTGATCATAATCATCTGGTGGGACGGATCGAAGTGCCCCAGCCGCGTTCGCGATCGCACGTGACTCCAGCCCAGCCCCGGGCGCGCCATCATGCCGCCAAAATATTTCCGGTTCAGTTCCTCAAAAACCTCTTCCAGATTGTGCACCGAGCCCTGCGAGCCCAGATGCACCTTGCGACCGCGCGTCTGCCGGACCAGGTGGATCTGCCGCCGCATATCCCGGCGGTTCAGATAAAGCTTATAGCGGTGCGAATACTGCCGGGCAGCCGGTTTCCGGTAGAGCTTCCCCAACAAAATATGCGCCAGCGCTTCGGTCACCGGCGAGGGCGCGCCTTCCAGCAGATCCGTGATCCGGACCGTCAGGACGCCGTCCTCCAGCCGCACATGACTGTCCGCATTGGCGAACTGCTTGTACTCCACCACAATCGGCGGCACGGGAGTGCGCGGCCGGACCTCGCGATGCACACGGGCGAAAATCTCTTTGGGCGATTCGAAGAAGAGCGAACTCGCTACGTTGACCGGAGTCAGG
>CAIUOG010000097.1 GCA_903900705.1 uncultured Acidobacteriia bacterium
CTGTCCGCATTGGCGAACTGCTTGTACTCCACCACAATCGGCGGCACGGGAGTGCGCGGCCGGACCTCGCGATGCACACGGGCGAAAATCTCTTTGGGCGATTCGAAGAAGAGCGAACTCGCTACGTTGACCGGAGTCAGGAAACCCGATGTCTCCTCCGGTGGCGTTACCGTCGGAAGCTGGAACGTATCCGCCATAACCTCCAGCTTAACGTCCGGCAGAACCCTGCGCCCTCGCTCCCAGGCGCACGCCCGCGCCGGTCGGCAGACCAGGCAGGAAGATGATTCCTCCCGGGTCGGCCAGTTCTTCCACCATTTCCTCGCCGTCCACTTCCACGTGATACGCCGTCCTCGGCTCCAGCCCGACGATAAATACATCGTCCACAGCCTCTTCGGTACGGCGCTGCGGCACACGGAACCGCTTGGCATCCCGACCGAAAAAGACCGTGGCCTCTTCAATATCCATAGGCTCATGCGCCAGCTTCGGGTCGAGCCGGCTTACCGCGCCTTCCGAAAACAGCTGCAGTTGCCCGTCGAAGAAGCCGATCCAGGCGGCGTCATCCTCCCACGTGGAACGCACAAACATCTGCCCCCCGATGGCATCATGCTGCGCCAGCGGCACGTGATAGTAACTCAGGCCCGGCTGGTACGGGTTCGCCCAGAGCAATTCATGCGCGATTCCGGCCGTGCCCCGCATCACAAACCGGTCATTCATCAGGAAGCCCTGCAGCAACTGCGTCTCCGCGGAGTTCGTGTCGTAAGCCACCATCGCCAGTTCGGCGGCGCGCGAGAGCACGGCCTTGTTCAGATCCGGCCCCCGCTTGTCGATCTCGATATCCGCCGGGATTCGGTACTCGTTCTCGGCGGCCGGGAAGGGTGGCGGATAGTGCGCCATCAGGTGGATCAGCGGGTATTCTTTGAACCACAGCGGAAACGTGTCGCGCAGATCGAACCCGACATTGTCGCGGAAGGCGTGCAGCAATTCCATCAGCGCCAGGGCGTCGGCATTCGGCACGCGAGCCTTCGCGCCCCGCAGCGAAGCGATGAAGGTACCCATCCAGAAGCCATCGAACACTTCCGTCAGGGCTTTTTCCGCAAGCTCCGGTTGTTTTTCCGACAGCACCACGGCGGCGAAGACCCGGTTGCGCGCCTCGGCCAGCGTTTTGGGCGCCGGGCCGGCCAGGGCTTTCTGCAGCTTGGCGAAGATCCGGCTCTGGTCTGATCCGGAGAACATCGGCGCGCACCAGTCCGCCACAATCGCGATCTGGCGGATATCCGTTCCCGGCCCCGCCGCCCAGTTGACCGCGGCCTTGCCGGCTGTGGCGTTCTGATCGATCTGGTAGTACAGCGCGGCGCTCCAGCCCGGTTCGTCAAACGGGGCATTGCCCGCCTGCAGCCCGGAAAACTGCTCCCAGCGCAGCGACTGGCGCTCTTTCTCACGGCGCAGGAGTTTCAGGCGCGCCGGACGCAGCAGAAGCCGTGGCGCTTCGGAATAGATGGTGAAACTTTCCGGGCGCTTCGGTGAGGCGGTCTGCGGATCCGGTGGATCCTGCGCGGCCCGGCTGACGGCGGGCAGACCAAGCGCCGGAAAACCAAGTAACGAAAGACAGGCGCGCCGCCGCGTCATGCTGAAGTCCCGGAATGGCAAACCCGATTCTACCCCGAATCTGGTGCAATCTTGGGTGTGGATCAGCGGCACGCCTGTGAACGCCCGGGTTCACGAAAGAATGCCTACGCCAGCCACCACGGCGCTCCCCGGCAACGGCAACCGGCTTGCTCATTGGTATCATTACTGATTAGTCTGCAAGTGCCGCAACGCATGCAGGCCCGCAGCCGTCTCACGGAAACCGATCTAAATGAACAGCATTCAGCCGCACTGCGGCCCTCAGGCTCAACGTACCCGCCTTTCCAGGCCTTTTCAGGCCGTTTTGGCGATGCTGATGGCGACCGGGTTCGCCTCCGCGCAGCAGTACACCATCTCCACCATCGCCGGAAATCCCCTCGTCCAGGGCTACTTCGGTGACGGGGCGATCGCGACGCAGGCGCAGTTGTACAAACCCCAGCGCGTCACGGTCGACAGCAAGGGTAATTTCTACATCACCGATTTCTATTCCGCCGGCGTCCGCATGGTGACGCTCTCCACCGGCAACATTTCCACCATCGCCGGCATTGGCGTGCCCGGCTATGCGGGCGATAACGACGTCGCCACCATGGCGAAGATCGGCGCGGATATTCACGGCATCGCCGTCGATTCCTCCGGCAATGTGTTCTTTTCCGACACCAACAACAGCCGCATCCGGAAGGTCGATACCAAGGGCAACATCACCACCTTCGCCGGCAATGGCACCCAGGGCTACAAGGGTGACGGCGCCGCGGCGGGCAGCGCGCAAATCTGGTTCCCCGCGGGTCTTGCCTTCGACGGCTCCGGCAACCTCTATGTAGCCGATTACGGCAACTCCACCGTTCGCAAGATCACGTCCGCCGGAATGATCTCCACCGTGGCGGGCACCGGCGTCTGGGGCAACACAGGCGATGGCGGCCCGGCGAGCAAGGCCACCCTCGCGGCCCCCTCCGCCCTCGCCATTGACGCCGCGGGCAACATCTACATCGGCGACGTCAGCGCCAATGTGATCCGCAAAATCACCACCGATGGCAACATCCGGACCGTCGTTTCCGGCATCACGCCGCAGAGCATCGCGGTCGACGCGGCGGGCAGCATTTATGTCGCTGACGGGCTCAGTCCCGTCGTCTGGAAGATCCTGGCCAATGGCACGAAACTCGTGATCGCCGGTACCGGCCAGGCGGGTTTCTCCGGTGACGGTGGCCAATCGACTCTCGCCCAGCTCGATCACGTGTCCGGTGTCGCGCTCGATGCCTCCGGCAAAATCTATGTTGCCGATTCCTTTAATCAGGTGATCCGGCTGCTGACCCCTGTTGCCTTCTCCGTGGGCGCCGTCACCAGCGCCGCCTCGGCCAGCGTCCAGAACGGCGTCGCGCCCGGCGAAATCATCACGCTCTTCGGCAGCGGCATCGGTCCGGCGACGCTCACCCAGTTCACGGCGAGCAACGGCGGCATCGGTTCCACCATCGCGGGCACGCAGGTCTTCATTGACGGCTTCCCGGCTCCGCTGATTTACGTTTCGTCAAACCTGATCGCCGCCATTGTGCCCTATGCGACCGGGAATTTCCCCATCGCCAACATCACTGTCAGCTATCAGGGCAAAACGACCGTCACCACCACGGTTCCCGTCGTCCAGACCGCTCCGGCCATCTTTACGGCGGACTCCACCGGTTCCGGCCAGGCGGCCGCGGTCAATCAGGATGGGTCACTCAACAGCGCCTCGAAACCGGCGAAGGCGGGCAGCTTCGTGTCCCTCTATATTACGGGTGACGGCCAGAGCAATCCGGGTGGCGCGGACGGCAAAATTGCGAACGCCGCGCCCTACCCCACCACCGTTCTTCCCGTGGCCGTGACCATCGGCGGCCAGAAGGCTGTGGTGAGTTATGCCGGCGCAGCCCCGACCGCGGTGGCAGGCCTGACGCAGGTGAACGTGCAGATTCCAACCGGCGTGACCGGGACCGCGGTTCCTGTGGCCCTGACTGTCGGCGGAGTCGCCGCACAGTCCGGCGTCACCATCGCCGTTCAGTAAATCGTTCCATCAGAACAAAAGAGGGGGGACCTCCCGGTCCCCCCTCTTCTATTTCTTCTAGCTCTGTTTCGGACCCGCGATCCGGACCGAAGCCTTAATTCCTTCAATATCCACGGAAACTTCGATCAGGTCGATGCCATGCGGGAAGAAGAAGCCCGCCCTCACCGCCGCGGCGCTTTCAATGGTATCGAGAACGCGCTCGGCAATCTGCCCGACCGCTTCCGATAAATCAATCGACCCGCCTTCGTCTTCCCCTTCGCCTTCAAAACCCTCGCCCTCGAAGCTTTCGAACTCTTCCTCGTCGCCCTCGCTGTCCACAATCACCATGGAATTGAGCAGCAGATCGCTGAATTCAGCGGAGAATTCGTACGCGCCCTCAATGTCTCCAATCTCATGGACCTCGCCCGATCCACCCGCCGGAATATCCTCGACTTCAATGCCAATCGGCGATTTCCCGTCATGAAAGATGATCCGGCAGCCCTCGTCACCGGAATGAAACTGAATCGTATCGCCGATGTCAACAATGGTATTTTCCGGCTCAATCGACTTCTCTGCGTAACTGATATGAATGTCGTGATGCATGTGATGTTTTTCCTCTCGTAAGACGGCTTCCGAGTTATAGCCCACCACGCTCGCTTTGTCCAGTTGCGATAGACTATTCCCATTGTCTGAGGGGACATGCCAATAAAATCACTCGTCTTTTCACTGCTGTTTTGCGGGCTGCTTCATGCCCAGGATTTCCGGGCAACGCTCAATGGGCGCATCACCGACCCGCACGGCGCAGCCGTCGCCGGTGCGCAGGTATTCCTGCGCGATGTGGACAAGAACGAAACCCAGCGCCAGTCCGCCGGCAGTGATGGAAATTATGTCTTCCCGCTGGTGCAGCCGGGGAATTATGAACTCCGGGTGACGCATACCGGCTTCAAGGCCTTCACGCGCTCCGGCTTCAGCCTGGCCGTGAACCAGACCGGCACCGTGGATGTCGCGCTCGAACTCGGCTCCGTCTCGGAAACAGTCACCATTCAGGCGGACGTGGACGTCCTCGACCTCGCCAGCGGCGATCGCGGCGGCGTGGTCGATGCAAAGACCATCAGCGAAATGCCCCTCAATGGCCGGAACCCGTTCATGCTCGCGTCGCTCGTGGCCGGGGTGGATTACAACGGCTCCCTCGCCTACCAGCGGCCTTTCGACAACGGCGCCATCGCACAGTGGGGCGTGGGCGGCACTTCCCAATCGGCCGAGTTCCTGATCGACGGCGTGCCGAACAACGCGCAGGCCGGAACCAACAACATCGCCTACGTCCCCCCGGTGGACGCCGTGCAGGAATTCAAGATCCAGACCAACGCCTACGACGCGCAGTATGGCAAGACCGCGGGCGGCGTGATGAACGCAGTCCTCAAGAGCGGTTCCAATACCCTGCACGGCTCTCTCTACGAGTTCCTGCGGCGCAACTGGCTGGATGCGAACTCCTTCCAGAACAACGCTCACGGCGCTCCGAAAGATGGCCATTCGCTGGATCAGTACGGCTTCCTGGTGGACGGTCCCGTGTGGCTTCCCAAAATCTACAACGGCCACAACCGCACGTTCTACATGGTGAACTATGAGCGCTACACGGAAAATTCACCCCAGCCTCTGATCCTCTCCGTACCCGCCCTCGATATGCGCAACGGCGACTTCTCCAACCTCAAAGACAAAGACGGTCGGCTCTATGTGATCTACGATCCCGCCACCGGCTACACCAACAGTTCCAACGTCTTTGACCGTCTGCCCTTCCCCGGCAATAAAATCCCGGCCAGCCGCGTCAACCCCATCGCGCAGAAGATCCTCAGCTACTTCCCCAACCCGAATACCACCACCGTGGGCGCCGACTATTCCCAGTCGAATCTCTTCCTCGGCGGCGGCGACAACCCCGCGCTCGACAGCTTTTACAACCTTGCCGTCAAGGTGGATCACAATCTGACCGACCGCCACCGCTTCTTTGTCCGCTACACCCGCAACGACCGCACGGAAATCCGGCCCACTAACGGCGTCGCTGCGGACAAACCCGGCGTGGACGGGCAGGATCCGCTGAAGCGTACCAACGATTCCGCCTCCATCGACTGGATCAGCACCCTCTCGCCATCCCTGATTCTCAACGTCCGCACTTCGTTCGCGCGCTACGTGGAAGCTTCGTGGGGAACGCCGGACGACAATTTCAACATCACGCAACTCGGTTTTCCGCAGTCGCTGGCAAACCAACTGCCTTATGGCACGCACTTCGGACGCTATGATTTCAGCGGCTACCAGTCCCTCGGCCGTTATCCGAGTTCGAACATCTCGAACACCGGCACGCTGCACCCGAATCTGACGTGGGTCCACGGCTCCATGACGCTCAAAGGCGGGCTCGATATGCGCTGGCTGCAGTATTCCACGCAGAACCCGGGGAATGTGTTCAATCTCGGCGCGTCAGCCACTTTCACGCAGGAGCTTTACAACTCCGCCCAGGCGCTCAAGGGCAACTCCATCGCGTCCTGGCTTCTGGGGACCCCCAATTCAGGTTCCGTCACCTACAACGCGTATCCCATCTACCTGTTTCCCTATTACGCCCCCTGGACGCAGTTCGATTGGCGCATCTCCCGCAAGCTCACGGTCAACGCGGGCTTCCGCGAAGACCTGAATCTCCCGCCCACCGAAAGATTCAACCGCATCGACCGAGGCTTCGATCCCACCGCCGCCTCCACCCTCGACTCCCTGGTGGACCGGAAGAAATACCCGCTCGGGACCCTCACAGGCTCGCTCGCATTCGCCGGCGTCAACGGTCAGCCCACCCGCCCCACTGACCCTTATTACAAAACCTGGCAGCCCCGATTCGGGTTCGCTTTTTCGCTTACCCCAAAAACGGTCCTGCGCGGCGGCTGGGGCCGCTTCTACATGAATGCGAATAACGACTATCTGCAGACCACCGGCTTCAGCAACACCACGCCCCTCGTCTTCTCCGCCAATGAAAGCATGCTGCCGCTGAACAACAAGATCAACAATCCGTTTCCCGATGGCGTGCTCGTCCCCACCGGCGCCGGAGCCGGCTCGCAGACTTACGCCGGCAGATCCTTCAACGTGGTTAACACGAAGTTCCGCCTGCCACACGTGAACACGTTTTCGGTCTCCATCCAGCGCGCCCTGCCCAAACGCAGCGTGCTCGACGTTTCGTATTCGGCCACCCGCGGCGTGGATCTGCAGGACTCCCGCACCATGAACGACCTCCCGGCCGCCATCCGTGACAGCTGCAATTGGGCCGCCGGCGGCAATCCGGCCCCCTGCAACAAGACCTATTCGAATCCGTTCGCCAACATTCCGGCCTTCACCGGCACCAATTCCTTTTCCGCCAGCACCCTGTCTTACGCCACGCTCTCCGTGCCTTATCCGCAATTTGGCCAGATCACCGAACTGATGCGGAACGACGGCCGCAGCTGGTATGACTCTCTGCAAACCTCCTACTCGATCCGCAATAAATGGACCACCTTCCGCGCCAACTACACCTTCTCAAAAACGCTGGAGCGCACGGGCTTTCTCGATCCCCAGAAGCTCGTCATGGAGAAAGGTCTGGCCGCCTTCGACGTGCCGCACCACTTCTCGCTCAGCGCGGTCACGCAGTTGCCGGGCGGCAAGACCGGCCCGAAGCTGCTGCGCAAACTACTGGGCGGCTGGCAGGAATCCACCATCCTGCAGCAGCAGACCGGACGGCCCTGGACCCTGCCCACCAACATCATTTACGTGAAGGATGCCTCGCAGAACATCGACTGGAATGTGCCCGTTGTGCGGGGCGTAAAGGCCTGCGTCGCGCAATGGAATACCAACGGCACCACCACCATGCTGCAGTACAGCCTCGATGCCGGCTGCACCAGCCCGAACTGGATCATTTCCCCCACCTACTCGCCGCGCTATGCGCCCAACCGCGAGGACAACATCCGCTACCAGGGCTTCTTCCTGGTGGATCTGTCGCTCGACAAAACGACTTCCATCGGTGAGAAGTACAAGATCCAGTTCCGCGCGGAAATGTTCAATTCTCTGAACTCGTTCTTCCTCACGAATCAGGGCTTTGACGCCACGGCCTCGAATACCACCTTCGGGTCGATCATCAAAGCGGCCGTGAGCGCGCCGAATTCGAACTACCCGCGCCAGGCGCAGCTGGGGTTCAAGTTCCTCTGGTAATCAGCGACCGCCTGCTTAAAAAGTCAGGCGGTCTTTTTTCGCGTCGAGTTTCGCGGCGTCCAGACCGGGGACTTTCTTCAGGTCTTCAATCGACTTGAAGTCCCCGTTCTTCGTCCGGTACTCCACAATGGCCGCCGCCTGGGAGCGCTTCAGGCTCAGCGCGCTTTCGAGTTCAATCGCCATCGCCTTATTGACGTTCAGCTTCGGCACCGCGTCCGCCGGAAAGTTCTTCGCCAGGTAATCAACCACCGCGCGAATCTCGCTGTCCTTGCCGGACATGCCCAGCGACACCATCTTGTTCACGCTTTCCTGCCAGCCGGCGGCGTCCATCCGCTGACTGGTCACGCGTTCCACTTCATGGCACTGGCTGCAAAGCTTCAGCGTCTCGTCCTTGCCCGGCCCATCCGGAAACTGGGCAAAGACGGGAAGCGCGGCCGCGGCCAGGAAAAGAATCAGCCGCATCTTAGTGCTCAATCGGGAAACCAAACGCGTAGAGAGTGCCATCCTGAGTACCAAGGTACACGGCGCTGCCGCCCGCTGCCAGCCCGCTCACCTTCGAGATCGGCGACGTGATGGTCGCGCCGCTCGTGAAGACCTGCTTGCCAGTGGCGGCATCCACCGCCGAAAGCGTATTGCCGGCCGCCAGGAACACCACGCCGTTCACCACAGCCACGGCTGTCGGCGACGCGCTGCCCGCCTTCCAGCCCGATTCGAGCGAAGCGCCATTCAGCTTCCAGGCATTCGCGCCACTCAGAATCCAGTTGGTTCCCGCCGCATCCGTCCATGCCGCCATCGCGCCCGCGCCCATCGCAGGCGCCGACGATGCCACTTTCGCCAGCGATGCCGCATCCAGCACATGCACCGAACCATCTTTCGCCGTCACCGCGACCCGCAACCCGGCCTTCGTATCGAACACCACCGGCGACGAAACCAGCGGCTGACCAGCCGGGAAGGAAGCCTTCTTCGCCAGCGTCTTCGCTTCGAGCGCAACCACGTCACCCGTCGAGGTGGAAACGTACACCACGCCGTCCGGACCGAACGCGGTCCCGATCGCCGCGCCGCTCCAGCTCGCCACCGTCTTCGTGGCAAGATCCAGAGCCCACACGCCATCGGCCACTCCGGAGCACTTGCCGGAAGTCACCACATAGGCCACGTTATCCACCACAATCAGGTCGGAAGCGTTCGCCTTGCCCGGCAGAAACTTCACGGGCGGCTGCGGTTCTTCGCCGTTCGAAATATACATGTTGTGGAAGGCGCCGTCGCCGGAGAGCACCCGCAGGAAAGTGGGCATGCGACCCGGACGCGGAGGCGTCGCCGGATTGATGGTGCCCCGTCCACCCGCCGCCGCGCCGCGGCCCGCGTTCGGATTCATTGGGGGCTGCTGATTCGCCGCAGCCGCCGCGAGGGTCACCGCGCCTTCACCCGGCGCGCCCACACCAGACTTTGCCGGACCGCCGCGGCCACCGCCGCCGCCACGCCCGCCACCACCGGTCATCGGGAGCGCCGAAGAAACATCGCGCGCCACGCTCGCCGTCATCCCGCCGCCGCACACGCCCGCGCCCGCCGTCACCGGGAAATGCTTCTTCCATTCCACCCGCGAAAGATCGGAATCGAAAACATACACATTGTTCGCCGCGCCACCCACAAACGCGTAGCTGCGGAAGCCGCGATAGCCGATATACCGGTCCATCAGCGTCGGCGCGGAAAGCGCATCACTGCCCGGTTTCGACTTCCACATGAACTGGAAGCCAGGCTTCTGCATGCTCGCCGCGGAGATCTTCGGGTCCGTGCGGACCCATGCGGATCGCTGCGCGTCGTTGCCAATGGTTGACCAGTCCGATCCACCGCGGCCCTGCGAAAACGCGGGGACGGCAAAGGCGACGAGGCCGAAAAAAATGGTGGCGCGGGTGAGGTGCGGGCGTTTCATTACGGGTGTATACTACCAAAGAACCTGAATCGTTTCAAGCAAGGATTTGGCACCATGTTCACTGCCCCCCGAAAAGCAATTGCCGTTCTCACGCTCGGCCTCGCCTGCCTGAGCGCGCCCGCAGCCGACTGGCTGACCGATGGCGGAAATTCCAAGCGCACCAACTGGCAGCAGGATGAAAAAATCCTCAACCCCGCCAACGCGAAGAATATGACCCTGCTCTGGCAGATGAAGCTGCCCAGCCCCGCCAAACAGATGCACAATCTGTTCCCGCCACTGGTGATCAACAGTCTTTCCACCGCTCAGGGCATGCGTCAGGTCGCCATTGTGGCCGGCGTGGACGATAACCTTTTCGCCATCGACGTCGAGAAGGGCGAAGTCATCTGGAAGAAGCATTTCGAAAGCAACTGGGCGCCCACGCCCGGCGGCCGCGGCGCAGGCATTCTCTGCCCCGGCGGACAGACCGCCACCCCGGTGATCGCGCCCACCAGTACCCCCGGCAAATACACCATTTACGCCGCTTCCTGGGATGGCCGCCTGCGCCAGATCAATGCGTCCGACGGGGAAGACGTCGCGCCGCCCATGAAGTGGATGCCCCCGAACGGCAAGCCCTACGGCCTGAACCTCTATAAGAACGTCCTCTACACCCACACCGCACAGGGCTGCGGCGGTAATCCGAACGTGGTTTACGCCTATGACCTCGCCACCAATAAGGTCGGCACCTGGGGTCCGGCGGGCGGCGGCATGTGGGGTCGCCAGGGTCCGGCCATCAGCGACGACGGCGTCATGTATACCGGCACCGGCGACGGCAAGTGGGATCCCGAAAACGGTGTCTATGGCAATGGCATCATCGGCGTAAAGCAGAATCCGCAGACCAAGTCGCTCGACCTCGTCGATTACTACGGCCCCTCCAATGCCGAATGGCTCGTCAAACGCGATCTCGACATGCAGGTCACGCCCGTGATCTTCAACTTCAAGGGCAAGGAACTGATGATCGACGCCAGCAAGGAATGCCGCCTGTACATGATGGATACCAAGTCCATCGGCGGCGACGATCACCGCACCCCCGAATACCGCACCCCCCTGTTCTGCAATGAGGACGTGAACTTCGCCTCCGCCGGCGTCTGGGGCTCGCTCGCCAGTTGGGAAGACTCCAAAGGCACCCGCTGGGTGCTCTCGCCCTTCTGGGGACCGAAGCATGCGAAGTTCAAAGCGCCCATCGAAAATGGCGATACCAAATACGGCGCCATCATCGCCTTCAAAGTGGAAGACAAAGCCGGCAAAGCCGTGCTGACTCCCGCCTGGATTTCGCGCGACATGAACCACGCCGAACCGCCCATCATCGCCAATGGCGTGGTTTACGCTTACGGCAACGGTGAGGATACCGACCAGGCTTATCCGGACGTGGGTCTGGATGACGTGGCGGACCGCCGCATCCCCGGCTCCACCCACGCCGTGCTCTATGCGCTCGATGCGCAGACCGGCAAGGAGCTTTGGTCGAGCGGCGACCAGATCAAGTCCTGGAACCACTTCAGCGGCATCACGGTGGCGAACGGCCGCGTCTATATCGGAACCTACGATGGCATCCTGTATTGCTTCGGTCTTAAGAAATAGCGTTGTTTTCCTGGCTGTTGTCGCCGGGGCCGGTCAAACGACGGCATCGGCCCAGATCAGCCGGGAAGAACTCGAAAAGGTGGTCACGGCCCAGCGGCATTTACTTGCCGACTGGGCCGGTCTGCTGAAATACGGCAGCGACAACTCCGAACTGAAACCGCCCGCCCCGGGCGAAAACCGCGTCATCTTCTTCGGCGACGACACGTTCGCCAAATGGCCCGCCGACCAGTTCTTCCCCGGCAAGCCTTATCTGAACCGCGGCGTCGCGCGCCAGTCCACGCCGCAGTTGCTCGTCCGTTTCCGGCAGGACGTCATCGCGCTGAAGCCCAAAGTGGTTATCATCCAGGGCGGCATGAACGACATCGCCGGCTTTGTCGGCGCGGGCTCCGAAGGCACCATCAGCGAGAACTTCCTGTCGATGGTGGAACTCGCCAAAGTCAACGGCATCCGCGTCGTGCTGGCCTCCATCGATCCCGTGAGCGACGCCTATAAGGAGCAAACGCATCTGCGACCGCAGGGCAAGATCATCGGGATGAATGGCTGGCTACGGGATTACGCGGCAAAGTCCGGTTCCGTCTACCTGAACCTTTACGCCACGCTGGCGGACGGTCGCGACTTCAAAAAGGAATTCACGTCAGACGGTCTGCTGCCGAACGAGGCGGGCTACCGCGCGATGACGCCGGTGGTGGAAAAAGCCATTGCCGAGGCGCTGGCTAAACCGTAGGCTTGCGGTTTAAAGCCCACTGCGGGCCGAGTGCAATGATCTGCCGGTGCACCGGGCAATCCTCATCATGCGCACCCGTGATGTAGCCGGTGGAAAGCAGGAACTCCCGCACAATCTCACCGCCCGTGAACACAAAGGTCTTCCGGAAAACCCTGGCCCATTCCTCGGTCGTGAGCGGATGCAGCGAATCCAGCCATGCCGCCAGCGAACCGTGTTCCGCAATCAGCCGCAGGCACCGGTTCGCGTTTTCGATGGCAGCATTCACCTTCAGCCGGTTCCGGATAATGGACGCGTCACCCAGCAATCGCGCGCGATCCGCTTCATCAAACGCCGCCACCGCCGCAATGTCGAATCCGGCATAAGCCTGCCGGAACCCGGCGCGCTTCTTCAGAATTGTGGTCCAGGAAAGCCCGGCCTGGTTGATTTCCAGAATCAGCCGCTCAAACAGCGCCTCATCGGAACGCGTGGGGAAGCCGTACTCCGTATCGTGATATTCCACATTGCAGGGCTCCGTGGAACCCTGCCGGACCGCCGCGCAATAACTCATCGTGCCCCGGCCCCCCGGACGGACTACTGTTTCGCCGCCGGATTGTCCTTCGGCAGCAGCATAATCGAAATCGCGCCCACAATCGCCACGCCCAGCACGAAATTCATCGGCATCGCATAGCTGCCAAACGATTCGCGCAGCAGGGACACGCCCTGCGGCACCCACGTCTGGCCGATGGTGTTCACCGGCAGAATAATCGCCATGGCGCGCGCCAGCGAGTTGACCCCGAACTGTTTGGCCGCCATCAGCGGGATCAGCATGTAATCCGCGCCCATCGCAAAGCCGAAGATGATGGCGAAGGCGTGCGGGCTGCCGGCGGGATTCACCGAAAGCAGCATCGGGATGCTGGCCGCCACCACAACATAGGTCACGGTCATCACGTACTTCATCGGGAACACGTCGGCCAGACGGCCGATCAGCAGACGCCCGGCGATGCTCGACCACAGAATCCAGCGGGTAGCCTCACCCCACGCGGCGTTCAGCTGCGCCTGGTCGGTAAAGCCCTGGTCCTTAAACACCAGCTTCATATGCTGATTGATGGCGCCGATGGACCCGATGGAGCACAGGCTGCCCAGCAGCAGCAGCCAGAAAGGCCACTGGCCCAGCAGGAAGCGGAAACTCTTCGATTCGATCTTCTGGTCGGGACTCGCTTCCAGGTCGCCATCCGGGAACTGCCCGATAACGGCGGGCTTGTCTTTCAGCACGAAGAACGCAAACGGCCACGCAAGGAACATCACACAACCCACCGCCAGCAGCGCGCCCCGGAACGTATAGGCTTCCGTCATCGGCTTGATCAGCCACGGCCCCGCCGCGCCCACCAGCCCCACGCCGACATACACGATTCCCATCGCCATACCGCGATTCCGCCGGTACCACTGCGAAATGATGATCTGGTGCGGAATCGGTCCGGACAGAATGTAGCCGAATGTATAGAGGAACCAGAAGAAGTAGTAGTGCAGAATGTTCCCCGTCATGTGGCTCAGGCCGAAGAAGGCGAGGAATGTGAGTCCGGTACCGGCGATGATCAGAATCCGGGGGCTGAAACGGGGGACCAGAACCGGGCCCACCCACAACGTCAGCAGCGCCGCCAGCGGAAAGCCCAGCGTGATGTCATGCAACTGCCAGTGGAACGCGTTCTTGTAGTAGTCGTAGAAGAACGGCATGTTGTAGTAGGGCAAGCCTACTGAGATGCCGAACGTGATCAGCGCCGCCGCAATAATCCACTTGCCGTAGAAGCTTCCTGCCCGATTGGACCCAGTCATGTGGAACCAATCGTATCATTTCAGCCTCCGAAAAGCCGTGGAAAGCCGGTCAGGCCCGCATCGTTAAGGGCGCCGCGCCAGACCCGCCGAAATGCTCCGTCTGCTTGTGGCGCTTCAGCTCCAAACGCAGTTCCGTGCGCCTCCGCGTGGCGGCGTCCAGTTCCGTGGCGATTCGGTCAATCGCGGACTTATAGCGACCGTGTTCCGCAATCCGAAGGTGGCCCTCCAGACGGAACCAGCTCATGGTTTCCGACTCATATGCATCCGTAATGCGCTTGCACTCGGCGCAACCGCGTATGATGTCCAATTCTGAAACCTCCACCGTGTTTGGACGCCATCGGCGTCTCCGTTGCTCTAGTATTTTATCGGTATCCTCGCCAATAACCGGAGTCGGGAGCGCGCTGGTTTGTGTCCTTCCTTACCTCCGCCCCGCGGGCCTGGTTACAGTACCAGCCTGGCGAAAGGTTAACAGATCGCGCGGCCCGGGAACTTCCGCGTACCCGGCGGCCTTTGGCGTGCGTATACAATTTGACAGGGGCCCTGTGTCTGAAACGGCAACTTTTCAGACCACCCTTCGGACTTTCCCGCAATCTGTTTCCCTTTGGGTGAGGAGTAATTTGATTCTTCGTTCTCTTAACAATCGTGTACCGGCTCTCTGCCTGAGCCTGATGCTGGTTCCCTGCGTTGGCGCGGCGCAGACTGCGGCCGCCCCTGCGCCGCAGGCTACGGCAAATGCCCAGCAGCCTGCCAAGGCCGCCCCGGAGCCCGACTATCCGGATCCCCGCTCCCTTCAGATCGGACTCTTTTACTGGCAGACCGTACCCGGCGTTGGCCCCGATATCCGCGGTGGTGTGGCGGCAACCGGCTATTCCTCCATCTACGGGCTCGGCAAAGACAAACCGGCGGAAGGCGCGGTCATCACCTACCCGGTAACCCGCACCGGCACGCTGGGCATTGAAGCCTTCGTCGATAAAGGTACCGGCAACCAGTTCGCCCCGAAGGACACCACCATCTTCGGCAACAGCTTCGTTAAGAACGACTCGCTCTCTACCCAGTACCAGATCACTACCGCCAAGCTTTATCTGGACGATCTGCTCTATCCCCACAAGTTCCCGGTTTCGAAGCTGCGCTTCAAGTCCCTCTGGGCCGTGCGCTACCTGAAGGCTCAGGCCACCGTGGATGCGCCTCTCAGCAACTCCACCACCGGCACCACGGGCACAGGCAACCGCCAACTGGTTCTGCCGGAGTTCGGCGCTGCCATGGAATATGCGCTGGCCAAACACGTTCTGTTCCGCGTTGAGGCCTCCGGCTTCGGCATCCCGAAGAAATCTTACATCTGGGATGGCGCGGCAACGGTTTCCTATCGGCGCGGTCAGGTGACGGTGGAAGGCGGCTTCAAGGGCCTGGGCTTCAAGACGTCACCCGCCAAAGACGAATACATTCCGTTCCAGATTTACGGCGGTTTTGTCGGCGTTCGCTACAACTGGAAATAAGGCCGCCTCAGAAAGACCGGGGCACACGAATCACACGGGTTTCGGCGAGGCGGTCATGCAGAGACCGCTTCTCGTCATCCCAGGCAACCATCAGGAAGCCGATGCAGAGAATAATGCCGCTCAGAATCTGCCCGAAATAGCGGCCCACCGCCTGTCCGATGCTGATCGGATTCCCCTCCGGCGTCACCACCTTCAGTTTGCACACCATCTTGCCCGGCGTGGCGCCATACTGCGTCCAGAAGAAAACGAAGTAGGCCGCCGTAATCACGAAACTGGAGAACCCCGCCTCCCCGACGTGGGTGATGAACCACGCGGGCGACCGGAACGGGTGGTCCTCAATCATGCTCAGCCCCAGCGGCAGCAGCACGATGCTCCGAATGGCGCCGATCACAATCCCGTCAATCACATAGGCCCAGAAGCGAATCCAGAAACCGGCGTAGACGAAGCCCGACGCTGCCGGATAAGCGACCGGCGGAACATAGGGCGGCGCGTACGACGCTGCAGGCGGCGGGGGCACCGGCGGCATACCGATCACCGCGCTGTACGGCTTCCAGTCCGCCATGCCCGCATGCCAGACCAGCGTGGCCGTCGTAATCACGCCATTGCGCAGCAACTGCGTCAGTTCCACCTCGGAAACAGGACCCTCCTGTTTGCCGTTCAGAGCGTAAAACCATTCCATTCGTCGGTTCCTCCGGTGTTTCACCATACGTTATCAGACCCGTCGATTGTTCCGTAAATCGCTCACCCTTCCGCTTGCTAACCTTGAAACTTGACGTCCGCCAAAAGAATCCTCGACGTAGGCTGCGGTATCCGGAAGTTCCCCGGATCGGTCGGAATCGACTTCAACTCCGCCAGCGCCGCCGATGTGCTCTGCGATCTGGACCGCTTCCCCTACCCCTTCGCCGACCGCACCTTCGACGGACTTCGCGCCATCCATGTGATCGAGCACGTGACCGACGTCGTTCGCACCATGGAAGAATTCCACCGCCTGGTCCGCCCCGGCGGCGTTATCCGCATTGAGACCCCGCACTACACCGATTACAGCTCCTTCTGCGACCCCACCCACAAACACCACCTCAACAGTTTTTCCTTCCGCTACTTCGGCGCAAACGACGGTGGCTTCGGCTATTACACGGAAGCAAAATTTCGTGAGATTTCTGTCCGCGTGAAGCTACTATCTTTCTGGAGATGGCTCGGCTTCGAATTTCTGGTCAACCGGTTTACCCGCTTCCGCAAGTTCTGGGAGTTCTATTTGTGCTACGTGGTGCGCGGCAAAGCCATGGAGTTCGAGTTTGAACCTCTTGGCCCCCCTGTACAGAATCGCCGACCGGGCGCGGTTTCGCCGGCACGGTAACCAGGGCAAACGCGGCGAAGATCAGGCGCACCGCTATCTGCGCGCGCGCGGCTTCGTGGTCGCGGCTCGCAACTGGCGTCCACCCCAGGGCGGGGGCGAACTCGATCTGGTCGCCTGGGAAGACGGCGTGCTCGTCTTCGTGGAAGTGAAACTGCGCGTTTCCGGCGATCGCAATGCCGCCATCCGCGACATCGACAATGAGAAGCTGATCGCCCTCCGCCGCGCCGCCAGAGACTACATCCGCCGCGCTGGCGCGGAAACCGCCGAAGCCCGCTTCGACGTCATCGCCATCGAAGGCGATCACCTGGAACACTTTCGCGACGCGTTCCCCCTGCTTCCCGGCCGCCCATCGCCACCCAGGTCAGACCACCCGCTATAGTGGAGAGTTCACGGAATGCCTGAACTGCGTAAAGATCCCGTTTCCGACCGTTGGGTGATTATCGCCACCGATCGTGCCCGGCGGCCCACTGATTTTATCCGGGAGACGGTTCCTGCCACGCCCTCCAGCCGCTTCTGCCCGTTCTGCCCCGGCCACGAAAGCAAAACACCACCGGAGGTGCTCGCCTTCCGCAACGGTTCCGCGCCCAATCAGCCGGGCTGGAGCCTCCGCGTGGTGCCCAACAAGTTCCCCGTGCTGGGAATCGAGGGCGATCTGGATCGTGAGGGCGAAGGCCTCTTCGACCGGATGCAGGGCATCGGCGCGCACGAAGTGATCATCGAAGCCCCCGAACACGCGCTCAGCATGACGGAGCTCTCCGAGCGCTCCATCGAGCAGGTGCTGTTTGCCTTCCGCGACCGCATGAATGACCTGAAGAACGACCGCCGCCTGAAGTACGTGCTGCTGTTCAAGAATCAGGGTGAAGGCGCCGGGAGCACGCTCGAACATACGCATTCCCAGCTGATCGCGCTGCCGGTGGTTCCCAAGCGTGTGCAGGAAGAACTGGAAGTCGCGGAGCGCTATTACGAATTTAAGGAACGCTGCGTCTTCTGCGACCTGCTCCGCCAGGAAGTCAAGGCGGCCACCCGCGTCATCACGGAGACCGATCAGTTCGTGGTGGTTGCGCCCTACGCGGCGCGGTTCCCGTTTGAAACCTGGATTCTGCCCCGCCGCCACGGCTCGCACTTTGAAAATGCCGACGGCCGTCAGCTCAGCAATCTCGCCTGGACCCTCAAATCCACTCTGCGGAAGCTGGAAAAGGTGCTGGAGCGTCCGCCCTACAACATCGTGTTTCACACCGCGCCATTACAGGAGAGCGCCTCCGCCTCCTACCACTGGCACATCGAGATCATCCCGAAACTCACGCGTGTGGCGGGCTTCGAATGGGGCACCGGGTTCTATATCAACCCGACGCCGCCCGAAGAATCGGCGCAGTTCCTGCGTGACGCCGGGCTGGGCTGAGACGGGCGCCCCAGGCAGCCCGCTTACAAGCCGATCGCGGCCGCGTTCGCCTGCATCGCCTGCACGCAGAACTCAATATGCGCGTCGAGGTCAAGTCCCATCGCCGCCGCACCGTTCACAATGTCATCCCGGCTCACCGAACGCGCAAACGCCTTGTCCTTCATCTTCTTCCGCACCGATTTGGGATCCACTTCGGCCACCCGGCGTGTCGGTTTGACCAGCGCGCAGGCGGAAATGAAGCCGGACAGTTCGTCGCACGCAAACAGCGTCTTCTCCAGCAGCGAATCCCGGGAAACGCCGCTGTAATTGGCATGCGAAAGAATGGCGCGACGGATGTCCGCCGGCACGCCCAGGCTCTCCAGAATCGGCTCGCCCTTCATCGGGTGATCCGGCGCTTCCGGGTGCATTTCATAGTCGAAGTCGTGCAGCAGAGCGGTCACCCGCCACGCTTCCTCGTCTTCCCCAAACCGAACCGCATAGGCGGCCACACAGGTTTCCACCTGCAGCGCGTGGCGGCGCAGGCTTTCGGATTTCGTGTATTCATGCAGAATCTGAAGCGCGGTCTCTCGCGTAAACATATGAGGAATTGTAAATGGTGTTCCGAAGCGCGGCGGGGGGGAGGTCGATACCATTTTACGTAACGCCCTGCCCCTTCGCTTCGTCAAACGGTAGACGGGGGCGGATCGGTTACCAAAGGGTGAATCATGTGCTAAACTCCTTGCGAGAATGGGGAGATTGGCGGGATTCCATCTTTGGAAACTCAAGTGCCTTGTTTTCCGTAGTTACTGTTAGCGAGCGCGGCGGCAATGCCGTTTTATAGGATTGGTTGACCTGGATGCCTGAAGTTCTTCATACCGATGTCGAGACTGCGGTTCATGACGCGAATGGCGCTGTAAAACTGCATACCGACCCTGACGACCATCTGGCGCGCCTGCTGGCCCCGCAGGGCACGGAAGCTCCCTGGTATATCTCGCTGTTCGAGTCGGTCCGCGATCTCATTAAGCCCCCCGTCCTGCCGCCCCTTGAAGTCACCTCGCGTCCCGTGGCCGTGAAAGACATCTGGGGACTGTACGACAAAGACCCCAAATCCCGCTACATCTCCGTCGGCGCACATGTGGCGATTTTTGCACTCCTGTGGTTCGGCTTCTCCAGTCCCATCGTCCAAAAAGCGATCAAGCAGCAGTTCAACCTGATCGATCCGAACATCAAACCCTTCGTCCCCGAAGCCCCCAAAAAGCAGAACACCATGCAGGGCGGCGGCGGTGGCGGCGCGCGGGAACCCCTGCCCGTCTCCAAGGGCAAGCTGCCCAAGCCCTCCATGAAGCAGTTCGTGCCGCCCATGATTGTGGACCACACGCCCAAACTGGCGATGGACCCCTCCATTCTCGCGCCCCCGGACACGCCTCTTCCCCAGAGCAACCTGAACAACTGGGGTGACCCGCTGGCCAAGCTCATCAACGGTTCGAACGGCAATGGTTCGGGCGGCGGTATGGGTAACGGTTCCGGCGGCGGCGTCGGCTCCGGCAGCGGCGGCGGTTTCGGTCCCGGCAGCGGCGGCGGCGTCGGTGGCGGCGTGTTCAAGGTCGGCGGCGGCGTGAGCGCCCCGGCGGTCCTCTACAAGGTCGATCCCGAATACTCCGAAGAAGCCCGCAAGGCAAAGTACAGCGGCACCGTGCTGCTCTCCGTCATTGTCGATACCGAGGGCAAGGCGCGCGACATTCGCGTCATCAAGAGCCTCGGCATGGGTCTCGACGAAAAGGCCATTGAAGCGGTTCAGAAGTGGAAGTTCAAGCCCGGCATGAACAAAGGTACGGCCGTGAACGTCCGCGCGCAGATCGAAGTCAATTTCCGCCTCCTGTAACTGGATGGCGGGCATGTGCTCTGCTGGAAAGAGAACATGCCCGCCAATCGCCTGGTCCACGAGAAAAGCCCCTACCTTCTGCAACACGCCCACAACCCTGTGGATTGGTATCCCTGGGGCGACGAGGCTTTTGAAAAAGCCCGTACCGAAAACAAACCCATCTTCCTTTCCATCGGCTATTCCACCTGCCACTGGTGCCATGTGATGGAGCGCGAGTCCTTTGAAAACGAAGGAATCGCGGCCTACATGAACCAGGAGTTCGTCAACATCAAGATCGACCGGGAAGAGCGCCCCGATATCGACCGCATTTACATGAGCTACGTGCAGTCCACCACCGGCAGCGGCGGCTGGCCGATGTCCGTATGGCTCACGCCCGATCTGATGCCGTTCGTCGGCGGCACTTATTTCCCGCCGGACAACCGCTACGGGCGCGCCGGTTTCCCCCTGATTCTGCAGCGCGTGGCGGAAGCCTGGCAGAAGGACCGGGATCGCATCCTCGAATCCGCTGGCAACGTGATGGAGCAGATGCGGAGCCAGGCGGAACGGTCTTCCGGCGAGACCACCGATGTCGGCGAAGCCGTCATGGACAGCGCCTTCCAGTACTACCGCCGCATCTTCGATTCCCGGCGCGGCGGTTTTGGCGGCGCGCCCAAGTTCCCCCGACCCTCCGTCCACAACTTCCTGCTGCGCTACTGGAAACGCAGCGGCAACGAAGACGCGCTCGACATGGTGGGTTCCACGCTCATCGCCATGGCCAAAGGCGGCATGAACGACCAGCTGGGCGGCGGCTTCCACCGCTACTCCGTCGACGACTACTGGTTCGTCCCCCACTTCGAGAAAATGCTCTACGACCAGGCGCAACTGGTCACCTCCTACCTCGAAGCCTTCCAGATCACGAAGAATGACGCGCTCGAAATGGCCGCGCGCCGTACGCTCGACTACGTGATGCGCGATATGACCGCTCCCGAGGGCGCGTTCTGGTCCGCCGAAGACGCGGACAGCGTCCTCGACCCCGCCCATCCCCACGAAAAGGGCGAAGGTGCCTTCTATATCTGGACCTGGCAGGAAGTCATGGACCTCCTCGGCCCCGACCACGGCGCATGGTTCGCCTGGCGAACCGGCATGGAGCGCGAAGGCAACGTAAAGAATGATCCGCACCAGGAATTTAACGGCCGCAACATCCTGTTCGAGGCCCACACCCTCGCCGAAACCGCCGAACAGTTCAGCCGCCCCGTGGAAGAGGTCGCGAGAGCGCTGGCCACCGCTGAGGCCACACTCTTTGCCGCGCGCACCAAACGCATCCGCCCGCATCTGGACGACAAAATCCTGACCGCCTGGAACGGGCTCATGATTTCCGCCTTCGCCAAAGCGGGCCGGATTCTGAGCACCCCGGCCTACCTCGACGCCGCCATCCGCGCCGCCGACTTCATCCTCTCCCGCATGGTGCGGCCCGACGGAGCCCTGCTCCGCCGCTACCGCGCCGGCGATGCCGCCATCGACGGCATGCTCGACGATTACACTTTCTTCGTCCAGGCCCTGCTCGATCTGCTGGAAGCCACCGGCAGCCCCCACTGGCTGGACCACGCCATCCGGCTGACCGAAAAGCAGCGGGCTCTGTTCGAAGACACCGCCGAAGGCGCTTTCTTCGCCTCCGCCCAGGAGGACGCCTCCAAACTGATGCGGCTCAAAGACGATTACGATGGCGCGGAACCTTCCGGCAACTCCGCCGCCCTGATGAACCTTCTGCGCCTCCACCAAATTACCGGCCGCGCCGATTACGACGACACCGCCCGGCGTCTCATCGCCGTCTTCTCCGAACGCCTCGCGCAAACTCCCTGGGCGATGCCGCAAATGCTGGCGGCCTGCGAATTCCACCTCGCGCCGCATCGCGAGATCGTGCTCTCCGGCGAGGTCGGCGACGACATACTCCGCCTCCTCTGGCAGGATTTCGACCCCAACCGTACCCTGCTCGAAGCCGGCCCCGCCCTCGCCGCCTTCCGCCCCGAAACCGCCCAAATGACCGGTCCGGCCGTCTACGTGTGCCAAAACTTTACCTGCCAGACACCCGTCAACACGGTGGAAGATCTCGCCAAATTGCTAAAATGACGGATGAGCGATTCACGAAAGGGATATCACCATGCCACAAGCGGAAGAACGACCGGGGGGAACACGGTTCGCCGGACAGCCGCTGACGCTGATCGGTCCCGAGTTGAAACCGGGAGACAGCGCGCCGGATTTTGCCGCGCTGGACAGCTCCCTCAAGCTGATCCACCTCGCCGATACCGGTCGTAAAACCCGGCTTTTCAACGTAGTACCGTCGCTCGACACGCCCGTCTGCGACGCCCAGACCCGGACCCTGAACCAGGCCGCGGAGCAGCTGAACGACGTCGATATCTACACCGTCAGCATGGATTTGCCATTTGCCCAGAAGCGCTTCTGTAATTCTTTCGCCCTCGATAACGTCAGGATGATATCGGATCATCGCGAGGGGTCGTTTGGCGAGGCGTATGGAACTCTCATCAAGGAGTTGCGCATGCTGAGCCGGGCAATCTTTGTCGTCGGCCCCGATAACAAGGTAAAGTACGTGGAGTACGTTCCCGATATGGGAGACTTTCCGAACATCAGCGCGGCTCTTGAGGCGGCGAAGGGTTAGGGACTTCCCTCAGGGCCGCGGCGACACCTGGAAGTTGAGTTCGTTTCTGTCATCGTCATTTTCCAGCACGGCATTGAATCCGCTCTCCGCGACGATAGCGAAGCTCCGCCAGAGCAATCTGGTGCGTGGCGGGCTGGTGGTTGTCGCCGGCATCCTCGCCGGCAATGTGACGGGCTTCTTCCGCGTGATTGTGACCGCCTGGTTTCTGGGCACACACGCCCGGGCGGACGCCCTCGCCGTCGCCATCGGCCCCATCGACACCCTGACCGCCGCCATCATCAACACCATGCTGGTCTCGTTCGTGCCGATGCTGATGGCGCACCGGGACTCCAGCCGCGCCGCCGTCTTCGAACGCGCGCGCGGCGTTTTTGTCTGGATTCTGCTGGCCGTCAGCGGCTCGATTATTCTCTTCGCCCCCCAGATCATTTCCGTGCTGGGGCCCGGCCTCGCCGCCGAGCAGCACGACGAAGCCGTGGTTCTGCTCCGCCTGATCGCTCCGGCCACCTTCTTCGGCGGCATCTCCGCCCTTTGTTCCGCGCTGCTCTACACCGAACGCCGGTTCCTGATGCCGGCGCTGAACCAGGTCTGCATCAACGGCAGTATGATCATCGGCGCACTCGCGCTCTGGCCCGTCCTCGGCGTAAAGGGCTTCGCCATCGGCTACACCGCCGGTTCCGCCCTGCAGATGTCTCTCACCTGGTTTGCCGGCGCCGACCTGCGCCGTCTGGGCCGTCTCGACCGGGAAGCGCCCGTCGCTCTGGCCGATCTCTTGCGCACCCCCGGCATGTTCCTGCTCTACGCCAGCCTGATTTCCGCAAACGTGCTGGTGACGCGCGCCTTCGCCACCCACGCGGGCCCCGGCATGGCCGCCGCCTTCGATTACTGCATGCGCTGCGCCGGCGTCGTGATCGCCTATCTGGTCTATCCGGTGGCCAACAGCCTGCTGCCTGAAATCGCCCGCCTGCGCACCTCCGGCGATAGCCCCCAGGCCTGGCGTCTCATGAACAGGAGCGTGGCGATGATGGCGATCGCCTCCGTGGTGGCCTGCCTCATCGGCATCGTGGTCCGCACCCCCGTGATCGCCTTCCTGTTTCAGCGCGGCAGCTTCACCGCGCAATCCACCGTCATCGTTTCGGCGGTATTCCTCGGGATGGCCCCGGGCATCATCGGCTGGACCCTGCTTGACCTGGTTTCCCGCTGCTTCTTCGCTCTGGAACGCCCGAAGCTGCCCGTGATCGCCGCCTTCATCCCAGTCACCGTCAACCTGATCATCATGTCGATCCTCGGCAAAGGCGCCAGCCCGGCGCTGCTGGGCGTGGGCATGTCGGCGGGGCTGGCGGTTGGTTTCGTCGGCCTGTTCGGAGCCACGCGCCTGCGCAGCGGCATCGCGAAGCCGGTGCCGGAAACCGTCGAAGTGGGTTAGTCCTTAAGCCCCGCCCAGATACCAGAAGCGCGCCATGAACAGCGCGGTGAGCAGATAAACCATCCAGCCCACTTCGCGGAACCGGCCCCGCGCCACCCGCATCAGCGTCCACGCGCAGAACCCAAAAGCCAGCCCGTTGGCAATGCTGAAGGTCAGCGGGATGGTCACCATCGTCAGGAACGCCGGAATCGCCACATCGGGCTCCGTCCAGGCGATCTCCGTCACCGTGGTCATCATCATGCTCCCCACCAGGATCAGCGCCGGCGCAGTCGCGGAAGACGGGATCACGCCCGCCAGCGGCGCGACAAACAGCGCCACCAGAAACAGCAGCCCGGTCACTATCGCCGTCACACCCGAACGCCCGCCCGCGGCCACACCCGCGGAGCTTTCGATGTAGCTCACCACCGTCGACGTGCCGGCCGTCGCCCCGGCCATGGTGGCCACGGCGTCGCAATAGAGAATGCGGTTCAGACGCGGCACATCCCCCGCGTTCGTAAAGAGCCCTGCCTTCTTGCCCACCGCGAGCAGCGTGCCCACGTTGTCAAACAGATCGACAAACAGAAACACGAAAACAATCTCGAAGAAACCGAGGCTCAGCGCGCCGCGAATATTGAGCTGTCCGGCGGTCGCGAGGATGTCCCCCACGCTATACGGCAGCGGTTGCCAGTGGATGGAGCCCGTAACGGCCGCCAGCGCCCAGGTCGCTAGCACACCCGTCAGAATCGCCGCGTGAACCCGCGCCGCGAGAAGCGCCGAGGTGAGCAGCAAACCGAACAGCGCCAGCAGCGTGGCGGGCTGGTGCAGATTCCCCAGACCGACCATCGTCGCCGGATTCGCCACAATAATCCCCGCGTTCTTCAGCCCGATAAACGCAATAAACAGCCCCACGCCCGCCGCCACCGCGGAGTAGAGTTCGTGTGGAATCGCGTTCACAATCATCTGCCGGACGCCCACCGCCGTCAGCAGTACAAACGCCACGCCGGAAAGGAACACCGCGCCCAGCGCGACGCGCCAGTCCACGCCCATGCCCTTGACCACCGAATATGTGAAGTACGCGTTCAGCCCCATCCCGGGCGCGAGCGCAATCGGATACCGCGCGAAAATGCCCATCAGCAGGCTGCCCAGGGCGGCGGCGAGGCAGGTGGCCGCGGTCACAGCCGCGACCGGCATGCCGGCCTCATGCAGAATCGACGGGTTCACGAAGATGATGTACGCCATCGTCATGAACGTGGTGACGCCCGCCAGACACTCGGTTCGCCAGGTGGTTTTCAGTTCGGCGAATTCGAAGTAGCGTTCCAGCTGTCCGATCATGGCGGACCTCCCGTTTATTTTGAGCTCAGGTAATTCAGCAGCAGCCGCAGGGCCGCGCCGCGATGGCTGACCTGAAACTTGCGCTCCCCTTCCACTTCGCCGAAGGAACACCCAAACGGGGGGTAATAGAAAAGCGGATCGTAACCGAAGCCACCCGGGCCCCGGGTTTCATGCAGTATCTCACCCTCCACCGTGCCGCGGAACAGCTGGCGGGTTTCGCCCGCTTCCGCCAGCGCGATCACGCAAACAAAGCGCCCTGTGCGGTTGGGCTGGTCTTTCAGCCGTTCCAGCAGCAGCGCGTTGTTCTGGTCATCGGTGGCGTTTTCCCCGGCATAGCGGGCCGAGTAGACGCCGGGTTCGCCGTGGAGCGCGTCCACTTCCAGGCCGGAATCGTCCGCGAAAAGCGGGCCGTCCGCAAAGCGGCTGTAGTAAGCCGCTTTCAGGCTCGCATTCTCTTCAAACGTCGCGCCCGTCTCTTCCGGAGCGGGAATGTTTTTCAGATTCGGGAGCGGCTCCACATCAATGTCCAGCAGCTCTCCGGCGAGCCGGAATTCCCGCAGCTTGCCGGGATTGCCCGTGGCGCAGTAGACCTTCATCCCGGCTCCCTAGGCGGCGTCGATGACGGCCTTCTGCAGAGCAATCAGATCGGCCACGCCATGCCGGGCGAGGTCGCGCATCTGGTTCATCTGGTGGTCGTCAAAGCTCATATGCTCGGCGGTTGCCTGGAATTCCACAAAGCGACCGGTGTCGGTCATGACGATGTTGGCGTCCACCTCGGCCCGGGAATCCTCTTCGTAGCAGAGGTCGAGCAGCGGCTCGCCCTTGTGAATGCCCACGCTGATGGCCGCCACGGCGCCAACCAGAGGCGAACGGTGCACCATCTTGTACGTGACCATCTGCTTCACGGCCAGCGCGAGCGCCACGTAAGCACCCGTGATGGAGGCGACGCGCGTGCCGCCATCGGCCTGGAGCACATCGCAATCGAGAATGATGGAGCGTTCGCCCAGCGCTTCCAGATCAATCACGGAACGCAGCGAGCGGCCGATCAGCCGCTGGATTTCATGCGTCCGTCCACTGGCCCGGCCCTTGGTGACTTCGCGCGGCGTGCGCGTGGAAGTCGCCCGCGGCAGCATGGAATATTCCGCCGTTACCCAGCCCTTGCCGGTGTTGCGCAGAAACGGCGGCACGGAGCTTTCCACGCTGGCCGCGCACAGCACGTGCGTGTTGCCCATCGTGATCAGGACCGACCCTTCCGCCGTCTTCAGATAGCCCGGTGTAATCTCCACCGGACGCAGTTCGTTGTAAGCTCTTCCGTCAGGACGCACGCATCACCAATATCATCACGACAATCACCAGAATCATTCCGCCGATGAGAATGATCAGACACGGCACGCCCGGTCGGACCTGCGGGGGCGCGTCGGACTTCTTCTTTACGGCTTTGTATTTGCTCATTTTTGCGAAGCGACCTATTGGAGCTCGAGCATCGCCGCCGTCTCGGAGAAGAACAGTTCGAGGGCTTTGATGGACTCGGGCGTCAGGTCCTTCACCAGAATCGCACGGACCACGCGGCCCTTCTGTTCCAGCGCCTGTTTCGTGGCAAGGAACTGCGCCATGTGATACGTGGGCTCATAGCCCGCCGTGGAGAAGCGCGTCTGCTTCTCAGACAGCAGCACGATGGAGAAACAGCCGCCATGGCCGATGATCATCTCGTGATACGAATGGTTCATCGCGGGGCCTTCGTACACGTCCGCCACCATCTTGAGCTTCACGCGGAAAATCCGCTGCGCCGCGCTTTCAAGCGCCTTCCGCATCAGCTTGCCACCCTCGGAATAACGGGTATCGCCAAAGAAAGTCAGGTCGCCGTAATGGATCTTCCCGCTCTCCGCGCTGTAACGAATCGCATTGGCGAGCGTCTCCGGCGTTTCCAGACTCACCACGCCCTGCCAGCGCTTCGCCTGCTTCATCGCGCCACCCAGAGACTTCCAGGCTTTGGTTTCGCGAATGTCGCCCGCGCTCTCCGCTTCCTTGTAGATCTCTGACGTGATGGCCTTGTACAACTCCACAGACGGCTGCATCACGAAGTTCATCTTCCGCAGATAGCCCAGCGCAAACACCACATGGTGGATGAACTGCATGTAGCGGGATACGTTGCCTTTCGAGGGGAACGTGACCACCGCCAGGGGATACTTCGCCGCGCGCAGCAGCGTGATGCCGTCGCCATCGGGATGCGCTTCGCCGCGCCGCTGAATCACCAGAAACACGCGGTCCTGTTTGGGGTCGGAAGCCTTGCGATAATTCTTGCCGTTGAACTTCTCGCCGATCACAATCTTGATGCCGATGTTCTCGCTCTTGCCCAGGCTCTCTTCCACGTCCTGCTTGGTCCAGAGCGAAATCGGCGCCCAGGACTTCGGCATCAGCAGCGTGACCTTGTCCCGGCCCGCTTCGCCCTGCGTATGCAGGAAGGAGGCAAGCTTAAACGCGTCCGCCACTTCCGCCTCGGTCAGAAACGCCCCGGCAATCCAATCTTTCAGAACCTTCACCGCGTCTTTGGCGGCAAATGCCAGCGGATAAAGCGTACCGCGCGTGAGCGGAGCACTGTGGCGTCCGGCCGTGGTGTTGTCTTCGTCCAGCTGCAGCGGCACGCGCTTGTAGCCGCGAGGCCCGGCGAACTGATCCAGAATCGAACCCGGCAGCGTGAGGTAAATGAAGTTCGGCGTGCTGTCGATTTTGAACTTGTCGTACAGACCCGCCAGCTTTTCCAGATTCACCACCGGCTCATACGACGTCATGCCCATCGCCATGCCCACCACCAGCGTGGCGGGCAGCAGCCGATTGATCGGCTCGCCGGACCGCTTCTGCATGTCGTCAATAATCGACTTCAGCTTTTCCGGATCTGTGGAATCGAGCGAGTAAAACTGCGGACCACCCTTCAGCAGCCCCATCGACGCATATGCCGACTTGTCTTCCATGGAGCCGCCCATGCCCGCCCAGATAATGAACCGCAGCTTCTGCCCGTGAACTTCCAGAATCCGCGCGCGAATCTGCTCCACTTCAGCCGCCACCAGCGCCGGCCATTCGGGGTGTTCCCCGGCCTGCCACGCCAGATCCAGCACGCCATAGGAATTCTTCGTGACCTTCCCTTCGGCGTTGATTTCCATGCCGATGGGAATCAGCAGGTCGCTCTTTGGCGCAAGCGACGCCAGGCCTTCCGCCCGGGCCTTCGCGTCAATGGCGCGGAGCCGGTCAAGCACCTTCTCCCCGGCAAAGCGTGCGAAGTTCAGTTCCGTGGTCTCGCGGACGGAATCGTTCAGAATCGAAAGCGGCAATGTTTCCCCTCGGGTGTTCTTCAGTCTGGCGCGCCTGGCTGGTACGCTGTGGACGTGACTCGAACGAATCGAATTGTCCCGCGGAAGCGTGCTCTGCGAACCCTTAGTTTACTACTTGTTACAGGAGCACTCGCGTTGACCGGCTGTGGCGGAGAGAAATCGCCCGACAAACCGGACCTGCCGGAATCCGTCACACCCGGCTGGGCCCGTAAATCTCTGGAACCGGCGGCGGCCCCCGCCGGGCTGCCCGAGGGCGCCAAGCCGGAATGCTGGAAGGCCGTCTATACCGGCTCCAACAACGCCGCAGCGGACGTCTGGGCCTGCGGTTTCACAAGCGATGGCGGCGCTTTCGATGCCGTGCAGCGCACCCGCGCCGCAGCCGACACAGTGAAGTTTCAGGAAGGCAAATATCTGGTGCTGGTGAAGTGGGCCGGCGGCTCGAAGGAAGAAATCACCGCGCTCGTTCGCGCCGTGCAGCGCGTCCTCAAAGTGAAGTAATTACTCTTCGTAAATAGCCGCAAGACGCGGGCTGGCGTCAATCGAAGGGATAGAAACGGCGTCGGTCAGTTCGCGGTAATCCCGCAGGACCCACGACTGATCCGGCTGCCGCCTGTAGTGCTCCACCAGGACTTTGTCCTGATGCACCAGCAGGTAATCCGAAAATGGTCGAACTTCGGCACGCGATCATAAGTCGCTGTGCCAGGCGAAAGCACCTCCATAATGCACCCGGGGCTGGTGATTATGTCCTGGCGACCATCCGCGTAAACACCTCGCCGCATACCACCATCACGGATAAGTGCACAGGCCGGTCGCCGGAAGCAGCAGCCGGACATCCGTTTTCGCATAAGTACACCGGCCTTTCAGCTGCCCGCGCAACGCGGCGCCGATGTTGTTGACAATGATGTTGTGACGAAGCGTTCCGCCCGCCTTCGCAAACATCTCGCCATTCCAATACTCGCTCCGATACTCGGCCTCGCGCTCCATTTCGAGATATTGTTCCTGCGTAATGTAAGAAACGGGATTCGTTGCCATGCGATCCTCAGTTCTCTAACTTCCCCACGGCATCTTCCCCACAACCAGCACTGGATCTCCCAGAACTTCCATCCTTGGCGAAATTCCCAGCCCCGGCGCTGTAGACGCCGCCAGCCGGCCCTGCGCGCGTTGCGGCGCACCCTCGGCAATGCTGACGGTCACATAGCTGTTAAAGTCCGTCGCCGAGAACAAAAACTCCTTCGGCGTACTGTGCGCCAGATGCGCAATCGCCGCCGTAATAATATCCCCGCCCCAGGTGTCTTCAATCGTCATGGCGATTCCGAGTGACACGCACAAATCCCGAATCTGCCGCGCCTTCGTGAGTCCGCCCACCTTGGAGATTTTGAGATTAATCACATCCATGGCCTGATCGGAAACGCCGCGCAGCACCATGCCCAGATCGTCGATCACCTCGTCCAGAATGAAGGGCCGGTCCGTGTGGCGTCGCACCGCGAGGCATTCCTCATAAGACAGGCACGGCTGCTCGATATAGACATCCACATCCCGCACCGCATGAGCCACCCGCACCGCCTCGTGCTGCCGCCAGCCGGTGTTGGCATCGGCAATCAGAACATCGCCCCGCTGCAACTGCGCGGCAACCGCGTGGATCCGCTCAATATCCGTATCCGGATCGCCGCCCACCTTCAGCTGAAACTTCGTATAACCCTCCGCGCGATAGCCAGCCACCTTCGCCGCCATCTCCGCGGGGCTCTGCTGCGAAATCGCCCGGTAAAGCGCGAAATCCTCGCCGCAACGCCCGCCCAGCAGCGTCGCCACAGACTGACCCGTCGCCTTGCCCAGCAGATCCCAGCAGGCCATGTCGATCGCCGATTTCACATATGGATGCCCGCGCATCAGCTGGTCCATGCGGCGGTTCAGATTGCCGCACTCCGTCGGATCGAGCCCCAGCAACCCCGGCGCGAGTTCCGCAATGCCCACCCGCGCGCCCGCCGCATAAGCCGGCAGATACGCGGGCCCCAGCGGACACACCTCGCCATACCCCGTCAGCCCCGCGTCCGTATGCACCGCGACAACGGTGGAATCAAACACCTCCACCGCATTGCCGCCCGACCATTTATAGCTTCCTTCAAACAGCGGAAGCTCCACCCGCCACGCGCTTATACCAGTAATTCGCATTTTGCCTGCAACCATTACAGCGCAAACGCCTGCCGGATCTTCGCCAGAAACGCGGCCACCTTCACCCCCGGATCGCCCGCCCCCAGCGCCTCAAACGGCACATAGCCCCGGTAACCCGATTGATCGATGATCGCCTTGATCTTCCCCAGATCCGTCGGCTCTTCCTTCCCGTTCCGCCAGACGCTTTCCTTGATCTGCCAGGAGACCGCATACGGCACCAGCTTCTGAATCTCCGCATAGGGGTCGCCCTGGCGCAGACTGCCGATATCGAGAATGCTCCCGAACCAATCGGAATCCACCGCTTCAATCAGCCGGATCGTCTCGTCCGCGGTCTTCAGAAAATCGTTGTGCTGCTGCAGCGCCAGCACCACGCCATGCTCCCTGCCAAACGCCGCGCACTCTTTGAAATCCGCCACCATCCAGCGCAGCGCCTCGTCAAACGTGTGCCCTTCCGGCCGAGCCTTCCCGGAAAACACGCGAATCACCGGCGCGCCCAGCTTGCCCGCCACCACAATCCAGTCCTTCACCATTTGCACGTCCGCCCGGCGCGCCGCGCTGTCGGCCACCGCAAAGTCGTTGCGGACGCCAGTCCCGCTGATTCCCACGCCGTTCACGAATGCCAGCCGCTTCAGATCATAGATGGCCTGGTCCGCCGGGACCTTCGGGTAGCCGGGAAAGTAATAGCCCGTCGGATCGAGCGCGTCCACATTGTGCTGCGCGCAGAACCGAACCGCGTCCGCCAGCGTCATAGTCCCCGCCATCAGCGGTTTATCGAAGGAGTACGCGTTGAGCCCCAGCTTGAGCTTCACGCCCGCCTCCCGATGAACTTTCGCCACCGCCGGCAGGCTTCCGGCTGCGGCGGCAACGGCGGTACTGGTCAGAAAACTGCGGCGGGATGTCGACATTCGCTAGAGCATATCTTAATCCTGAGTCGCCCCGCGCGGCATCACAAACAACAGTGAACTACAGACTGGAATGCAGCATGACCGCGCCGGTGCCGCTCGACACCGTTTTCCGCTTCTTTGAGGACGCCCGGAATCTCGAAAAGATCACGCCCCCGTGGCTCAACTTCCGTATCCTCAGGCCCGAAGCCATCCGCATGCGCGCCGGCGAAGAAATCAACTACATCATTCGCTGGATGGGAATCCCCATGAAATGGAAGACCCGCATCGCCGAATACACGCCGCCACGCAAGTTTGTCGATGAGCAGGAAAAAGGCCCCTACACGCTCTGGCATCACGAGCATTTCTTCGAACAGACCGAGGCCGGCGTCGTCATCCGGGACTGCGTGGATTACATCCTGCCGCTCGGCCCGCTCGGCCGCCTGGCGCATTTCTTCATGGTCAAAGCACAGTTGCTCGAAATCTTCCGCTATCGCCAGAAAACCATCGCGGCCATCCTCGCCGTGCCGGGCATCACTTACGATTCCCCCGTGGTCCGCGTCATCGAACGCTGAGCGTCAAACTGAAGCCGGCTGCTGCTGCGTCATGCAGTGCAGGGTCCCCAGACCCCACACCAGTTCCGTGCAATTGATGCCCGTCACCGTGCGGTCCGGGAAGCAGGCCGCCAGCGTATTCAACGCCACCCGGTCGTTCGGATCATTGAAAGTAGGCACCAGCACCGTTCGGTTCGCGATATAGAAATTGGCGTAGCTCGCGGGCAGGCGCACCCCATCGAACACCAGCGGAGCGGGCATCGGCAGCGTAACCACCCGCACAGGGAAATGCCGGATCAGTTCCCGGTTCTCGCGCAGTGGTTCGTAGTTCGCGTCCGAAGGATCGTCCTCAGAAACCAGCACCACCGTCTCCGCATCGGTAAAGCGCGCAAGGTCGTCCACATGCCCGTGCGTGTCGTCCCCGGCAATGCCGTTCCGCAGCCACAGCACCCGGCTGACCCCCAGATACTCGCCCAGCCGCGCCTCAATCTGCTCGCGCGTCATATCCGGATTCCGCGCCTGCACGGGGCTCAGCAGGCATTCCTCCGTGGTCAGCAGCAGCCCCTGGCCGTTCACATCGAGACTCCCGCCCTCCAGCACCATCTCCGGACGCCATTCCGCGCAGCCGGTCAGCCCCGCCATCTCCTGGCCCGCCGCCTCGTCCAGGAGATGATTCTCATACTTCGCCCAGCCGTTGAAGCGCCACTTGGTCGCCGCCACCTGACCGGCGGCATTCTTTACAAACAGCGGACCGAAGTCACGCGCCCACACGCGGTCCGTCACCTGCCGGTGGAAATCGACCGCGGCCAGATTCGCCCCGCACATCCGCAGCACTTCCCTCGCGGACTGCTCCAGTTCCTCACTGCCCACCAGAATCCGCACGCGCTCCACCTGCGAAAGCTTGCGCACAATCTCGCCATATACCCACGGAATCGGCTCAAACCGCCCGGGCCAGTCTTCTTCGTTGTGCGGCCACGCAATCCAGGTGGCTTCGTGGTCTTCCCACTCGGCAGGCATCCGGTAGCCGAGCGTGCGCGGTGTCGGGGCTGCCATTAAACCAGAAACCTGTTCGTGATGGGACCGTACGCGTCAATCCGGCGGTCGCGCAGGAACGGCCAGCCGCGCCGCACCTCTTCCATCTGCTTCACATCGCACTCCACCACCAGAATCTCTTCCTGGTCGTGGGATGCCTCCGCCAGCAGCCGGCCAAAAGGATCCGCCACAAACGACGCGCCCCAGAACTCCAGTCCGCTCTCCGGCGTGCCTTCAAACCCGATCCGGTTCACTGACGCCACATAGATGCCGTTCGCGATGGCATGCGCGCGCTGCGCCGTCCGCCAGGCATCATGCTGCGCCACGCCCAGTTCCGCTTTCTCCGCCGGATGCCAGCCGATCGCCGTGGGGTAGAAGATGATGTTCGCCCCCGTCATGGCCGCCAGCCGGGCCGCTTCCGGATACCACTGATCCCAGCACACCAGCACCGCAATCCGCCCGAACTTCGTGTCGAAGGCGCGGAAACCCAGATCGCCCGGCGTGAAGTAGAACTTCTCGAAAAACAGCGGGTCGTCGGGAATGTGCATCTTCCGGTAAATGCCCAGCTGCGTGCCGTCCGCATCCAGAATCACCGCGGTGTTGTGATACAAACCCGTGGCCCGCTTCTCGAACAGGGACGCCACCAGCACCACGCCCAGTTCCTTCGCCAGCGGAGCCAGCAGTTCGGTGGAAGGGCCGGGAATCGTTTCGGCCAGATCGAACAGCCGGGCGTCTTCCTCACGGCAGAAATACTGCGACCGGAAAAGTTCCTGCAGACAGATAATCTGCGCGCCCTTCGCGGCTGCTTCGCGGATTTTTTCGGCGGCGTAACGGAGGTTGGCATCGGCATCCAGGCCGCACGCCATCTGCACCAGACCAACTTTGAATTTATCGGGGCTCACTTTTTCCATTGTAGGATTCGGCGAAAGAAGTTTGGTTACAATCGGGATTCCCATGCCGGACCGCCCCAGCCAGCACCTGCTCCTCTTCGACATCGATGGCACGCTCGTGCGCAAAACCGGCACCTGGCACCGCATGGCGCTCATCGAAGCCGTGCGGCAGATCACCGGCCTCCAAACCACGACCGACGGCATTCCCGTGCACGGCATGCTCGATCCCGACATCCTCACGCTCATGCTGCGCGCCGAGGGCTTCACCGACGCCCGCATCGCCGCCGCCCTGCCCGCCATCCTGCCGGCCGCCGAGGAAGCCTACCTCGCCACCGTGCCAGACCTCACCGGCAAACATTGCCCCGGCGTGCCCGAACTGCTCACCGAACTCGAAGCCCGCCGCATCCCTCTCGCCCTCGTCACCGGCAACCTCACCCGCATCGGCTGGCGCAAACTCGAACGCACCGGCGGGCTCCACCGTTTCTTCCGCTTCGGCGCCTTCGGCGAAATGGCCCCCACCCGCGGCGGACTCGCCCGACTCGCCATCGAACGCGCCCGCCATGAAGGCCTCATCGCCCCCGGCGCACGCATCACCCTCATCGGCGACGCCCCGCAGGACGTCCGCGCCGCCCAGGAAAACGGCATCGCCTGCGTCGCCGTCCGCACCGGCATTACCCCCGCCGGCGACCTTGAAGCCTGCTCACCGGACCATATTCTTGACGATCTGACCCGCCTGGATCTGGCAATCATCTAAAATAGGCACTTGCCCAACAGCCCTGTTACGCGATCGGCCAACTGGCCCCTGCTCTACCTTGCGGTGTCTCTCACCACGGCGGCCACCCTGCTGCTGGAACTCACCCTCACCCGCATCTTTTCGGTGGTCTTTTACTACCATTTCGCCTTCCTCGCCATCTCCACGGCGCTGTTCGGACTGGGCGTGGGCGGCGTACTTTCCTACGTGGTTTCCGGCTGGAAGGGGCAGCTGTTCCGCAAACTCGGCTGGCTGAGTCTGGTCAATTCCGTGCTGGCTGTCATCAGTCTGCTGGTGGTTCTCTCGCGCGGCGCGGACGTGGGCACGTTCGACCTCGCGCTCATCTACTTCACCAATTCCCTCCCCTTTATCGGCGCGGGCGTCATCGTTTCGCTGGTGATTTCCGAAACCATCGAGCGCGTCGATAAGGTATATTTCTTCGACCTCCTGGGCGCCGCCGTCGGCTGCCTCGGCCTGGTGCTGCTGCTCAACTACATCGGCGGCGAGAACACCGTGATCGCCGTTTCCGTGCTCTTCGCCGCCGCCGGAGCCATCTGGTTCAGTCTGGACGGGCTCAAGTTCGGTCGCATCGTCAGCGTCGGCGTCGGCATCGCCTTCACCCTGCTCGTGATTGCGAACCTCAAGTACCACGTCATTGAAGTGCAGTACGCCAAGGGCGTGAAACTCCGCGAAGAGCAGTTCGTCAAGTGGAATCCCATCTCCCGCATCGGCCTCGCCAAAGATAAGGACGCCGGCGAGATGATCTTCATCGATGCCGACGCCTCCACCGCCATCGCCAATTTCGACTTCAAAAACCTGACGCCCTCCCAGCGCGAAGACCTTCTGCACCAGGGCCCCGGCATTCCCTACATGCTGCGCCCCGGCGCCAAGACTCTCGTCATCGGACCTGGCGGCGGCTGGGATATCTCCCGCGCGCTCGCCACCGGCAGCAAAGACGTCACCGGCGCCGAGATTAACCCCATCATCGGCACCACCATCATGCGCGAGAAGTATCCGCAGCTCAGCCAGAACCTCTACCTGCGCCCGGACGTCCGCATCAACATCGAAGATGGCCGCAGCTTCGTGCGCCGCAGCCCGGAAAAGTATCAGGTGATTCAGGCCACCTTAGTCGACACCTGGGCCTCCACCGCCGCCGGCGCTTTCGCGCTGTCGGAAAACAATCTCTACACCACAGACGCCTTTCGCGACTACTTCTCACACCTCACCGACGACGGCGTGCTGACCTTCACCCGCTGGGGTTTCGATCCCCCCCGCGAATCCCTCCGCCTGCTCTCGCTCGCCATGACCGCGCTCAAAGATCTGGGTGAAACCAACCCCGCGCGCCACGTCATCGTGGGCCGTCTGGGCGGCAAGTCCGATCTTGCGGGCTGGGGCGCAACCGATACCGTCATCTTCTCCCGCAAGCCCTTTACCGACGCCGATGTGACCCGCGCCCGCCAGGCCTTCGACGAAGCGCACATGAGCTCCGTCTACCTGCCCGGCGACGGCCCCGTCAACCCCTTCGGCCAGCTGCTGCTCGCCAAAGACCCCGCCGCCTACCAGCGCGATTACCAGTTCGACATCACCCCGGTCGACGACAACCGGCCCTTCTTCTTCTACACCGTGCAACCGCGCGACGTGGCCGCCTTCATCCTCTCCACCGGCGGCAAATCGGCCGACCGCAAAGTGAACGTCGCGGTGCCCAAACTCTTTGACGCCATGTTCGTCAGCGTGATCGCGGTGCTGGTGATTCTGCTGCTGCCGCCGCTGGTGCTCGGCGCCCGTCTCCCCTCGGACAAATCGGTTCGCGGCTTCCTCTGGTACTTCATCGCCATCGGCGCGGGCTACATTCTTATCGAAGTCGCCCTCATCCAGAAGTTCGTTCTCTTCCTGGGGCATCCCACCTACGCGCTGACGGTGGTCATCTTCTCCATGCTCGTTTCGAGCGGCGCGGGCAGCTTCCTCAGCCGGAAAATCATCAACGACCAGCCTGCCAGACTGCGCACGGCGCTGATCGTGACAGCCGCGCTGGTCGGCCTGATGGCGCTCATCCTGCAACCCCTGCTGAGCGGCGGCGTCGGCCTGCCGTGGCTGGTGAAAGTGCTCGCGACCGTCCTGATGATCGCGCCCCTCGGCTTCGTCATGGGCCTCCCCTTCCCCACCGGCCTGCGCATTCTGGAACGCGGACACGCGACTTCCGTGCGCTGGGCCTGGTCACTGAACGCGGCGGCCAGCGTCCTCGGTTCCGTGGGCGCGCTGGTCCTGGCGCTCTACTTCGGCCTCGTGACCACGCTGCTGATCGGCGGCGGCCTCTACCTGTTTGCCATGCTGCTCGCCACCGTCAGCCCGGTGGTCCGGAAGCTCGCGTAACGGCGCAATTTAAATCAGTCGCCAACAGCGATCCGGTCCGCCGGGAGCCCTATTTGCCGGCATCCAGATCGTCCCAGTTCAGAATCGCGTTGAACGCCAGGAAGTAAGTCCCCTGCGTCTGCCAGCGCCAGAACGGGCGCAGCGCGAACATCACGATATGCCCCTTGCCCAGCGGCGCATCCACCGCCAGTGCGCGGCCCGCCAGAGCCTCTCCGCCGGACAGCGTGCCGGAGAGCAGCATATCCGCCGCGTTCGCCGGGAACTGCATCACCACGCGCGGCCGCGCCGCCTGCGCATCGGCATTCGCGCCGCCACGCCCGCCGCCGCGGCCTCCGCCGGCGCCTCCAGCACCGCCCCGGCCCCCGCCGCGCCCGCCAGCCGCGCCACCTTCCGGAGTTACCGGACCCGCGCCGCCCAGCACCGGCGACGGCGGCACCGCCGGCAGTGATTCCATATTCGCCAGACGGACCGGCGTGGAATTGGGCGTCGTCTCCTGGCTCAGGCCCGGCACCACCGCCGCCCCGCCGCGTCCACCGCCGCCAAAACCACCCGCCGCCACCGCCAGCACCGGGTCCTGGTTAAAGTAAACCGGCAGATCCTTCTCCGTGAACCCGTACGCAATCGGGCTCTTCACGTCGCTGAACACGCCCCGCAGAATCGTCCCCCGCGCAAACAGGCTCGCCGGATGTTCCACCGTCACCCCAGCCGACATTCCCGCTTCCGACATCACCGAAGCCGTCGACCCTTCCGTAATCAGAGTGCCACCCGCCTTCACAAACTTCTCCAGTTCCGCCAACCCATCCAGCCCCACACCGCCCCGGATATCGTCGCTCTGATCCAGCGCGCCCAGGTTCGGCGTCAGCGTCGTCTTTTTGTAGGGAATCGGATCGGTGCCGGCCAGCGGCACACCAGTCAGCGTGGTCTGCAGGTTACCGCCGGTGTGCGGATAAATAATCACGTCGTACTTCGCGCGCAGGTTGCCGTCGCGCAACCGCTGATCCGCAAAATAGGTGTACGGAACGTTGTAGTAATCAAGCGCCGCCCGCACCCAGCCCTCATCCTGCGTCCGCGACCACGAATGCACATACCCGATGCGCGGCACATTCAGATCATGCGTCTTCACGGCCGGCGCCGAGGCCACCGCCGTCGCCGAGAGGCCAAACGACTGGAGTGACGCCTCCAGCACCGCGCGGTCCGCATTCGGAATAATGAACGTCCCTGCCGCAAACTTCTTCCCGCTCACCTCGAACTCCGCCTCCGCCGCCAGCATCTTCACGGCGGCGTTGCGGAAACGGAAACCCATCAGCGCGTTATCGGTGGTGTGATCGATCACCAGCGTGGTCGCCGCGCCCTCAATGCCGCCCTGCGGTTTCGCGTCCGCCGTCAGCAGCGTCATCTTCTGCGAGAGCACTTCCTTCGCCACCACGGGCAGCACCTTCACGTTCCGCATGTACTGCATGGTCCAGCCGGTATCGTCATAGGGCCGCGGATTCGCCACCGGATAGTTCTGCACGCTGGTATACATATCCACCAAAGTGCGATACGGCTGATCCCCGCGGATCACATAGTCGCCCGCCTTCACGTCGAGCGCGCCCACCTTGAAGTCCGCATCCGCGCGATGCACTTCCACGCCCTGCGTGCGCAGCGCATTCACCAGATCGGTCGCATCCACCTTGCGGCGCTGGCCCGCCGGCACCAGCCACGCATATGTCGGGCCTTCCTTGCCCTTCTCAATCGCCCGCCGGTTCTTCGCATAGTAGTTTTCGAGATACAGATCGCGCTCCTGCGCCACCTTGTGCAGCGCGAACAGCAGCGCCGATTCCTGAATGTTGGTGTTATTGCGCGGCCCCCACTTGATGCTCGGCAGCGGCGGATTCGGGCGATACCACTCGCGGCTGGTGACGGTGGGCTGCAATTGCAGATTCGCGTTCACATCCGGCCCGTAGCTCTGCACTTCATAAAAACGGCCGAACGAATTGTGGGTCAGCGCCATCCAGAAAACGTAGTTCGGAACCCAGCCATCGTAGAAGCCATAGGTCCAGACGCCGGGAACATTCCGCTTCGCCATTTCCATAATCTCGGTCTCGGCCAGCAGCCACCACTCATCCACCGCCACCGGGTCGAGCGAGTTGTTATAGGGACCGGTACCGGTGGAAACGTACAGGTAAGACTGCGCTTCATGCAGATCATGCAGGATGGTCGGGTGCCATTCAAGCAGGATCTTCGTCAGATTCTGCGTGAGCTTCAGGTACTGGCCCATGCCGTCGCGATTGTTGTCATGCTGCACATACTTGCCCCAGTACATCAGCGGCGGCCGGGTCTTGCCCGTCTCCTTGCCGTAATACCAGGTGTCCACCTGCTTCTCGCGGCCATCCACCTCAATCACCGGCGTAATCATCGTGATCACGTTATTCCGGATCGACTGGATAAATGGCGTCTCCTCCACAATCAGCCGGTACGCCAGTTCGATCAGCATTTCCGGACCACCGGTCTCCGGCGAATGGATCCCGCTGTTTGCCCAGTAAATCGGCTTGGCGGTTTTGATGATCTCCTTCGACTGCGCCTCGCTCGTCCTGCGGGAGTCGCCCAGACGCGCCAGCTTGTCTTTATACTGATCCAGATTCTGAATCGTTGCCTCGTCCGCAATCGCGAGGACCACCATGTCGCGACCCTCTTCCGTGGTACCGATCTTCCAGAACTTCGCGCGCGGAGACGCCTTCGCCAGCGCTTCGTAGTAGCGGTGAATGTCTTTGGCGTACGTCAGTTCCCCCGGCTTGCCCGGGATGCGGCCCAGAAACTTCAGCGGCGAAGGCACCGTGTCGGACGCCGGCATGTGGTCCACCAGTTCGGTGGTGATGCGGGGGTCCTGGACGTACTCTTTGATGAGTTTCGTGTACTCCTCGTCCAGCTTCTGGGGGGCGGTCGCCGCCGGCGTCGCGGCGACAGGCGTCGCTTTACCTCCCTGCCCTTTCTTATTCTGCGCGGTGGCGCCAAGGGCGATAAGGGTGAGGAACGCGAGGGTTGCAACCCGGGTTTTCATAACGGCAGGCTCCTGAAGAGTGAATGCGTATTGACGGGGACGCGGTGAATTCCGCAGTATACACGGGCAGGGAAACCTTTGAAAAAAAATTGAGAATATCGGTAGTTTTCCGAACTATCTCAACAGACAGATCAAATGCTTTCGCTGAAAAAAACCATTGACGGGCTGGAACGGGAACAGCAGCGTTTTGAAACTGCCCGCGAGTGCTACCTGGCAGCCCTGACCAGCCTGGAGCAGAACGCCGTGGAAGTCAGTGAGGAGGTCGTCCGGGATTTCCGCGATCAACTGAAGGCCCTGCACCGGGAACTGGGCGAGGATTCGAGCGTCGGCTCGCTGGAACGCAGCCGGGGCGTCCTCAGTGAAGCCCTGCAAAACTACCGCAAGCGCTCCACCCAGAGTCTCCTCCGCAAGGAAGATGATCTGCGGGGCATTCTGGATGTCCTGGGCGCCGCGGCGGAAACTCTGGGCGGCCATAACGATACCCATTCCGCACGCCTCAAAGAGTTCACCACACAGTTGCAGGTAGTCGCCCGCGGCACGGATCTGGCGAAAATGCGCATCGAACTGACCAAACGCGTGGAAGAACTGCGCGCCACCACCGATGCCATGTGGCGCGATAACCACTCTTCCGTCGCGGGAATGCAGGCCCAGCTCGCCGAGTTCCAGAAACGGCTCGAACGGGCCGAAAGCCGCGCCATGACCGATTCCCTCACCGGTCTCATGAACCGGGGCGAGGGCGAAGACCGCCTGCAGCGGAGCCTCGAAGACGGGCGCGTCATCACCGTCATCCTGATCGATCTGAACGGCTTCAAGCAGGTGAACGACCGCTGGGGCCACTCGGCCGGTGACCAGGTCCTGAAAACCTTTGCCCACATGCTGCGGGATAACGTCCGCCCCAGTGACATGGTCTGCCGCTGGGGCGGCGATGAGTTCCTCATCCTGCTTACCTGTAATGAGGAGATCGCCCGCCAGCGGGCCGAACAACTCCGGATCAAACTGAAGATCACCGCCAAACTGGTGGTTCTGGGGAAGGTGATCGCGGTGGACGTGAGCGCCTCCCTCGGAGTCGCCCAGGCCCGGGCCGGTGAACCGATGGAAGACCTGCTCACCCGCGCCGATCTGGAACTCTACGGGCGCAAGAGAAACGGGAAACCCGGAGCCCCCGCGCCCGCCGCCTGAGCTACTGCTTCTTTTCTTCCTTGCGCTCTTCTCTCCGCGCCGCCTTTTTCGCCTCACGGGCAGCCGGGTTTTCACGAACCGGAGCCGCCGGCCGAACTTCCGGCTGCGGATGCACACCCTCCGGCAGTGGCCGAACCGTCGGCGCGGGCCGGTACTCCGGCTGCGGACGAACCGGCGTCGGCGTCACCGGTCGGGCTTCCGGAATCGGCCGGACTTCCGGAATCGACCGGACTTCCGGCACAGGACGCGATTCCGGCAGCGGCCGGGCTTGCGGAACCGGGCGCGATTCCGGCACCGGTCGGGCTTCCGGCAACGGCCGTGCATTCGGCGGACGCGAATCCATCCGGTTCGGCTGCTGCCCAAACTGCCGTCCCGCCGGAGCCGGCCCCGCGTTCTGCGGCATCGGAGCCGGGGCGCTGTAACTGCGCACCGGAGCCCGGTTCACCACCGCCGCCGGCTGCTGCTGCCGAAGCTGCGACATCTGTTCCGGCGCCAGCGGACGCCCGCCATTCTGCTGCAACATCTGCTGACGGGCCTGGAAAGACACCGGTGGCGGCGGCGGAGTCGACTTCGCCACCACCTGCCGCGCCATCACAGACTGCGGCGGCGTTGCCACCGCGCGCCCACCCGCGGCGCCCAGCATGCTTTCCCGCCGCGGAGCCACGCCCGCGCTCATCCCCACCTGCGCCTGCGCCAGTTCGCCCGGCCGCACCACCTGCCCCATGCCGCTCACCGGCCGCGCACTGGCAAAACCCTGCTGCGGCACAGCCATCACCGCGCCCGGCACCTGCTGGTTCGCATAACGGACGTTCGTCACGTTCACGTTATTAATCACCGTCACGTTCGTCACATGCGTGATATTCACCTGCTGCACGTAGGTGTTTGAGACGTGATACGAGGGGTAATACGCCTCACGCGGACCCAGCGGGAACCAGCCCACCGCGCCGCCACCACCAAAGCCACCGCCGAAACTGATCGACGCCCCAAAGCGCGGTCCGCCCACGAACACCACCAGCGCCGGCGCATAAACGGGCCGCGCCACTACCGCGCCCGGCACCCACAGCCACTCACCCCGGTAATTCGCCCAGCGGCCATAGTGGAACGGCGCGAAGCCCCACGGCGCTTCGTCAACCCAGGTCCAGCCCCACGGTTCCACCCACGCCCAGCGACCATGGTGATACGGCGCCCAGCCGGCCACCACGCGCGGTGTCCAGGCCCAGCCGTAATCCGGCGTTTGCCGCCAGCTTCCGTACGCGTCCAGATCCTCGTAACCGATCATCCCCTGCGAAACGTGCACCGGCGGGGGAATCCGGTCATCCCGCAGGTTCCGGTCCGCCGTGAAGCGGTCAAATTCATCCGGCGGATTCGCCTCCCGAATGTCCGGCTCCTGGCCCTCCGCGAAATACGCCGTCTGCCGCGGATGCACCACATACGTCCGGCCATTCACCGAAACCTCCACTTCACCGGACATCACGGTCACCATCGTCGCGTTCCGCCCCGGGTCCGTATCAAAGCGGTAATCGCCCGTCCGCAGCAGCGAAGCCGCGCCCTGCGGCATGTCCACTTCATACAGATCCTGGTCGTCCAGACGGCGCAGCCGGATCTCCAGCGAGCCCTCCGTAAACCGCGCCTGCACCGTGCGGTCATCCAGATTCAGGAAGCCGACATTCGTCTCCCCGTTCAGCCGGATCGCATTCGCCCCCACCCGCATCTCCGCCCGCGAGCCAACGTCCGTGTAAATGTGGTCGCCCGTCGTCAGCGGATAGTTCAGGCTCGCGTCCGTCCAGTTCTCCACCCCCGCCGGCTGAAACGACACATTGCCGCTCAGCCAGGCCAGGCGCGCCACCCTCGACGGCGGATCCTGCGCGAAAGCCGCTACAGTTGTGAGAACTCCAAGCGCGATGATTCCCCGGATCTTCATGGATTCCATTCTCCTGCTTACTGAACACGGATGACAGCAAAAAAGCGATACATTCCTGAGCAAAATTAATCTTTGCCCCGGCCCTGTACCGCTTTTGAGTGAATCCGTTATGCCTGCTGAAGCTGCTGCCGCGTCCGGACGATTTGCTTCCGTTCCTTCAGATAATCGAAAAACTCGCCACCCTCGCGCAGCCGCCGCACCAGCATCTGCCGGTCCGTGGCCATCTCCCGCAGAAAGCGCAGAATCGGCCTGTGACGGAAGTAGAACCTCCGGTACATGCGCTCCACCGCGTCTTCAATTTCATCCGGCGACAAATGGTCGTACCGCAGCGTGGAAATCTGCAGCCCGCTGCCCGCCACCAGGGCGCTCGAATCGATCCAGTTATTCTCCGTCGCCTGCCGGTACAGTTCGGTGCCCGGGTACGGCGCGGCAATCGAAACCTGAATCGAAAACGGATCAATTTCCTGCGCGAACCGGATCGTCTCCTCGATGGTCTCCTGCGTCTCAATCGGCAGACCGATCATGAACGTGCCATGCACCCGGATTCCCAGCTTCCGGCAATTCCGCATAAACTCGCGGGCCGTATCCAGCACCAGACCCTTCTTGATCCGGTTCAGAATCTGCTGATTGCCGGATTCGAAACCCACCAGCAGCAGCCGCAGCCCGTTGTCCCGCAACTGCTTCAGCGTTTCATAGTCCAGATGCGCCCGTGCGTTGCAGCTCCACGTGAGCTTCAGCTTCTTCATGCCCTTCGCGATTTCCACCGCGCGCTGCTTGTCGATCGTGAACGTGTCGTCGTCAAACATCCACTCCCGCACCTGCTTGCCAAACAGTTCCTTGCCCAGCTCCATCTCCCGGATCACCGCCGCCGGAGACTTCGTCCGGTACGCATGCCCGCCAATCGTCTGCGGCCACAGGCAGAAACTGCACTTCGCCGGGCAGCCGCGCCCCGTATAAAAAGACACGTACGGATGCTGCAGGTACCCGATAAAGTAGTTCTCGATCTTCAGATCCCGGTGATAAACCGGCAGCACGCTGGGCATGGCATCCCAGTCATGGATCAGGTCGCGCTCCGGGTTGTGATGAATCCGGCCCTCGGCATCCCGCCAGCTGATGCCTTGGATCTCCGCGAGCGGAATGCCCTTCGCCACATCCAGACAGGTGTAGTCGAACTCGTTACGGCAGACAAAGTCGATAATCGGCGCCTGTTTCAGCGTCTGCCCGGGCAGCACCGCCACATGCGCGCCAATCAGTCCGACCATCGCGTGCGGGTTCTTCGCCTTAATCGCCTCCGCGCAGGCCACGTCGTTATTCAGCGACGGCGTGCTCGTGTGCAGCACGAACAACTCATAGTCATTGGCAATCGCCAGCACGTCCGCCATGGTCTGATGGTGCGGCGGCGCGTCCATCAGCTTGCTGCCCGGCACCAGGGCGGCGGGCTGCGCCAGCCACGTCGGAAACCAGTAAGAAGTGATCTCGCGCTTCGCCTGATACCGGGCGCCCGCGCCACCGTCAAAGCCATCGAATGATGGCGGACTGAGAAAGAGAGTCTTTTTCACGCGCCTTGCAATTCCCCGCGGCGAACCCGCCAGGGAGGTTCCTCCTGAATTCTTTATTTTGACACCCCGGGCGTCCGTTTGGTAACGGCGGGGGTACGGATTCCCACCCGCCGCCACTGCCACCTGGAGGGAGAATGTTACCCTTCAGTTGCAACGTGGGCACAGAACTGAAGATCGAAAAACTGATTTACGGCGGCGATGGACTCAGCCGCGTGGAGGGCGAAGTCATCTTCGTTCCCTATGTTTTACCGGGCGAAACCGTCACGGCCGAACGGACGGGAGCGAGGAAGCATGTGCAGCGCGCACAACTCACCGGCATCGTGGAAGCCTCGCCGGACCGCGTCCCCGCGCCCTGCCCCACCTTCGGCAAGTGCGGCGGCTGCCAGTACCAGCACGCCACTTACGAAAGCCAGCTGCGCAATAAGCGCGAGATTCTGGTCGAGACCATGCGCCGCACCGCCAGAATCGAAATCGACCCGGCGCAGATCACCACCGTGCCCTCCGAACCGTTCGGCTACCGCAACCGCGCCCAGTTCCATTTCGAAAACGGACGCGTCGGCTTCCGCGAAATGGCCTCGAAGAAGCTCGTGCCGGCCGAACAGTGCCCCATCAGTTCCCCGAAACTCAACCAGGTGCTCACCGGCCTGAACCGCATGGTTCGGGACCGCCGCTGGCCCCGCTTCCTCGAATCCCTGGAAGCGTTTACCGACGAACGCTCCGTGCAGTGGAACGTGATGGAGAGCGAGCGCCCCGTCGCCAAACACTTCTTCGAATGGCTGGCCGAAGAGATTCCCGGCACCGTGCTCGGGCCGCTCGACTACCTGGTCAATAACGATGAGTTCCGCGTCAGCGGCCAGTCCTTCTTCCAGGTCAACCGCCACCTGGTTTCCAGCATGGACGAATGGGCCATCGGCGCCGCGCGCGGCCAATCCGCCTGGGACCTTTACGCCGGAGTCGGCCTCTTTTCCATCCCGCTCGCGCGCCGCTTTGCCGATGTCACCGCCGTGGAAGGCGGCCGTTCCGCCGCCGCTGATCTCGAACGCAACGCGCGCCGCGCCGGTCTCGAAATCCTGACTCTCCAGGAACAGACCGCCGAATTCCTCGCCGCACAGGATCAGGCCCCGGACTTCGTCCTTGCCGACCCGCCCCGTTCCGGTCTCGAAAAAGCGGTCACTGGCCACCTGCTGCGCCTGAAGCCCAAAGAAATCGCCATCGTGGCCTGCGACCCCGCCACGCTCGCGCGCGACCTCGCCGTGCTTACCGCCGAATACAATCTGGAAAGCCTGACGATTCTCGATCTCTTCCCGCAGACCTTCCACATCGAGACTGTGGCGCGGCTCACCCTGCGAACCTGAACGTGAAAAGCGTCGCGATCTAAGTCTCGGAAAATGTGGTGTTTTCCTGGCACCTGTGCCACGAGCTGGGACTTCCGTGGGCCAGCGCTCTCGCCTTTTTTCGCATCGGACGCCTCTGGAACATAGCAAGATTGTATTGCCGGGATGGCGTCGGTCAGCGCGGCGATGACCAGCCGATAAGCACAGTCTACATTCTGTGTATCACCACAATGACGCGCTGCGGATTTCGCTCAACATCATGCTGGACATTGCGTTATTTCCAGACGGGCAGTTCATACCGCCACAGGTCGGCCGGGCAGAACAGCCAAACGGCCCCGCGCGAGATATTTCACACATTTCCGCGACAATTTACTCTAAGTTTAACCTTGCTACCACAAAATACACCAAATAAATCCCGCTGCGCAGGACACGGAAGGTATTAAGATTGGCCAAGAGAGGCAATAAAAATGACAACCAGAATTTTGATTTTGGCCTCATTGGCCGCGCTTTTCGCCAATCTGGTGATCTCCCAAAATTCAGGTACCGCGGCAAATCCGTCTGCACCGCACGAGCCCGGCCCTTTTGAGAACGCCTGGATGGCGGAACCTCACTCGCCCCACCTCAGTTCCATCGCTCCGGAAATCCGAACTCAGCGCAACAGTTATTTTGATTCGCTGATCGGTGAGCCAAAGCCACTCACGCCTCAGAGTGCTGTAAGGGTCGGAATGATCCAGGGTTCTTCATTAGAGAGTTCCCCTGAGATCCCTGCCGTGCAGAATCCAAAAGTAGTCCTTGCTCGATTTGAAAGCAGCATTCCCATATTGACTGCATCGCAACGCGCTATTTATACAGAAGTCACACTGACCGTGGCTGATATTCTCGACAGCAATAGTTCCATCACAATTCGCCCGGGTGACATAGTCACACTAGCCGTACCAGGTGGATCGGTTATAAAAGATGATGGCAGCGTGTTGTCATTCCTGACGCAACCAAGGAAACTGTACATTGGCCCGGGACGGACATTCCTGCTCGCTCTTAGCTACCACCCGGATGGAAACTTCTACATAATGACGAAAGCCTGGGACGTTTCCTCAGGAATCGCGAAACCAAACTATGGAAGTCATCCGCGCACTGAATCAATCACCGGCCTCACGGTGGCGCAACTGTCCAGCAAGCTAAGAGCAGACCTCAAAGCCAGGTAGATAAAGGAAAGCCTGTATGCAATTTAAGAAACTCACTCTGAGCCTCGTGTGTTCCATTTCACTGCTGTGGGCCGGCAGGTTATGTACGACGTACAATGCCGATGCAGGGCAGTCCTCTCTCCATTACGGGGACGCGTTCAGCCTCTATATGGTCGCCCCGACTGGAAGTGGCCTGGATGGCCATACGACCCCCATTCATAATGCCTTTTCGATCTGGAATACCACCCTTAGCTCGGGTATATCAATTTCTGACTCTATAGTTTCTTCGCCGCCTGGCAGCCCTACAACGAATTACGTTAAGTTTCTATCGGCGATGCGGCAACTCTGCGTGGGAGCGATGCGTGTACCATGAATCACTATGATGCCTCCGGCTACGTTCTTTACTCGACTATTACGATTGGCAGTTCAGCGCCGGCGAGCTCAGCGTTTCCACAGCTGATGGTTCATGAGTTTGGCCATACCTACAATGAGAACGATTGTACTCAATCGGCTTGTAGCAACAGCGTCTCAGCGATGGTCAACCCAGTCTCAACCAGCTACCCTACTGCGCCGCTGTGCTGCGACAAGGACATTATTTGGTGGCAGACTCAGAACAATCCGCACCCATACGGAGTGTCCGGCAACTGCGGCCTTTGATCCCGGCAAATATAGCGCCGCGGTCGGGGGCTGACGGTGAAGCGTCGATTACCCTGACCGCCGGACGACTCAGTAAAAGCGCGTGATTGCGGCAGCGATCAATAGAAAGTGCCGGGTAAAATCTATCGATTCTATGGCGGGCCCACAACTGCCACCTGGAGGGAGCTGCTCTCAGGGCCATCGCAACACATTCAAGGCGTCCCAATCAACGAAACCAGGCACGCGCCAGCCCCGCGTTCAACGATGAAGGGCCAGGACTTCGGACTCAAGCTCTTCGTGTACGCCTACCCTAAAACCGGCAGTTCCAGATAGTCGCTTTTCACAAACAAACTTCCCTGCGTCGTCCCGCCCGGAGCAATTGCCTTCAGCTCCCGGCCCAACTGCGCCACGCTGATCTCCCCATTCAGCGCCCGCCCGAAAGCCTCCGTCACTTCCGAAACCTGTTCCGCCGTCTCATGCACGAATTCCAGCCGGAAGTGCCGGATCCCCGCATCCAGCCAGGCCTGTAAGTGCGTACTCGCCTCCTGCGCCTCCGCCCCGAACACCGTATTCCGGCAGCCCACATCCGCCATCACCGGGTGCGAACGCCCGGCATGATCCCGCAACTCTACCTGATGCTTCTCGCACGGCCGTCCGCAATCCTTGTAGCTCGTGCCCGTCGAAAGGAACCGGCAGAACACGCAATGCTCCGTATGGAAAACCGGCAGATGCTGATAAGCCACCACTTCCAGCCGGTCGCCCCCCACCAGCTTCGCCAGATCGGCAACCTGCGCCGCGTTCAGATCATGCGTGGGCGTGATCCGGCTCACCCCGCGCTCCAGATACTCCTGCGCGGTCGCCGAATTCGCCGCATTCAGACTGAAATCCCCCACGCGGTCCCCCCGCAGCGCATCCAGCATCCCCGCCGCCCGCACCACCACCGTGCAACCCAGGCTGTCGAGGAAGTTCACAATCCGCGCCTCCCCCGGCTTCAGCACCCGGGGACTCGCCACACGCGCCGTAATCCCCGCCGCCTTCACGCGTTCGAGCGACGGCCGCAAACCATACAGATCCAGATAATCGAGCGTGATGCTCGCCGGCCGCAGTTCCAAAGCCGCGTCCAGTTGCTCCGCCGTCCGGACCATCAGGTGCAACTGCGACGCGCCACCCGAAGCCGCAACCACCGCCGGCGTCCGCACCGGCGTCACCGTCCGCACCTCGCGCACCGGCAGCGCCGATTGCAACGCCACCAGCTTTTCCACCGCCTCCCGCCGCATCGCGTTCAGCAGCGAAGCCGGGGCAAACGGCATCCCGCCCGTTTCCAGCTTCAATTCCGCCAGCTCGTAAGCCGTATTCCCCAGCCGCCCCAGTTGCTCCCGCAGCATCTCTTCCGATAAAGCCCGATCCCTCGCCGCCCCCAGCGGGTTCGGCGAACTCACCGTCACCGCAACCTCCGGTTTCGCCGTGAGCCACCACTCCGCCACCATCGGCGCGCCTTCCTTCGCCGTCACCTGCACGGAAACCGGCTGCCGCCGCACCGGAGCCGCCGCCTCGATAAACGGCTTCGCCACCGCCGCCAGCGTGGCGTCCTGCGTGCGCCACACCAAATCGCCCACGCGGATCCGCTGAAACCGGACCGCGCCATTGCCGAACCGCAATTCCAAACCAGTCCGGCCCGCCGACATCTCATAGACCCGGCCGCCCTCTTCCGGTTCTCCAGGGCTGCGCCAGTCCGCCGCGTCGAAAACCACCCCATCCCCCGGCTTCAGCGGCAGCACCGCATGCGCCTCCCCGGGAGCAATCGTCACCGACTCCGGCCCCACCGCCACCACCCGCCCCATCAACACGCCCCTGTGCCGCGGCGCGCGCCCGCTCACCACCGCCTGATGGTTCGTTCCCGTCGCGAAATGCGCCCCCAGCCCGCGCGAATACACCTGCTCCAGCCGCAGTTCGTCTTCCTTCGCGATCGTAACCGCGCGCCCGGCCCAGGCCTCATCCACAGCTTTGCGGTACGCGTTCGTCGTCAGCGCGACGTAATCGGAATCCTTATAACGACCCTCGATCTTGAGCGCCCCCACACCGGCCTCAATAATCTGCGGCACCTGCCGCAGCGTATACAAATCGCCGGGCGACAGCAGATACCGCGCGTCCGCCAGCGGCTTTTGCCGGCCATCCACCATCAGGTCATATTCCAGCCGGCACGCCTGCGCGCACTGCCCCCGATTCGCGCTGCGCCCGCCCCACGCTTCCGACGAGAAGCACTGCCCCGAATACGCCACGCACAGCGCTCCATGGACGAAAATCTCCAGCTCGCAGCCCGTCTCGTCGTAAATCCGGCGCACCTCTTCGAGCGACAACTCCCGCGCCAGCGTTACCCGCGCCGCGCCCAGACTCTGCGCAAACCGCACGCCCCCGGCGTCGGTAATGCTCATCTGCGTGCTCGCGTGCAGTTCCATCTCCGGCGCAATCTGCCGCGCCAGCCGCAGAATGCCCACGTCCTGCACAATCAGCGCGTCCACCCCCGCCCGCACCACCGCCTCCAGCGTCCTCGCCGCCTCCGCGAATTCGTGCTCAAACACCAGCGTGTTGAACGTCAGGTACCCGCGAACGCCCCGCGCATGCAGCGTGCGCATCACTTCCGGCAGTTCTTCGATATCGAAACCCACCTTCGCGCGCGCCGTGAAGTGGTGCAGCCCGAAGTAAACCGAGTCCGCGCCGGCCTCAATTGCCGTTCGCAGCTGCGGCCAGTAACCGGCCGGGCTCATGACTTCAGGTTTACGGGGATTGCGGCTCAAGCCTTCAGGTTAGCGCGAACGAAAAAACATCAGGACGCCGGTAGTGCCCCGCCACGTCGAGATCGAACTTCCCGCGCGTGATTTCATCCAGGTCCACCTCCGCGAACAGCACGCCCTCGCCTTCGAGCGGCCCCGCCAGCACCTCGCCCATCGGCGACACGATCACGCTCCGGCCTTCGATCGTCCCACCCTGTTCCCGCAGATCCTCCGGCCAGTCCGCCTTCGTCAGATGCTGGCAGGCGCTCAGCACGAAGCACCGGCCTTCATACGCGATATGCCGCATGCTCGCCTGCCAGATCTCCCGCGAATCCACCGTGGGCGCGCACCACAACTGCACGCCCCGCTCGTAAAGATGTTGCCGGTAGAGCGGCATATAGTTCTCCCAGCAGATCGCCACCCCCACGCGGCCCAGCGCCGTCTCAGCCACTTGCGCCGTCGAACCGTCGCCCTGCCCCCAAATCACCCGTTCGAGCGCCGTCGGCATCAGCTTCCGGTGCTTCGCCACCAAACCCGCTTCCGGAGAAAACACCAGCCCCGTGCAATAGAGCGTCCCGCCCTCTCGCTCCACCACGCCCGTCACAATGTGCAACTCCAGTTCCTTCGCCCACCCCGCGAGCAGTTCCGTCTCCGGCCCGGGGCACACAATGGCGGACTTCGCATAGCGGACAAACAAATCCCGCCCCGCTTCCGAACGGCTGCCCAGCGTGATGCCGAACGTGAGCCCCTTCGGATACCCGCCCAGCAGCGCCTCCGGGAACACCGCCAGCCGCGCGCCGCCCGCCGCGGCCTCCCGGCAAAAACGCTCCATGCGCCGGAGCGTGGCGGCATTGTCGAACAGTACGGCTCCGGTTTGAACCACGGCGACTTTCATCACCCGTCAGGTTAACCCGGAAACCCCGTTCCCGCCCCGCGCATCCATATGGTGCGTAAGCTGTGCGCACCCGGCCGCACCCTCGCGTCCCTACAACATTGCAAAGGCCCGCCCACCAGCGTGATATCGTCAAATCTTGTGAAAATACTGCGAATCCCGGCACTACTCGCCTGCTCGGCGGCCGCCTTCGGAGCGGGAGAAACCACCCTCCTCGACACCATGAATCAGGAGCTCGTCCGCAACTTCCAGGCCCTGAAATCCAAGGCGGACACCACTCCGTATTTCCTCGCCTATGAGATCTCCGATATCGAATCTCACGAAGTGGGCGCGACTCTCGGCGTACTCAATTCGCAGGGCAACTCCCACAGCCGCTACCTCGACGTCACCGTTCGCGTGGGCGATCAGAAGCTCGACAACTACCGCCGCGTGCGTGGTGATCGTATCCAGTTCACCTCCGGCACCCCGGTCTCCATCGAAGACGTCCCCGCCGCCATCAAGCCCCGGCTCTGGCTCGAAACCGACCGCGTCTACCGCGCCGCCGCGGACCGCCTCATTCGCATCAAAACCAACCAGCAGGTCAAGGCCGCCGACCGCGACCAGTCCGCCGATTTCTCCAGCGAAGAATCCTACGCCCACACCGAACCGGTCTACAAAACCACCTTCGATGAAGCGAAATGGTCCGGCATGGCCCGCGAATGGTCCCGCGATTTCCGCGCCTTCCCGGACCTGCTTTCCTCCTCCGTCTCCGTCTCCACCTCCGCCGACAACCGCTACTTCGTCAACACCGAAGGCACCAAAGTCGCCCACGGCAGAGGCTTCGCCCGCATCGTGATCTCCGCCTCCGCCAAGGCCAAAGACGGCATGGACGTTTCCGACTTTGAAACGTTCGAAGCCTTCGAGCCCTCCGGCCTGCCCAGCGCCGAGGCCATCCACGCCGCCGTCAAAAAGGTCGGCCAGAACGTCGAAAATCTGCTCGTCGCGAAGTCCGCCGAGCCCTTTGTCGGCCCCGCCATCTTCTCCGGCCGCGCCTCCGGCGTCTTCTTCCATGAAATCTTCGGCCATCGCATCGAGGGCCACCGCCAGAAGGATGAGGCCGAAGGCCAGACCTTCACCGCCAAAGTGGGCGAAAAGATCCTGCCGGACTTCCTCTCCGTCACCTTCGACCCCACACAGAAACAGGCCGCCGGCACAGACCTCAACGGCTGGTATGAGTACGATGACGAAGGCGTGCTCGGCAAGCCCGTCAAAGCCGTCGAAAACGGCGTCCTGAAGAGCTTCCTGATGTCGCGCTCGCCGATCGAAGGCTTTGACCATTCGAACGGTCACGGCCGCCGCCAACCCGGCCTCGAAGTCGTCTCCCGCCAGTCGAACCTGATCGTCAGCAGCACCAAAGCCGTGCCGTTTGACCAGCTGCGGAAAATGCTCCTCGACGAAATCAAGCGCCAGAACAAGCCCTACGGTCTCTACTTCGACAACATCACCGGCGGCTTCACCACCACCCAGCGCGGCGGCTCCCAGAGCTTCAAAGTCATCCCGCTCATCGTCTACAAAATCTACGCCGATGGCCGCCCCGATGAACTCATTCGCGGCGCGGACCTCGTCGGCACCCCGCTCGCCAGCTTCGCCAAGATCCTGGCCACCTCGGACAAACAGGAAGTCTTCAACGGCTACTGCGGCGCGGAATCCGGCAGCGTGCCGGTCTCCGCCGTCTCCCCCGCCATCCTCATCTCCGAAATGGAAATCGAGAAGAAGGATTCCGGGCAGGACCTGCTGCCCCTGCTTCCCTCCCCCCTGGCCGCCAAAGGAGATTCCAATTGAACCGCTTCTGCACTGCTTTTTTCTCGCTCGCGGTCCTGCTCTCCGCCGCCGACAATGACAAGGTCTTTGAGGCCATGAAAGCCGAGCTGAAACGCTCCTCCACCCTCAAACTCAACCAGCTCGAAACGCCCTACTTCGTCAGCTATTCCGTCGACGACGGCATCACCTACACCGCCACCGCCACCAACGGCGGCATCATTTCCGCCAACACCGGCAAATTCCGCATTCCCGAAGTCCACATCCGCGTGGGCGATTACAAGTTCGACAACACCAACTACGCCGGCGGCGGCTTCGGCGGCGCGCGTTATGACCTGCGCAGCTTCCCGCTCGACGACGATCCGCTCGTCATCCGCCAGTACCTCTGGCTCGCCACCGATTCCGCCTATAAAGGCTCCCTCCAGCAGATCGCCCGCAAACGCGCCGCCCTCCGCAGCGTCACCGTCAACGAGCAACTGCCCGACTTCGCTCCCGCCCCGAAATTCACCCTCCTCCAGGACTTCAAACCCCTGACCTTTAACGCCGAAGCCTGGAAAGACCGCGTCCGCAAGTTATCAGCTGTTTTCAACGACTTCCCCGCCCTGCGCGCCTCGCTCGTCGAGTATTCCGCCATCGACGGCTACCACCGCTACGTCAGCACCGAGGGCACCGAAATCCGCAAGGGCGAAACCATCGGTTCCGTCCAGATCCGCGCCTCCGCGCAGGCGCCCGATGGCATGATCGTCCGCGATTCCGCCCTCTTCTACACCGGCGACGCCTCCAAAATGTTCCCCGAAGCCGAACTCATGAAGGCTGCCCGCACCGTCGGTGAACAGGCGCTCAAAATCGCCGCCGCACCCATGGGCGAGAACTATTCCGGGCCCATTCTCTTCGAAGGCGTGGCCGGCGCGCAGCTGATGGCGGAGATCCTGGGCCGCAACCTGCACATCGCCCGCAAGCCCGTCGCCCCCGCCGGTATGCCCAGCCAGGCCGCCTCCACCGAACTCGAAGGCCGCCGCGGCGTCCGCATCATGCCGGAATTCTTCGACGTAATCGACGACCCCACCAGGCCCCTCTTCGGCCAGGAAGTGGTGGACGACGAAGGCGTGCCCGACAAGACCGTCTCTCTGGTGGAAAAAGGCGTCCTCAAAGACTTTCTCCGCACCCGTGAACCGGTTCGCGGCTACACCGAATCCAATGGTCATGCGCGCCTCGCGGGAAGCCAGCCGGCGCCCACCAATCTCATCGTGACCGCAAAGGAAACCAGTTCGCTGGCCGATATCCGGAAGAAAATGATCGACCTCTGCCAGCAGCGCGGCCTCACCTACGCCATCGTGGTGAAGAAAATGGACTTCCCCTCCACCGCCGCCCTGGACGAAGCCCGCAAAATGATCGCGGGCGCGGGCGCGGGCCGCAGCGCCGTCAGCCAGCCACTGTACGTCTACAAACTCTTCCTCGATGGCCATGAGGAACTCATCCGCGGCGTCCGCCTGCGTGGCCTCAACGCCCGCTCGCTCAAGGACATTCTCGTCGCCGGCAATGACAGCGCGACCTTGAACTACATCGAAAACAACGCGCCCTTCGCGCTGCTGGGCTTTGGCGCGAGTTCCGCCGCCGTCTCCGTGGTCGCTCCGTCCGTGCTGATTGACGATCTGGAGCTGACAAAGATCGACGACGAACTGCCGAAGTTGCCCATCGTGCAGTCCCCGGCGCTCTCCGCTTCGAAATGAAGATTCTCCACCGGTATGTGTTTCGCGAGATCCTCGTCAGTTCGTTCCTCGCGACGGCGCTTGCCACCTTCGTCATCTTCCTGCGCTTCGTCTCGCCCCTGATCGAACTCCTCGTCCGGTCAGGGGACGTGCCCATCTTCCTCGAACTCTGCGTGCTCGCCCTGCCGCCCGTGCTGCTGCTCAGCATCCCGTTCGGCGTTCTGGTCGGAATCCTCGTCGGCCTGGGCCGCATGTCCGGCGACAACGAACTGATCGCCATGCGCTCCGGCGGCGTCTCGTCCCGCGTCGTGGTTCCCCCGGTGGTCTTCTTCGCCACCCTCGCCATGCTCGTTTCCGGCCTGTGCGGCGTCTGGCTCAACCCGCTCGCCCTGCGCGCCCAGTACAAACTCCGCAACAAGGTGGCCGCCGCGCAGGTCACCGCCGACGTGGTGCCGCAGGTCTTCCAGGAACAGTTCACCAACGACAATACGGTGCTCTACGTGAACGACGTGCTCTCCGGCGTGGGCCCCACCGTCTGGCGCGGCGTCTTTATCGCCGACCTCACCCCGCCCGCCGAGCGCAAAAACGGGCTCAAAAATCAGCCCATCGGGCCCAAAGTCACCCTCGCCCGCGAGGCCATCGCCGTCCCGGACCCCGTCAATCACCGCATCCAGCTCACCATGCTGGATCAAAGCGTCCACGAAGCCCCGTATCACACCCGCGCCCCGCGCGCCGCCACCGCTCTCACCCAGAATGAGCAGCAGCAGCAAAAGGCCAAGCCCTATAAGGAAATGTTCACCCGGGAACTGGTGAAATACCTGAAATCGGTGCCGAAGGGATCGCAGGAAAACATCGACGCGCGCGTGGAACTGCACGGCCGCTTCGCGCTGCCGGTCGCCTGCCTCATGCTCGCGCTGGTGGGCATCCCGCTGGGTTCGTCTTCCCGCCGCGGCGGCCGTTCCGCCGGCTACGTCTGGGCGATTCTGATCGCCTTCTTCTGCTACTACCTCGCCTACGCCAGCCTCACCAACACCGCGTCCCGCTCCCACTCCATCTCCCCCGAACTCGCCTGCTGGCTGCCGGATCTCGTCTTCGGCCTCGCCGGCCTCGCCCTCGTCACCCGCATGGAAATGCCGGGCGACCGCGACCTCATTGGCGAAGTCCGCCTGGCCTTCACCGCCTTCTTCACCCGCCTCGCCGGCCAGGTCACCCGCAAAAGCAACGCCGCCGCGCAGCGCGGCATGGGTATCGTCATGTTCCAGCTGATGGACAGCTACGTCCTCTGGAACTTCCTCTTCTACTTCTTCCTCTGGCTGGCCGCCTTCGTCGCCATGACGGAGATCTACAACTTCTTCAACCTGCTGGGTGACATCGTCAAGAACCACGTGCCGCTGTCGAGGGTCATCACCTACCACCTGTTCCTCACCCCGCTGCTGATCTACGACACCATGCCCATCGCGGTTCTGCTCGCCGTGCTCGTCACCTTCGGCGTCATGACCAAGAACAACGAAGTCACCGCCTTCAAGGCCTGCGGCGTCAGCGTCCGCCGCCTGGGCATGCCCGTGCTTCTGATGAGCGCCGTGCTGAGCGGCGCGCTCTTCCTTGCCGATTACTCCTGGATCCCCCAGGCCAATCAGGTACAGGACGCCATCTATAACGAGATCAAGGGCCGCCCCGTCCAGACCTACCTGCATCCCAACCAGAAGTGGGTCATCCACAACTCCCGCATCTTCTACTACCGCGGCTACGACCCCTCGGAGAAGATGATGATCGAGCCCTTCGTCTTCGAGATCGATCCGAAGACCTTCGCGCTCTCCCGCGAAATCATCGCCAACCGCGCCCGCTGGCAGACCAACATCCGGCAATGGGTCTGGGAACAGGGCAGCACCCGCGACATCGAAGGCGTCAACGAAAAGAACCTGGTCAACTTCACCGTCACCTCCTTCCCGGAGATCACCGAAGTGCCCGACGACTTCCTCATCGCCGTCAAGCAGAACCAGCAGATGAACTACGACGAACTCGCCCAGTACGTCCGCTATCTCCAGGAGCGCGGCTTCGACACCGTCAAACTCCAGGTGCAGTACCACAAGAAGTTCGCCGTGCCGGTCTTCGCCCTCATCATGGCGCTGATTTCCGTGCCCTTCGGCTTCATGGTGGGCAACCGCGGCGCCATGGCCGGCATTGGCGTCAGCATCGCCATCGCCATGGCTTACATGGGCGTGGACCGCCTCTTCGAACAGATGGGCAACGTGAACTACCTGCCCGCCTCCGTCGCCGCGTGGACGCCCGACGCTCTATTCGCTCTCGCCGGAACCTACCTGCTGCTGCGCATGCGAAGCTGAGCGCGACCGCCACGTCAGCACCGCGTGGCAGCCCAGCATCACCAGCACCGGATCGAGCGCCCGCAGGTGATACGGCTCGGGATGCGTGAAGAAATAAGGCATCGGCAGCAGCAACAACACGCCGGCATAGCGGATCGCCTCCCTCGGACTGCGCCGGAGCACCAGCAGCAGTCCGCCCAGCGCGCCCAGCGTGATCAGCGTCGCAAACGGGATGTTCTCCGGATCCGTCGGCTCCTGCGCCAGATAATGGGGATCGAAACTCCAGTACCCCGTCCACAGATAGACCGCCCGCCGCAGACACATCCACGCGTACCAACCCCGATGTTGCCCGATATAGGCGACAGCCTGCTCCTCCTTCCGGTCCATGTAGGCCACCTCACCCATCTGGTTGTAAGCCGCCAGTTCCAGACCGTCATGCAGAGGATGCAGATCGTCGCTCGTCCAGCGCAGGTTGTTGCCGTTGTTGCCCATCCAGAGTTCCAGCCCCATGCTGTCCCGCATCGGCACAAAGCGGTGAAAGACCCGTTCATTCCGCACCAGCCACGGCATCAGCACAATTGCCAGCACCCCTGCCGCCACCACCATCGGCAAAACCCGCCGCAGTTCCCACATCGCCAACAGCAGCAATACCGGCGCCGCCAGCAGCACCGATGGCTCCGCCAGCCCCGTGATCCCGGCCAGCAGCCCAAACCCGGCCCACAGTCCGAACCGCCCCGAACGTCCCATCCGCTGCGCCAGACAGATCAGCCAGCAAAGCCCCAGCATCAGCAGATGCGTCGACCATGCCCACGCCGCCGCGAAATAGATCCCATAGGGGAAGAAAACCCACGCCCACGCCGCCCACCGCGCCGTGCGCACGCAGAAACTCCGCCGCGCCATCAGGAACAGAGGAATGCAGACCAGCGCGTTGATCAGACAGTCGAATACGTGGATCGCGAAAATCGACGACGCCGTGTGGACGCCAAACACCCGGAAGAAGGCCGCCACAATCACCGGATAAACGGGCGGCATGATCGCCGAAAGCTGATTCGAAACAAACGGGCTGCCAAATCCCCGCCCCGCCACCAGCGCCCGCGCCACGTTCCCCGGTTCCCAGGAATGGAGGTGATCCGCATCCATCAGGTCTTCGAACAGACGGCTGTTGAACGGCACCAGCGCCACCCGCAGGGCGAACGCGATCAGCACCATCCGGAACAGCGGCCAGAACAGGGGCGGAAGGGCGCTCCGGCAGTAGCGATACAGCTGGCTTGCTCTTTGCAAGCAGCAAGTTACGCGGTCAGACCGCCGGGGGTTTCTCCAAAACCGGCGCGCCGGAATACAAACGTGCGGCAGCGGACTTTTTTCGCCGCCATGTAAATATTCCGCTTATGGCGTAATTCCACACCGACCCCGCCACCAGCCCGAAGAACCCGGCCGGCAGCCACGAAACCCCGCCCTCCACCGCAAACAGCGCAATCCGCAGATTGATCACCGCGCCCACCGAACAGGCCAGATAAAACGACGCCAGCCCGAAAATCAGCCCGCGCCCCTTCAGCCGCTGGTCTCGATACGTGATCGCGTTGTTCAGAAAGAAGTTCAGCGTCATCACCACAAACGCCGCCACCACCTGCGAAAACGCAAACGTGCGGTGCTCCACCTGCCGCAGCAAAAACAGAATCGAGAGGTGAATCGCCACGCCCACAGCCCCCACCAGGCCAAAGATCACAAACCGCGGCGACACCACGTCCCCCACCAGCTTGTCGAGCAGAAGTTGCAGGTATTCGAGCGCCACCAGGATGTCGAGCTTGCTCGCGCCGTGCAGCCGGTTCCGAAACCGGTAAGGCACCTCGCCAAACCGCACAGGCCGCTTCGAAGACGCCACCAGATCCAGCAGAATCTTGAAGCCCACCCCCGAAAGCGAGTGTGAAACTTCATCCAGAAACCGGCGGTCCAGAACAAAAAACCCGCTCATCGGATCGCTCAGGTCACAGTGGCTGATCAGCGCCCCCAGGCGCTTCCCGAAATCGCTCAGCCGCACGCGCGCGCTCGAAAACTCACCCATGCTGCCGCCCGCCGTGTTGCGCGTCGCCACCACCAGATCCAGATTCTCCTCGCGCAGCTTCCGCAGCATCACCGGCAGAATCGTTTCGTCATGCTGCAGATCCGCGTCCATCACCGCGATGTACGGCGCCGCCGTCGAGAGCATCCCCTCAATGCACGCGGACGCCAGCCCGCGCCGGTGAATCCGCTGAATCACCCGCACACGGCGATCATGCAGCCCCGCCAGCCGCACCAGCGCCGCCGTGCCATCCGGCGAGTCATCATCCACAAAAATGACCTCGTACTCGATGCCCCGCAGCGCCGCCGCCAGGCATTCCAGCAGCGGCTGCACATTCAGCCGCTCATTGAAAGCGGGGACAACGACAGCTAGTTCCAGTCCGGGCATGTGTAGAGGTTGATGTTATCGCAACGGCCTGTCGGTCCAGAGATTCTTATCCGCCAGCGCTTCCACCAGAAAGAGCCGCCCCCGCAGAATCTTCTCCGCTTTGTCGCGGTTCTCGTCCTGCGCAAACAGCCACTTCCGCTCGCCCGAGCCCCATCGCGCGGCCAGTTGCGCGTCGCTCAGAAAGATATCCGGCGCGTCCGGATAGCAGGAGCCCCACAACAGCGTGGAACCCTCCCCGTTCTGCCCGCAGCGCGGATATGCCAGCAGCGCCGGCTTCCGCAGAAAACTGTGCGTGTAAAAGATCACCGACGACGCGTCCGACTGCTCCCCGATGATGATGAACGAATCCGCCGGCGAACCCCGCCGCAGAATCGTCTCCGCCAGCTTCTTCGAACTCAGCATCGGCTCAAACCGCGCAAACGCGATGTGCGCCGCAATCAGGAACACCGCGCTCGTCAGCGCCACCGTAATCGACGCCGCCAGGTGACTCCCCCGCCGCCGCAGCAGCCACGCCGCCATGGGTCCCGCCAGCAGCGTCACCGCCGCCATCACACTCGGCAGCCGCAGCGCCGCAAACGATGGCCCTGTCAGATCGAACAGATGCGACATCGCCAGCGTGTACCCCGCCACCGCCCGATGCGCCAGCAGCGTGCCGATGTCCGCCACAAACGGCAGCTTGCGGGATTCCCAAAGCCCCCACGCCAGCACCAACGCCACCACCGCGCCGATCACGGCGAACACCGCCTGCGCCCCCGTCAGCCACCCCACCGTCACGGAAGCCGGCTTCCGCTCACCTTGCTCTATTCCCGCCAGCACAGACGCAATCAGCATCAGCACCGGCGGCCACGCCAGAAACGTGTAGTATTCGAGGTTCGTGGAAATACAGAAGAACGTGAGCGTGAAGCCCGCAAACAGCGTCAGCAGCAGCGCCGTCCGTTCCCGGAACCCCGCCGCCCCGAACCCGTCGGGCCGCACCCGCCGCAGCCACTGCCCGCGCGTTTTCCAGACGCCCGCCAGCAGCGCCGGCAGATACAGGCTCCACGGAAACATCCACACAAACTGCAGCAGCCAGTAGGGGACGAACGGCAGCTTATTGTAATCGTGCGGGTAGCGTTTCCCGAAAAAGCGCAGCACGTGCTCGTTGATGAAGTAGAAATACCAGAAACCATGCACGTTGCCGATGGTCGGATGGTTCCCCACCGCCTTGCCCTGGTCCGGATTCGCCAGCCCCACCAGGATGTGCCAGGGCGCGGCAATCGCCAGAAACAGCAGCAGGCCCGTGACGGGCTTTAACGTCCGCCAGCGCCGCCACTGCCCCGTGAGCACCAGATACGGAATCGCCGACCCCGCAAAGAACACCGGCGCGATCAGCCCCTTGATCAGCACCGCCAGCGCCACCAGAGCCCAGAACCCGTAAAACCGGTTCGGCCGGTCGTCTTCCAGCCCCGTAATCAGGCAATACAGCGCGCTCAGCAGGAAAAGGCTGAGAATCGCCTCGGGAATAATGAAACGCGTAAACAGAAACGGCCCGATCGCCGTCAGAATCCCCAGGCCCGCATACAGCCCTGCCCTCGCGCCCCACGCCCGACGGCCCCACGCCCACCCCAGCGCCGCCAGCCCCAGCATCGCCAGCGCATTCGGCAAATGCGTCGCAAACGCATTCTGCCCGAAGATCTTATACATCACCGCCACAATCCACCACGGCAGCGGCGGCTTCTCGATATACCGGATGTCGTTGGTCTTCGCCGTCACCCAGTCGGAACTCTCCACGAAGTGCTGCGCCACCTGCGCGTGCGCGGCGTCCACGTCATCCAGCAAAGCGGGGGTGAAAAGGGAGGCGAACTGCACCGTCGCGAAAATCGCCAGAAAAAGCACCCAGACGGCGGTTGTGGAAAGGGAACCCGGCTGCTTTTCGGTTGCGTGCTCTGTCATTCGGAAGGCGGCTGTCTCAACGGAGGGCTCAGTCAATAATAACCTGCCGGAATTCGTACCAACCCGTTATCCGGAACCCCGCCAACCCGCCGGGCGTCATAGCATTGTGTCTATGCGTCTATTCATCGCCGCCGTCCTGACGTGCCTGTCCCTCTTCGCCGCTCGCCCACAGGAACTCGCCGTGCTGCTCGAAGATCCGCCGGTCGCGGTGAAGTTCGCCGCTGCAACAACCGAGCGCAACAGCTTCGCGGCGCAGGCCTGGCGCACGCAGCTCCGCACCAAACAGGCCGTGCTGAAAAAACGCCTCGCCGAACTCAAAATCCCCGTCACCGGCTCCGCCGACACGTTCCTCAACGCCGTCTTCGTCAACGCCTCCATGGATCAGGTCGCGCAACTGCGCGGCCTTCCGGGCGTGAGCACCGTCGCCCTCGCCCCCCGTCTGCACAGAACGCTCGATAAAGCGCTCGATCTGCAAAAAGTGAAGCAGGCCTGGAACAGCGTCGGCGGCGTCACCCAGGCCGGCGCGGGCGTCAAAATCGCCATCATCGACAGCGGCATTGACCACACCCACCCCGGCCTCGTCGATTCCCTTCTGCAATACCCCATGACCTTCCCCAAAGGCGACATCGGCTTCACCACCCCCAAGGTCATCGTCGCCCGCAGCTACGTCTCAGCGCTCTCCTACCCCGACGTCCGCTATTCCTCGCCGGACGACAATTCCCCGCGCGACCACGTCGGCCACGGCACCGCCGTGGCCATGATCGCCGCCGGCAACACCGTCAAAACGCCCGCCGCCGGCATCGCCGGGTCATCCATCACCGGCGTCGCACCGAAAGCCTTCCTCGGCAACTACAAGATCTTTGGCTCACCCGGCGTCAATGAATTCACCACCACCTCCGTGCTGGTCACCGCCCTCGAAGACGCTTATAACGACGGCATGGATATCGCCATCCTCAGCCTCGGCAGCCCCGCCTTCGGCGCGCCGCTCGATACCAGTACATCCTGCCAGCAGACCCCGCTCCGCCCCTGGGTCCCCGCCACCGCCTGCGACGTCAGCGCCGTCGCCGTGGAACATGCGGTCAGCGTCGGCATGGTCGTCGTGGTCGCGGCGGGCAATGACGGCTGCTCCGGCCTGAACTGCCCCACGCTCGGCACCATCAACACCCCCGGCACCGCGCCCTCGGCCATCACCGTCGGCTCCACCACCAACTCCCACGTGATCTTCTCCCAGGTACGCGCCGGCAGCCAGACCTGGAACGGGATTTCCGGCAACGGCCCCCGCCTCAACGCCCCGCTCACGGCGCCCCTGGTGGACGTCACCAAACTGGGCAATGACGGCAACCTCTGTACCGCCGTCACCGCCGGCTCGCTCGCGGGTTCCCTCGCCCTTGTCACCCGCGGCGTCTGCAGCTACTTCGTCAAAGTGGATAACGCACAAGCCGCCGGCGCTCTCGGCGTCATCATGTATGACACCACTTCAGACAACATCTTTCAGCCCACCTTTGAGCTGAACGAAACCGCCCTCCCGCTCGAATATGTCGGCATCACCGCCGGCAGCGCCCTCAAATCCGCCTCCGCCGCGGCCGGCTTCCAGGCTACGCTCGACCCCGCCCTTTCCTCGCTCGACAGCACCGCCTTTGACCAGATTGCCTTCGATTCCTCGCGCGGCCCGGTCATCGGCAACTCCGCTCTGAAGCCCGATATCGCCGCCGTCGGCGTCAACGTCTACACCGCCGCCCAGAATCTCGATTCCAACGGCGATTCCTACGACCCCAGCCGTTTCACCAGCGTCAACGGCGCCAGCTTCGCCGCCGCCATGGTGGGAGGCGCCGCCGCGCTCGTCAAACAGGCTCACCCCGGCTACACCGCGCTCCAGATCAAAAGCGCGCTCGTCAACACCGCCACCACCGGCGTCGTGCTCGACAGCAGCACCGGCGCAGCCGCGCGCACCACCGCCGTCGGGGGCGGCAAACTCGACGCCTTCTCCGCCGTTACGTCAAACGTCACGGCCAATCCCCAGGTGATCTCCTTCGGCCAGATCGCGGGCAAATTCCCCGCCGCCGTGCCCATCACCGTCACCAACACCGGTTCGGCCAGCCAGACCCTCTCGCTCGCCATCGCGCCCCGCGATCATGACGGCAACGCCACCGTCACCGTCTCGCCCTCCACCCTCACCCTGAGCGCCGGGCAAAGCCAGACCGTTACCGTCAGCATGACGGGCAAAGTGCCCACCTATGGCTCTTACGAAGGGCAACTCAACATCAACGGCGGCAGCGCCCCGCTGCACTTGCCCTACCTCTACATCGTTACCGACAACACCATCGCCAACTCCTACCCGCTCTCCGGCGACTACTTCTTCGCCGCCGTCACCGAATACCCTGACTACATCTTCATGCGCCTCACCGACCAGTTCGGCGCCCCCATCGCCAACGCTCCCATCCAGTGGTCCGCCCTCAACTCCGGCGCGGTCGACTTCCGCAACTCCGACAGCACCACCGACGCCTATGGCGTGACCGGCGCCACCCTCCAGCAATCCGCCACACCCGGCTTCAATCTCTTCCAGGGCATCAGCCTCGGCGGCTGGGGCTGGCAGTTTACGGAAATCGTGAACTACGCGCCCTATATCTCGAACGGCATCTTCAACGCCGCCACCCAGCTGAGCGGCGGCCTCGCGCCCGGCTCCTACGCCACCATCTCCGGCTCTGACTTCGCCAGCGTCCCCATTCTGCCCAACAGCATCTGCCAGCCCGACATCCCCTGCCTGCCCATCTCGCTCGGCGAAGTCAGCGTCAGTTTCGACGCCACCGGCATCAGCGTGCCCGCGCCCATTTCCTACATGAGCTTCAACCAGATCAATATCCAGATTCCCTGGGAACTGGCCGGGCAAAGCTCCGCCTCCGTAAAGGTGACCTATCACGGCATCGTCAGTCCCCCCGTGACGCTCCCGCTCGCCCCCACCTCACCGGCGTACTTTGAATACACCGATGCCACCAACGGGCAACTCTCCGCCGTCGCGCAGGATCTGAACTACCAGCTCATCACCAGCCAGAATCCCGCCGGTCGGGGCAAGGTGATCACGCTCTACGTCAACGGCCTTGGGCCGGTGGATAACACCCCGGCCACCGGCGCGCTTTCGAGCTCCACCAAACTGGGCCGCACGCTCACCACGCCCGTGGTCACCATCGGCGGCGTCAACGCCCCCGTGCTGTTCAGTGGCTTAACGCCGCAGACCATCGGCCTCTATCAGATCAACGTGACGATACCGGCCGGCGCGCCCACCGGCGTCCAGCCACTCACCGTCAGCATCGGCGGCGTGAGCGGCAAGACCTCGCAACTCACTGTGAACTAACGCGTCTTCCGCAGGCGCAGACTGTTCAGCACCACCGAAACGCTGGACATCGCCATAGCGCCCGAAGCAATCATCGGCGAGAGTATCCACCCCGTCCACGGGTACAGGACACCCGCCGCCACCGGTATCCCCAGCGCGTTGTAAACCAGCGCCCAGAACAGATTCTCCCGGATCACCCGCAGCGTCCGCCGGGCCAGCGCCAGCGCTTCGGCCACACCGCGCGGATCGCCCCGCATCAGGATGATCCCGGCCGCCTCAATCGCGATATCGGTGCCCGTGCCGATCGCGATCCCCACGTCCGCCCGCGCCAGCGCCGGCGCATCGTTGACGCCATCTCCCACCATCGCGACCCGCCCGCCCGCCGCGCGCAGCCGGCTCACCTCGCGGTCCTTATGCTCCGGCAGCACCTCCGCCAGCACCCGCGCCGCCTCGATCCCGGTCTCCGCCGCCACCGCCTGCGCCACCCGCGCGTGATCGCCCGTAATCATCCAGACGTCCATGCCCATCGTCCGGAGCGTCGTCACCGCCTCGGCGGACCCGGGTCGCACTTCGTCGCTGATCTCAAACTCACCCGCGTACGCGCCGTCCACCTCAACCGTCCGGCCCACAAAGACCTTCCGACCGCCCACGGCCGCCTCAGCGCCCCGTCCCGGAATCGATTTGAAGTCGGTCGCCGGCTCCAGTGAAAGTCCCTCCGCGCGGGCCAGAATCGCCTTCGCCACCGGATGCTCGCTCCACTGCTCCACCGCCGCCGCGAGCCGCAGCACTTCCGCTTCGGTATATCCGGCCGCCGGCACAATGCGCGTCACCCGGGGTCTGCCGTTCGTCAGCGTGCCCGTCTTATCGAACACCACCGTATTGATGCGCGCCGCCGCTTCCAGCGCCTCGCCGCCCTTGATCAGGATTCCCCGCTCCGCGCCGCTGCCCGTGCCCACCATAATCGCCGTGGGCGTCGCGAGCCCCATCGCGCAAGGGCAGGCAATGATCAGCACCGCCACCGCGTGCACCAGCGCCTGGCTTAGAGGGGCAAACGCCAGCCACACCGCAAAGGTCACCACCGCCACCGCCAGCACCGCCAGGCTGAACCAGCCGCTCACCACATCCGCCAGCCGCGCCACCGGTGCTTTCGACCCCTGCGCCTTCTTCACCAGCCGGATAATCTGCCCCAGCGCGGTTTCGCCGCCCGTCCGCGTGGCCTCCATCCGGAAGGCCCCGGTCCCGTTCACCGTGCCGCCGAACACCGTCGCGCCCCTCAGTTTCGCCACCGGCAGACTTTCCCCGGTCAGCATGGATTCGTCGAGTTCGCTCGCGCCCTCCCGAATCACGCCGTCCACCGGCACCCGTTCCCCCGGTCGCACAATCACCACATCCCCGACGCCCACCTCCGCCGCCGGAACCTCCACCTCCACGCCGTCCCGCAGAATCCGCGCCGTCGCCGGAGTCAGCTCCATCAGCCGCCGGATCGCTCCCGAAGCCTGCCCGCGCGCCCGCGACTCCAGCAGCCGCCCCAGCAGAATCAACACCACGATCACCGCCGCCGCTTCGAAGTACACTTCGCGCCCGCCGGTCGCGATCACATAGGCCGAATACGTGAACGCCGCGCCGGTCCCCATCGCGATCAGCGTATTCATGTTCGCCGACCGGTGCCGCGCCGCAATCCACGCATCCCGGTAAAACGGTCCACCCGAGTAGAGCAACACCGGCAGCGTCAGCGCAAACTGCAGCACCGGCTGCATTTCCAGCATCCCCAGCACAAATACCGGCGTCGCAAAAATCGCGCCCACCGCCAGCCGCCGCCGGAGTGCCTTCCGCTCCAGCTGCTCCACAATCTCCTGGGGCGCGGCGGGTACGTCGAACCCGACGTCTTCCACCGCCGCCACCAGCGCCTCAATGCCCGTGCGCGCGCCGTCGAAGCGGACCGAAGCCGTGCGCGTCGCAAAATTGACGCTGGCCTTCTCCACTCCCTCGGTCGCCGCCAGTTGCCGCTCCACGGTTCGCGCGCAGGCCGCGCACGTCATCCCGCCGATGGGCAACTCCACTTCCTGCGCCGCTGGCATGGCAGCCTAAATCTGCGAGGCGTGGAAGCCGATCTGTTCCACCGCGCCGATCAGCCTTGTCGCATCCACCGGTGAAGCGGCGCCCTCGGACGACTCCAGCACCACCGTCGCCCGGCCCGCCGCCAGATCCACCTTCGCCGACGCCACGCCCGCCAGGCCGGAGAGCTTCTTCTCCACGCTTCGCACGCAGCCCTGACAGGTCATTCCATCCACTTTCAGTTCCAGCTCGATTTGCGCCATACGCGTCCCCTTACATCTCCGATGATGCAATTTTAGGGCAAACCGGTTCCTCAACGTTTGGAGATGGTGAAACTTCGCCCATCGAGGCGTAGCGGCGCCGAAACCTCCGTCTCCGGAGACTGCGTCGGTTCCTCTCCGTGCACCACCTGCGCCACCTGCGCCACCAGCACATCCGCCACCTCCGGCGCCGGCGCCTTCACAATTGGCACCTCCTTCCGGCGGATCTCCAGCAGCGCGCGCAGCGCCGTTCCGCGCACCTGCGGATGATCGTCCCGAACCAGTTCCGTCAGCCGGTCAAAGAACATCGGCAGAGCCAGTCGGCCCATCGCCCACGCCGCCGTCGACCGCGCATCCGCCTTTCCGGCCCTCGACATGGAAAGCACCGCCGTCCGCGCACTCTCCCGACCCACAATGTGCAGCCCGACCACCGAATTCCCCGCCACCCGGCAGTTCTTATCGCCCACGCAGTCTTCCAGAATCCGGATCGCCGGCGCGCTGTCCACCCCCCACAGCGCCTCCACGGCATTGGCCCGCACGCGCTGATCCGGGCGCGACAACTGCTTCTCCGTCCACTGCGGGCTCTGCACCCGGCGGCCCACAAACAGCGTCGCCTTGGCCGATATGCGGGAATCCGGACTATCCGGCAGATGCCCCAGAATCGGCAACAGCCGCCGCCCCCGCGAAGTCTGGTCCAGAATATCCAGCGCGCGGGTCGAATGGGTGCCGTCGAAAACTTCGTCCTGATTCCAGTACGTCCGCCCCGGCAGCTTGCGCGCCAGCTTCACCTCAAATGAGGGATCCACGCTCAGGAACCGCCGGAACAGGTTGACCGCATCTTCGCGGCTGTTCGAACCCGGGCTCGCGATCCGGTTCAGCAACTGCCGGTCCCGCATCACCAGCACCGTCAGCAACCGGTGTCCGTTCGATTGCACGTTGGAACTCAGATGCTGCATCGCCACCGGAAAGAAAATCTCCGGGGTCTCCGTGGCAAGCCGGCGCATCAGCTGCGTCGCAAGCGGAGTGGTGTCGAATTCTTCGAGGGCGCGCTGGAGATACTTCTCCATCAGCACGATGTCTAAGTTCATCTGCAGCCAGGTGGCTGTAGTATCTATCGGAGGGCGGGGAGAAAGACTTTACTCCGGGGAGGGGTCTGACTTCAGAAGATCTTCTTTGTATTTGGGCTTTCTATCACTCTTTGGCACGATGACGATGCCTGGCTTCACCGTCCCCACGCGCTCCCGCGCAATCGCCCGGACCTCTTTTTCGGCGCTGAAAATCTGCTTTTTCCGCTTCGCCATCGACCAAACCGCTCTTACCCAACCAGCGCTTCCGTATACCGCCCCGCCAGCTGATCAAACGTCACAATCTCATACAGCGAAGGGTCGGACATGATCTTCGACACCAGAGCCGCATGCATGGCATGGCCCGCCCGTTCCGCAATCACATGCCCCAGCAGCGGCCGCCCGATCAGCGCCAGATCCCCGATCAGGTCCAGCGCCTTGTGCCGGCAGCATTCATCCGGAAAACGCAGGCCGCCCGGATTCAGCACGCCCGTCTCCGTGAAACACACCGCGCTGTCCAGCGTCGCCCCGCGAATCAGCCCCATCTGCCGCAACTGGTCCAGTTCCCGCTCGAATCCGAACGTCCGCGCCGGCGAAAGCTCCGCCGCATACCGCTCCGGCGTCACTTCCATCTCCATCGACTGTTTCCCGATAGGTTGCGGAAAATCAATATCGCAAGTCAGCCGGAACGAGTCATGCGGCAGAATCGAAATCCGCTTCCGCCCGTCTTCCACCGTCACCGGCCGCCGGATCTTCAGGTAGCGACGCTTCCGCCGCAACTGCCGCAGCCCGGCCTCCCGCAGCAACTCCACAAACGGCTGACCGCTGCCGTCCAGAATCGGTACTTCCAGATTGTTGATCTCGATCGCGACGTTATCCACCCCGAAGCTGTACAGCGTGCTCAGCAGATGCTCCGTGGTGGAGATCAGCACGCCCTGCCGCATCAGGCTCGTCGCGTAGCTCACGCGCGCCACATGCTTCCAGCTCGCCTGGATCGTGAAATACTCCAGATCAGACCGCCGGAAGACAATGCCCGAACCGGCGGGCGCGGGGGTCATTCGAATGGAAACGGGAACGCCGTGGTGCAGGCCGGTACCGCTGACTTCCACCGGCCGCTGGATGGTGGTTTCGAAACGCACTAACCCTATGCTATCCGATTTTCCCGCCCGACAGTTTGTAAATCTTTGAAGGGAAACGAGTAAGCGATTCCTAAGTGTCGCGGAATTGCCACATTTCGCGGCTCCCGGGCCGCACACCGCGGGAACCCGCTCCCGGCTTTCCGGTATCATGAACGGCAGTGGCTGCCCCCAAACTTTTCCTCATCGACACCTACGGCTTTATCTTCCGCGCCTTCCACGCCCGCGCCCGCACCGGCGCGCCCCCCATGCGCACCGCCACCGGCCTGCCCACCGAAGCCGTCTTCATCTTCAGCAACATGCTGAAGAAGCTCACCAAAACCTTCGAGCCGCACTACATGGCCGCCATCTTCGAGAGCCTGGGTAAAACCCACCGCGAGGAAGAGTACGCCGACTATAAAGCCAACCGCGCCGAAACCCCTCCCGAACTTATCCAGCAGATCCCCTACGTGCAGAAACTCATCGAGGCCCTGCGCATCCCCATCTTCCAGTCCCCCGGCTTCGAGGCCGACGACGTCATCGGCACCCTCAGCCGCAAAGCCGCCGAAGCCGGCTGCGAAGTCGTCATCGTCTCCAGCGACAAAGACATGCTGCAGCTGGTGACCGACCACGTCTCCATGCTGAATCCCGCCAAAGACGACACCTGGTACGATCCCGCTAAAGTCCGTGAATTCATGGGCGTCGAACCGCATCAGGTGGCAGACCTGCTCGCGCTCATGGGCGATGCCGTCGACAATATCCCCGGCGCTCCCGGCATCGGCGAAAAAGGCGCGCGCGACCTGCTCGGCCAGTTCGGCTCCGTCGCCGCCCTGCTCGACCGCGCCGATGAGGTGCAGCGCAAAATGTACCGCGAAAGCCTGCAAAACAACCGAGAACGCGTGGAGATGAGCCTCCGCCTCGCCACCATCGACTGCAACGTCCCCATCGATTTCGAACTCGACGCCTTCCGCGTGCAGCCGCCCGACGTCGAACTCCTCAAACCCCTCTATAAAGAGATGGAGTTCTTCTCCCACCTCCGCGAACTCGGCCCCTCCGAAGACACCCGCCCGCGCGACTTCGCCCCCCTCGCCGACCCCGCCGCGCTGCATTCCTTCCTGCAAAACCTTCCGCCGGACGCCGCGATCTCCATCACCTACTCCCCGGAACTTGCCGAATTCGGCCTGGCCCGCCGCTCCGGCGAAGCCCGCGGCCTGCCCGCCGCCCGCGCCGGGGAACTGCGCGAACTTCTCGCCAACCCCGCCATCCCCAAAGCCACCGCGGATCTCAAATCGCTCCTCCTGCAACTCCACCGCCTCGATCTGCCCGCCGAAGGATTCCGGGACGACGTGGCGCTCTTCGCCTTCCTGCTCGATTCCGAACCCGCCGGCTGTACCCTCGAAGCCATGGTCGAGCGCCGTCTCGACCTCCGCCCCGGCCCCCGCGCCGACGAGCGCGCCCTCTATATCCATGAATTAAATGAACTTCTCCGCCCGGAAGTCGCCCGCCGCCACCTCGACTCGCTCTACCGGGACATGGATCTCCCCCTCGCCGCCGTTCTCGCCCGCATCGAAGAAACCGGTATTCGCGTCGATCCGGCTGAACTCAGCCGCCTCTCCGCCCTGCTCGAAACCCGCATCACCGGGCTCACCGAAGCCATCCACGCCCAGGCCGGTCACGACTTCAACATCGCCTCTCCGCAGCAACTCGGCCGCGTGCTGTTTGAGGAAATGGGCCTCCCCGCCCCCTTCAAAGCCAAAGGCAAAGCCGTCTCCACCGCCGCCGATGTTCTGGAAGCCCTCGCGCCGGATTACCCCATCGTCCGGCAGGTCCTCGAATACCGCCAGCTGACCAAGCTCAAGGGCACCTACGTCGACGCCCTGCCCGCCCTCATCCGTCCCGAAACCGGGCGTCTGCACACCAGCTTCAACCAGACCGGCGCCGCCACCGGCCGCCTTTCTTCCTCGAATCCGAATCTCCAGAACATCCCGGTGAAGACCGAACTCGGCCGCGAAATCCGCGCCGCCTTCATCCCCCGCGATGGCTGGAAGCTCGTGGTGGCCGACTATTCCCAGATCGAACTCCGCGTCCTCGCCCATATGTCCGGCGACCCGGTTCTCATCGACGCCTTCCGCAACGGCGAAGACATTCACACCCGCACGGCGGCGGAAGTGATGGGCGTGCCTCCCATGCTCGTCACGAAGGAAGACCGAAACAACGCCAAGGCCGTAAATTTCGGGATCGTCTACGGCATCAGCTCGTTCGGCCTCGCCGCCAACCTCGGCATCAGCCGCAAAGAGGCCGACACCTACATTCGCGCCTACTTTGAACGCTATGCGGGGGTGAGGCGGTTCATCGACGAAACCATCGCGTCCACCCGCGAAACCGGCGTCGCCAAAACCCTCTTCGGGCGTGAGCGGCCCATCCCGGACATGAACAGCCGCAACCCCAACTCGCGCGGTTTCGCCGAGCGGACCGCCGTCAATTCCCCCATCCAGGGAACAGCTGCGGATCTGATGAAGGTGGCGATGCTCCGCATCGATCACGCGCTCGCCGGCATGCGGAGCAAACTCCTGCTGCAGGTGCATGACGAACTGGTATTGGAAGCGCCGCCGGAAGAAGTCTGTGCCGTCCGGGATCTGGTAAAGCGTGAAATGGAAGCCGTTTACGAGTTGCAGGTTCCGTTGCTGGTGGAAGTGGGGGAGGGGCTCAACTGGAGGGACGCCAAGTAAGCAGGAAGGCCGGAAAATGCAAAAAGCCTCAGAGCAGGTTAACCCTGCTCTGAGGCATGAGGAGAATGCAGTTACAGAAGTTACGATTAAGCGCGGGTACGGCGACGGACGAGGCCGAGGCCAACCAGAGCCGAACCGAGAAGGACGATCGACGCCGGCTCGGGAGCCGGGGGAGCGCCGTTCACGTATTCGTAGGTCACTTCCGCAGTGGCTGCGTAGTAGGTGGTCGCGTTGAAGGTCAGGTGCGGGTTACCAGTGGAGCCAACGCCGGCGAAGCCGAAGGAACTAGTGTCCGTCAGACCATAGGTCCAGTAGCCAGAGCCACCGTAGGTGGAGTCACGAGTGAGAGCCAGAGCGCAAGTCGGATCGCCAAAGGTGGCTCCGGAACCGCAATTGTTCACACTGATGCTGGTGCCAACGATCACAGGCAGGCTGGGGAAGGTGTAGGTGGCGCCAGCGGCAACCGTGATGTTACCGGAATCCGCGACAGTCACAGACTTCTGAAGCGCCGTGCTGCCAGAGAAGCCGAAACCAAGATCCACACCAGCGCTCTTCCGGTCAGTGGTTGGAGTCGGCATGGTGGAAGCGGGATCAACATTCAGGTTCGAAACGATCTGAGCGTTGAACATGTCCGTGATCGCGTCGTTGTTGGTGACCGAGAAGGTCGCAACGGTGTTCGTGTACGCATAGTCAAACGTCGAGTTGCCAGCCTGATAAGTGCTGCCGGCGTAAACCGCGCCGTTCGCAATCAACTGATTGAAGTTGGCAAACTGGAAGGTCGACGTGGGTGCGACGATGTTGAGCGCCGTGTTCGGCAAAACGTAAGTCTGGGTAACAGTAGTCAGATTCGTAACCGAGTCGAATCCGTAAGTGATAATTGGCGTAGCAGAAGCGACAGCGCAAGTAATTGCCGCAAATGCCACTGCTCCTGCGATTCTCCGAAATGTATTCATTAAGCTTTCCTTCCTCGTGAAAACGATAACAATCGGCATAGCTCAGTTCCTCCTCGGCTAAACCGGAATGCTTTCATCTGAAATCTTATCAGCAAGTCCAGACTCGATCAACATGTTTCTGGACTTCTGCCGTACTTTTTAACCCTGCCCTGGGTATAGAACTGTACCCAGGCATCTGCAGGGAGGTATTACACGCTGAACGAACTGCCACACCCGCAGGTCGACTTCACCTGTGGATTGTTGAATTTAAAGCCCGAACCTTCCAGCGTCTCCACGTAATCCACCTCGGCGCCGTCCAGGTAAAGCAGACTCGCCTGATCCACAAAAATCTTCAGGCCACCATAGTTATAGGTCTTGTCGAGCATGTTCGGAGTGTTCTCGAAGGCCATCGAGTAGCTGAAACCCGAGCATCCGCCCCCGACAACCGAGATCCGAAGGCCCGCAGGCTTCGGTTCCTGCGATTCCAGAATCTCCCGTACCTTCGTAACTGCCGTATCCGTGATGTTAACCATATTCTTATGTTCCCCGCCCCGCGCATTCCAATGCGCCCCGGGCATCTTTAAGTATACAAGATGCTGGAAACGCCGTTTCCGATTCAAACGGCCGCCCGCTTTGGCCTCTGCCCGCTGACCTGCTATCGTCAGAGGGAAGGTTTTTGCTGGAACCGGCGAGGCCACAGTCGCGTCCGACCTCATGTATGGAATCACTGAGCGGCTCGATCTCACTTCCGGCATTCACCGGCAAAGCTTTTCTCAGGACACGAGTGGATTACGAGGATACTCCGGAGGGCGCGCTTGTGCGCCGTGCGCAGGAAGGCGACGAAGCGGCTTTCCGCGAAGTTGTCACCCGCTACCAGTCCAAAGTCTTTTCCATTATCCACGGCATCGTCCGGCAGCGGAACGACGTGGAGGACATCGCGCAGCAGGTCTTCGCGAAAGTTTACTTCTCGCTCCGCAACTTCGACTTCCGCAGCTCCCTCATCACCTGGATCTATAAAATCACGGTCAACGAGTGCTTCGACTACCTCCGCAAGAAGAAGGTTCGCAAGCTGGTCTACGAGAGCGACATGAGCGAAGACGAGTCCCGCCGCGTGGAGAACAGCGAACCGCCCACAGACCGCTCCGTCAGAACCGATACCACCCTCGCCCGGCGTGACTACATCGTCAAACTGCTCGATCGGGTTTCGGACGAGGAGAAGCAACTCCTCATGCTCAAGGAAGTGGAGGGCTACTCCGTGGAGGAACTGGCCTCCATGCTGAAGATGAATGAGAATACAATAAAGGTAAAGTTATTCCGGGCGCGGCAGAAGCTGGTCAAAGCTGCGCAGCGTCTGGATCGTCTTCCCGCCGCGGTTTAAGCGGTCGGCAAGCCGTGCGTTTTTGGTGTAGAGGGTTGGCAGAGAGGCTGTCCGGGGCTCAGGACACGGTTGAATATGCACGATATCGTCTTTAGAGAGTTTGAAGATCATCTGAACGGGAATGCTTCGGCGGCGTTTCACGATCATTTGCGCACGTGCGAGAGTTGCCGCGGGGAAGTGGAAGGCATCACCGGCATCACTTCGCTGCTGCACGAACTCGCGCCCGCAGCCGATGGAAACGACGCGCCCCAGCCTTCCCCCGCGTTTTACGCCGCCCTCGCCAATCGAATCGTCGAAACCGAAGCCAGCCGGTCCTGGGGTCTTTTCTCCATTGGCGACCTTTTCTTCCGCCGTGTCGCCTTCGCCTCCCTCATCCTTCTCGCCTGCCTCGGCTCTTTCCTCGTCACGCGCGAAGCCTCGGAGGGCGGTGCGGATGCGGCTTCCATCATGGCCCAGCACGATGCCATCTCATCGCACAGTGACAGCGCGGACCGCGAGCGGCTGCTGGTGACTCTGGCGGAGTATCGCTAACCCCCATGCCTGAATCGACAACCCATGCCTGTCAGCACACTTCCCCGGCCCGCTGAGCGCGTCGCTTTAGTCTCGTTTATCCTCGTCTTTCTCTGCGGTATCGCCACCGGCGCCGTCGTGATGAGCTTCCTCATCCATCCCGGTCTGCACGGCTCCCGCCCGGGTGCGATCAGCGGGAGCATGTCCGTGCGGGAATGGAAGCAGCAACTCGACCTCTCCGATGAACAAACACGCCAGCTCACCTCGGTGCTCGACGACTTCGCGCACTATTACGACAACCTTCTCGCCGATGGCAACAGCCGCGTCCGCCAGATTCTGACGCCGCAGCAGACGCAGAAGTACGAACGAATGATCCGCGAACACAAGCAGTAGCCCCCTGGTCGCGCTCCGTGCGGTTTCCCACAACCCGATCAGCCGTTACGTTAAACTGAATGGGAGCCTCTGGAGGGTCGTTGCACTTCCCACATAAATTTCTTTTCATCCCGGCGCTGGCCATCACCTTGTTGTCAGGCTGTAATCGTGCAAAGCAGCAGACCCCGTCCACTCAGTCGGTCGCGAAGGAGGGGCCGCTGGTGGATCAGATGACCGTCACCACGCAGGTCCAGTCCCACGGTCTGCCCGCTGGTGTGACAATTCCCGTGGTGACTCTGGAAATCTTCGATTCCGAAACCGTCCGCTCTCAGTTTCTGGTTGCCAGAATTGAGGAGGACGTAAAAGGCCCTGACGGCCTGGTCGCCCTGCCCGCGGGGACTGCTGCGCTGGTCGTCGTCCGGGAGGTGCTCCGCCTGGGCACTAAGGTCCAGACGATTCTGGGCCTCAATCGCGTGGAAATAGCCGGCAAAACTTACTCGGCCAATGGCGGCGGGAAAGACCTCGCCACCCTGATCCTCGAAGAGGATGCCGCGAAGGGCATCGGCCACCGGAGTGTTCACCTCGAACGTCTGAGCCGTGTCGTCTTTAAGCTCGATACACCTCTGCAATTGAAGTAGTTCGAAAAAAACAGGCCGGAACCCCTCTGTAAGATTGCTAACAAATAGCGGAATGTAAGAAACTAACTCAGGATCTTTATGTTTCAACGAAAACTTTCCGTGTTCGCCGCCCTCTGCGTCGTTGGCCTGTCCGGCTGCGGCTCCTCTACCAGCAGTGGTCGCCAGACCAAGGTGTACCAGGCCGGTGAAAAGGCAAACGTCGATAAGCTGTCCTACGCCGTGATCGACACCCAGATCTATCCCCGTCTCGGCGAAGATCCGACCCCCCGCGTCCCGCAAAATCGTTTTGTTGCGGTGCAGGTTGCAGTCTCGAGTGGTAATAACACCGAAGTCTCCATCCCCGCCATGTCACTGGTGGACGATGCCGGCAAAGTCTACACCGAACTTGCCGATGGCTCGGGCGTACAGCACTGGCTGGGCATTGTGCGGCGCGTGGCGCCCGCGCAGACTGAACGCGGCGTCGTGCTCTTTGACGCCCCCGCGGCTCATTACAAGCTGAAACTCACAGATGAGCTCGACCCGGAAGATGTCTACATTGATATTCCGCTCAACTTCGTCCACGAACAGATGAATAATGAAGGTACGCCGGAAGCGGCTCCAGCCCCTGGCGGAGAAGCGCCGGCAACAAAAAAGCCATAAACGTGGAGCTTTTCAGAAACATCGCGTATTGCCTCCTGCTGCAGGGCGCGCTGCTGACCCTCACCGGTCAGCAGCCCCGTCCGTCGGCACCCGCCGGACCCGCCCTCCAGGCCGTCAGCCCGATTATTTCTCAGTTCGAAGACGGCGGCGCAATTCCCGGCGGCCAGAAACTGGTTCCCGGCGAAACCGTCTTTTTCCGCTTCGCGGCCACCGGTTTCCGTACCGCGGAAAACGGTAAAGTCCACCTCACCGGCCACGCGCAGGCTTTCGACTCCGACGGGAAACCGGCGATGCCCCAGGACGAAGTCGCCATCGGAACCTCCCTCCGCGATGAAGATAAGGATTGGAAACCCTGGCTCCGCTTTCAGTTCCAGATTCCCTCCATCGCCCGGCCGGGCGTCTGGCGAATCCGCTTTGCAGTCACCGACGAGCAGACGCGCAAAACGGCCACCGCCGAGACCACCTTCGAAGTGGCGGGCAAGGATGTGCCGAAAAGCGCCGCGCTCTCTATCCACGGCCTGAACTTCTATCGCACCGCCGATGACGAGACGCCCCTCCGCGTCGCCGCTTACCGCGCGGGTGATATGGTCTGGGTGAAGTTCGACGTCACCGGCTACCAGTATGGCGAGCAGAATGCGATTGATGTCGCCTACGACGTGTCCGTTACCGGCGCCGATGGCAAGGTGCTCTTCACCCAGGAAGACGCCGCCACCGAGCGCAGCCAGGCCTACTACCCACAGCCGTGGATTCCCGGCTCCTTCAGCCTGACCCTGCAGCCCAACATGGCGCAGGGAGAGTACAGCGTCGGAATTACCGCCCGCGACGGCGTGGGCAAACAGACCGTGAAAGCATCCGGAACGTTTCAGGTGCGGTAAGCGGGAACTATCGCTCTTTGATCAGCCGGCAGACTTCCCGAGCCGCGTGATGCGCCGCCGTTTTCTTCGACGAGCCTTCCGCTGAAACCGCCAGATCCCGGCCCAGCCGGACCTCCATCGTGAAGATGCGGGCATGTCCCGGTCCGGCCTCGCCCAGCAGCGTGTATTGCGGCTTCCCCAGGTTCCGGTCCCTCGCCAGGCGCTCCAGTTCCGCCCGGAAATCCTGCGGCGGACCCGCGCCCGCCAGGCGCAGCAACTCATCTTCTTCCGGCATGTTGTAGCGCGTCAGGATCGCGCGCACAGGCTGCGGACCGGCATCCAGATACACGGCCGCCAGCACCGCTTCGAACGCGTTCACCAGCAGACGCTGCTTGTTGCGCCCGCCGGCGGTCTCCTCGCCGCGGCCCAGCTCCAGGTATTGCCCCAGTTGCAGCCGGTGCGCCGCGCCCAGCAGATGGGTGGCGCTCACCAGATGGTTTTTTAAGAGAGAAAGCTGGCCTTCGGTGAAGTCCGGAAAGCGGTGGAACAGCCATTCGCTCACCAGCCAGCCCAGCACGGAATCACCCAGAAACTCCAGGCGCTCGTTATCAAGGGGGAGTTCGGAAAGCTGCTTTTCGTTCGCGCTCGAACTGTGCGTCAGAGCGCGAACCAGCAGACTCCGGTTTTGAAAAACATGCCCGAGAGCCTCCTCGAGGCTCTCGAGTGGAAATGACATGGGGCTGGACAACTACTTCTTCGGCAACATCGCGGTCGACCGCGCCTTGTCGCTGGCGGCGATCTTCTTGATCTGCTCGTTGGCGTTCGGCGAGGCCGCGGCCTTATCGAACCATTCGATCGATTCCGCGTACTTCTTCACGTCCTGCAGCGTGCGGCCGGCGCGGATCAGATCCGTCGGGTCGCTGTCCATTTCGGCCACCTTCGTGAAGTCCGCCTTCGCGTCATCCAGCTTGTTGCCATAGGTCGCGGCAACGCCGAGGGAGAAATACACCTGACCTTCGAAGTCCTTCTTGATACCGGCCCAGTCCGCATCGCCCAGCTGCGCGTTCGGCTTTTCCGCCGTCTTCAGCAGTTCCAGCGACAGCGCGCCGTACTTGTTGATGTTCGCCAGCTTCTCCGCCTTGTCCAGATCGTTGATTTTCGTCGTCTGGGCGTACATCTTGGCCAGCAGAATCGCGCCCTGATAGTTCTTCGGGTCGGCTTCGAGGCACTTCTCGCCATAGACGATTGCCTTTTCGGCGTCGCCCTTCTGCTGGTAGGCGTCCGCCTCCAGATAGAGCGCGTAGCCCTTGAAGTCGGTATCGGCGAACTTGGTGATCAGTTCCTCGGCGGCCTTGATGCGGGCATCCGGGTCCGGCGCCTGAATCATGGCATTGATCGCCAGGCCCTCTTTCTGGGACTTCGGCTTCAGCTGCTTCTGGGCAAAGGCGGAACCGGCGCACAGAGCGGCGGTGACGGTAACAGCGGCGAGAGTGGTAAAACGCCTCATTTCAAAATCTCCTGGTTTTATGGTTTTTCCTGCGGCCGGCCGCCTTGCGGGCGAACACCAGCGGATTCCCTGCGGGCGGCTTCGAGCGCCTTTTCCGAGGCTCCCTGCACCGATAACGCTTCCTGATAGTACTGTGCCGCACGCTCCGGCTCGTTGGCGGCCCTCGAAAGACGCGCGAGGTAAACGTAGCTCCACGCCTTGGTAAACGCGTCGGGCGAGGAACCCAGCGCTTTCTCAAACAGCTTCACGGCTGCGTCCGGCTGACTCTGCAACGCCGCGATGCGGGCCAGGCCATACCACGCCTGCGCATGCTCCTCGGGCGAACCCTTCTGCTCCAGCGACTTCAAAAACAGGTCGCGCGACTTCTCATAGCTCTTCGCGGAATACAGCGTCTCCGCCTCTTCCAGCGTCTTGGCCGATTGCGACTGCTCCGGACCGGCCACCGTCACCTGCTGGGCCTTCCGTTGCAACTGGCCGCCATCGTACTTCACCGCCGAGATGCGCGCCGTCTCATGCTTCAGATCAATCGCGTTGATCATTTCCTCCGCAAAAAACCGCATCCCCTGCTGCTGCTGTTCGAAGTTCGGCAACTGCTCGGAGAAAAACTCGGTCAGCACATAACCCTGCCGCATGGCCTGCTGAATGCCGGCTTTGTTCTTATCGAGGCGGCATTCCACGGCCTTGATCAGGCTCTCGTTCGCCAGCAGCACGAAGTCGTTTTTATACGTGTCGTCCAGCGGCGCAAGCTGCACAATATCCAGCAGGGACCGCTTTTGCTGCAGATCCATGCCGTACTTGATCATGATCGGATCGAGTTCGTAATGCAGATAGGCATGCCGGATATCGAACATCTTCGGCTCACTCGACGGCGTCACAATCACAAAGGCATCGTCGCCATAATTGCGGGTCTGAATCTGTTGCGGCGTGGCGAGCAGGTCGATAAAGATCTGGAAGCGCCGCCCGATGTAGCCGCCCGCCGAAACGCGCAGGTAGCCATCCACCTTGTTCGTCATGGAGACGACCGGGGCGTGGTACTTTTCCAGTTCTTTCTCGTAAACCGGGCGCGCGCGACGCCACACTTCATCAAGGCGCGCCTGCCGGTAGAAGTCAATCAGAAGCGGCGTCAGCCCTTCAATGGCCTTCGCGTCCGGCGGAATTTCCACGTCGCGCGTGCGCCAGGCGAAATCCGGCGGTCCGGTGACCGACAGCGCGTAGGAAATGTACTGCGCCAGATCCTGCGTGCCGGATTTGTGCCGGCCGTTGGCCTGAAAGAACCGCTTCAGTTCCGGCAGCAAACCGATGTTCTGCTGGGCCAGATACTGCCGCAGCTGATCGCGCAGGTCGCCGTGATCCGGCAGTTTGAGCCCGTCGTCATAACCAGCCGCGTTAATGGCGGCCAGCACGATGAAGAGGTTCTCATTCGCGTCAAGACGGAGATTTTCGGCGCCGAAGAGGCCGGACGCTGCAGACAGTCCGAGGACGGCAAGGGGCAGGATTCGCTTCAAAATGCTTGTGCCTGAATTCGCTAATATACCATTGTTGAGGAACCCTGTGATCCCTGCACACAGCCAGAATCTGCCCCGCGTCATGATGGTCTCCTCAGAGGTCAGCCCGTGGGCCAAGAGCGGCGGCCTGGCCGACGTGGTGGGCGCGCTGCCGGAAGCTCTGGCGCGGCTGGGCCATGCCGTTGCCGTCGTAGTGCCCCGCTATATGCACGCGTATGATGCCCCGGCGCAGCGCGTGATCGGTAGTCTTCCCATTCCCCTCGGCCATGCTGTATACGACGCGAGCGTGTGGGAGATGCGTTCCGGCGGCGTCATCACTTATTTCGTCGAACACAACGGCCTCTACGGCCGGGACGGTCTCTACGGCGACCGAAACGGCGAATTCGGCGACAACCACATCCGGTTCGCCCTCCTCGCCAAAGCCGCCATCGAGATCTCCCGCCGCCTCTTCCAGGCCGATATCTTCCATTGCCATGACTGGCAGGCCGGCCTGGTCCCCGTCTACCTGAATCTCTCGCAGGCCGTCGACCCCAATTTCCTCCACACGAAGACCGTCACCACCATCCACAACCTCGGCTACCAGGGCATCTTCCCCCGCTCCAAAATGCGCGAGATCTCCCTGCCGGACTGGCTCTACCGGCCGGACCTTCTGGAGTTCTGGGGTACCATCAGCCTGCTCAAAGCGGGCCTGGTTTATTCCGACGCCCTCACCACCGTCAGCAAAAGGTACGCGCAGGAAATCCAGACCGCCGAGTACGGGTTCGGCCTCGACCCCCTGCTGCGCGCCCGCCGCGCGTCTCTCACGGGAATCGTCAACGGCGTGGATTATACCCGCTGGAATCCGGAAACCGACACCGCCATCCCCGCCCATTACTCCGCCACCGATCTCTCCGGCAAGCGCGCCTGCAAACTCGAACTGCTGCGCGAAATGGGCCTGCCGGAACACGCCATGGATCGCCCGCTGCTCGGCATCGTCTCCCGCTTCGCCACGCAGAAGGGCTTCGACATCATGCGCGACATGGCCTGGGAACTGCTCCGCGACGACGTTTATCTGGTGGTCCTCGGCAACGGCGAGCACGCCTATGAGGAGATGTTCCGCTGGCTCACCCGCCACTTCCCGGATAAAGTCGGCCTCCGCATCGGCTATAACGACGGCCTGGCGCATCGCATTGAGGCCGGTTCCGACATGTTCCTGATGCCCAGCCACTACGAACCCTGCGGCCTGAACCAGATCTACAGCCTGAAATACGGCACCGTGCCCGTGGTGCGCGCCACCGGCGGCCTGGACGATACCATCATCGACCAGAACAGCCCCGAATCCACCGGCTACAAGTTCAACGATTACACTGGAAGTGCGCTGCTGGGCACCACGCGCGCCGCGTGCCACGAGTGGTACAACCGCGAGGCCTGGACCGCGATGATGATTCGCGGCATGAAGCAGGACTTCTCGTGGGCAACCTCGGCAACCGAGTATTCACGGCTTTTTCAGTCGTTGCATCCCGCGACGGCTTAGCAGACTCTATATAGGCGGAACGGAAAAGATATGGCTGGAGCAAACACACTTACATTTACAGATGCCGGCTGGGACACAGACGTCCTGCAGTCGGACAAGCCGGTACTGGTCGACTTCTGGGCGACCTGGTGCGGCCCCTGCCGCGCTATCGCCCCTTCGGTCGATGCGCTGGCGACGGAATTCGAAGGCAAAGTCAAGGTCGGCAAGCTGGACGTCGACAACAACGGCGCCACCGCGATGCGCTACCAGGTTCGCGGCATCCCCACCCTGCTGGTCTTTAAAGGCGGTCAGGTGGTGGATCAGATGGTGGGCGGCGCAAGCAAGGCCGCCATTCAGCAGCTGATCGAAAAGCACATCAGCTAAACCGGCCGGTTCCGGACGACCCGCATGCTCATCTGCCCCGTCCGGAACTGCCATCTCCCTCTTGTCCGCGAAGAACGCGCACTCCGCTGCGCCGCACGGCATTCGTTTGACGTCTCCCGCACAGGCTACGTGAACCTGTTGCAGCCGCAGGAGCGCAAATCGAAGACTCCGGGCGATACGCCGGAAGCCGTGGCCGCCCGTCGCAGGCTCCATGATCGCGGCGTCACGCTGCCACTGTTGCGTGCCATCGCGGAACTCACCGGCGTTTCTTCTGCCGATACGGTGCTCGACGCGGGCTGCGGCGACGGGTTCTACCTGGGCTCACTATCCCGCGAGACCGGCTGCGACGCCCACGGCATTGATATTTCCCTGCCCGCCATCGAAGCCGCCGCCCGCCGCTACCCCGGGGCGGAGTGGATTATCGGCAATGCCGATCGCTTCGTGCCCTGGGCGGACCAGACGTTCTCCCTGCTGCTTTCCATCACCGCGCGCATGAACGCGCCCGAGTTTCACCGCGTGCTCCGCCCGGACGGTCGCCTGCTGGTGGCCCTGCCAGCGCCGGACGACCTGCTGGAACTCCGCGGCGTGGGCCGGGACCGCGTGGAACGCACTCTCGAAACCTTCGCGGGGGCGTTCGAACTGACTGCGCAACATCGCGCCACCACCCACGCCGAACTCGACGCCGCCGGCGTGCAGGATATTCTCCACTCCATCTACCGCCCGCTCCGCGCCGAAACGCCCGGAGCCATGCGCGTCACTTTCAGCCTGGATCTTTTGCTGTTTCGGCCCCGCTGACTTCTTAAAGGGCCCGCGCCGATTCCAGCACTTCCCGGATCTTCCGCGCCAGCGTCTCCGGCGAGAACGGCTTCTGCAGGAATGCCGCCGTGTGCCGCTCCGTTCCATCCTGATGATGCCCGGCCTGTCGGCGCCCGTCCTGTCTGTGGATGTCTTCCGAATACCCCGAGATCAGAATGGTGCGGATCCACGGCTGACGAACCGCCAGTAAATTGGCCAGTTCCGCGCCGTTCATCTTCGGCATCACAATATCGGTCACCAGCAGGTCGATCTTGGCCGTGTCGGCAATCCGCATCGCCTGCTCGCCACCGGAAGCCGCCAGGACCTGATAGCCGTAGGTCTCCAGCGCAGTAGCCAGAAACGTGCGGACGGCGTCCTGATCTTCCACCAGCAGGATGGTCTCAGTGCCGCCCGTCACAACGGGCTGCGAAGTGGAACTGCCGCGCTCTTCGCCGGACTGCACCGCGGGCAGCGAAACCACAAACGCCGTGCCCTTCCCCAGCTCCGTCTCAAACGTGATGAGGCCGCCACTCTGCAGCACAATCCCCTGCACGGTGGCCAAACCCAGCCCGGTTCCCTTACCCTGCTCCTTGGTGGTAAAGAACGGTTCGAAGAGGTGCTCGCGAGCCTCTTCCGGAATGCCGGTGCCGGTATCCCGGACCGTCACCCGAACCAGTCCGCTTCCCTGCGCGTTCACGGAGTTCTCTGTGGAGATGGTGAGCGTGCCGCCGTCCGGCATCGCATCCCGGCCATTCACCACCAAGTTCATGATCACCTGCTCAAACTGGTTCGGGTCGACAATCACGTTCGCCAGAGACGGCGCAAAGCGGAAGACCAGTTCGATATCCTCGCTCACGATGCGCTGCAGCAAACCCTGCATATCGCCCAGCAGCCGGTTGAGGTTGAGGACCTCCGGTTCCAGCACCTGCTTGCGGCTGAAAGCCAGCAACTGGCGCACCAGCCGGCCCGCGCGCTCACCCGCCGTGCTGATCTGTTCGAGCGGACGGTGCATCGGATCGCCCGCCGGCAGCCGCCGCAGCGCCATGAATGCATAGCCGTTGATCACGGTCAGCAGATTATTGAAATCGTGCGCGATGCCGCCGGTGAGACGCCCGATGGACTCCATTTTCTGCGCCTGATGGAACTGCTCCTGCAGGTTGCGGTGTAACTGCTCGGCGCGCAGCCGGTCCGAAATGTCGCGGGCGGAGACGACAACATACTCGGCATCCTCCTGGCGGATGTAGCGGATCGCCGCTTCCACCGGCAAGGCGCCGCCGTTTTTATGCTTACATTTCAACTGCAGGAGATGATTGCCGTGGGTGCGGGCATGCTCCACAATCGCCCGCCATTTCGCTTCGGAAAGATCCGGATCGAGATCGCGGAACGACAGAGCGAGCAGTTCCGCGCGGCTGTAACCGGTACATTCGATCGCCGCCTCATTCACGTCCGAGATGCGGCTGGTCTCCGGATCCACAACAAAGACGCCGTCCAGCGTGGCGGAGACGATGGCTCGCGCACGCGACAGATACCGCTCGGTCAGGTAGAGATTCCGATAAAGCCCCGTCTCATAGCGTTTCCAGATCACAATGGAAGCCAGCATGGTCGTGATGATTCCGAAGATGATGAGCAACGCCACCAGAGCGCCACGCTCCCGCGCCTCGCGCAGCATCTCACTGCTGTCGATCTTGGCCACCATGAACCATCCGGATTGCGGAACAGGCAGCAGGGCGGCCATTACGTCCACATTGCGGTAATCCATGCCGTGGAAAATTCCGGTGGTGCCCAGCACGGCGCTCACCGCGGGTACAGGTCCCTGCGAGAGCGGAATGCGCCGCGTCAGGGCCGGAGCATTGTCGTAGCGAAGCCGGTTCAGAAAGAGAACGCTGTCGCCATCCCGGCGGACCAGCAGGGTTTCGGAGCTGTCGCTCGGAATCGGCCAGGTCTGGATCAGAGGGTAAAGCAGATCGTCGGGGTCCATCCGCAGCAGCACGACGGCAGCTACGCGACCGGACTCATCCAGCACGGGCGCGGCTTCATCCAGATGAGTGGAATTGCGGATCGGGCACCGGAAGAGATCGCCGAACGCGATGTTCCGGGTGGACGCCGCCTGCCTGACCAGACGCAGCGCCTCGGGTTCAGCAGGTTCCACGATCCGCTCCGGATCGGCGCGCAGCAATTGCCTGCCGTCCGGAGTCAGCAGCAACACCGTGTGGTAGCCATAGACCCGGCCGAGTTCGTTCCAGCCACGGGTGAGGCTGGCGGCCAGCTTCGCATCGCCGGGAGTCTTCAGCCAGCGCAGAATCTGATCCCGCGTGACGCCGGTGGACTGCACCATCGCGTCGCCGATGCGCTCGCGACGCCAGGCCACGATCTGCGAGACCTTCAGTTCCGCAATCGCTTTCAGTTCGCTGCCGCGGTCCGCCTCAATCTGCAGCAGCGTGTTGCGGTAGTACAAGACCCCGATGATCAACAGAATGGAGGCGATGGCCCAGGCGAGAGCAATCAGCAGCGCGCGGGTTTTGTTGACGCCCGATAATCGGCCCATGAAGTATTACTACGATTGTAGACGCATGCGACGCGCCTCGGCCTGTACCACCACAATCGACATGAGCGTTCCCAGCGGATGCGCGCCGGCTTCCACCAGCGGATGCGACTTCAGGGAGCGCAGCATATCGATACTTTCGTCCTTCAGCGTCTCCACCGCCTCCGCCTCGGCGGCGCTCAGTCCGTACTCCGCGGCCACTCCAGGCGTGTCCTCATAGAGCCTCCGCCGCAGCGCCTGCTTGTGACGCAGATCGTAAAGCAGCCGGTTCAGCTGGTAAGCGGAGGGCGACGGATGCTTGTAAAACTCATAGCCCTTCCCGGTCTGAAACCGGTACTCGGGCGGGGTCTTCGTTTCCAGGGGAAGGCCGGCTTCCTCCCGTTTGTTGGGGATGAAGCGCATCACCGCGTGGCCGTGGTGCCAGGTGGGCTGGTAGGTGAGCAGTTCGCCGGGCTGGTTGCCGATGGCCCCGAACATCGCCATCCACGGCAGCATCTCCGTGTTGCCCACCTCGTCGAGCTGCGCGTTCGTCAGGCTCAGCAGCGCTTCGTGATTGCCGCGTTCCATCTGGTCGATGGCCCAGTAATCAAAGTCAAAGGCCGGCTGCGGGTACTTCCACGTGCCGGGGTAGTGCGACATGCCGCCGCTGGCGACAATGGCGATCCGTTCGGGCCGCCCTTCCACGATCTTCGCGATGGCCCGCCCCAGCGCCTCGCAGCGGCGCGCGGTGGGCAGCGGCGGCAGGTAGGTGTTGATGAAGAGGGGGATCACGGGAATGTCGCGACCTTCGAGAACCCATTCGTAGACGGCGGCGAAGGAATGCCCCAGTACCGCGTCCTGCGAGTAGGTCATGTCGAAACCGGCTTCCACCAGCTGGTCAAGCAGCGCTTCGGCGAGAGGCAGGTGGATGGGCAGGTTGTACTCGCGGCCCGCGAAGGAGGCGTGCGAGGCCTCCCCGGCCACGATGGCGAAGGTGGGCACGGCGGAAAGGAAGAAGGTTTCGAGGTGGTCGCTGCCGATCACGATCAGGGCGTCGGGCCTGGTTTCATCGAGGGAACGGCCCAGTTCGCGCATGGCTGCGATGTCGGCGTCCAGCTGTTCCGGGATTTCCGTGGGCGGCCGCGTAAAGAGCTGCGGCGCGTGCACGGTGGCCATGGCGGCGACGATCTTTCCCATCAGTTACCGCCCCGTTCGGGTTCCATCCGCATGCAAGAATTGTATACACTCAGGGCTCAATGTCGATATTGGAAATCTGCCAGTGGCTGCAGGATACGGAAATTGGCACGGCAATCCGCGAATCGGTCTGGTGGTTTCCGATCATCGAGGGGACGCATGTGCTGGCGCTGGCGCTGTCTGTGGGCACGCTGCTGGTGATGGATCTGCGGCTCACGGGGCTGGTGATGAAAGACCGGCGCGTGTCCGAGATTTCGAAGCAGATTGTGCCGTGGAGCATGGCCGGGTTCTTCGTGATGTTCGTGACGGGTTCGCTGCTGTTCTGGTGCCAGGCCGTGAAGGCGTACGGGAGTCTTTACTTCCGCATCAAAGTGGTGGCGCTGTTGCTGGCGGGGCTGAATGCCCTGTTCTTCGAGCTGCGGACGCGGCGCGGCATCAGCGCGTGGGACAGTGATCCGGTACCGCCGCTGCGCGCGCGTCTGGCCGGGTTCGCGGGCATGCTGCTGTGGGCGTGCGTCATCGCCGCGGGCAGAACGATGGCATACAACTTCTAGGTAAAAATGCGGCCTTTCTTTGAGTGGTGCGATCAGACGGCGGTGGGAGAGGCGATCCGCGACAGCCGGTTTATTTTCCCGATTGCGGAGAGTATTCACCTGCTGGCGCTGACGGTGCTGCTGGGGTCTGTGGTGGTGCTGAGTCTGCGGCTGCTGGGCGGCGGTCTGCGCAGCCAGTCGATTCCGGACGTGGCGCGGACGCTGGCGCCGCTCACGCTGGGCGGGCTGCTGACGATGCTGGGGACTGGCGCGCTGCTGTTCTGTTCGGAGGCGATGAAGTGCTACGAGAATCCGCCGTTCTGGTTCAAGATGGAAGCGCTGGGCCTGGCGATACTGTTTCACTACACGTTCGTCCGTTCCACCACGCGGTCGGAGGAAGCGGCGGCGAGCCGGGTGCGGACGGCGGTGGCGGCGGTGGGCTCGCTGCTGCTCTGGTTTGGCGTGGGCGCGGGCGGGCGCGCCATCGGCTTCTACTGATCGAGCCTGATATATCCTGATTGCATGCGAGTTCAACTGCTCACCGTTCTGGCCGTGGCCGGAGCCCTTTCCATTCCCGCGCTGGCGCATCACTCGTTCGCGGCGGAGTTCGACCAGAATGACAAGGTCGACGTGGTGGGGACGGTGGTGAAGGTGGAGTGGCAGAACCCGCACGCGCACTTCTCGCTGTCGGTGAAAGATGCGGCGGGCAAGGCGACGGTGTGGGACTTCGAGACCGGCAGCCCGAATGCGCTGGCGCGCCGGGGCGTGACGCGGAACTCGATTAAAGAGGGCGAGACGCTGCACGTGCAGGGCTATCGGGCGAAGGACCATTCCTTCCTGGCCTCCGCCGCGACCGTTACGTTCCCGGATGGCCACAGCGCGTTCGCCGGTACGGCGGGCGACGGCGGACCGGGTAAGTAAGCCCTATTTCGACTTCGGCAGACAGACGTTCCAGGTCTGTTTGATGTCGGAGTTTTCGCGATACAACTTCACGAACGCGTCATAGCCGGCATCGTGCGCGGCTTCCGGCTGATCGGAGGCCGGACGGACGTGGTAGGTGAGCACTTCCTTGTCTGAGTACGTCTGCGCGCGGGTCTTCTCATCGCGGACGATGATGCGGACGGGGTAGATCTCGTGGCTGGCCTGGCCGTGCGAGTGATACCAGTCCTTCTGCGCGGCGACGGCTTTGAGCAGACCTTCCATGGTGCCGGTGGGGGTGACGGCGGAGAGGCGGATGGTGGCCATGTTGCCTTCGCAGGCGAGTTTGGGGGCCGGGGCGTTCTGGGCGAGGCCGGCGGCGGCAAAGGCCGTGAGGAAAAGGGGAAGCAGAGAGAGACGCATCAGGAGCTTATCGTAACGGATCTGTGTGAATGGTTGATGAGGATTGACAAGCCCCGGTGATTTCGATGTAATGGGCGCGCCTGCCCCGTCGGGCGGGTATTCCATAAGAGGCGTATAACAGTGATCAGCAGACAGTTCCGGAACGTGAGTTTGATGTTGGCGTGCGTGGTGGCGATGGCACAGGCGCAACCGGCGCCGCGGCCGCAGGGCCAGAATCCGAACGGCATGCACATCTACATCTGGGCGGGCCTGAAGTCGCATAGCGTGGGCCAGCACGATTATCCGCAGTTCCTGGCGGACTGGAGTAAGCTGCTGACGGAGCGGGGCGCGGTGGTGGACGGGTCACTGCACGCGCCGAGCGCGGCCGCGCTGGAGCACACGGACGTGGTGGTGATCTACAAGGGCGATGCGGCGTACATGGGCGACATCGACCGGTCTGTGCTGGAAACCTACGTGAAGCGCGGCGGCGGCATTGTGACGCTGCACGACTCGCTGTGCGGGCCCGACCCGGAATACTTCGCGTCACTGGTGGGCGCGGCGAAGAAGCACGGCGAGACGAACTTCACGCTGGAAGCGCCGGTGCCTTACACGGTGGTCGACAAAGACAACCCGATCATGAAGGACATGACCAACCTGACCATCACCGATGAAGCGTTCTTCCTGCTGACGATGGCGAAGAATCCGGGGATGCACGTGCTGGCGACGGCGGAGATCGCGGGCACGCCGAGCGCGGGGACGCACAAGGGCGAAGTGGTGCCGCAGATGTGGACCTACGAGCACACGCTGCCTGGCGGCAAGCCGGCGCGCGCGTTCGTCTGGATGCAGGGCCATGCGTATGCGAACTTCTCCAACAAGCCGCTGCAGCTGACGCTGCTGCGGGGCATTGCGTGGGCGGCGGGCAAGCCGGTGGACGAACTGGTGAACTATGTGGCTCCGCCGCGCCCGGCGCGCGGTCCGGGCCGTGGTCCGGCTCCGGCGGCGTCTCCGGCAAAGTAGAGCTTAAAGCGGACAGCCGAACTGTTCCACGAACATCTTTTTCCGGGTTTGTGACAGTTCGGCTTGTCCGGCGGCGGCGAGCACTTTGACGGTCCGGGCGGCGGCGGCGCAGACGTGGCCATGCACAATCCCGCAGGCGGGATTGATGGCAGGGCCGGACGGTCCGGCGGTGAGCGCGCAGCCGCGGGGATCCATGGCGTGCTGGTAGAGTTCCACCAGCGACTGCCGGAATGACGGATCGCCCGTCACAAACGAACCTTCCACCAACGCGACAGCCGCGTCATCCAGTTTCCCCGCCGCGGCGGCCACGTCCGCGGTTTCCCTATACAGTTGTGGATTCAAAGAATCGATTTCCCCCGCCTGCGCGAGGGCTTCGGCGGCGTGCGCCGTGTCAGAGGCTTCGAGATACGCGGAGGCGAGGACGAGCAGCGCGTCCGCCTGGCGGAGCTTCGAGGCGTGTTGCGCTTCGCGCGCGCGTTCGGCGCCGACGCGGGCTTCGAGCGCGGCCAGGTGGGCGGACTCGGCGGCGAGGTAGTTGCGCAGGGCTGCTATGGCTTTGGGCCAGGCGGACTTCAGCATGTAGCAGTTGGCGGCGAAGCGGTAGGGCGCGGGGGGGCGCTGCGCGGCGGAGAGCGGTTCGAGGATGGCGAGGCTGGTTTCGGACTCCGCGATGACGCGGTCGAGATTGGCGTGCGAGGGATCGGAGGCGAAGAGGACGTTGGCGCGCAGGTCGTGGACCTTGAAGCTTTGGGGGCTGGAGAGGACGGAGGCGGAGGCGATGCTGAGGTCGTCGTGCCAGTCCTGATTGCGGACCAGGGTGCGGAGGGTGAGTGCGAGGAGGAGCAGGCCGAGGAGCGCGGCGGCGGGTCTGGCGCTCAGATACCGCTGTGCGAGGACGACGAGACAGGCGGTGACGCCGAGGACGGGCAGGTAGAGGAAGCGCTCGGCCATGATGGCGCCGGTGGGGACGAGGATGTTGGCGACGGGGGCGAGCCAGAGGAGGCCGGTGGCGAAAAGGAAGAAAGTCGGCTTGTTCCGGCGGTAGAGCAGGACGAGGAGCGGCAGGAGGGCGGCGACGAAGGCGAGGGCGAGCCAGTCGCGGGGCGCGCCGGTGAAGAGGGGGATCTGGGAGAAGGAATAGTCGGCGGAGAGAGTGGCGGGCCAGAGGATGAGAGCGAAGTCGCGGGCGAGGACGGTGAGGGCGGTGAGGAAGCCGTTCGGGATGTGGGGGATGGGGTTATCGGTGAACGGGATCTCCATGGGGAGGGTGTGGGAGAGGACGGCGGCGCGCTGGATGAGCATGGCGGCGACGGGCAGGGCGGCGGCGAGGAGGCCGTAGAGTTGCATGCGGCCCTGGCGGCGGAAGGTGAGCGCGTGGAGGAGGAGGACGGCGGGCAGGATGGCGGCGGTTTCCTTGGAGAAAGCGCCGATGGCGGAGACGACGGCGAGGGCGGCGAGGGGGAGCCAGGCGCCGGAATCGACGGCACGGAGGTAGAGCAGAAGGCCGGCGAGGATGGCGAAGGCGGCGAGGAGGTCGGCACGGCCCACGATGTTGGTGACGGACTCGGTGAGGACGGGGTGGACGGCCCAGAGGGCGGCGATGAAGAAGGCCGTGGAGGGCTTGCGGAAGAGGCGCAGCGAGAGGGCGTAGACGAGCAGGATGTTGGCGAGGTGGAGCAGGAGGTTGAGCCAGTGGTAGCCCTGGGGCTGGTCACGGTTGCCGAGGATGGAGTAATTGAAGAGATAAGTGAGGGTGGTGAAGGGCCGGTAGAGGCCGCTTTCGCCGTTGGGCCACCAGTAGGTGTGGTCGAGGATGAGCTGGAGGTTGGAGGCGGTGGCATCGCGGAGGCGGGGGTCGTTGAGGATGAGGCCGCGGTTGTCGAGCACGAAGCCGCCGCTCAGGGAATTGAAGCAGGCCAGCAGCGACAGTGCGGCGAGGGCCAGCAGGGCGACGAGATGTGGGTTGCGCGGCTTCATCGGAAAAGGGCGGAAAAAAGGCCGCGCTCCCCGGTTCAGGAGGAGCGCGGCCCGGTTGTTGGGTTCGATTTAGTTTAGAACGTGTACTTCAGCGCCAGCTGAACCTGCCGCATGGCGGTGGAAGTACCGGTGGAAACGCCAAAGCCCTGGTGAGCGACGGTGGCGGGCATACCGACCTGGGCTGCGCCGGACAGGATGTTCAGGTTCGGCATGGACCAGTTCGGGTGGTTGAGGACGTTGAAGGTTTCGAGGCGGAACTGCACGGCGTGGTTCTCGTTCCAGGGCATTTTGAAGCCCTTGTGCACTTCAAAATCGACGTTGAAGACGCCGGGGCCTTCGATGGTGTTGCGGCCGACGTTGCCGAACTGACCGGACGGCGCTTCGGTGAAGGCCGCGAGGTTGAAGTAACGGGACGGGGTCGGGTTGCTGAGGTAGGGGCTGATGCCGGTGGAGTTGGGGTGATCGTAGCCGCCTTCGCCGGTGCTGGAGTTATCGATGCCGCCGATGTTCAGGGTGCCGGGAACGCCGGTCTGGATGGTGACGATACCGCCGGTCTGCCAGCCGCCGATGACGCTGTTCAGGACCGGATTGCTGATGTTGAGCCACTTGCCCTTGCCGACGGGAAGGTCGTAGAGGACCGAGGTGATGATGCGATGGCGGACGTCGAAGGACGAGAGGCCCTTTTCGCAGGAGATGCAATAGCTGTTCTGGGGGAAGAGCTGATCGTTGCCCTGGACGCGGATGCCTGAAGTGTCGTCAATGGACTTCGAGAAGGTGTAGGAAGCGATGACGCTGACGCCCTGGCTGAAGCGACGGGTGCCCTTGATGCTGAAGGAGTTGTAGGACCCGTTCATGCCATCGGTGACGAGCTGGATGATGCCGACGACGGGGGACCAGGGGGCGCGGGACTGCCAGGTGCCTGTGGTGCCGGGGACGGCCTGGTTGGCATCCTGAAAGCCCTGCAGGTGACGGCTGACGCCGCCGAGGTAGCCGGCTTCGACGAGCCAGTTGCCGGAGAACTGCCGCTGCACGTTAAAGAGGTACTGCATGGCGTAGGTGGTTTTGTGATCGTAAGCATCCACATAGGCCGTGATGGTGGGGGGGACGGCGACGTTGGCGGAGCCGCCGCCGGACTGACCGGCGGGAACGGCCTGGCTCCAGGGAACGCCGGCGCCCGCCACGGTGGGAACGGTGATGACTTTGGCGGCGATGTTGCGGGCCATATCGAAGATGGCGTTGCCGATGTCCTGGTTGTAGAAGATACCGATGCCGGTGCGGAAGACGGTCTTCGAATCGGGCGAGTAAGAGATGCCGAGGCGAGGAGCGAAATCGGTGTAAGAGGTTTTCATCAGCTCGCTGGGGTATTTGCCATTGCTGCAGGTGGTTGGCGTGACGGTCCAGCGGATGGGGAGACCGGCGTAGACATCGGAGCAGTTACCCTGGCGAACGAAGAAGGGCTGATTCGCGGCGGGCTGAGGCGGTCCGGCGATGATTTGCGGGATGGCGAAGGTGAAGTCGTTATTGAGAGTGTCGTTCCAGGGCGGGGTGAGTTCGTAGCGGAGCCCGAGGGACAGGGTGAGTTTGGGGGTGACTTTCCAGGTGTCGTCGAAGAAAGCGGCTTCGGTGTTGCGCTGGAATTTGGCGTTGGCGATGGAGACGGCGACGGCCGCGTTATAGCTCTGGCCGAGAAGGAATTCGGCGAAGGCATCCCCGCCGGTTTTGGCTCCGGTGGCGCTGGGCGAGCTCTGGGTGACGTTGGGCTGGAAGGTGAACTGGCCGCGGGAGAACTGGTTGCCGATCTGGTTGTAGTTCTGGCGGTTGTATTCGAAGCCGAAGCGGAAGGTGTGTTTGCCTTTGATCCAGGAGAGGTTATCGACCAGCTGGAGGGTGTTGTTGTCGTTCTGGTAAGGGCCGTCACTGCTGTCGCCGAGGCCGCTGAAGCCGTCACCGGAGAAGGCCATGCTGGGGACGCCCCAGGTGACGGGCATGCCGGCGGCGAGGCCGGGGATGCCGAGGGGAGTGACGGAATCGAAGCTGAAAGCGGACAGGGTGCCGATGGAGTTGTAGAAGCGGGAGTAGCCGTAGCGCGCTTCGTTGACGAGGGTCGGGGTGATGGTGCGGGTGTTGGAGCCGAGGTACTGCTCGTAGTTGGTGAGGATCTTGGTGCCGGTGATGCTGAGGCCGGTGGAGGACTGATTTTCATCGCCCCAGCTATAGCGACCGGTCCACTGGGATTTGGCGGATTCGACCCAGTCGAGACGGAGGGTGAGCGCGTCGCGGTTGGAGGGGGAGGCGTTTTGCTGGGTGTAGTTGTTGGAGATGCCCGCCGCGGCGATATTGGCGGAGGGGTAGTAGGCCAGCAGCTTCTGGGAGATGGGATCGAGGCGGCTGGTGGGGATGGTGTTGTTGGGGAAGGGCGTTTTGGTTGCGCCGCCGGTGCCGGTGGCCGGGTCATAAATCATGTTGAGGCCGTTGAGGTTGCCGGTGAACATGGCGGCGGTGGGGACGGAGTAGGTACCCTGGCTGTTCTGGCGCTGCTGCTTCCATTCGTCATTGACCATGAAGAAGAGGCGGTTGCGGCCGTCGTAGAGTTTGGGGATGCGGATGGGGCCGTCGAGTTCGAAGCCCCAGTCGTTCCATTTGAAGGGCGATTTTTTGGGGTGGGTGCTGGTGAAGGCGTAGGGGACGGCGTCGAGTTTGTCGTTGCGGACGAAGTCAAAGAGCGCGCCGTGATAGGCGTTGCCGCCGGATTTGGTGAGCACGTTGATCTGGGTGGCTTCGTGGCCGAATTCGGCGGGGTAGATGCCGGTCTGGACTTTGAATTCCTGAATGGCGTCGATGGAGGGGAGGACGATGTAGGAGAGGAAGTTGGGGTCGGTGTTGTTGACGCCATCGAGCGTGAAGTAGTCGAACATGATGCGCTGGCCGGCGGCGGAGATGGACTGGCTGGCGCGGTCACCACCTTCGCGGGAGCCGGCCTGGCCGGAAGCGGGCGAGAGGGTGCTGGCGTTGGCGGCGAGGGCGACGAGGCCGAGGTAGGAACGACCGTTGAGGGGGAGTTCGACGACGCCTTTGTTTTCGATGACGGTGCCGACGGAGGCGTTTTCGGCCTGGAGGAGGTCGGCCTGGGCGGAGACTTCGACGGTTTCACTGGCCTGACCGACCTGGAGGGCCATGTCGAGACGGACGGTCTGCTGGACCTGGACTTCGAGATTATTGCTGGTGGCGGCTTTGAAGCCGGGATGTTCCGCCTTGACGTTATAGAAGCCGGGGGCGACGGAGGGGAAGGTATAGTTGCCGGCGTCTGTGGTGACGGTGGTGCGGACGCCGTTGGTGGAGACGCTGGTGAGGGTGATGGTTGCGCCGGGGACACCGGCGGAGGAAGCGTCGGTCACTCGGCCGGTAATTTCGCCGAGCGTCTGACTGAACGCGGGCAGACTGGCGAGGGCCAGAAGCGCGGCGAGGAACGGAGCGCGGCCAACTCGGGTGCGCGCAGTGGGGTGAATCATCGTAGAAGCCTCCCTTGAAAGGTGTAAAACCTGACTGGTGTGAACGGATTATATATGACTTATCACCCGGATTCAAATGGGATTTGGGGGGGTCAGGCGGCGGCGCGGGGGCGGTGGAGGGTCCGGCGGGCTTCTTCGAGGCGGTTTTGGCGGTGGAGGATGGCGGTGAGTTCGGCGGCTGAAAATTCGAAGCCATTGGCCTGGGGGTCAAAGGTTTCGCGCTTCATGCGGGCGAGGCGGGCGAGTAAGAGAGCCTCTTCGAGGGCGGCGGCGCGGGCGGCTTTGCGTTCCGATTGCAGAGAGCGGAGCTGGGCTTCGTTCTTTTCGACGGCGCGGCGGAGGCGACATACGTAAAGGGCGAGGAGCTGGAAGTTGTGGGCGTCCCGGAGCCACGTCTGGGCGAGGGTGACGGCGGTGTGGACGGGGGCGCTGCTGGC
>CAIUOG010000098.1 GCA_903900705.1 uncultured Acidobacteriia bacterium
ATGATTCAGCTGGAGTTCGCGCAGGGTGGTCAGCGGCGTCAGTTGGCGGAGCCCTTCATCGGTGAGGTCGGTGCTGGTGAGGTCGAGCTTTTCGAGATGACGGAGTGACGCGAGGTTCGAAAGCGCCTTGTCACTGATTTCGACATAGCCGAGCCGCAGATTCACCAGGCCCGGCATGCCGCCCAGTTCCACCAGGCCGCTATCGTCCATCTTCGAACTGGAAAGATCGATCTCGCGCAGGTCTTTCATGCCCTTCAGATGAGACAGGCCCGGTCCTTTCACCAGACTGGCGGCCATCCGCAGAGAGCGCAGATGAGTGAGGGATTCGAGCTTTGCCAGACTCACGTCGGAAACCGTGGTGTTGCTCAGATTCAGCTCCGTGAGCCCGGTCATGCGGGAAACGAATTCGAGGCCAGGGTCGGCAATCTGCGTCACGGAAAGGTCGAGTCTTTCAAGATGCTTCAGACCGACGAGCCAGGCCAGTTGCGCATCGCTGATGGACGTGGAAGCGAGGTTCACGCCGGTCACCTGCCCGTTCACCGATTCCGTGGAGCCGCCCAGCGCTTTCACCCATGAGGAGATGGCCGCTTCGCTGCCGGAAGCCGGCTGGGCGGCGCCTGGCGTCTTCTGTTTTGGCGCGGACGAGCCGACAAAACGGATCCGAACCCCGGGCAGCGCGGCGCGCAACGCGTCAAGACCGTTCGCGGTCACGTTGGTGTATCGCACGTCGAGGTCCGTCAGATGTTTGAGCCCCTGCAGTTTCGCGAGACCGGAGTTTGTGATGTGCGTGCGGTAGAGCGTGAGCACCTCCAGATTCGGCAGCCCGGCGAGCACATCCATGGAAGCATCTGAAGCCTGCGCGCCAAGCAGATTCAGGCGACGCAGCGACCGGATCCGGCCGAGCGATTCCACGCCCCTGTCGGTGACGCGCGCGCCGGAAAGATCGAGTTCTTCCAGGGCCGGAAGATCTTTCAGGTATTGCAGCCCCTCATCGGTCACCAGCGTGTCTTTGAGAAGCAGTCGGCGCAGTTCCTTCAGGCCCGCCATGCCCTTCATCCCCTCGTCTGTGAACGGGTTGTAGGTCAGATCGAGATTGCGCAGGTTTGCGAGCGGGGAGAGATTGATTTTGGCGAGGCGGCATTGCTTGCAGCGAAGCTCGCGCAGGTTTTTCCAGGTGAAGAGTTCCGCGATTTCCTTGTCGCCCACTTCGATCTCCGCGTTGTAGTGCCAGCCGAAGGCCAGGCGCTCGACGCCGGTGAGTGTGGAAAAAGCATGGAAGACGCCGGCCTTGTCCTCATTGCCGCCTCCCGGATTCCAGATGGGACCCGGCAGATACAGTTCGCGCAGGTGGGGCAGACCTTCCAGTTTCTTCAGTTCCGCCGGGTGCATCACGCCCGCGGTGAGGTCGATGGAGACGATGTGAATCTCTCCCGCCGGGAGCTGCGAAACATCAGTGAGTGGGGCTTTGCCGCCCTCCAGCAAAACGGTGCCTTCCCAGCGCAATGCCCATTCGGCGATCTCGCGTTCGGTCGCGGCCTGCGCCAGAAAAACGGCACACGCGAAGAAAATGACAGTTCGAAGCACCCTGGGCATCAGGCGTTATTCTACAGAATGTATAGTTAACGTTATCGGTTCGCCCTCCGGCGGCCGCCCACTGCGCGAGGAACAGGCTTGCTGAAACGCTTTACACTCATTGGCTTAACGGTCGGATCGCTGCTGGTCCGGAGTGCCCTGGCACAAACGGGCGGTTTCCAGACCGGTCTGTACCCGATACTCGAAAAGGCCAACTGCCGGGCGTGCCATTACACGGATGGCGTGGCCTCCGCCACGCGCCTGCATTTTCCTGAAGCCGATGCGCCCGCGGCGAAGATCGAAGCCTTCGGAAAATCGCTGGTGAACCTGGTGGATCGCGAGCATCCCGAAGCCTCCCTGCTGCTGAAGAAGCCGACGATGGCGGTGCCCCATGCGGGCGGGCAGAAGATCAAACCTGGCACGCCGGAGGAAGCGGCGCTGAAAGCCTGGATCGCGCAACTGGCGAAGCTTTCGGGTGGGGACCTGGCTCAGGCGCTCCGGTACCGGGAGCAGGAAAGCAGCGGCGCGGGCGCGGCCCGGCATGACGCGGAACTTCGCCGCCTCACCCACAGCCAGTTCAACCACACGGTGCGGGATCTGCTGGGCGACCAGACCACTCCCGCGAATCAGTTTCCGCCGGAAGACTTCATTAACGGCTATAAGAACCAGACGCAGGGCCAGAGCCTTTCGCCGCTGCTGGTGGAGGCCTACAGCGCCGCGGCCGAACGGCTGGCGCGCTCGGCTTTTCAGGGGGGCGACACGCATCATCTGATCCCCTGCAAGCCTTCGGCCCCCTGCCGTGCGCGCTTCATCCGGGAGTTTGGTCTGAAGGCCTTTCGCCGTCCATTGGACGCGGGCGAAGCCAAGCGCTACGAGGCGCTGATGGCGAAGGAAACCGATTTCCTGAAGGGCGCGCAACTGGTGCTCGAAGCCATGCTGCAGAGCCCGAATTTCATCTTCCGGCTGGATTCCACCGACGAACCGAAACTCCGGGCGTGGGCCACCGCCAGCCGTCTTTCCTATGCGCTCTGGGACACCATGCCTGACGCGGAACTCTTCGCCGCCGCCGACAAGGGCGAACTTTCCACCCGCGCCGGGCTGGAAAAACAGACCCGCCGCCTTCTGGCCGACCCCAAAGCGAAGGAAGCGCTGAATGAATTCATCAGCCAGTGGCTGCGGTTTGACCGCCTGCTGACCGCCAGCAAAGACCGCCGCAAGTTCCCGCTCTACACCCGCGAAACCGCTAACGCCATGACTGAGGAAGCGCGCACGTTCGTGAGCGATCTGGTCTGGAACAACCGCAACTTCATGACGCTGTTCACGGCGGATTTTGGCTATGTGAGTCCGGAACTGGCCGGCATTTATGGCGTGAAGCCGCCCGCCAAAGACTTCGACCGCGTGCCGTTTCCCGCCGGTTCCGAGCGCGCGGGCCTGTTGGGCCAGGGGCTGTTTCTCTCGCTCACGGCCAAGCCCGATGAATCTTCGCCCACCGCGCGCGGACTCTTTGTGCGGGAACAGTTCCTGTGCCAGCACGTGCCCGATCCGCCTCCCGGCGTCGATACGAACCTGCCCGCCGTTACTGAGGCGAAGCCACAGACCAATCGCGACCGGATGAGCGAACACGCCACGAATCCCACCTGCGCGAACTGCCATAAGCTGATGGACCAGATCGGCTTCGGCCTCGAAAAGTTCGACGCCGTGGGGGCGCGCCGCGATCAGGTGGTTCTTGAATTCCGGGGCGGTGGCCGGGGTGTGGCGGCGCGCAAGGTGAATCTCGACATCAATACGAACGCGTATGTCGCGGGTCTGCCGGACTCGAACTTCACGTCGCCGAAGGAATTGGGCAATCTGCTTGCGAAGACTTCGCTTTGCCAGGAATGCATGGTGAAGCAGTACTTCCGGTATTCGTCGGGGCGGCTTGAGACGCCCGCGGACCGGCCGGTGATTAACAAGGCCGTTGCAGTGTTTCGTCAGTCGGATTACAAGTACCAGGAAATGATTGTGGCTCTGACGCTGGAGCGCGAATTTCCGGATAAAATATCAGAAACGAAGGAAGCCACCCATGTCGCAAGTCATCACCAGCCGCGTTAGGACCTCCCGCCGCACCCTGCTGAAGGGTTTGACAGCGGCCGGGGCTCGTATTGCCATCGGGCTGCCGCCGCTTGCGTCGATGTTTAACTCCACCGGCACGGCCTATGCGGCAACGCCCGAAACGGCCGGGGCGGCCAAGCCGATCGAGAGCCGCTTCGTGCTCTGGTTTAACGGCAACGGCATTCCGGAACGTTACTGGATTCCCTCGGAAGAAGGCGCGGATTACGAAATCACGCCTTGTCTGTCCCCGCTCGCGGCGTGGCGGAAGGACGTGCATATTCTGAGCGGCGTGGACAACGCGGCGGCGGGCGGCAAGGGCAACGGCCACACGAACTCGATGAGCGGCCTGATGACCGGTACCGACTTCACCGGTCGCGGCGCGGGCGGGCCGTCGATCGATCAGATTATTGCTTCGAAGATCGGCACGGAGTCGCGCTTCCGTTCGCTGCAGATCGGTGTGGCGCAGGAGTCGTTCGGCGAGAGCATGCAGCGCAATATGAGCTGGGCCGGACGCGAGCGCGCTCTGCCGCCGGAGATGATTCCGCACCGCCTTTTCGACCGCCTCTTTGGCGCGCAGGAAGAAGGCTGGGTGAACCGCAAACGCAGCGTTCTCGATACCGTGATGGCGGATGCCAACGCGCTCCAGGCGAAGTTGCCGGTGGAGGACAAGGCGCGGGTGGACGAGCACCTTTCCGGCATTCGCGATCTGGAACGCGCCATCGCCGGGCTGCCTCCGGAGTACCGCAAGATCGATCCGCCGGATTTTGACGGCGACATGAAAGACTGGCCCCGCATAGCGAAACTGCAGAGTGATCTTCTGGTGCAGGCCTTCGCGACACGGCAGACCCGTGTTGCCTCCTATATGCTGACGAAGTGCCAGAGCATTACGCGCTTCCCGTGGCTGGGCTATACCTCCGCCCGGCACCACGATTACACGCACGCGGAAGGCAAGACTTCGGGTGCGGACGGCGTGGAAGGACAGAAGGTTCTGCGCGACATCTGCCGCTGGCATGTGGAGGAGTTCGCGTATCTGGTGTCGAAGCTGGAATCCATTCCGGAAGGCGACGGCTCTCTGTTCGACCACACCACGATCATCTACACGCACGAGCATGCGGAGGCGAATCCGCACAAGAACAGCGGTCTGGCGATGATTGTGGCGGGTGGCAGTAAGAAACTGGCCAGGGGCGCTCACACGCGGGTCACCGGAACCGTGGCGGATGTTTATGTCACCGTGGCCGATGAGGTGGTGGGCGCGGGGATTGGCAAGTTCCCCACGGCATCCCGGAAGATGGGCGCGCTGCTCACATAGCCGGCGATTTGTTTTTGAACAATCCGTTTTGAACGATCCCTTCAGGATTCCTGAAAGGTGTGGCGCGGCGATTGGTGATATACCAACGGATGTCTCATGAATCGCCGAACTTTTCTCACTCATACAGCCGCCCTCGCCGCCGGCACTCGTTTGCTGCGGGCGGATAGCGGCGCCGAGGCCCAGACGCCGGAGTCCATCCTCAGCCGCATTCAGGCCCCGGTCTTCCCCAAACGGGATTTCGACATCACGAAATACGGCGCTGAAGCGGGTGGCGTGAAGGACTGCACGGAAGCTATCCGCAAGGCGATTGCGGCCTGTACAAAAGCGGGCGGCGGGCGCGTGGTGGTCCCGGCGGGGGTCTTTCTTACCGGCCCGATTCACCTCGACAACAACGTCAACCTGTTTGTCAGCGAGGGCGCAACGCTGCGCTTCAGCAATAATCCTGAGCACTATCTGCCAGTGGTCTTCACGCGCTTTGAAGGCACCGAGTGCATGAACTACTCGCCGCTGATCTACGCGTTTGAAAAGACGAATATCGGCATCACGGGTACGGGCACGCTGGATGGCGGCGCGGACGCGCAGCACTGGTGGCCGTGGAAGGGCGGCGTTCACAAAGACGGCGGGCCCAGCCAGACGCCGGATACGAAGGCGCTGGTGGCTTCCGGCGAAGCGAATGTGCCGGTGAAGGAGCGTATTTACGGCGCCGGCCATTACCTGCGCCCCAACTTTCTGCAGCCGAATCGCTGCACCAATGTGATCTTCGACGGGCTGAAGATTCGCAACTCCCCCATGTGGGAAGTGAACCCGGTGATGTGTAAGAACGTGATTGTGCGGAATCTGGACATCGACACGCATGGCCCCAATAACGACGGCGTTGATCCGGAAAGCTGCACCGATGTGTTGATCGAAAACTGCACGTTCAGCACGGGCGACGACTGCATCGCGATCAAGTCCGGCCGCAACGCGGATGGCCGTCGCGTGAATGCCCCGTGCGCCAATCTGGTGATCCGGAACTGCAATATGAAAGACGGGCACGGGGGCGTTTCCATCGGCAGCGAAGTCTCGGGCGGCATCCGCAATGTGTTCGTCGAGAACTGCCAGATGAGCAGCCCGAACCTGCAGCGGGCGTTGCGCATCAAGACCAATTCCCACCGGGGCGGCGCGATTGAGAATATCTCATTCCGCAAGGTGACGGTGGGGCAGGTGGCGGAAGCGGTGATCGAAGTCGACTTCTACTACGAAGAAGGCGAGGGCGGGCCTTTCCAGCCGGTGGTGAACAACGTGGTGGTGGCGGATGTCACCTGCCGGAAGAGCAAATACGGCGTCTTTTTCCGGGGATACAAGACTGCCCCGATTCGCGGCGTGACCATGTCCGACTGCACGTTCACGAATGCTGCGAAGGACAATCTCTTCCAGAATGTGGAAGAGGTGAAGCTGACCAACGTGCTGGTGAACGGCAAAAAGCTCTGACGCGGGAATAGACTGCGTGCGCCGGGGGATTTTACCGGTGTGAAATCTCTCAAAATCAGTGTTTTCGCACTCGCGCTGGGAGTGTGTCAGCTCTTCGCGCAAACGCCCGGGGTGGGTTCCAAAGCCCCGGACTTCCGTCTTTCCACCATGCAGGCGAAGCCGGTTCAACTCGCCGGGATCACCGGGAAGGCGAACATTGTCCTGGTGGTGCTGCGCGGCTACCCAGGCTACCAGTGCCCTTACTGCACGCGGCAGGTGCAGGAGTTCGTCTCTCATGCGCCGGACTTTGCGGCCAAAGGCGCCGAGGTGGTGTTCATCTATCCGGGACCTCCGGACGAAATGCCTTCGAAGGCCGCCGAATCCGCCGCCGGCAAAGAACTGCCGCCGCACTTCACGCTGCTGCTGGACCCCGGCTACGACTTCACCAATCGCTACGGTCTGCGCTGGGACGCCCCGAAAGAGACAGCCTACCCGACCACGTATGTTCTCGACAAACAGGGCATGATCGTCTGGCTTAAGAGTGCGAAAGCCCATGCCGGACGCGCGACGGTGGCGGAAGTTCTGGAAGTCCTGAAATAGGCCGGATATATTAGAGCTTCATGCTCATCCGAACATTGCCGTTTTTCTTCGCGCTTTCCGCCTTCGGGGCGGGCTATCCGGCGGGGTTTCAGGATGTGCGGCCGGTGCTGGAAGCCCGCTGCGTGGCGTGTCATCAGCCAGGGGGCGTTGCGCCCATGCCGCTGACGAATTACAGGGAAGTCCGTCCCTGGGCGAGTGCGATCAAAGAGGCCGTCGTGGCGCGCACTATGCCGCCGTGGCACGCTGCGAAGGGGAGTGCGCATGCGTTCCGCAATGACCGGTCGCTCACGCAGGCCGAGGTGGACGCGGTGGTCAAATGGGTGGACGCGGGCAGTCCGGAAGGCGGCGCGGTTGCGGTCGACGTTCGGCCGGCCGCAGATAACAGGTGGCAACTCGGCAAGCCGGACGTGGTGATTCAGGTCCCCGGTCTGAAGGTGCCGAAGTCCGGCGTGCAGCCCTACAATTTTCTGATTTCCACTCTCCACATTGAGCACGACACCTGGGTGCGCGCCGCGGAGTTCCGCATCGACCAGACGCAGGTGGTGCATCACATGAACGCCTTCGTGCGCGAACCGGGTTCCAGCTATCTGGCGGACTTTCCGCATGACCAGATTTTTGTTCCCAGCGTAACGGAACGCGGGAAAAAACGGGCGGGCGAAGCGGTGTTCGCGCGGCGGCAGTTGCTGCTTGGCTATGAGCCGGGTTATGTCCCGATGCCCTGGCTCGAAGGCGGCGCGAAGCTGATCAAAGCGGGTTCCGACATCGTATTTGAGATGCACTTCAACCCGAACGGCAAAGAGGCCGTGGACCACTCGGAACTGGGGCTTTATTTCGCGCCGGAACCACCGCGGCAGAGAGTACTGGCGATCGACACGCTGCGCGATCTCGACCTCGTGATTCCGCCGCAGGATCCGAACTGCGTTTCGAAAGCCTCCATGACGCTGGGCAGCCCGGCGAAGCTGCTTTCCATCCAGCCGCACATGCATGTCCGCGGCAAGGGTATGGAGGTTCGCGCGACGTATCCGGACGGGCGGCGGGAAGTGCTGCTGAGCGTGCCGAAGTATGACTTCAACTGGCAGACCACGTACGTTCTGAAAGAGCCCGTGGACCTGCCCAAAGGCACGGTGCTGGACTCGACCGCGTGGTTCAACAATTCACCGAACAACGCCTTCAATCCGGACCCCGCGGCGACGGTGCACTGGGGTGATCAGACCACGGATGAAATGCACATTGCATTCCTCGAACTGGTGATCGGGCGGGATGCCAATCCGGAAACCCTGTTCGTGGCCGCGCCGAAGATGCCGCAGCCGAAGTGATCAGATCACTTTGCCGGGGTTGAGAATGCCTTTGGGGTCGAATGCGCGTTTCATGGCGCGCATGAGTTCGAGTTCCTCCGGGGTGCGGCAGAGCGGCAGGTAAGCCTTCTTTTCGAGACCGATGCCGTGTTCGGCGGAGACCGAGCCCTGCCGGGACTGCAGCCCGCCATAGACGATTCGCTCCACCTGATGGCGGGATTCAGGGTCTCCACTGCCAACGTGGACATTCAGATGCAGATTGCCGTCGCCCATGTGCCCGAACACAAAACAGACGTTGTGGGGCCAGATGGCAGCGAGCGCGGCGCGCACGTCGGTGACGTAGGACTCCATATGGCGGATGGGCATGCTGACGTCAAAGCCGAACCAGGGGCGGAACTGGTGGAACTGGTCCACGTCGTCGCGAATGGCCCAGATGGCCTGCCGTTCCGCCGCGGAGAGCGCCACCACGCAATCGGCGGCCAGATCCTCATCGGTGATTTTGTGGAGGGCGTTCTCAAATCGCTCCTGGTCGGTCTTCTGGTCTGAACCCAGCGCATCGGCAATCACATAGAACGGGTAGGTCTGCGGCAGCAGCGCCCGCTGTCTGGCCGGGGGCGTGGTCATGAGTTTGTAGAACTCGGTCCACATCACTTCGAAAGCGCTGAGCGTGCCGCCCAGGCCCGCGCTCAGGTGGCGCAGGATCTTCGGCAGATGGCCGAACTGATTCACGGCGATGAGCGCGGTGCTCTGGCTGCGGGGTTGCGGCATCAGCCGCAGGATGGCCCGTGTGACGATGCCGAGCGTGCCCTCCGAGCCGATGAACAGGTGCTTCAGGTCGTAACCCGAATTGTTCTTGATAATCGGGTACATGGACGAAATCACGGTGCCGTCCGCCAGTACGGCTTCGAGGCCCAGTATCAGATTGCGGGTCATGCCGAAGCGGATCACCCGGTTGCCGCCCGCGTTGGTGGAGATCAGCCCGCCAATCATCGCCGAGCCGCGCGCGCCCAGATCAAGCGGGAACATCAGTCCGGAAGCCTCGGCGCGCTGCTGAATCGCCTGGAGCACCACGCCGGACTGGACCGTCATGCAGGGGCCGTTCTCGTCCACCTCTTCGATCCGGTTCATCAGTTCCAGAGACAGGACGATTTCCGATGGGTGGGCGTGCCCGCCTTCCACCAGACCGGTCAGCCCTCCATGCGGCACCACCGGTTGTCCGGCGGCGTGACAGAGCCGGAGGACTGCGGAAACCTCCTCCGTGCTGCGCGGGCGGACCAGCGCGCAGGCCTGGAGGCTGGTGCGGGAGATCCAGCCGGTGCTGCGGCTCTGCACCGCTTCACCGGTAAGAACATTGCCGGCTCCGACGATGGAGGTGAGTTGGGAAAGGAGTTCGGTGGAGGCCAAGAACTCAGTTTATCGTCTGGCTGAAACAGTTGTGGGTATCCGTAAATATCCTATAGTTATCCAAATTCAACGTGGACCCCGGCATTCTGATTTGCGAAATTCAAAGCGTGGTCAGACGCGCTCCAACCCGGCAGGCAACGGTGGTTACCATCGCCTTTCCCGTGTTCGACGATCTGCGTCACCGGCTTCTGGAATGGCTGGATGAGATTGAAGCGAATAACGCGCCCCTGATTCTGCCCTGTATGGCGGATACCCTCGCCCGGCTGCGGAAGGTGAAAGGCAGCGCGCGGCACCAGAGACTGGCTGAGTTTCTGGAGCATACGCTGGTGGCGGTGGAATCCGGCGACCCGGAAAGCGCACGCTTTATCCTGCTCACCGCCATGGCCGCGTTCGGCTGGCCGTCTCAGTTCATCGGGCCACTTTAGATACTGGTAGCAGTGTCCAGCCCATCTCTTCTCGAACTCCGCAACATTACCGTCATGCGTGGCGACAACATCGCGCTGCGCAACCTGAGCCTCGCCATCGGCGCGGGGGAGCACGTCGCGATCCTCGGCCCGAACGGCTGTGGGAAATCCACGCTCATCAAGACCATCACCCGGGACTGTTATCCGCTGGCGAATCCGGAATCTTCGGTAAAGATTATGGGCGAGGCGATCTGGAATGTCTTCGAGTTGCGGAATCTGCTCGGCATCGTGTCGAACGACCTGATGACGCAGTGTACGCGGGAGATCACGGGCTACGACATCGTGCTTTCGGGCTTTTTTTCGGGTATCGGGATCTGGCCGAATAACGAAGTGACGGACGCGATGCGGCAGAGGACCGGCGAGGTGCTGGCGATGCTGCAGGCCGCGCATCTGGCGGAAAAGCCGGTGGATGAGATGTCGTCCGGCGAGGCGCGGCGTATGATGATCGGCCGCGCGCTGGTGCATGACCCGCGGGCGCTGCTGCTCGATGAGCCTTCCACCAGCCTGGATCTGTTTGCGCAGCATGAGTTGCGGGAGACGGTGCGGACACTGGCGCAGTCCGGGCTGGGGATTCTGCTGGTGACGCATCACCTGGCCGATATTATTCCTGAGATCGAGCGGGTGATTTTCATGCGCGGCGGACAGGTGGTGGGCGATGGGCCCAAGGCAAAGATGCTGACTCCGGAAAGTTTGAAGGGTCTTTTCGGTCTGGATGTGGAACTGGCGGAGCGGGACGGCTATTATCACCTCTGGTAGGGGAACATGAAGCGCAACGCTCATCCGCGCTGGCCGGCTCTGCTGGCGGCTTTCGCCATCTGCGGCCTGTATTACTCGCTGCCGGAACACCTGACTTTGGGTCCGGGGTGGCTGCTGGCGGTGGTGACGGTGGCGCTGCTGGGGCCCACGAGTATCTTTCACCGGAGGGGCATGGTGCGTCTCAATGAGATTTTCGCCTATGCCGGTTTGAGCGCGATCACTCTGGGGCTGATCTCTTCCCTGGCGCTGCTGGTGCGGCGCCTGCCGCTGCATAAGGATCCGCCGGTGGAACTGCTGCTGGCGGCGTCAGCCCTGTGGTTCAGCAATATCCTGCTTTTTGCGTCGTGGTACTGGCGGCTGGATGGCGGCGGACCCAATCAGCGGGATCAGCGTGGCGAGCACGTCGACGGGGCCTTTCTCTTTCCGCAGATGGTGATGGAGTCGGCACTCAAGAAGCAGATGGGCGAGGAGGACTGGAGCCCCGGTTTTGTGGATTATGTCTTCCTCGCGTTCAACACCAGCACCGCATTCTCACCCACTGATGTGCCGGTGCTGACGCGCTGGGCGAAGGTCCTGATGATGATCCAGTCGTTGATTTCTCTTACGACCGTGGCGCTGCTGGCGGCGCGTGCCGTGAACATCCTCTAAGGCAGGAACTGGCCGGCCAGTTCCTCGAACTCTGTGGGGGTAACCAGCTGGAAACGGAGATCGAGGGAACTGAAGCGCCGGAGATCCCGCTGCATTTCTTCGCCCGGCAGATCGGAGCCCGCGAGATGGAGTTCCCCGGCCGCAACCCGAAACGGCAACACCCGCCACTTGCGGGCGATGGCCGCCGGGATGGTCCGCGTGACGGCTACGGAAACGGCGTCGGGCTCGGGTTTGCCGAGCTCCAGTTGATTTTGCAGTGCGAGGGCCTCGTAGAGTTGCGCTTCGGTGATCAGACCGAGGTCGAGCAGGTGCTCGCCAAACCGGCGGTTGGCCGGTTTGGTGTGGAGTGCGGCTTCGATATCGGGCTGGGGAATCCAGGCGGCAAGAATCTCGCCCAGGGGTTTCCGGTTGGTCAGCAGCGCTGCGCGCGTCGGGTAAGCGTGGTCTGTCTTGACCCAGCGAAGCGGTTGGCCGCGGATCCTTGCATTCGTGTATGACCAGACGGCGCGGCAGGCGGCGAAGCAGTTGATCCAGTTGCCCACGATCACGCGGACCGGCACGGCACAGGCAAAGCGGCGGCCGTAGATCCGCCAGGAACACCACATCCGGATGGCCGTGTGCAGGGCCTGCAGACTCAGCCCGACCTCGCAGGCCGGAGCGAAGGCGGAGGTTTCCTGTGCGAGGCCCCAGAGGTGGTGGGTCGCCGATGCCCAGGTCCACGTGACCGCGCCATAGACGAAGACGACATTGATCCCTGGCGTGATGAGATTTCCGACAAGCCCTTTTCGGTCTCTCCAGAACCAGTACAGGTGCCGGAAGGTTTCCGACGGGCCGTGGAACTCCCAGGACTGGAGAGTGATGCCGGTTACCCAGCGGGAGCGCTGGCGCACCGCGAGCCCGAAGTGTCGCGGGAAATACTCGCGGGTTGCGATGGGGCGGTTGTGGCGAATCCGGATGGGGATGAACTTCTGTTTCAGGCCCAGGCGGTGGACTCGGAAGCCGTTCTCGTAGTCTTCGGTGAGGCAAATGGGTTCGAAAATGCGGTTTTGATGGCTGGCCGCGAGCAGTTCGAGCGCGTGGCGGGAGAAGCCGGTGCCCACGCCGTTGGACGGGATGAAGCCGCCCAGGGTCTGCCGGGCCATCATGTCTTTGAACTGGTACTCGGCGAACTCATCGCAGTAGACTCCATGTGTCAATTCACGAAGCGGCGTGGGCAGCGCGAGTACGGGGATCTGGACAAAGTCGTTCCACTGCGCGTAGTAATTGATCCAGCGAAGAGCGTCGGGGTCCATCAGGTCTTCGGCGTCGTGGGTGAGGATCATGTCGAAGCGGACATTGTGCTGTTCCTCGTGCAGCAGCATCCGCTGATAGATCCAGTTAAGGCAATCGGCTTTCGAGGTGGGACCGTCGTGCGGGCAGACAGAGAGGTGGACGTTGGGGAACTGCTTCATGGCCTCGCGGATGGCGGCGAGGGTGGGCGCGTCGTTCGGGTAGGCGCCGATGAAGAACTCGAAACGGTCATAGCGGAGTTTGGTGACGTTGTTCTCCACCATCTTCCGGATGACTTTGTGCTCTTTCCAGAGGGCCACAAAGACGGCCATGAGGCGGGGTGGGGCGGCGTCCAGTTCCGCCTCCGTGGGGACGGCTTCGTTTGGGTGGGTGGCGAAATGCTGGCGGATGTAGCCCCAAAGCGCGGCGACATCGATGAGGAGATCATCGAGTCCGTTAATGAGTACCCAGAACGCAAGGGGGATGAGCAGGCCCGCCACCCAGTGATCGATCCACATGCCGTATGGAGGTAGTGCCGGTAACTACGGATAATTCTCAGATTTATTTTTGGGAGAGGGGAAGGATGGAGGTGCGGGTCGGGATCGAACCGACGAATAAGGGTTTTGCAGACCCTGGCCTTACCACTTGGCTACCGCACCGCTACGGTCAACAGAGCGAACTGCTCTCTTCGTAACGTAGCGCGTTGCACGGGTAGAAGTCAATCCGGGAACAGAACCTGACGGTAGCGATCCACCGCCTTTTCGGGCGCATGGTGTTCGAGGATGTGCCGCCGGGCGAGCGCCCCGATGTCCCGTGCCACCTGCGGGAAACCGGTCACCAGTGCCATCTGGTTGAACAGATCGGGCCCTTCCGCCACGCCGGACGCTACGCGCAGGCAGGCCGCCTCCGGAATATCGGCGTTTTCCTCGCCTTCGGTGACGATCACGGGTTTGCCCGCGCCCATCATGCGGATGGCGATTCCGGAGGTCTCCCCGGCGGCGGGGTACCGGAGGTTCAGGCAGCAATCGATGGTGGCGGTCGCGGTGCGCAGGTCGGCTTCGGTCAGGTGACCCAGGCGGTGAATTGCCGGGTATTGCGCTTCGGCTTCCAGAACCCGCCGCAGATCGCCCGAAACCGGGTCGCCGGCCAGCAGCAGCGCCGTATCCGGCCGCGCCGCGTGGAGCTTCCGGAAGGCCCGTATGCAGGGGAGGATTCGTTTGGTTTCCCGCAGATAGCCGAAAATCCCGAACAGCGCCGTGCCCTGGCCGATCCCCAGTCGCTGGCGGAAGCGGGCTGTTTCGGCGCGGTCGGGCAGCGGGGCAGGGACGTAGAAGTGTGGGATGACGTGCACGTTTTGAGCGCCATGCTCCCGGGCGATGCGCGCGGCGCCGGGGTTGTGCACAACCACGGCGCGGGAGTTTTCCACTGCCCGCCGCAACATCGCAAATCGGAAATAGCGCGGGTCCACGCCGGAACTGGCGCGCTCCGCCCAGAGCTCTTCGGCAAGATGCCGCCGCCACTCGCCATAGTTGTGGACGAATTCCGCGATGTACTTGTCGCGGGAGAGAGTGCCGAGCAGGAAGTGGTGCAGGACAGCGTCATGCAGGATGGCGATGCCCGGTTTGGCGAGCGCCCTGGCATAGATGGCCGAGTGGAGAGCGTTGTTACCGAGATGGTACAGATCGAAAGCGGGACGGGGAAATGCCGCGAAGGCGCGGTCCAGGGTTTCCGCGTAATCCGCTACGCCCGAACGCGCGCCGGGCGGGGGCGCGTGGTGCCAGTCCTTATACAAGCTTTTTACGGCGGCCGAAAAGCGCGGTGCCCACGCGCACCCACGTCGCCCCTTCTTCGATGGCCACTTCAAGGTCGTTGGACATGCCAATCGAGAGTTCCGGCACACTGAATTTGGCGGCCAGTTCCCGCAGCCGGGCAAAATATGGCCGCGCGACCTCGGCGTCTTCGGACCACGGCGGCACCGTCATCATGCCGCGCAGCGAGAGGTTCGGGCAGGCGCGGATGGCGTCCACAATCGCCGAAACGTCGCCTTCTTCGGCGCCGCTTTTCGATTCCTCCCCGGAGAGCTTGACCTCGATCATCACATCAAGGGGTTTCGCTTCGGCGTTCAGGCGGGTGGCAAGTTTGGCGGCGTCCACCGAATCGATGGAGGAGAACAGTTGGGCGGCCTTTTTGGTTTTGTTGGATTGCAGGTGACCGATCAGATGGAAGCGGGCTTCGTTGAGGTCCTGCAGGACCGGTGACTTACGTTCCATTTCCTGCACATAGTTTTCGCCGAACTCGCGCAGACCGATGGCGTAGGCGTCGCGGATCACTTCCGGCGGGAAGATTTTCGTGACCGCCAGCAGCCGGACATCGGCTGGTTTACGGTGCGCCCTCGCGCAGGCGTTTTCAATTCGTTCGCGGACGGCCAGAAGCCGGGACTCCAGAGAATCTTCCACTCTGAACTGATGATAGCGTTTGGGACAATGGCTCTTGAGGCGCCGCCGGTACGGCTTTCCGATTTCCTGTACAATCGAGCAAACGCCCGGGCACCGGAACCGGGAAGGTCCACTCAACGAAATAATGCCGCCACCAACTTTTGCCGAGATTGAGCCGATTTCTCTCAAAGACCGCGTGATCAACGCCATGAAAGATGCGTTTCTGGAGGGCCACTTTAAGCCCGGGGACGCAATTGTGGAGCGCGAACTTGCACGGCAGATGAAGGTCGGGACGCCGGTGGTGCGGGAGGCGCTGATTTCGCTCGAAGGCCAGGGATTCGTGCGGCGTGTCACCAACACAGGCACGTTCGTCACGGAGTTCTCGCCGGATGAGATCCGCAATCTGTACGCGTTGCGGGTGGAACTGGAAGCGCTGGCGCTCAAATGGGCTAAACCCCGCGTGACGGAGGCCGATCTCGAAGACCTCCGGAAACTGGTGGACGCTACGGTGGAGGCCGGTCGCCAGAGCAACAAGAAGCAGTTTCTGGAGTGCGACTACGCGTTTCACAGGCACTGCTGGAAACTGGCGGATAACCCGTTTCTTTCCGAAACTCTGGAGCGCCTGATGGCGCCGCTTTTTTCGTTTGTCGTGGTGGCGAGCGGGGCGGAACTCACGGAATCGATGGGTCGTGAGCATTACGCCATCATCGACGCGCTGCGCTCTCTTGATGAGCCGGAATTCTCGGAGTCCGTCCGCAAAACCGTTACGGGCTTTGCCGCCCGGTGGCTGAACGCGATTGTAGACAAGCCGGAGTAATCTCGCCCGGCGCGCTCCGCCACGATGATCGCCGCTGTGATTTACTGAACTCATGCATAAGTTGCTCGCGCTGGGCGTTCTGGCAGTGTTGCCGATCGCCGCACAGGTTAAGATTACGCAGGGTACGAACCAGATCGCCGTTGAGATCGATGGCAAGCCCTACACCACTTTCTTCTACGGCCCGGACGTGGCCAAGCCCTATCTCTGGCCGCTGCGCGCGCCGTCTGGAATCGCGGTGACCCGCTCGTTCCCAATGGATAAAGTGGCGGGGGAATCGACCGATCACCAGCACCAGCGCTCCATGTGGTTTGCGCACGATTCGGTGAACGGCTTTGACTACTGGAACAACGAATTCTCCTACGACAGCGACCCGAAACAGGCCAAGGTGAAGCGCGGCCACATCTTCGTGACGAAGGTTGGCAAGGTGCAGAGCGGCAAGAGCGCGGGCGAGATTGACGAGTCTTCGGAATGGAAGCAGTCGGATGGTGTCGTGGTTCTGAATGAAGACCGTAAGATGATCTTCCACGCGGGAGGTCCGAACCGGGTGATTGATTTCGACTTCACGCTGACCGCGAAGGAAACCGTGACGTTCGGCGACGGTAAGGACGGCGTTTTCGGTATTCGCGTGGCCGCTGGTCTGGAAGAACCGGGCCCGAAGCAGCCTGCTGAACCGAAACGGACCGGCACGATGACGAATGCGCAGGGCGGGAAGCTGGAAGCGGAATGCTGGGGCAAGCGGTCGGAATGGATGGACTATTCCGGCACCGTGGAAGGCCAGCAGGTGGGCATTGCGATTTTCGATACACCGGGCAACCCCCGCTACCCGACCTACTGGCATGCCCGCGGCTATGGCCTGTTCGCGAACAACATCTTTGGCGTGAAGCAATTCACCAAGGGCGCGGAACCGGATGGCTCCATGACTCTCAAGCCGGGTGAAAAGCTGCACTTCCGGTATCGTGTGGTGATCCATCCGGGCGACGCGGCGAGCGCGAAGCTGGCGGATCTGTACAAGGCGTATATCTCAGCGAAGTAGGCGGGGTGGTTCGGGGTTGCGTGCCATGTCTGGCATGGCACGCATTTCCTTTGTGAGCTAGTTCAGGAAGTAAGTCCGGTAGAGCGTATCGCGCTGCTTCGGGACAAAGCCCGCGTCGCGAATCATGCGCCGCAGTTCTTCCTCGGTGGCCTGATGGTGAGTGCCGGCCGCGGAAACCACGTTTTCTTCAATCATGATGCTGCCTACGTCGTTGCCGCCGAAGCGAAGGCCGAGCTGACAGGTCTTCAGGCCGGGCGTGACCCAGGAGCTTTGAATGTTCTCGATGTTGTCGAGATAAATCCGGGAGATCGCCAGTGTTTTCAGGTACTCCACCGCCGTGGCTTCCTCTTTCACGAAGCGTCCCAGGGAGGTCAGTTCACGCTGAAAGGACCACGGGATAAACGCCGTGAATCCGCCCGTATCCTCCTGAATCTGCCGCACGATGTCGAAATGATTCATGCGCTGCTCGATGGTTTCGCCGCAGCCGAACATCATGGTCGCGGTGGTCCGCATGCCAAGCGCATGGGCGGTGCGATGCACGTCAATCCACTCCTGTGTGCCGCACTTCAGGCGTGAGATGCGGTGCCGCACGGCATCATCCAGAATTTCGGCGCCGCCGCCCGGAATTGAATCGAGGCCGGCGTCCCGCAGCCGCGCAATGGTGTCGCGAAGCGTCAAGCCGCTCACTTCCGCGATGTTGGTGATCTCCGGCGCGGAGAAGCAGTGGCACCAGATGTTGAATTTTGCCTTGATCGCACGCAGCAGATCTTCGTACCATTCGATCTTCAGATCCGGATGCAGGCCGCCCTGGAAGAGCATGCCGGTGCCGCCCAGATCGAGGGTTTCCTGAATCTTGTCGAAGATCACTTCGCGGGGCAGCACGTAGCCCTCTTTATGGCCCATGGGCCGGTAGAAGGCGCAGAAGCTGCAGTATTCCGTGCAGAAGTTCGTGTAGTTGATGTTGCGGTCGATGATGTAGCTGACGATGCCGTCCGGATGCAGCTTCCGGCGAACCGCGTCCGCCTCCATGCCAACGCCGATCAGGTCGTTGGAGTTGAACATGTCGATCGCTTCAGCCCGCGAGATCACAGTGCGTTCCCCGTCACCAGTTTCCTCAGATTGTGGCCGCAGATTTTGCTGCCTTCGAACTTGTTGCCGTCCGGTCCGGGCCAGTGGGTTTCGAGGTGAATGTAGCCCTTGTAGCCGTCCTCGGCGAGGGCATCCACCTGGCCCTGCCAATCGATGTCACACTCGCCCAGCGCTCCCCAGATCGGTTTGTGGCCGTCGAGCCCGCAGTCCTTCGCGTGGACGTGGCCGATGCGCTTCGCGTCTAGTAACTGGTAACCGGTGGGGAAGGGGTTTTCGCCGGAAATATAGGCGTTGGCAGGGTCCCACACCACCTGCAGATTTTCATGATCGATCGCCGCCAGCACGCGCGCCGTCTCCTGAGCGGTGGCGATATTGCAGGCGTGCTCATTTTCGAGGCCGATGATGAGACCGTGCGCGGCAGCTTTGTCGGCCAACTCCTGCAGAGCGTCCACAACGCGCTCGAAGACTACTTCGGGGGTCACCACGCGCCAGTACGAGAACACGCGCACGATCTTTGCGCCGGTGAGCTTTGCGATTTCGAAAGCGCGCTCGGCGAGCCGGGGCTGGTCTTCAATCGTGTATTTCGCGTTGAACATGTCCTGTTGAAAGCGAGAATCGATTTCGGGGGCATCCGGCAGGGTGCACTTCAGAATGGGCGAAGCGATGGAGACAACCTCCAGCCCGTTCGCGCGCAATACAGACATGGTCTGAGCGATCTCATCATTGGAGAGATCCATGATGTTCTTGCCGCCCACCACGCGGAGTTCCGCGCCCTTCATGCCCAGTTCGTGCATTGCGGTGGCCGCAATGGTGATATCAGAAGAAAATTCGTCGGTGATCGCGCCGATACGAAAACGCTGCATTCAGAAAAATTTTACCAGTTACGCCACGGGCGTCGCGTTACGCTGGAGTGGCAATGGTCAAAAACGTTCTTGGCGGAGTACTCCAGACATGCTGCGTGGACCCACTCACCGGCTTTTATCGCGACGGGAAATGCAATACCGGGCCGGACGATTTCGGTAAGCACACGGTCTGCGTCATCGTCACCGATGAATTCCTGCAGCACCAGCGGTCTATTGGCAACGACCTGATCACGCCGCGTCCCGAGTTCAACTTCCCCGGTCTGAAGGCCGGTAATGGCTGGTGCGTTTGCGCGGGACCGTTCAAGCGTTCGTTTGACGCGGGGATCCGGCCCACGGTGCGCCTCGAAGCGACGCACGAGAATGTGCTCGAAGATATCCCGCTCGAAGATCTGCTGAAGTGCGCGCGGGTGAACTAATTCCGCTGTTCGTGGCAAAACTGGCAGTCGATACCCGCCTTCTTCTCACGATGGCAGTTCATGCAACTGCCCATGCTCAGATCTTTTTCGCGTGACAGGGCGGCGCGGTCGGCCACCGGCCCGTGGCATTCTTCGCAGGTATTCCCCGCGGCGACATGCTTGCGGTGGCTGAAGAAGACGAAGCCGGGAACCTCGTAAACCCGAACCCACCGGATTTCGTGGTCGTACTTGCCCGCATGACACTGGCCGCAGACCGCCGGTTTGGGCAGCGTCATGCTTTCGCCGGGATCCGGATTCGGATGGCAAGTGGCGCACTTCAGCTTCAGGTCGCCCGCGTGCAGTTTGTGGCTGTACGGGACGGGCTGCCGGGGAGCGTTCTGGGCCGTCAGGGAAGCAGTCGCCATCGCCATCAGGAGCAGGCTTCTCAAAGGTCGCCTTTCCGCATCTGCTCCGCCATGTATTCCGAGGCCCGCATGGCGAGCGCCGTAATGGTGAGCGTGGGGTTCTGTGAGCCGCCGTTGACGAAACTCGAACCATCCACCACGAACAGATTCTTCACGTCGTGCGCCTGATTCCACTGGTTGAGAACGCTGGTTTTCGGGTTGTCGCCCATGCGGCAAGTGCCGAGTTCATGGATGCTTTCGCCGGGCGGCACCATCTTGTCGTGCTTTTCGAGCAGTTGGAAGCCGGAGGCGTCGCAGAGTTCGGCCAGCGTATTCATGGCGTCCTTCGCCATGTTGAACTCGTTGTCGGTGTATCGCGCCTGGATGTGGAGCGACGGAATAGCCCAGGCGTCCACCACGGTTTTGTCGATCCGCACGTAGTTCTCGTAGCGCGGCAGAACCGAACCCATAGTGGTGGCATTGAACCCACGTCCCCGGTGTTCGTTGAGCTCCTTCTGCAGGGGTTCGCCGTAAAGCGGGAAATATTTCGGATCCGGCGTGCCGCCACCGCCGAAATCGACCGCATAGCCGCGCAGGTAGTTCTTTTCTTTGGACTTCAGATTGGTGAAGCGCGGGATATAGGAGGTGCCGCCGCCGGTTTCCGGTGTGATGGCCTGCACGGTGTTCTTCACGTAGAACTGGTCGAAGAGATAGCGGCCCAGCATGCCGCTGGAGTTCGCGATACCCGAATTCAGCAGCAGACGCGTACTTTCGAGCGTCGAAGCGCCCACCACCAGCACGCGCGCCTTCGCATGCAGTTCGCGCTTTGAGCGCCGGTCCACAAAGTTCACGCCGTTCACGAGGCCAGTCTTTTTATCGACCGTGATCTCACGCACCACCGCGTTCGGCACGATGGTCAGGTTGCCGGTGGCCATGGCGTCCGGCAGCAGCAGGTTCATGGAACTCGCGAGGGTACCCTGGGCGCGGCGCTGTTTCGTGGTGGGGATGCCGCGCTTATTCGCCTCCGCGATGAAGCGGGCGACGGCGGGGCCCACGGGGGAATTGTCTTCGAGGAACACACCATCGGGAATCTGCGGCAGGCCTTCCTTACGGCCGGAGACGCGCAGCAGGGGTTCGCAGCGGTCATAGTAGGGCGCGAGGTCGGCATAACGGATGGGCCAGTTGTCGCCGAAGCCGTCGTGATCCTTCGCCTTGAATTCCAGATCGCTGAGCCGCCAGGATGCACGCCCCCAGACCAGCGTTTTGCCGCCGATGCGACGGATACGGACCCAGTAATAAGGGTCTTTGGGGTCGTAAGAGTAAGGGTTCTGCTTTTCATCGGCCCAGATGGCGGCGGTAAATTCGCTCGCCTGGGTGATGTGCGGGAAGCGGCCGGGCTTGCCGAAGCCACGGTAGGGCAGGTCGTAGACGGCGCGCAGGCTGCGGTCTTTTTCGTAGTCGAAGGCGGGGCCCGCATCCAGCATCAGGCATTTAATGCCCAGTTTGGTCAGCGTATGGGCCGTCATGCCACCGGATGCGCCGGAGCCGATGATGAGAACGTCGTAAGGAGTGGTAGCCATGGCGAATTCCTCGTTTTTGTGGGTCGGCGGCGAGCTATTCGATCGGATGCCAGTAGATGCTGGTGCCGGACGCGCCACGGCTGCGCTGGGAGACGACGCTGATCCATTCGCGGGAGTTGACGGTGGCGGCAAGGACATCGGCTTTGGCTTCGCGCAGGAACGCGGCGAGCGGGTCGGTCGGGGCGTCCCAGGTCCAGTTCTTGTGAAGCGGGGCGAGGAGGGCGTCGGCCTGCGTGGCGTCGAGGTCGGCGAAGCCTTTGGCGTATTGGCGGCGTGCGGTGGCGTTGAGGGCGTCGAGTCCGTTGCGGTAGAGGGCTTTTCGGTCGGCGGGGGACTGGCCGAGCAGGAAGTCGAGAAACTCGGGCGCGCGGGCTTCGAGAGCCCCGGGCGTGCCGTTGATGGAAGGGAGGATGAGGTCGCTAAGGCGTCGAACCGCGGCAAGCTGGGGTGCGGTGAAGAAGTGCGGTACGGGTTCCGCGCCGGCGTCCGGAACCGAGAAGTCGATTTTCGGGATTTCCTGGCCGAGCAGGGCAGGGGCGGCGGGGAGCGCCAGCAGCGATTGGGTGAAGCTTCGACGTTTCATGTCGAAGGTATTCTATCGCCTCGCCGGGGACGACGGCTCGCCCCGGGCGGCAGGCGGGCAGCTGAGGGACCAAACATGGTACTATACAAGGTGTAGCTTGCGCACAATGTTGCCATTTCGGCTCGGCACACTGTCCAGAAGGCTCCACACACGAGGAGTGATCCCACATTCAAATGGCCAATTTTAATCAGGGGGCTCAGGTCGAGCACCAGAAATTTGGTTTAGGAACCGTGCTCTCGCACAGCGATGAGCGCATCGTCATTAAGTTTGACGACCACGGCGAGAAGAAGTTCGTCTCGTCCCTGGTTGTCGCTTCCCTCAAAAAGAGCGACCGTCAGCCGCCTGCTGAAAAGCGCGCGTCGCGGGCGCGCAAGCCGAAAGCTGCGGCGGCTGTCGCGGCGGCTGTCACGGCAACCCCGGCGACCGCCTGATAATCGTAAAAGGATCCGAAGCTTGAACGCCAGACAGAAACGTCTTTTCGAAGAATCTCTCAAGAAGAACCCGAACCTCAAAATGCCCACGGCCGCTGCTCAGGCCTCGGGCGGTGAACTGACCGAGGAAGACCTCGCACTGCTGAAACAGGGCGTGGGCGACAAAAGTGGGCGTCCCCAGCATTCCCCGGCGGCCGCAGCCTCGGGTGAAGGGGCGGAAGATGGTGTGGCGGATCCCCAGACCGGTTCCGTCATGACCTACTTCGAAGAGAAGGGATTTGGCTTCCTGCGTCCGGATGGAGGCGGCAAGGATATCTTCTTCCATATCTCCCGGCTGCACCAGGGCCAGGCGACCGAACTGGTTCCCGGCGTCAAGATTGCCTATGAACTTGGAATGGACCGCAATGGCAAAATCGCGGCCTCCAGCGTCCGGATTCTTTCGGCGGCGGAATTGCCGCCGGCAGCGAAGCCCGAAAAGTAAACAACTTCAGGGAAGTCAGAACTTGTGGAAAGAGGGCAGGGAAACCTGCCCTTTTTTATTGATCCGCTGTTGCCGGGGAGGGGGAGTGTTTGGAGCGCACCACTCTGCCGTGCCGTCCCGGTTTTGACCCCCTTCTGTTAAGGGTGGGAATCAACCGAGCGCCATCAGGGGCCATCCACCGGGTTTTATCCCGGCAGGGACCAGCGCACCGGCGCTCATGGGCCAACTCCCTCATTCTTGAGTGTTGGATCAAAAATGATAGGCGGCACCTGCTTCGCAGGAACGCTCCAATTCAAAAGTGTACCCTGTTTTGGTACGCTCCCGCGCCGGTTTCCCGCGTAAGATTTATTCCTTCCGGCTGTAACGCCACGCGCGATATACTTCTCTAACGAACAAGTTGTAAAAAATACGAAACTGACTCGGGGTACAGGATATGGCACTTTCGACGTGGATCGCATTACTTCTTCAGGACGCTCCTCCCGCGGACGGCGGCGGAGCCAATACGACGGTGAAAATCGTCTCCGGCGTGCTCGCCCTCGTGCTCGTTGGCATCATCATCATGCGGCGCAAGGGTGGTAAGAAGAAGGACGAAGAAGAGTTTTAACCGCCGCGCGCACCGACAGAATTCAGGGCGAGGTCATTTCCCGGCCTTCGCCCTCCACTCCCTCTCTGGTACTACCCTTTCCCCCTGCCGCCCGAAGTTTGCGAAGATAGTGAGGTGAATCTCCGCAGACTTCTGCTTCCTTTGTTCGTTTCCGTGCTGTGTCTGGGCCAGGCAACCTGGCAGGCCGTCACCGACCTCCCCGGCGTCGATTGGAATGGCCTGACCGGGCCTAAGAAAGCTTCCGCTCTCCGCATCATGCAGACCGAAGGCTGCACCTGCGGCTGCGATATGAAGCTTGCGGAATGCCGCGTGAAAGATCCGTCCTGCGGCGTCAGTCGCAAGCTCGCAGCCGCGGTCGTCAAGGAAACCGCTGCGGGCAAGGACGCGGCAGCCGTCCGTGCGGACCTGCAGCGCATCGCAAACGAACCGCCCGCCGTGCTGGACGATCCGGTTAAGATCTCCACAGCCGGTGATCCGGTGATCGGACCCGCCAATGCGCGGATGACAATCGTCGAGTTCTCCGATTTCCAGTGCCCCTACTGCTCCAAGGCTGTCGCCGAAGTGAAGGAAGTGATGCGGCAGATGCCGAAGGACGTCAAGCTGGTCTTCAAGCAATTCCCGCTGGATTCGCATTCGCAGGCTGAAATGGGCGCGGAAGCGGCCCTCGCCGCCCAGGCGCAGGGCAAGTTCTGGGAAATGCACGACCGCCTCTACGCCGGGTTCCCTGACGTTTCCCGTCAGCGCATCCTCAGCTACGCGCGGGAGCTGAAGCTCGATATGAACCGGTTCACCAGCGAACTGGATAGTCACAAGTACCAGGCGCGCGTCCGGATGGAAGAGCAGGAAGGCGAAGTGGCCGGGGTTGGCGGTACGCCCACCTTCTTTTTCAACGGCAAGAAGTACAACTCCACGTTTGAAGCCGCTCAGGTGGTCGCGTTGATTAAGAAGGAACTGAAGTAGCCGGGGTCCGCTACTTGTGGCGGACAGACTTCTTGAGCCGGTCCAGTTGTTTGCGCGCCGCGCTGGCCCAGGAACTGGTGCCGTCCAGTTTCAGGTAAGCCTGCCAGTAGCCAATGGCTCGCAGAATGTCGTTCGCCCGTTCGCTCAGCAGCGCGAGGTTAAAGTATGCGTCCGCATAGCGCGGGTTCAGCCGGATCGCGCTCAGGTAATACTTCCGCGCTTCACTGGGATTCCCCTGTTCGTCGTAAAGATTGCCAAGGTTGAAGTGCGCGAGGGGATATTCCGGGTCGGCCTCCATGGCGCGATGGTAGAACTCCTCGGCATCCGCCATCCGCCGCATGCGGAAGTGGATGGTCCCCAGGTTGACCAGCGCTCCCGCGGCCTGAGGGTTCAGTTCAATGGCTTTGCGATACGCGGCCACCGCATCACCCACCGGAGCACCCGTCTCTTCCAGCGTCAGTCCGCGCTGAAACCAGTCCTCTGATTCCTGTTCCCGCGTTGCGGAGACCGCGGGTTTGTCTTCAGCGGGTTCGGGGGCAACGGGGAATGAGCGGAGTTTCTCAATCTCTTTGGCATCGAAATCCAGCAGCAGTTGGCCGCTGATGGGTTCCATGCGGTTCCCGGAGACGTGCACCGTGATCCGCCTGCCTTCGGCGGTGATCCGCAATTGCGCCAGCGGATGCTCCACGTCTTTGACGTGCCGCCGCAGTGAGGCAATGGCCAGTTGGATCTGCCGGGCGGAAATATCGAAGCCGCGTAGTTTCCGGAGTGTCTTCAGCGCCAGCAGATCAGAAAACCCAAAGATTTTCGACGGCTTGACGAACCCCTGTTTCTCCCAGGCGCGCAACTGCCGTTCGGAAACCTGGAGCATGCGTCGAACATCCTCGCGGGGATAGCCCCCCCCGGCGCTGGCCGCGCCTGCGTATCCGGCTGATTCCTTTACGTTAAGCCGTGTACTCATTGCCGATGTCCTGATTCTCCGCCACAGTGGACCCGGGAGTCCAATTACTTTCAGGTTAACAGGGCTGCGGTGTGGCAAACCGTTATGGCTGGCGTAACGCGAGCGCCGATCCGGGAATGGGACTTATTCCGGATATAGCAGGATCTTCGGCGAAACGGCGTCGGATCTGTTTCGCAAAGCGAAACATAAGTTCATTTTCCATGAACTTGTTGTACACACCGTTGTTATATGCAATTATGCGGGACAGCCACGCTCAGGGAGGTTTTCCATGTCGCATACCCGTTTCGCGCTGCTTTTTGCTGCTCTTGCCGCACTCAGCTCCAGCTCACTTTTTGCCCAGACTAACCGTGGAGGTATCACCGGAACGGTGTTCGACCCCACCGGCGCCGTCATTCCGGGCGCCAGCGTCACCATCACCAACCTGGGTACGAACCAGAAGTTCGTCGAGAAGACTTCAACCGCCGGTTCCTACAATCTGCAGTCGCTCGATCCGGTGAGTTACAGCATCGAAGTGGATGCCGCCGGCTTTCGAAAGAAGCGGATCGACAACGTCAAAGTGGATACCGCCAGCATCTCGACCGTGGATATCCACGTGGAAACCGGCACACTTGCCTCCGAGGTAACGGTGCAGGCCGAGGCGGTGACCGTCAATACCGAAAACGGCTCGCTGAGTTCCACCATCACGGCCCGTGAAATTCAGGATGCTCCGCTGGTGAATCGCAGTGTTCTCGATCTTGCGCTGACTCTGCCGAATGTGGGCGGCGATGCGGGCAGTGAAGACCCGGTGATTACGAGTGTCACGCCCTGCCCGGGCTGCAATCTGAGCGTGGGCGGCGGGCGTCCGCTCAGCACGTTGATGCTGGCGGATGGCGCGAACAACACAGGCGTGAGCCTGGGGCGCACCGTAGCGAGCTTTTCGCCGGAGACGGTGCAGGAATTCACAGTGCTGACGTCCGCGTTTTCGGCCGAATACGGACAGTCAGGCGGCGGCGTTATCAACGTCACCACGAAATCCGGCAGCAACACCCTCAGCGGCACCGCCCTCTGGTACAACCGCAATCCCGATTTCGCGGCGGCGCCATTTACGCTGGCCAGCACCAATCGCCCGGTGCCGACTCTCAAGTACAACCAGTTCTCCGGTTCCGCCGGCGGCCCGGTCCGGATTCCGAAAATCTACAACGGCAAGGACAAGACGTTCTTCTTTGGCGCGATTGAACCGCAGTACCGCCGCGATCACCTGGACCAGTACGGTCTGCTGCCTACCGACGGCATGCGCAACGGCGACTTCAGCGGGCTGGTGAACACCAGCAGCGGCTGGCTGCCGCAAAGCGTGGTGGATCAGTTCAGGAGCATCGCGCCGATCGCCGTGGCTTCCACCGGCGACAGCACCATCTACAACAACTACAACGTGGTGAATGGCAACCAGTTCACTCCGGCCACCTCCGCAACGCCGTTTCCCGGCAATGTGATTCCCAAGTCACTGCTCGACAGCACCGCGATTAAGACGCTGCCCTATATCGCTACGGCCGGGCCGTATTACCTGAACAGCAACGGGCTCATTTCGAACATCTTTGCGCCGCGGCAACTGAAGAGCAACGAGATTCGTTACACCGGTCGCATCGACCATACGATCAGTGACAATAACCGCATCTATGGTCGCTACACCATCACCCCGGTGGTGAAGACGCAGGGTACCCCGGTCAGCCCGACCAACAACGCTGCCGTCTACAGCGCGGGTCAGCAGGCACTCATTGCGGACACGCATTCGTTCAATCCGACGCTGATCAACGACGTCCGCATCAACTACACGCGCGGCCGGTTCAGCAACACCGCCGCTCCGGAGTATGACGCCAAGACAGGCATCAATCTCAACACCATGCTGGGTCTGCCCAGCATCACCACCGGCGGTGTTCCGGCTTTCAGTTCCCTATTCCCCGGTTCCTCTCTGGGTGGCGGCGGCAGCACGGCGACGGGCTTCGGCCAGGGCGGTTCCACCAACGCGGAAGATAAGGAAGAGCGCTATGGCATCACAGACATCGTCTACAAAACGTGGGGCAAGATGAGCCTCAAGTTCGGTGGCGATTTCAGCCGCTCCCTGCAGAATGTAACGCCGCTCTATGCCGCGCTCGGCGGCCAGTATCCCTTCAGCAACATCCAGACCAATTCGACGAACACGTCGGCCGGTACAGGCGGTTCGCCCTGGGCCAGTTTCCTGTTGGGCGTGCCGAACGGCAACGTCACGCTGCGTCCGGTGGAGATTCCCTACTACTACCGCTACCTCACTGGCGATGCCTTCATCCAGAACGACTGGAAATTGCGCCCCAATTTCACGCTGAACATCGGCCTGCGCTACAACCTCGAAATGCCGCGTACCGAAAAGTACGATCACCAGGGCGTGTTCCGTCCGGACCTGGCGCAGACCGTGAACCTGCCGGCTCCGCTCACCCTGTCCGATGGTTCCGTGGTGAAGACGACGCAGATTGTTCCGTTCGCGTTCAGTGGTCTGGGCGGGAATTCGCACTATCTGACGCCGCCGCAGTACCGCGATTTTGAGCCGCGCTTCGGCTTCGCCTGGAGCCCGCACTTCCTCGAATCGAAGCACCTCACGCTGCGCGGTGGCTACGGTCTCTCCCATGCCCCCATCAGCGGCTTCACGCAGTTGCCCCAGCCGGATTTCAGCGCCACATCGGGCTATGCCAGCACCGCGCCTTCCGGCACCGCGAATCCGAGCTATGTGCTTCGCCTGGGTGAGAACCCGCCGGTGATCGCGCCGGTCTCCGCCAATCAGGTGATCTACGGCCCGGGCGGCGCGCCGTCCAATGGTCTTGTGACGACGAACAGTCTCTATTACCAGGCGGGCATCGGCGCTTATGCGGTGTCGCAGAACTATCACACACCCTATACGAACAATTGGAATGCAACCATCTCCTGGCAGGCGAATCCCTCCACCACGGTGGAAGTTGCTTACAGCGGCAATATGGGGATCCACCTGTTCATGCCGCAGGAGAACATCAATCCGAAGAACTCCGGCGTGCTCAGTGCGCAGATTGCGGCGAACCTGAGCACCACGGCCACCATCAACGATCCTCTGGGTCGCATCAATCTGCAGACCGGCAAGATTCTGACCGTCCAGAATGGCACCCTCGGCAGCCCGTACCTCGGGTTCAGCAGTCTCTACCAGTGGTTTGATTCGTCCGGAAACAGTATCCGCCACGCCGGTTATGTGAACGTAGTGCATCGCGCGGGCAAGGGTGTGACGTTCACGGCGAACTACACGCTGAGTAAATCCATCGACACCGGCTCCAGCGCGGGTGGAGACAAAGGCATTCTCACCACTTCGAACGGTCAGGTCGGCGGCCAGGTTGCCTTTGGCGGCACACGCGGCAATGACCGTTCCGTCTCCACTTACGATCAGAAGCATGTGCTGCACGGCAATATCATCTACGACCTGCCGTTCGGTCGCGGCGCGCGTTTCCTGCATGATTCGAAGTTGCTCGACTATGCCGTGGGTGGCTGGACCGTCACGGGCATCGAACGCCTTTCGAGTGGCTTCCCCTACGTGGTCTACATCTCTGATACCAACCAGTTGGGTGACCTGACGCACTCGGTTCGCCCGAACATCGTGTCCGGCGTGCCGCTGGTGAATCCGCTGTATAACTCCAGCTGCCCCATCGGCGCCGGTTGCCAGCCGTACCTGAATCCGGCGGCCTTTGAGCGCCCGGCTCTGGGCGTGCTCGGCAACGCGCCGCGTACGCTCGACAACGCCCGCGGGCCGATGGTGGGCAATTTCGACCTGTCGTTCCAGAAGACCTTCCGGATCAGCGAGAGCGGCAAGCGCCGACTGCAGTTCCGCGTGGATCTGCTCAACGCGCTGAACCACCCGACCTTCGCCGTGGTTCCGAACAGCGGCGGCGGCGCGGACTTCATGGGGGCGCCCAGCACGGCAACCCTGGCGACCTCGGCCTACAACGCGTGGGCATCGGCGAATAGTCAGCCGGCTTATGGCACCACCGCCGGTACGGCGCTTTACAACCAGATCATCAACAACGTGAATACCTACAAGGTCAACGGCGTGTTGCCCGCGAACTTCTTCACGGTGCCGCTGCCGGATAACTTCTACGGCAAACCGGCGACTTCTTATGATCTGACCACCACGCAGGGCTACAAGTATTACCAACTCCGCCAGGCGTACAGCACCACCTTCGGAACGCTCTACAACAACAGCTCGCCGCGCTTCATCCAGTTCGGCGTGAAACTTTACTTTTAGTCCCCTCAGACCGGTGGCCGCGCCAGTATGGGGCCACCGGTCAAGCCCGCCCGCCCCGGCATCGAAAGCCGGGGGATATATTGAAAATAATCCAATGAGCCAGAACAGCTTCGGCACGCTCTCCACTCTGACGGTGGGTGGCCACAACTATCAATACTTTCGCCTCGCAGGCATCCCCGGCATTGAGAAGTTGCCGATCTCGCACCGCATCCTTCTTGAGAACCTTCTGCGCCAGGAAGATGGGCGCAAGGTCAGGGCTGCCGACATTCAGGCCGTGATTGACGGCACCATCGGGAACGACGAAATCTCATTCATGCCGGCGCGCGTGCTGCTGCAGGATTTCACCGGCGTCCCCTGCGTGGTCGACCTTGCCGCCATGCGTGACGCGCTCGCCGCGATGGGCGCGGACCCTTCGAAGGCAAATCCCCTGATGCCCGCCGATCTGGTGATCGATCACTCCGTGCAGGTGGACGAATACGGGACGAAGAACGCTTTCGACATCAACGCCGCGCTGGAATTCACCCGCAACCGTGAGCGCTACATGCTGCTCCGCTGGGCACAGACGGCCTTCTCGAACTTCCGCGCCGTGCCGCCGGATACCGGTATTGTCCATCAGGTGAACCTCGAATATCTTGCCAACGTTGTCTTCCGCAATCAGAATGCCGATGGCTCGTGGACAGCTTATCCCGACACGCTGGTTGGCACGGACTCCCACACGACTATGATCAATGGTCTTGGTGTGGTGGGTTGGGGCGTAGGTGGCATTGAAGCCGAAGCCTGTATGCTCGGGCAGCCCTGTTCCATGCTGCTGCCTCCCGTGGTGGGCTTTAAGCTTTACGGCAAGCTGCCGGAAGGCTGCACCGCGACCGACCTCGTGCTCACCGTCACGCAGATGCTGCGGAAGAAGGGCGTCGTCGGCAAGTTTGTGGAATTCTACGGCGCCGGTCTGACGGCACTCAGCGTGGCGGATCGCGCCACCATCGCGAACATGGCGCCGGAATATGGCGCGACCATCGGCTTCTTCCCGGTGGATAACGGCACGCTCGAATACCTGCGGACCTCGAATCGTGATCCGCATGTCGTCGAACTCGTGGAAGCCTATTCGAAGGAGCAGACCCTGTTCCGTACGGATGAGACGCCGGATCCGGTCTTCAGTGATTCGCTCGAACTCGACATGTCGACCGTAGTTCCGTCCATGGCGGGTCCGAAGCGTCCGCAGGATCGCCTTACGCTGGCGCAGGTGAAGTCCAACTTCACCGACGCGTTCAAGGACGCAACCGCGAAGACCGCCTCCCTGACGATTGCCGGGGAAGAGACACAGATGTCGGGTGGCGCGGTGGTGATCGCCGCCATCACGAGCTGCACGAATACCTCGAACCCCTCGGTGATGATCGGCGCGGGTTTGCTGGCGAAGAAGGCTGTGGAGAAGGGCCTGAAGTCGAAGCCCTGGGTGAAGACCAGTCTCGCGCCGGGTTCGAAGGTGGTGACGAACTACCTCGACAAGGCGGGGCTCTCGCCGTATCTGGACGCGCTGAATTTCAACCTTGTGGGTTACGGCTGCACCACCTGCATTGGCAACAGCGGCGCTCTGCCGGATGCGGTTTCGGCGGCGGTGAAGAACGAAGATCTGGTGGTGGCGGCCGTGCTGAGCGGCAACCGCAACTTTGAAGGCCGCGTGAATCCGCAGGTGAAGGCGAACTATCTGGCGTCGCCGCCGCTGGTGGTGGCTTACGCTCTGGCCGGCACGGTGGATTTCAATATCGCCACCGATTCACTGGGCAATGATCAGAATGGCGATCCGGTCTATCTGAAAGACATCTGGCCGACGCCCGAAGAGGTCGACGCCACGATTCGCGCCACCATCGATGCGGAAATGTTCCGCTCCGAATACGAAAAGGCGTTTGAGGGCGACAGCAACTGGCGCAATCTGCCGGTGCCGACGGGCAGCATTTATGCGTGGGACGATTCATCCACGTACATCAAGAAGCCGCCCTATTTCGACAACATGGTGGATCCCTCCGCGCCGATTGCGGACATCACCGGTGCGCGCGCTCTGGCGCTGTTGGGCGATTCCATCACGACGGATCACATCTCCCCGGCGGGTTCGATTGCGGTGAACAGCCCGGCCGGCAAATACCTGATCGGGCTCGGCGTGAAGCCGACTGATTTCAACTCATACGGCGCGCGCCGCGGCAACCACGAAGTGATGGTGCGCGGGACGCTGGCGAATGTTCGCCTTCGTAACCAGCTTGCGCCGGGCACCGAAGGCACCTGGACTGTTCATCTGCCGGATGGCGAGCAGATGTTTATCTATGATGCCGCGATGCGGTATCAGGCGGAAGGCACGCCGCTGATCATTCTGGCGGGCAAGGAATACGGCTCGGGTTCGTCGCGCGACTGGGCGGCAAAGGGCGTGGCGCTGCTGGGCGTGAAGGCCGTGATTGCGGAGAGCTTTGAGCGCATCCACCGGACGAACCTGGTGGGCATGGGCGTGCTGCCGCTGCAGTTCGCGCCGGGTGAAAACGCAGCGTCGCTGGGCCTGACCGGACGGGAAACATTCAGCTTCGTCGGTATGGCGGCAGGTGTGGAGAAGGGTGTCCGCGTCACGGTGACCGCTCTGGCGGATGACGGCAAGACCACGACCTTCGAAGCCGTGCCGCGCGTCGACACGCCGCAGGAAGCCGAGTACTTCCGCAACGGTGGCATTCTGCCGTTCGTGCTGCGCCAGCTGGCCGCGAGCTAGGCGGCTGGGGGGAATTGCCGGTATGGCGGCGCCTTTCCTGGTGATCGGGGCCGGTGTCGCCGGTCTGGCGGCGGCCCGTGAACTTTCTCTCGCGGGGCATGCGGTTGTCGTGCTCGAAGCGCGCGACCGCATTGGCGGTCGCATTTTCACTCTTCATGATCCACAAACTCCGCTCCCGGTCGAACTGGGCGCGGAGTTTGTGCATGGCCTCCACCCCGCGCTCCGGGGCCTGATTCACGAGGCCGGACTGACGACCACCGAGTTGGACGGCGCGCATCTCAGCCAAAGCGAAGCCGGTCCGGCGCCGATGGATAGCTGGGAAGCGATGGGTGCGGTCTTCGGCGCAATGGCCAATGCGCCGGACCAGACGTTCGCTTCATTCATCGATTCGCTCGACGCCCCGGACCCCGCCAAACGGTCCGCCACCGGGTATGTGGAAGGCTTCAACGCGGCGCGGAAGGAAACGGTCAGCGTAGCTTGGCTGCAGGAGGATGGCGCGGCGGCGGAGGCGATTGAGGGCGATCGGAGCTTTCATGTGGACGCGGGTTACGGCGCGATACCCCACTTTCTTGCCCGGGGTCTGGATATTCGGCTCTCCACGCCGGTCCGCCGCATCCGATGGCAGCCGGGCGCGGTGCGGATGGAAACTGACACCGAGGTTTTCGATGCTTCCCGGGCTATCATTACGGCGCCTTTTGCCCTGCTCGAATCGGGCGCGTTGCCGATTGACCCGGAACCGGAATGCCTGACGACCGCGCGGTCCGCCCTGGCGACGGGCCATGCGGTGCGGGTGATATTCCGCTTCCGCCGGGCCGTCTGGCAGCGCCATCCCGAACTCAGCTTTCTGCACGGCGAAGGGGCCTTTCCGGTTTTCTGGACCCCGCACCCCCACCCCGCGCCAATCATCACGGGCTGGGCCGCCGGCCCCAAAGCCGATGCACTCGCGGGAAAGGGCGAAGCCGAAGTCATTCGCGCCGCTCTCGATTCCCTGCGGGGGTTGCTGGGCGAAGACCCCGGCGAACCGGAGGCCACGTTCCTTCATGACTGGCGAACGGATCCGTGGTCAGCCGGCGCATATACGTATGGCCGCGTGCATGGCGCGGCGGCCCGGTATGCTTTCGCGGAGCCGGTGGACGGCACGTTGTGTTTCGCGGGGGAAGCGGTCTGTCCCGCGGGCCATATGGGGACGGTGCATGGCGCGATGCGGAGCGGCATCGACGCCGCGCGCAAACTCATAGCGTATAAAGGCTGAATATGCTCTTACAGCGGATCCGGGAATGGCTGACGGCGGAAGGCGTGGCATTCCGCGAAGTCCATCACGAACCGACCCGTACTTCAGAGGACTCCGCCCGCGCACGCGGCGAGGAACTGCGCGTGGGCGGCAAGGCGCTGCTGATCAAAGTCGACGAGACCTTCCGCCTCTTCATTCTGAGTGCCGACCGCAAACTCGATAACGCCGCCATCAAGCAGCATTTCGGAGCGAAGAAGACGCGGTTCGCCACGCCCGAAGAGTTGCTGCAACTGACCGGCCTGGTGCCTGGCTCGGTGCCGCCGTTCGGGGCGCCCATTCTGCCGTTCCCGCTCTACACAGATCCGTCGGTTTTTGAAAACGAGCGGGTCGCCTTCAATGCGGCATCGCTCACGGATTCGATCATCATGCCGATTGCCGATTATCGGCGGCTGGCCAAACCGGAAATCTTCCGCTTCAGCGCTTGGTCAGCCGGCTGATTCCCGCGCCGAACAGAGCCGAGACCGGGCCGCAGCCCGCGATGGTCATCTCATACCAGCCGGGTCGCGCCAGCCCATGTTGCTGCATGGAAATGAAGCCCATGCCGACCATCAGCAGCCCCACCGTACCCGCCAGCGGCAGTTCCCGCTGTCGGGCAATCACGCCCGTCACAAATCCGCCCAGCGTCGCCGCCACGATGGTGTAACCCAGTGCCGCGAAAAGCAGGCTCATGCTGAAGGACTCGAAGTTCTCCACGCCGAAGGTACGCGTCGCGATGGGCGTGATGAAACCGACGATCACGGCGAACACCGCAAACCCCGCGATGACTCCCAGCAAGCTCCTCACTACTGTCATTTGTTAACCTCGTTCTGAATCGCCTCCAACTCACGCCCGGCTTCCGCCCACTTGCCCTGGCTGGCCAGTTCGCGGTACTTCTGCATGTGCTGGCGCACGCTCTGGATGCGCGGGTCGAGCGAGGGCACCTGCTGCGCCGTGGCGGACGCCACCGGATTCGTGCTGACCGGCGCCGCGGCGGGGGCCTGGCCTTCCGCGCTGCCCAGCATAGCCAGCGCCTGCTCGTAGGTATCCGCGTAGATCAGCCGGTTGCCAATGGCCAGCACCACTTTCTTCAGCTGCGGCATGCGTGCCTGCGTCGCCTGCAGATAGAGCGGCGAAACATAGAGGAACGTATCGCCCACCGGCAGCACCAGCGTCTGGCCCTGCAGCACCTGCGAGCCCTGCTGGTTCCACAGCGTCAGATCCTTCGAGATATTCTGGTCCTGATTGATGCGGGCATTGATCTGCATGGGGCCCAGTATCAGTTCCTGCTTGGAGAGTTGCAGCACCACCACTTCGCCCAGTTTCGGGCCATCGCAGCGGGCCAGCATCACGCCGATCAGGTTCTCCTTGGAAAGAGGAGTGAACGTGGTCATCAGCATGAACTCCGGCTTCGTCTCGCCGGGCAGGGTGGCGAAAACGTAGGTCGGGGTGACCGGTTTCGGCTCGCCGTTGCCGGAGGAATACCGCGAGAGTTCCCAGAAATCCTCATTGTTGTAGAACGCCTGCGGATTCTTCATGTGGTAGATCCGATAGAGTTCCGATTGCACGCGGAAGAGGTCCTCCGGATACCGCGCATGGGACCGAAGGAACTCCGGCATTTTCGCGGCATCTTCGAACAGAGCGGGGAAGAGCGTGCGATACGCGCTGATCACGGGGTCGGCAGCGTCGAACACATAAATGTGCGTCTCGCCGTCATAGGCGTTCACGGTGGCTTTTACGGCGTTGCGAACATAGTTAATTCCGCCGAAAGCTTCACTCGAACGCGAGAAGGGGTGATAGGCCGATGTTGTGTAGCCATCCACCATCCAGACGAGCCGGCCCTGCGGCGTGATCACCATGTAGGGGTCGTTATCCCAGTCAAGGTAGGGCGTCATGGTCTGCAGGCGCTCGCGCACGCGGCGGTGCACCATCATGCGGCTGTGATCGGTCAGGTAGCCGGTGAGGATGATGTTGGAATCGCCGTAATTCAGCGCCGCCGCTGCCCGCATCAGCAGCGAAGAAACCGGGAATCCGCCTTTACCCGCATAGCGCACCTGCGCATTTTCCGAACCCTGCGGGTAATTGAATTCCTGCTGCGCGGTATCGACAAAAACCGGCTCATGCTGCAGTTCGCCATAGTAGAGTTCCGGCCGTTCCACTTTGAGCGTGGGCGTCTTCACCACCGGCGGCATGTCCTGGATCAGATTCACGGGCTGGCCTTCCGGCGTGAGCTTGCTGACCTCCGCCAGCACCAGTCCATAGCCGTGCGTGTAGATGAAATGCGGATTGATCCAGCTCGATTGCGTGCCGGGTAACTGCGTGATGTCGAGTTCGCGCGGCGAGAGCAGCACCTGCCGGTACTGGCCGTCAATTGTATAGCGATCCACGTCGGTATCGTGGAACGAATAGTAGGGCCGCAGGGCCTGCATCTGCGTCACGGTGTCGTGGAAGGGCCGCCAGTCCCAGAGGCGCACGTTGTCGAGCAGGGGAGCGTTCTTCTTCAGATCAATCGAGGCCACCGGGTTGGTGTGCATCTCGATTTCCTTCACATGCGCCGAGAGCCCATATGCTGCCCGGGTCGCCTCGATGTGGGACTGAATATACGGCCGTTCCAGGGAGATTTCATTGGGCTTCACATAGAAGGAGCCGGCAATATTCGGCACGATGAAAAGCAGCGCCATGCTCACGCCGACCAGCGCGCCGGCGAGGATCCAGCGGCGCAGCAACACCAGCACGGCTCCCACGAGCAGCGCGCCAATCACCACCCAGTAAAGCGGCAGCGCGAAGTGGTCGTCGGTATAGTCGACGCCCACCATGAAGCGGTGCTGATTCCAGACCATCTCGAAACGGCCGAGGTAATATTTGCAGGCGAGCGCCACCAGAAAAAACGAACCAGCGCCCCGGAGAAATTGTGATTCAAGGCCGCCGGAGAGATGGAAGATGGAAAGGTCGATCTGCCCGGTGCGAAGCTCGGGCAGCGTAAACCGCAACTGCCAGGCACGGGCCGTCAGCCAGTAAACGAGGATCGCGACAATCACCAGAGCAAACAGAAAGCCGCGCAGGTCATCCCAGAAAGGCAGGTCGAAAAGATAGAACGTGGAGGGCATCCCGAAGACGGGATCGTGGAAGTTTTCCACGCCCCTGAGCGCCCGACTGCCGGCGAAGCGCAGCACGGTCCAGTTGTCGATGCCTGCATCCGCCACAAAGAACGAAAGGCCCAGCAGCACCACGGAGGAAAGTCGGGAATACAGCGGGTAATCGCTCACCTGCCCGCCTGCGAACTTCACGCCGCGGGAATGTGCGATGAGCAGAACAAACCATGCCAGCATGCACGCCACGGCTACCGGCAGTGTGGAGTAGGCGTACAGATCAATCCAGGTATGCACCTGCCCGATCTCATTCCACCAGGAGTACTCAATCAGCAGCGAGGCCGCCCAGCGCGACCCCGCCAACAGTGCAAAGACCAGAATTGCGAGGCCGATCAGCCCGAAACGCTTCGCCTGGCTGACGGTTATTGCTCTCTTTTCCATACGATTTTTCCCCCCACGACGGTTGCCACGGGACCGCCCCGGAAGCGCCGTCCGTGAAACGGCGAGTTGCGGCTTTTCGAGCAGGATTGCTGCACATCAAAGGTCCATTCCGTGTCGAGATCGAACACGGTCACGTCTCCGTGCGCGCCGGGCCTCAGCGTGCCCCGGTCGAGTTTCAGAATGTTGGCGGGGCCCGTGGTGAACAGCTCCACCAGGCGGGTCACGGTGATGCGGTTTTTATGCACCAGCTCATCCAGCGAGAGGCCGATGGCGGTTTCAAGACCGGTGATGCCGAAGGGGCAGCGCTCAAACTCCTGCATCTTTTCGCTGCCGGCATGCGGGGCATGGTCGGTCGCGATGGCGTCCACCACGCCGGAGGCGATGCCTTCGATGATGGCTTCCACATCGGGATGGCACCGCAGCGGCGGCTTCATCTTGAAGTTGCTGTCGTAGCTCGAAAGCTCATCGTCGGTGATCGCGAAATGGTGCGGCGTCACTTCACAGCTGATCGCCATGCCTTTGCTCTTGGCGAAGGCCACCATCGCGACCGAACGCTGTGTGGAAAGATGCGCCACGTGGAAACGCGCGCCCGTCAGTTCGGCGAGAAGCAGATCGCGGGCCACCATCACATCCTCGGAAGAAGAGGGAATTCCGCCCAGGCCAAGCCGTACGGATTGATCGCCTTCGTGCATGTCGCCGCCGGCGCTCAGGTTGAGGTCCTCGCAGTGGTCGATCACCGGGATATCCAGCGCGCGGGCCAGTTCCATGGCGCGACGCATGACGCGGGCATTCATCACCGGGCGGCCATCGTCTGAAATTGCCACGATTCCAGCCTTGTGCATCGATCCGATTGCGGCCAGTTCCTCGCCCAGGCTGCCCTTCGTGATCGCGCCAATGGGGAAGACGTTCACCGGCGCTACTTCGCGAGCCCGCTGGATGATGTAGCTGGTGACGGTCGCACTGTCATTCACCGGGATGGTGTTCGCCATGCAGCAGATGGTGGTGAAGCCGCCCGCAGCCGCTGCTTTTGCGCCGGTTTCAATGGTTTCGGCGTGCTCAATGCCGGGCTCCCGCAGGTGCACGTGCATGTCGATAAAGCCTGGCGCGACCACCGCGCCGCCGGCATCGAGAACAGCAATGCCGTCGGCCTGCAGCCCGACGCCAACCGCTTCAATTTTTCCGTCGCGAATCAGTACGTCGGCAGTTGCGTCGAAGCCCGAAGCGGGGTCGATCACGCGTCCGCCGGTAATCAGAAGTGAACTCATCAGCTTAATATCCGTTCGAGTACCGCCATGCGCACCGCCACGCCGTTTTCCACCTGATTCAGAATCACGGAACGCTGGCTGTCCGCCACTTCCGAACTCAGTTCGCGCCCCCGATTGATGGGGCCTGGGTGCATCACGATCACATCCGGTTTTGCCAGCGCGAGGTGTTCGAGGCGCAGGCCGTAGAAGCGGAAATACTCTCCGGCGGACATGGGCGCTTCATGTTGCCGCTCCAGTTGCACGCGCAGCATCATGATGACGTCCGCGCCCTGAATTGCCTCTTTCATCCGAAACGCGAGGCTGACGCCCGGCGCCAGATTCGCCAGTTCGCGGGGCAGCAATGATGGCGGACCGCAGAGCACGATGTCCGCGCCGAACTTCGAAAGCAGATGGACGTTGGACCGCGCGACGCGGCTATGGGCGATATCGCCGATGATGGCGACGCGCAGGCCGGAAAGCGAAGGCCGGTGGTCCAGAATCGTGCGGGCGTCCAGCAGCGCCTGGGTGGGGTGCTCATGCAGCCCGTCGCCGGCGTTCACGATCGGGATATGCAGGTGCCGGGCCAGAAACATCGGCGCGCCGGAAGCCGCATGCCGCATCACGATGGCGTGAGGCCGCATAGCGGCGAGGGTGTTCAGGGTATCCACCAGCGATTCGCCTTTCGAGACGCTGGAACCCTGCGCCGCGATGGTGATGGTTTCCGCCCCCAGGCGCCGCGCCGCGATCTCAAAGCTGACGCGCGTGCGCGTGGACGCTTCAAAGAACAGGTTGACGACCGTCTTGCCCTTCAGAACCTCCAGGCGGCGGTAGGTCTCATTGGGAAGTGGCTGAAAAAAACGAGCCCTTTCCAGAATCTCTTCGATTTCGGTCCGGTCAAGGTTTTCAATACCGAGCAGACCTGCGGTTTTAGCGGACGTGACTGGTGCGGACATGAATCAGGCTGTTTCAGAAGCCCGTTCGCAGAGAAGCACTTTCTCCATCTCGTCGATTTCACGGAACTTCACTTCTATGATCTCAACATCGGAGGTCTGCACGGTGCGGCCCACGTAACGGGCCTCAATGGGCAACTCCCGGTGGCCGCGGTCGATCAGCACCAGAAGCTGCACGCGCGAGGGGCGTCCATGGTCGAAAAGCGCATCGAGCGAGGCACGAATCGTGCGGCCGGTGTAGAGAACATCATCCATCAGGATGATGTCTTTCCCGGTGACATCGAACGGGATTTCGGTGGCGTTGAGCTGGGGTTTCGGACCCACCGTGCTCAGGTCGTCCCGGTACAGGTTGATGTCGAGGATGCCGACCGGAACCTCACGGTTTTCGAGCGAAGCAATCTTCGCCGCGAGGCGCTGAGCCAGGGGAACGCCGCGGCGGCGGATCCCGATAAAGGCCAGCTGATTCAGGTCTTTGGTCTGTTCCAGAATTTCATGGGCGAGGCGAACAAGAGTGCGATCGATCTCCGATGCGCTCATGAGCTGCGATTTGACGATTGTCAGGGCCATCGACCCGATTCTAGCGTATGGCTGAAACCCGGGTTCTTACCGCCGCATCCGCCCGCGGATCCGCTTCGTCAGCTTCTCCATCTCATCCAGCTTCTTGAGCAGCCCCACGGACAGTACAAACCGGTCGCTCTTCTCCAGATCCAGCTCAAAGGCCTTCGCCTGATCCGCCAGTTCCCGGGCGTCCTTCAGATTCTGCTCATATTCCGCCTTCAGAATCTCGTCCCGCTGGGATTTGCCGTTGGGCAGATGGTCGCCGGTGTCATGAACGCCCGGAATCGGAAACTGGTCCTGGTGGGAGTTCACGGCCTGGGCGGGCAGCAGTCGCGCGGCAATGGCCGCCGGAGCCAGCGCGATCACGGCCCGCTTCACTCCCGCGCGTCTGGTGATTTCCGCCACACCGTTTATGATAACGCCGCATCGCTATCATAAAAAGCGATGAAAGATGTCAATGTTGGCGTGATCGGGCTCGGCAATGTCGGCTCCGGCGCGCTGGCGATCCTCAACACAAATGCTGAGCAGATCGCTCAAAAGCTCGGCTTCCGGCTCCGCGTGGCCGCCGTCTGCAGCCGCTCCGTGGCTTCCCTGAATCTGCCGGACGTGCCTGTCGACGCACTGCGCACGGCCGACTGGCGCGACGTTGTGACTCACCCCGAGGTCGATGTGGTGGTGGAACTGGTCGGCGGCACGGGCGTGGCGAAAGAGATGCTGGATGGCGCAATCGCCAACCGAAAATCCATCATTACCGCCAATAAAGAGCTGATGGCTCTCGAAGGCGCCGATATCTGGGACCGCGCCATCAAGGCCGGCATTAACCTCGCGATGGAAGCCAGCGTCGCCGGCGGGATTCCCATCCACACGGTGCTCCGGGAAGGAATTTCGGGCGACCGCATCGTCGCCATTGCCGGCATTTTGAACGGTACCAGCAACTACATTCTCACCGAAATGGAGCGCCGCGGCGACTCCTTCGATCAGGTTCTGGCGGAAGCCCAGGCTCTGGGTTACGCGGAGGCCGATCCCACCGCCGATGTGGATGGTTACGACGCCCGCTCCAAGCTGGCGATTCTTTCGGCATTGGCGTTTGGCGAACGAATTACTCCGGGTGACATCTTCGTCGAAGGCATTCGCCGCATCACCGCGCAGGATTTCGACTACGCCCACCAACTGGGCCACACTATCCGTCTGGTCTGCTCTGCGCAGCAGACGGAACGTGGCCTGATGCTTTCGGTGCGACCGGCGCTGATCCCGCAATCGACCATCCTCGCCGGCGTCAAAGGCGCCTATAACGCTGTCTGGGTGAAGGGACATTTTGGCGCGGACACGTTCTACTACGGGCGCGGCGCAGGCCCCAACCCCACGGGGGTTGCGGTGGTCAGCGATCTGATGCGCGTGGCGCGTGAAATCCGCAGCGGCAGCCCGGAGCGTGTTTCCCCCTTTGCGCATGAGCGCCTGGGTGTATACCGACCCGTTTCCATCACACAGCAGCACCGTCCCTACTATCTGCGTTTTCGTGTGGACGATCGCCCCGGCATCATAGCCGAACTGGCCGGAATCCTCGCGTCCAAGCGCATCGGGCTTGAAGCCGTGCTGCAGCTTCCGTGCGACACCAAGCACGATCTGCCGTTCGTCATCACCGTGGAATCCACCTCGGAACTCGCCATCCGCGAGGCGACCGAGCAGATGAGCAAGCTTGACTTCCTGCGCGAACCGCCTCTCGCGCTGCCGATGGAGCCGCCCCTCTAAAATTTCGGGAACTTTCGCACCATTCGGAAAGCAAAGACGTCAGTGAATCCAATGCGCAACCTGTTCCTGCTCTTCCTGGCCGCTTTCGTCGCCGGGGCTCAGACCCCGGGGCCGAGGCTGGAATTCGAAGTCGCGTCCGTCAAGCCCGCGCCGCCGCCTTCCGGTAACATGATCCGGGTGGGGATGGGTGGTGGCCCCGGCACGCCGGACCCCGCTCGTCTCAACTACGAATTCGTGAATCTCCGGATGGTGCTCGGCGAAGCCTATGGTGTGAAGAGTTATCAGATTTCCGGCTCCGCCCTGTTGGATTCCGAACGCTTTAATATGACCGCGAAGGTGCCGCCTGGTACCACCAAAGAGCAGTTCCGCGTGATGCTGCAGAACCTTCTGGCCGACCGCTTCGGTCTGACGTTGCACCGCGAAAAGAAAGATCTGCAAGCCTACTCGCTGGTGGTTGGCAAGGCCGGACCGAAGCTGAAGGAGGCCGCGCCGGAAGATCCCGCGTCACCCGAACCGGAAATGAAAGGCCCGCCTCAGGGCCGCATGGCGATGGGAAAAGATGGCTTCCCGCAGGCTGCCGGTCGCGGTCGCGGCATGCGCATGATGATGATGCCCGGCAGGATGAAGATCTCCGCTTCTTCCATGCCGATGTCTCAACTTGCTGAAAGCCTGGAGCGCCAACTCGACCGCGCCGTGGTGGATAACACGGGCCTCACCGCAAAATACGATTTCGAACTGATCTTTGAACCCGAACAAAACGGCCGCATGATGGGCGGCATGCCCATGCTCGCCGGACGTGGCGGCCCGCCTCCCGGCGCGGAAGGTGCCCCCGCGCCGCCCGCGGACGCCGAAGCCCCCGCCAATCTCTTCACCGCCATTCAGGAGCAACTGGGCCTGAAACTGGAGCCAAAGAAAATCCCGGTGGAAGTCCTGGTTATTGATCACGTGGAAAAGACGCCCATCGAGAATTAACGGTATAATCCCCGAAGCAGATCTGAGGGGATTATGCACCGTTACATTCTTGTTTCCACAGCATTGGTGTGCGCGGGGGTTCTGTCCGCGCAGGATTTTCGGGCGACGATCAGCGGCCAGGTGTCGGACCCCAGTGGCGCCGCCGTCATCGGCGCTGTCGTGAGGGCCACACAGCGCAGCACCAATCAGGTGCGCGTGGTCACCACCAACAACGAAGGCTTTTTTACGCTGCCTTATCTGCAGCCCAGTACCTTCGACATCGAGATCACCGCCACCGGGTTCAATAAGCTGCGCCGGGAAAACATCACGCTGCTGGTAGCGGAAAAGCTGGATCTGCCGCTGATTCTGGAAGTCGGCAGCGTTTCCGACACGGTAACCGTGATGGCCGAGGCGTCCCCGCTGCAGACGGGCGATGCCTCCGGCGGCCTCAATTTCGATTCCACCCAGACCTCGGAACTTCCCCTCAACGGTCGCCAGGTCTACATGCTGATGGACCTCGCGCCCGGGGTTCTGTTTACCCAGGAGCAGTTCGGTTCCAGCGGCTTTTCCGGAACCCGCGGCTGGGATTCCAATGGCTCCTATGTAATGAACGGCGGACTCTCCGGCACCAACAGCTTCAGCCTGAACGGCGCGCCCGTGAGCCTCACCGGCAGCTGGCAGATCGCGCCGAATGTGGATGCGATTCAGGAGTTCAAGGTGATGACCAATACCTACGATGCCTCCATTGGCCGCACCGGCGGCGGCAGCGTGAATACCACTCTCAAGTCGGGCTCCAACGCCTGGCACGGCACGCTGTTTGATTTCATCCGGAATTCCGCGCTCGATGCCAACTATACGCAGAACAACCAGGTGGGCGCGCCCCGGGGCAAGCATATTACGAATCAGTTCGGCGGCACGGCAGGCGGCAAGCTCCGCAAGGATAAAGACTTCGTCTTCTTCAGCTTCGAAGGCTTTCAGGAGCGCGTTCCCTTCCCGGTGGTCGCCAGTGTCCCGCCTGCCGATCTGCGCGATGGGCAGCATTTCAGCAACTACAAATGGACCATCTACGATCCGCTCACGGTCACGTCGTGCGTGGATAAAGTCAGCGTCAGCGGTACCTGCTCCAGCCCTTATATCCGCAAGGCGTTTCCGGGCGATGTGATTCCCCCGAGCCGAATCAACCCGATTGCCCAGAAGATTCTCTCGTATTACCCCACGCCCAATACGGTGGGACTGACTCAGAATTTCGTCTATTCCAACAGCACCGGCAAATACTATTACAATCAGCCGATCGCCCGCTGGGACCACATGTTCAGTGAGAAGGACCGTGTCTATTTCACGGGCACCTTTCAGCATGGCCAGGAGTATCGCAACTCCACGGGAATCCCCGGCGACGCGGCAGCCGGCAACATCGGGTCGCAGCGGACCAACTTCAATGTCATCGCTTCCTGGACGCGCCTGGTGAACGCGTCGTCGATCTTCGATGTGCGCCTGTCATTCGGACGCTTCACCGCCTACTTCCCCGATGCGCAGCTCAGTTCCGGCCTTACGGCGAAAGATCTCGGCATCACCAACGCCCCACAGGCGCCCACCAGTTCCTCCGGCTTTCCTCCCCGCGTCACGCTCGATCAGTTCTCAGACCTGTTCGGCAATTCCGCCAATATCTTCACGTGGAGTACGGACAACCAGTGGAACCTCGCGCCATCTCTCACCGTTTCGCACGGGAAGATGACCATCAAATACGGCCTGGATCTCATCTACGCTATGCGCGGTTCGGGTAGCATTGGCCGCGCCACCGGCCAGTTCGGCTTCAACCGTTCCGTTACCCAGCAATACCCGCTGCGCGCCACCAGCGCGGGCGATGGCGCCGGAATTGCCGACCTTCTGCTGGGTGCGCCGGGAACCGGGCTTGCCGACTGGAACGACACGTACTATCGCACCTGGCCCTACGCCGGCATCTTTGTTCAGAACGATTGGCGCGTCACCCGCAATCTGACACTGAACCTCGGGCTCCGCTACGACATCCAGTTCCCCTGGGTGGAGCGTTTCAACCGCGTGGATACGGGCTTCAGCTATACCGCGAAGAATCCGCTGAGCGATCAGATTCTCTCCGTCTGGAATGCCAATAAAGCGGCCTACGACGCCAATCCGGCGAACATCTATCCGTACCCGCCCGCGCCCGCCGTGCTCACGGGCGGCAAGACGTTTGTCCTGCCTGGTGGCCCGCGCCGGACCTACGATACCGACCTGAGTAACCTGCAGCCTCGCATCGGCGTCGCCTGGTCGCTGCACAAAACCACCGTGCTTCGCAGTGGCTTTGGAATCTATCACCGCACCGCCACGCAGACCGGTTATACCGATGGCTTCAGCCAGCAGACCGCCTATCAGGCATCGCTCGATGGCGGCATCACTCCCGCCGCGCTGCAGGGCGCCATGAACGGGCCCTACTCGCTTGCCAATCCTTTTCCGAACGGCATCATTTCTCCTTCCGGCAGTACGCTCGGGCTCCTCACCAACATCGGCAATGCTGTGAGTTTTGATGGCAGCCAGCGCCCCATCCCCCGCACCTTCCAGTACTCCTTCGGCCTGCAGCACCGTTCGTTCTGGAACACGCTGTTCGACGTGTCGTATGCGGGCAGCATCACCAATCACGACACCATGCCGTATAACTCGGACTATCTTCCGTACAATATTTTTCTGCAGGGGCAGAAGACCAATACGTTTCTCACCCGCACCGTGCCCAATCCGTTCTACGGAATTCTGCCGAAGAATTCCACCTTCGGCGCGGGCGTCACGATTCCGGCGCAGGATCTCTACTATCCCCTGCCTCTCTTTAACGGTGTTACCATCAGCACGAATCCCTGGGCGAGATACCGTTACGACGGGCTGCAGTTGCGTGCGGACCGGCGCTTTGGCAGTCGCGGCGGCGCGGATCTGCTGGGGTCTCTGACGGTGGTGTTCTCCTATACGTTCTCGAAAAACTTCCAGACGGCCAATCGCCTGAACAACTGGGATTTGTCGGAGACCCCGGTGCACGAACTGGTGGGATACGATAAGCCGCAGAATATCTCGTGGTCCGGTGTCTGGGATGTCCCGGTGGGGAAGGGGCGGCATTTTCTGCCCCACCCGAATCGCATCGTCGATCAGGCGATCAGTGGCTGGACACTCAACTGGATTTATCGCTTCACGTCGGGAAATCCGGTCAACGGTATCGATGCGCTGTTTTCCTGTACATTCCTGACCGTTACAGACCAGACTCATGATCACTGGTTCAACAACGACAAGACCTGTTATAAGGGACGCGCCAGTTTCACGCTGCGCACCGCGCCCGACCGGTACGGCTGGCTTCGCCAATCAGACAATCTGACCATCAACCTCGCCGGCGCGAAGACATTTGTCATCACAGATCGCTGGAAGTTCAACCTGCGCGCGGAGGCATTCAATCTCTTCAATCACCCGCTCTACGGCGCCCCGGACACGACCTACACCGACGCCCGTTTTGGCATGCTCCCGGTGGGACAACAAAACTTCCCGCGCCTCATTCAGATCTCCGGGAAGATCAGTTTCTAGTCCGAAACCCTGATTTCCCGAGGTCCGCGCGGGTTGGTTTGCGCTTCTGCCCAACCCGCGCCCAAAACGCGTCATAATCAAACAGACATAATCGTTAACTGAAGCCATGCGTCTCCGTCTTGCCCTGCCCCTCTGCGCCGCCTCCTTTGCACTCGCCGCCGCGGAGCCGCCCATCGACTTTGGTCGCGATGTCCGACCCATCCTCTCCGACCGCTGCTTTTCCTGTCACGGTCCCGACGAAGGCAATCGCAAAGTCGGCCTCCGCCTGGATACTGAAGAAGGCGCGAAGAAGGCGCGCGGGGCGCACATCCCCGTTATTCCCGGCAACGCCGCCGCCAGCGAGATCCTGAAGCGCGTAGCCCCGCAGAACGCCGCGCTGCGCATGCCGCCGCCTTACTCGGACCGCAAGCCGCTCACTGAAAAGGAAATCGGCACCCTGCGCGCCTGGATCGATCAGGGCGCCAAATGGCAGTCCCACTGGTCCTTCTCGCCACCGGTTCGTCCGGCCGCGCCCGCCGTTCGCAATACGTCGTGGGTCCGAAACCCCATCGACAACTTCGTCCTCGCCCGCCTCGAACGGGAGAACCTCAAACCCTCCCCGGAGGCCGACCGCGCCCGCCTGTTCCGCCGCGTTTCCTTTGACCTCACGGGCCTGCCGCCCACACTGGCCGAACTCGATGCCTTCCTCGCCGACAATTCTCCGGATGCCTATGAGAAGGCTGTCGATCGCCTCCTCGCCTCTCCGCATTACGGCGAGCGGATGGCTGTGGACTGGCTCGACGCGGCCCGCTACGCCGACACGCACGGCTATCAGGTCGACCCCGAAAAGGAGATGTGGCCGTGGCGCGACTGGGTTATTCAGTCGTTCAACAAAAACATCTCTTACGACAAGTTCTCCATTCAGCAGATCGCCGGTGACCTGCTGCCAAACGCCACGCTCGAAGACAAAATCGCCACCGGCTTCCAGCGCAACCACCGCATCAACTCCGAAACCGGCAGCATTGCAGAGGAGTTTCAGGCCGAGAATCTGGTGGACCGCGTCAGCACCTTTGGCACCGTGTGGTTGGGTCTCACCGTTGGCTGCGCCCGCTGCCATGATCACAAATACGATCCGATTCCCACCCGCGATTTCTACAGCCTCTATGCCTTCTTCAACAACGTGGACGAGGTCGGCAATGGGGGCCCGCGCGATGGACGCGGCAACTTCAAGCCCTTCCTGAAACTCCCCTCGCCGGAACTGGACGCGCAACTCGCCGCGAAAGAGGCCGAACTCAAAGAGGCCCGGAAGAAGCTGGCTGATCTTGATCGGAGCCTCGCCGCGCAACAGCCCGCGTGGGAGGTTCGCGCGCTCGCGCAGCAACCTGCCTGGCAGGTCCTCACGCCTGCCGCGGTGAAGGCGGACAACGGCGTCACCCTCCGCGTCCTGCCCGATGGTTCCGTACTGGCAGGCGGCCCCATACCGGCCTCCTCGATGTACGAGATCAGTGTCGATACCAAACTCCGCAACATCACGGCGTTCCGGCTGGAACTGCTGCCCGACCCCAGTCTGCCCGGTGGCGGTTCCGGACGCGGCGAAGGCGGCAAGGGCGTCGTCACGCTCTTTGAGGTGAAGACCGCGAAAGGCAAGGTGGATCTCGCCCGCATCACCGCCGATTTCAAATCGGAGGAATCCGAACTCAACCTCGTGGTGCGCCCCGCCGACCAGTTGAAGCGCGGCTGGGGTCTGAATCCGGAAACCAACAAGCCGCATTACGCCGTTATCGAAACCACGCGGCTCACCGATGGCGCGCCCTGGACAATCCGCATTGGCAATGAATATGAAGGCGCGCCTGTGGGCAGATTCCGCGTCTCCGTCACAGACTCCGAATATCCGGAGGTGATGCCGGAAGACATGGCAAAGATCCTCGCCACCGCGCCCGAGGCCCGCGAAAAGAAGGATGCCGACGCGCTCACGAAATACTTCGTCACCCACCCCCTCGAACGTCGCGTGCAGGCGGAAGTAGTGGCAAAGCTGGAAGGCGAGCGCACCCGGATTGAAAACAAAATCCCCACCACCATGGTCATGTCTGAACTGGCCACGCCGCGCGATACGTTCGTGCTCACGCGCGGTTCGTACGACAAGCCCGGCGATAAGGTCACTCCCGCTGTCCCGGCCTTTCTGCCGCCGCTGCCCGAAGGCGCGCCGCGCAACCGGCTGACGCTGGCGAACTGGTTGATGGATCCCGCGAATCCCCTGCCTGCCCGGGTCGCCGTGAACCGCTACTGGCAGATGTACTTCGGCACCGGCATCGTCAAAACTGTGGAAGACTTCGGTTCGCAGGGAGAAGCGCCCAGTCACCCGGAACTGCTGGACTGGCTGGCGACGGAATTCATCCGCTCCGGCTGGGATATCAAAGCGATGCAGCGGCTCATCGTTACCTCAGCCACCTACCGGCAGAGTTCCATGGTTACTCCCGAACTCCGCGAGAAAGACCCGGAAAACCGCCTGCTCGCGCGGGGGCCCCGCGTCCGTCTCCCCGCGGAAATGATTCGCGATGAACAGCTTTCCATCTCTGGTTTACTGAGCGAAAAGATGGGCGGCGTATCCGTGAAGCCGTACCAGCCCGATGGCCTGTGGGAGCAGCTTTCCGCCTTCCCCGGTCGCAAGCTTTTCGAGCGCTCCAAAGGCGAAGACCTCTGGCGTCGAAGCGTCTATAGCTACTGGAAACGCACGGTCCCGCCACCCTCGCTGATGGTCTTCGACGCGCCTACGCGGGAGTTCTGCGTGGTTCGCCGCCAGATGAGTTCCACGCCGCTGCAGGCACTCGCGCTGCTGAATGACGAGATGTATGTCGAGACCGCCCGCAAACTCGCCGAGCGCATGATGACGGAGGGTGGCGCCGATCCGCGCCAACGGCTCGCCTGGGGGCTGCGCCTGGCCACGTCCCGGCCCGCAAAGCCGGAGGAGGTCAGCGTTCTCGAAAAGGGCCTCAGCCAGAGGCTTGCGCGATACCAGTCGGATCGCCCCGCCGCGGAGAAGGTGCTTTCCGCCGGCGAATCCCCCCGCAATAAAAAACTGGATACGGCGGAACTCGCGGCTTACACCACCGTCGCGAGCGTGATTCTGAATCTCGATGAGGTGATTACGCGCCAATGAGCAGCCCAGCCAATCCGATTCGTGAACGAGAGCTCATGCTCACCAGGCGGCAGCTCTTTGGCAGGGCCGCCACCGGCATCGGCGCCGCTGCCCTGGGTTCTTTGCTGACGCCCAATGCCTTCGCCGCCAAAGGCCTTCCCGGCTTCCCCAACTTTGCGCCGAAAGCGAAGCGCGTTATCTACCTGCACCAGTCCGGCGCGCCGTCGCAGATGGACCTCTTCGACCCCAAGCCCGCCCTGGTTAAGCGTTACGGCGAAGATCTGCCCGATTCCATCCGCAACGGGCAGCGGCTCACAGGCATGACGTCCGGCCAGAAGAAGTTCCCGGTCGCGCCCTCCGTCTACAAATTCGCGCAGCACGGCAAAGGCGGGGCCTGGTTCAGCGAATTGCTGCCGCACACGGCGAAGATCGCCGATGACATCTGCGTGGTGAAGAGCCTGTTCACTGAGGCGATTAATCACGATCCCGCCATCACGTTTATTCAGACCGGCAGCCAGGTCGCGGGGCGTCCCTGCTTCGGCTCCTGGGTGAGTTATGGGCTGGGTTGCGAGACTGACGACCTGCCGGCCTTCGTCGTCATGATTTCGCGCGGCACCGGCCGCCGCGTGGATCAGCCTCTCTACGACCGACTGTGGGGCAGCGGTTTCCTGCCCAGCGCCTATCAGGGCGTGAAGTTCCGTTCTGAAGGCGACCCGGTGCTCTATCTCTCCAACCCGCCAGGAGTGGACGCGAAGGTCCGCCGCTCCATGCTCGATGACATCCGTGCGCTCAATGAGCTGAACCTGAAAGACTTTGGCGACCCGGAAATTGTCACCCGCGTCCGCCAGTACGAAATGGCCTACCGGATGCAGACCTCGGTGCCCGAACTGACGGATCTTTCAAAGGAACCAGCCTCCACGTTTGAACTCTATGGCCCGGATTCCCGCACGCCGGGCACGTACGCCTCGAACTGCATTCTGGCGCGACGCCTCGCCGAACGGGGCTCCCGGTTCATCCAGCTCTATCACATGGGCTGGGATCACCACGAAGGGGTTCCGCGCCAGTTGCCGCCGCAATGCAAAGACACCGATCAGCCCTCCGCGGCTCTGATTCAGGACCTGAAACAGCGCGGCATGCTCGACGACACCCTGGTGATCTGGGGTGGCGAATTCGGTCGCACCGTCTATTGCCAGGGCAATCTCTCACCGGAGAACTATGGCCGGGATCACCACCCGCGCTGCTTCTCCGTCTGGATGGCCGGCGGAGGCATCAAAGGCGGCCTGTCCTATGGCGCGACCGACGACTTCAGCTACAACATCACGGAAAACCAGGTGCACGTGCATGACATGAACGCGACCCTGATGCATTGCCTGGGTATCGATCACACGAAGCTCACGTACCGCTACCAGGGCCGTGATTTCCGCCTTACGGACGTCCATGGCACGGTTGTGAAAGACCTTCTGGCCTAGCGTCGAGCTACTGAATCAGCGTCGAGCTACTGAATCAGCGTCGAGGACGTTTTTGAGAGACCGGTGTAGTTGCCGGTCGGGTCGTTTTGCAGGGTACTGCTGCCTGTCACCGCGACCGTGTTCGCCACGAACGCGGCATAAGTGGACGCTGCCGTGGAACCGGTGAAGTCGAAGGCGGTGGTGGGGAAGTAGTAAGTCCCGGTGATGTTCCCGGTCCCGGAGTTCGCGATGGCGTTATGAGTCGAGTACGTCTGCGTCCGGTCCTGGAAGTAGGCCACACCCCGGTAGGTGCCCGTGGTCGGAGCCGTCTGGTTCACGGTCGACGAACCGTTGATCAGAACCGGCGCGATGGGATAGGTGCTGTTCCCGGTGTTGTAGAACATCACGTGCGGCGCATTCAGAATGCCGGAGTTGCTGATGTTGAGGCCGCCACCCAGCAGAATGTAGATGCCGGAATTCAGCGTCAGTGTGGAGGATCCCGTTACCGTGATTCCGCCGCAATACACACCCGGGCTGAGAGCCGCGGTGTTGCTGTTGCCAAGGCTGTAGTGCGTATGAGCAGCGTCGCAGGACGTTGTAAAAGTGGGAGCGGGCAGAGACGCCAGCGGATCTGTAACGGCGCCGGCGCCAGTGGTCGGCGCGGGGCTTGTGGAAGACGATCCCGTGATGGTTGCGCCTCCTTTCACGTTGATGAAGTTGCCCGTCACATGGGAAGATCCGGTTACAGTCAACGCCGTCGAACTGGAGGAGTTGATGTAGATTCCGCAGCTATTTGTCGTTACGTTCGAACTGCCGGTAACCGACAGCGCGCCGGCGGCCGAACCGCTCAGTACGTAGATGCAGCTGGAGCCCGGAACCGTCGTGATGCCGGAAATTGCCTGGGCCGACACGTTGGCGATCTTGTAGCCGGAGCCGAACAGGAAGAAGTTGTGGGCGCTGGTCGAGACGGTTGCCTTAATCCACATGCTGGGAGTGTTGCCGGTAACTCCGGGCGGCGCCGTGTTGTTCTCGATCATGGTGGCGGACATGGTGGGCGGGCCATCCTGGGTAGCGTACAGGCAACCGGCCTCCAGCGAGGTTGTCGGCGGAGTGGTGCCAACGCAGGTATAGGTTGTGCCGCAGGAGACCGACCCGACGCCACACACGTCTCCGTTTGTGTTGGCATAGACCGCGGCGGCAGTCGCGGCAGCATCCGCGGCGGTCTGGACGCGGAGCTTCAGATAGTACGCCCAGCCCAGATCCACCGCGAGGCCAATAGTGGCAAACAGAAACAGCAGGCTGAACGAGGTCAGTACGAGCGCCTGTTCGGATTGCGAGCTCTTACCAAGAAGCATTGTCTTTCATGATCGGCAAGCGCTGCCCCGCTTCACAAGATATGCTTCGGTTTACAAGAAGGTGTTAACGCTCGCCAGCGGGCTACTGGATCAGGGTGGACAG
>CAIUOG010000099.1 GCA_903900705.1 uncultured Acidobacteriia bacterium
CCATACAGATCATCTCGACCCGATCTTTGCCTTCCAGCCTGGCCAGATAGCTTTCCAGAGAGGCCTCACTGCGGCCCGGCACCACGTCGTAGATCTTGTGATTCCTCAAGTCGCAGAACGTGGTCGCATACCGGGGCGGTAAAATCAGAAGGAAGGACGCACCCATGCATATTGCTCTCGACATCCCGGACAACATTCCGAACGTGGTCGCCCCCAATCAGGACCCGGCACGCGCGGCCCTTGAAGCGATGGCGCTCGAAGGCTATCGCAGTGAGCGCTTGTCCGAGTACGACGTTCAGCAACTCCTCGGGTTCGAGTCTCGTTTTGATGTACACGGCTTCCTCAAGGAGCACGGCACGTACATGCACATGACCATGGAAGACATCGAGCGCGACACGGAGACCGCATTGAGTGTGGCGCTGAAAACCCGCGCGGAAATGGAAGCCACCCGCGAGCTTCGTGGATGATCGTCATCGCCGATACCAGCCCACTGAATTATTTGATCTGGATCGGAGAGGTGGAGATATTACCGGCGCTCTATGCGCGTGTCGTGGTTCCTCCTATTAGTCTGTAAAGAATTAAGCCGTGAAGGCGCGCCCGATATCGTCAGGGCGTGGGTTTCGCAGCCTCCCGCATGGCTTGAGATAGCGACGCCCGTTGGGCAGCCGGATATTGATTTGATGCACGTCCGAATCCATGCTGGCGAACGCGAAGCGATTCTGCTGGCTGAGGAACTGAAAGCCGATGAGTTGACAATGGATGACCTGACGGGCCGCCGCGAGGCGGAGCGCCGGCATCTCCGCGTCACTGGCACCGTGGGCGTTCTGCGTGCGGCTGCCCGCATCGGCACAGTCAATCTTAAAGACGCGCTGGATCGTCTCAGAAAGACGAATTTTCACCTGTCGCAAAAGCTCTACGACCAATTGATCGCGGAGGCAGCGCAATGAGCGGCGAGTCTGATGACAGCGACGGTGAGTCCGCTGCGGCCATTGCGAAGCCGACACGTTGCGCCGCAAGGTTGTCCCTGCGACGCCTGGAACCGACGGGTAGGTGAGCATGACCGGGACCGATCAAAGCAATGCTGATCTGCCCGCTGTCGCCGCCAGCGCTCCTGCTCTTCTCTCACCTTGCGGGAATCTTCCCTCCGCGCCATCTGAAGAACTCCCCGCCATCATTCGCCGCTCCGGCGCCAACGCCACCTTAGCTGCCAAGGAGTTCTTCGATGGAACGATCCGCAATGAGCACACACGTCGCGCCCAACGAATACCGCAATCTCCGATTTATGATGGTGTGCGATGAGACGGATCATGAGCGGCGCTGCCCACTTTCGCATGGCTTGGATCATCAGTTGGTTCGTTGTAGGCGTTTTGGTTTTCGTGCCAATCGTGAGCGCCTGCTCATGGAGCTACGTCATTTGGGCCATACGAAGCAGGCCGGCGGACCCCCTGTTCCGTGTTGTTCGAAATGGAAAAGCCGGATACATCGATTCTTCTGGAAAGGTGGTCCTCCAACCAACTCTTCCGAAGGGCGACACTTCCGGCGGTGAGTTTCACGAAGGGCTTCTTGCAATCAACGACGATAAGGGCTACCGGTATGTGGACCGCGCTGGTAACACGCTGTTCCGCACCGACGCCTGGCTTGCCTTCGATTTTTCTGAAGGGCTGGCCCCGGCAGCTCGATATGCTGGTTTTCCGGATGACAAGTTCCCGCATTGGGGCTTCATCGATCGCACAGGGCGTTTCGCAATCGACCCTCGGTATTACTGGGTAGATCCATTCTCAGAGGGACTGGCACGGGTTTCGGTTTCGAGTGAGGTCGGGAGTACCGGTTATATTGACGGGCAGGGAAACTTCGAAATTCCTGCACGTTTGAGCTACGGTTCCAGTTTTCACGATGGCCTCGCCGCAGTCATTCTCAGCGGACCGTGCCGAATTACAAATGGCGGGTCCTGCGGGCGTCCGGAGTTTAAGCCAACACAACCTCAAGCCACTTACGATTGCCGCTACTCCTTCATTGACAAGAGCGGCAAGCCAGTTTCTGAGCAGCGATTTGATGACGCGCAAGATTTCTCCGAAGGCTTAGCCGCGGTTCGGATTGGCGAAGCGTGGGGTTACGCGAACAGATCAGGCCAGATCTCGATTTCACCAAAGTTCGAGTTTGCCGAACCTTTCTCGGAGGGCCTCGCCGCGGTCCGTCAGGCCGGAAAGACCGGCTTCATTGACCACTCCGGTAATTACGTAATCCCCCCTCAGTTTGAATCCGTAGATAACTTTTCAGATGGGCGGGCGCTCGTTTCCGAAAATAACAGCGACGGAACGCAGGCGTATCGATTCGTAGACAAGACGGGAAAAGCAGCATTTCCCGGAAGATTCGCTGCTGCCGCGCCTTTCAGCTATGGTCTCGCACACGTCGCACTGACCGGACATTTAAAGGGCAGTTCTGCCTGGATCAACACATCCGGTAAATCTGTCTTTACCTACGTCGGGCAGTAATCCGCTCCCAGCTTAATTCAGCTCCGACTGACCGTCATCGCCTGTCGCGCAACGCCGTCCGGATCTCCTGACCGAGACGTGTGCTAAAAACTGTGCTGGAAATTGGTCTTTCGGCCAACTGTTCTTAGCGGAAGCAGATGCCCCGAGCCTAACTAACCGATAGAAAACAAATCACCACGTGCAAACCGTGGAAGCCCCTCACGTTCTTCACACGCAGGAGGTCCGGGGTTCGAGTCCCTGCGCGCCCACCATTCCCAACTTCCGGTCTTCTGAACTCCAGGTTTCCCTCCACTAAACCTTCTCGGGTACGATGTTCGTAAGGTATTCGCCGCCAGAGCGGCCCTTCGGAGGAGTATTCGTGCGCCAGATCTCTGCTTTTGCCCGAACCAGCCTCGTCGCGGCCCTGGCTTTCCTGCAGCCGCTCCGCAGCGCACCTCCGGTCGTCCTTTCCGGTCCCCCGGACCCGGTACGCGCCGGCAAGCCGGTAACTGTCACAGCCTCCCTCCCGGCCGCCCGTGCCGCCGAGGCCGTTACGTTCAAAATTGACGGCGTTTTTGCCGGCACGGCTGTCCTGTCCCGTGGCCAGGCCTCGCTCATCCTTGGCGCCCTCCCCACGGGCACGCATCTGGTGGAAGTGGAATCGCCCCGCGGCAGCGCCCGCCTTCCCGTCACCATCACGCCCAACACTCCCGCCGGCGGTTTCCGCCTCGCCGGCACGCTCCCGGAATCCTCCGCCAGCCACGCCGTCACTGCCGATTTCAATAATGATGGCCACGCCGACCTCGCCCTCGGAACCAAAATCTTCCTCGGCCGGGGCGATGGCACGTTCGCCCCCGCCCTCGAAATTCCCGGCCACAGCGAAATCCTCGCCGCCGCCGACTTCAATCGAGATGGCATCACCGACCTGGTCACCGCCCAGGGCATCCTGCGCGGCCACGGCGACGGCGCCTTCGATCCCGCCACCGCCAGCTTCGAACCCGGCGCTCTGCAACTGCTCACCGGCGATTTCAACGCCGATGGCGATATCGATCTGGCCGGACTCTTGCCTTCCGGCGAGATCCTTCTCTGGCTCGGCAGGGGCGATGGCACGCTGGCGGCCGCAGTCCCGGCTTTGGCTGTACCCGGCGCAACCAGCCTCGCCGCCGGTGACCTCAACGCCGATGGCCTCCCCGACCTCATAGTCACCACCCCCGAAGGCCTCTCCGTCTTCCTCGGCAAAGGCGCTGGCGCCTTCGCCCCCGCCGTGCACTACGCAGCCCCCGCCGCCTCACAACCTCTCATCGCTGATTTTGATGGCGATGGCACAGCCGACGTCCTGCTCGCCGGCACCTCCCTCACTCTGCTGCGCGGTTCCGGCGACGGAACACTCCAGCCCGCCGAAACCCTGCTGGACCGTTTGTCCGCCCCCACCGCCCTCGCCACCGCCGATTTCGATGGCGACGGCCGCCCGGACCTGGCTCTGGCCAATTGCTGCGCGCCTGCGGGCCTTTACCTCGGCGCCCACCCCAACGCCACCTCCAACCCGACCATCAGCGGCGGCAGCCTGCCCAACGGCCTCGTCGGCCAGTCATACAGCTACAGCTTCAGCGCCAGCGGCGGCACGGCCCCCTACACTTTCTCCAGCAGAGGGGTTCCGTCGGGCTTCAGTTTCAGCAGCACCGGTACTCTCAGCGGGACGCCTTCCCAGGCCGGTGTTTACCCGGTGCAGGTCGCAGTGACCGATAGGGCCAACCGGACCGCCGTCGCCACTGCGCAACTGACGGTTTACGACAAGCTCCGCGTCAGCACCACGACCCTCCCACCCGCGATCATCGGGCAATCCTATTCGCAGTCTTTGGCCGCGTCGGGTGGGCTGCCGTCCTACACCTGGGAGGTCGTCGGAGGCCTTCCCCCGGGCATCTCGCTGGTGGGAAGTTCTCTGTCGGGAACGCCGACGAGCCCCGGCGTTTTCGTCATGAACCTGATCGTCACCGATGCCACCGGCCAAAGGGCCAACCCTACGGTTGTCCTCCAGGTAACCTACCCGCCGCTGAACCTCTCGATCAACCAACCGCCAAACGCGACCGTGGGAGTTGTTTTCTACGCACACGTGGTCCAGCCTTCCGGGGGAGACCGACTCTATAATTTCACGTTCAACGGACCACCCCCGCCCGGCCTGCATTTTGTTTCTGACAACACCGCCGGAATCGCAGGTACACCCACCACGGCCGGCACCTACAGCTTTACCGTGAACGTGTCCGATTCCAGCCGAAACGCCGCGACGTCCGGGCCGGTTATTCTCACCGTCACCGCTGCCCCTAAGAAGCCCCAGACCATCTCCTTCCTCGCGAATCCAGCGGTAGTGGCTGTCGGCAAATCGGCAGCTCTGGGGGGGGCTTCCGATTCCAACCTGCCCATTACCTTCACCGCGTCGCCGTCGGGTATCTGCAGCATCGTCGGCGCCGGGGCCGGCGTCACCCTCAACGCGCCGGGCATCTGCACCGTTACTGCATCCCAGGCAGGCAACGATACCTATGCGGCGGCGGTCTCCGTAAGCCAGTCCGTCACGGGGTTCACGGGCGCCATCTCTCCGAGCTCCGTGACGCTCACCAGTCCCGGGGTTACCTCGGCTCAGGCGACGATCACGAGCAACCCGCCGGGCCTCAATTACTATGTTGCGGATACAACATCGTTCCTGGTTGTTTCTTATACGTACCCCACTCCCGGCACGCTCACATTCCAGGCGCTTTCGGGCCTGAAGCCCGGAAATTACCGGGGGACGGTAGTAACCAGCCTCGGGTCGGTTGACGTTACATTGACGGTCGCTCCCCCCGCGCTGAAGTCGCAGACCATTCTATTTACCCAGTTTTCCAACGACGGGTTTGTTGGCGAAACCGGCCATTTTACTGCCAAAGCCTCGTCGGGCTTAAAGATCACCTACAGCACCGCCTCCGACTCGTGTACCGCGGACGCCACCTCTGGCGCCGTCACTTACGTTCACGGCGGCCAGTGCATAGTCAGAGCAAGTCAGCCGGGCGACCAGACCAATTGGGCTCCGGCGCCGGATGCGTTTTTTATTTTGCGGGTCTATAGTAGTCACCTCGCCATCCTGACCACTTCACTTCCCCCGGCTACGGTGGGGATTCCCTACGAAGCCACCCTCACTGGCCAGGTCGCCGTCGGAACCGCCCCGGCCTGGGGTTTAGATAGCGGCTCACTGCCCAACCCGCTGCAACTCAGCAGAGCCGGCGTCATCAGCGGCACTCCCACCACCGCCGGCACCTTTGCCTTCCGGGTAAGCTTTTCCGATTTCGAAACAAAAACAGCCGCTTTGTCCATAACCGTAAATCCCGCCGCCACCGCCAACCTGGGGGCCTCGCCCTCCGCTGTCCTTCTGCAGGCCACGTCCGGGGGGCCTGTGGTCAGCCAGCCGATCAATCTGAACTTTGCGACGCCAGCCACCGGCGCTGCGCCCAGCTGGAGCGCCACAGCCTCCGCGCCATGGATCAGCCTCCCCACCACGGGCCAATTAGTCGCGGACACGGCGGTTGGCGGCCTCTCCACCTTCAGCGCCGGCATCAGCGTCAATGGCGATCCCGCCGGGTTCACCGGCACGCAAAACGGCTCGGTTACGTTTACGGTCGCGGGCAGTTCGGTTACCGTTCCGGTGATCCTGAGCATCGCGCCCGCCCAGTTGACTCTTACCCCCTCTACGCTTTCGTTCACTTACCGCCAGGGCGATCCTGTTCCCCCGGCGCTGAACGCGCTCGTTTCCAGCCAGCCTGCCGGGCTCGCCCTCAGCGCGGCAGCGGGCACCGCCAGCGGCGGCAACTGGCTTTCGGCGTCGGTGGGCGCATCCTCCCCGGCCACCATGTCGGTCAGCTTGCCCGGAGTAGCGCTGGGCACGCTCGGCCCCGGCACTTATACAGGCTCGGTCACCATCACCGGCCCCGGCGCGGCCACCGCAGTGCTCCCCGTCACGCTCACGGTCACGCCGCCGCCCGTAGCTGCCGTCAACACTCTCGCAGCCGTGCCCAGCCAGTTGAACTTCAGTGGCCCCGCCGGTGGCTCGCCTGTCACCCAAACCTTCACGCTGTCGCTGGCCAGTTCGGCCGGTGGTGCGCCCACCTGGTCGGCTTCGCCCGCGCCCCCGTGGCTCAGTTTCTCGCCCTCTTCCGGCAGCATGACCGCCGGCGCTACCGTGGGCGGCGTCACCACTTATACCGCCACCATCACGGCCATCGGCAGCCCCGCCATTCTGAATGCCAATACGCCCACGGCGGCTTCCGTCACCTTCACCGCCGGCGGCGCGCAGGTGGCGGTTCCCGTGGCCTTCAGTGCGCTGCAGCCGGCCGCTATCAGTCTGTCGCAGCCCGCGCTCAAGTTCAGTTACACCCAGGGCAGCGCCACGTTCCCCGCTGCGCAGAATGTCGGCGTCAGCAGTTCACCCTCCGGCATCTCGCTGCATCTGGCCGCCACCGCCACTGGCGGCAACTGGCTTTCGGCTGACGACGCCACAGGTGGCGGCTTCATCACGCCGGACACATTGGGGGTATCCGTTCCGGGCGATGCGATCGCCAGCCTTAGCCCCGGCACCTATACCGGCAGCGTAGTGGTGAATGGCGCCGGCGCGAACACCGTGATTCTGCCCGTAACCCTCACCGTCAACCCCGCCGCCGGCTCCGGCAACCCGGTCTCCACTTCGACTCTGGCTGTCGCGCCTTCGAGTCTGAGTTTCACCGCCGCCAGCACCGGGGGGCCGCTCAGCCAGATGGTTACGCTGACGCTCACCACCTCCGCTCCTTCCGCCCCCGCCTGGAGCTTTAGTTCCACCGCACCCTGGATCACCACCACGCCCGCCTCCGGCGCCTTCACCGCCGGCGCCACCGCGGGCGGCCTTACCACGTACACCGCCACCATCACTGTCACGGCCAATCCCGCCGGGCTGGCCTCCGGCGCGCAGAACGGCGTCGGCACATTTGCCGTCGGCTCCAGCACAGCGGCTCTGGCCGTCAACATGACCATCAGCCGCCCGCAGCAGATCAGCGTTCTCTACAACGCCTTCGTCTATAGCTGGCGTCAGGGCGACCCGCCGCCCGCCGCGCTCGCCGGCCAGGTCAACAGCAATCCTCAGGGAGTGCCTTTTACCATCGCGGGAACCACCACCAATGGCGGCTCCTGGCTCACCGTTGCCAACGTGTCGCCTACGCCCGGCACCTTTACAGCAGGCATTGACCCCGACGTCCTCAACACGCTCGCGCCCGGCAGTTATGTCGGCAAGCTGAACCTGATCGGCACCGGCATCAGTCTGCCCGTCACTCTCGTCGTGACCCCTTCCGATGGTCCGAAGATCAATCGCAGCGGCGTCGTGCCGGTCTACAACACGAGGACCACCATCCAGCCCGGCTCGTGGATTTCCATCTACGGCGACAAACTCGCACCTTCCACCGCGGTCTGGAACGGCGATTTCCCCACGTCGCTTAACGGCGTCACCGTCACCGTCAACGGCAAGCCCGCTTATCTATGGTTCGTCAGTCCTGGCCAGATCAACGTTCAGGCCCCGGACGATCTCACCCAGGGCCCGGTCATCGTCGCCGTCACCACGCCGTCCGGCACCACCGTGGCTACCGTGGGCCTTGCCCCGATGAGCCCCTCGTTCAGCCTGCTCGATTCCCGCCACGTGGCCGCCATCGCCTTCAACTCCGATGGCTCCTATTCCGTGGTCGGCCCGACCGGTGCGTTCCCTTATCCCACGCGCCCCGTCGCCGCCGGTGAGACTCTCGTCCTCTACGGCGTCGGCTTCGGCCCCACTGCCGATCCGGTGCCTGCGGGCCAGCTCTACGCTTCCGCTACGCCGACGACCGGGCCTGTACCCGTCACTATCGGGGGCAAACCAGCCGCAGTCTCCTTTGTGGGTCTTGTCGGCTCCGGCCTCTACCAAATCAACGTAACGGTACCTGAAGGCCTCGCGCCCGGCGATCAGCCTGTGGCCGCCATGGTGGGACAGTTCCCTTCGGGCGCAGGGCCGGTGGTAACCATCAAATAACGCTCCCGACGGCTGTACCAGAAGTGGTGCAAAAGTGGGAAAAACATAAAAAGGATGGAGAGAGCAGGGCTCCTTCACACGCGGGAGGCGCCGCAGGCGCCAGTAATTGAAGTACATCTCCTGAAGACCGACAACCCACCCACCGGACTGGGCGAGCCTGCCCTGCCCCCGATCACACCGGCAACGGCAAATGCGATTTTTGCCGCGACCGGTGAACGGATTCGGACGATGCCCATGACGAAGCAGGGCTTCCGTTTCGCGCAGCAACCCGGCGAATCGGATAACCAGCTACCGGCCTAGTGTTTTTCTTCGCTCGCCGAATGGCGGTTCAGCAGCGAGATCAGTTTCGCCGCCGGCGCCGGAACACGCCGTCCGGTCAGCACGATCTCACGGGTCCGCAGGCGCTTTCCGTAAATATTCGCGTTGCCGTCCAGGTCCTGGCGCATGGTGGCTCCTTCCAGAGCGACGCCGGCAAAAAGGCCCTGGCTGCGTGACCACGAGAGGATATCGGCATGCATCTGGGCGTCGGTCTGGGCCGTGGCTGTGCGCCCAACCGGACCGGCGGCCACGGAAGCTTCTCCGCCCAGCGTGAATTTATCCTCGAAAAGCTTCTCGGCTCCGCGTTCGTTCATTACAAGCAGAATGACGTCCGTGGAGGATCCACCAATCTGGAAGCCCACACTGCCGCCTTCCACACGCATGGTGGCCGGCGCGGACCAGCCTGCCCCACTTTTGTTTCTGCACGACATGAAGCCGGTACCGAACTTCGCGCCAACAACAAATGCCGCGGTCTTCAGATCCGGGATGATCACGATACAGTGCGCGTGATCGAGCAATTCCTGCGGAATGCCCTTGTCGGGCGCGTCCATGACTTCGGTGAGCACCGTGGCGGCAGTATTGAGGCGCCTGGCGTCCTCGTTGCTTTTGGCCCAGATGGGCGTCAGCGCGAGAGCGGCGATTAAGAACAGTTTCATTTGTTTACCTGGTTTCCGTTGCGATGGTCGCAACAGGTGTTTGCGGTGCACGCGCCGCACCATTTCGAAAACGGGCCGTTTTCGCCCCCGCGAATGAGGTTTTTCATACTCTGCGGGCGATGCGGGCGACAGGTTGACCGCCGGTGGTCACGGAAATTCGCGAGTTCCCTTCAGCGCGGTGGTCTGGAACGCGTGAGGCACAGGTCAACCAGATCGGCCAGATCCGCCTCGCCGACACACATCACACTGTCGGCGCCACCCCAGTAGATCTTCACGGTTCCATCGGGTTCGGCCACTGCGCCACAGGTGAATACGACGTTGGAAACGTAGCCTGTGACTTCCCAGGCATCCTCCGGCTGCAGGATCCAAGAATCGCTCACGCCGAGGATCAATGCCGGGTTGTGTAAGTCATGCAGTGCCACGCCAAGTCGATAGACTGAGCCCGCCATGGTCTGAAATACGCCGTGATAGATGGACAGCCAGCCCCGATCCGTGCGAATCGGAGGAGCACCGGGGCCGATCTTCATTTCGTCCCAGTGATACTGCATCGGCCGCATCACAAGCTGAGAATCACCCCAGAAGCGAAGGTCGGGCGACCAGGAGATCCAGATCGACCAGGGAGCTATTTCGGAATGGGGCCGGTCCAGGCGGGCATAGAGGCCGTTAAATTTTTCGGGAAAGATTACGACGTTGCGGTAGTCGGCTTCGGTGATGAGAGAGAAACGGGCGACCTGACGGAAGTCACGCGTCTTTGCCAGTGCGATGCGTACGCCGTTTCGGGAGTAGGCGCTGTAGGTGATGAGGTACTCGCCCCCGATGGCGGTGACACGCGGATCCTCCACGCCAAATTCTTCGTACTCCGCAAAAGGCCCTTCCTTCGCCGGGGTGAGGAAAGGTGCGGGATCGGCCACAAAATGCAATCCGTCAGAACTGCGCGCCAACCCGATGACTGACCGCCCCGTGCGCAGATGTGAGCGGAAAAGCATGATGTATTGCTGACCATGTTTCACTACGGCCGCGTTATGAACTGTTTCCACGGGATAGGGGATGTCCGCCTTTGTGAGGACAGGGTTACCGGGATAGCGCCTGACAATATCGCGAGTCACACTTTTTCCTCTTCACGCCTGAAGATTTCGGCGTAAACCTTCTCATAGGCTTCAACCATCTTCCGGATCGAAAAGTGTTGTTGGACGCGCCTGTGACAGGACAGGGAATCGATTTCACTGAGACGTCCAAGAGCCTGTACCGCCGGCCCGACACCATCTACGAGAAAGCCGGTTCTTCCGTCTTCGATGACCTCGCGGCAGGAGCCGAGATCCATTGCGATTACGGGAACACCCGCGGCGTTCGATTCCGCCAGAACGAGGCCGAATCTTTCCGGAATCGTATTCAGATGAAGCAGTGCCCGGGCGCCCGCGAACAGTTCGTTCTTACCCGCGACGTCCACAGGCCCGATGTAACGGATCTGATTGCCATCGAGGAAGGGTTTCACCTGAAGACGGAAGTATTCTTCATCCTGCACGATGCCTGCGATCACGAGTGGCAGTCCACTCGCGATCGCCACTTCGATGGCCAGATGCACGCCTTTATCGGGATGAATGCGGCCGAGAAAAATCAGGTTGTCGCCCGGGGATTTCCGCAACGGATAAAGGGCGAGATCGATTCCGTTATAGACAGTGGCGAGATAGTTCAGGTCCGGCGCACGGTCGGAATCGCTGATTGAGACGAAGTATCCGTCTCGGTACTTTCGGTAGACGGGCATAATTCGCGGAGAAGAAAACCCGTGGATTGTCGTGAGAACAGGCGTTCTCACCAGGCGGGAATAAGTCAAAGCCATGAAGTCGTAGTGGCTGTGGATCAGATCGAATGCGGCGGCCTGCTCAAAGGCTTCCGAGATGTGCAGGTATTCCGCAACCTTGGGATCGATGCCAGAGTCTTCTTCATAGCCCTTACCGACAACCGCATGGAGACGGGCGGAGGTGATGGAATCGCGAGTCGCGAAGAGAGTTACGTCCCATCCCCGGGCAACCAGACCCTCGGCGATATTCCCGGCGACGGTCTCCCATGCGCCATATCGACGGGGCGGCGTGCGCCAAGCGACGGGGGAGAGGATCGCGATTCTCTTCCTCCCCCGATTCACCATGCCGCCGGTGCTTCCATGGCGGCCAGCACTTCTTTCAGCACTACTGTGACAAACCCGGTGGCATGATCGGCCAGACCGTAGGGGATGACGAGCAGGCCGTTGTGCACGAGCGCGCCACAGGAGTACACGACATTGGGCACATAGCCCTCGCGTTCATTCTCATTGGGCTTCAGCATTGGTTCGCGGAGCCGGCCAATCACCTTCGACGGATCATCCAGTGCGAGGACAAATGCGCCCATGCAGTATTGACGCATCGGGCCGACCCCGTGACTGAGAACAAGCCATCCCGCCTCAGTCTCAATGGGCGAACCGCAATTGCCGACCTGGATTAATTCCCACGGAAACGCGGGTTTCAACAGCAACGCGCGCTCATTCCAGAAGTGCACGTTTTCGGAAAACATCAGATAGATATTCTCGTTGTCCTGGCGGGACAACATGGCAAAGCGGCCGCCGATCTTCCGCGGGAACAGAGCCATTCCCTTGTTCTGCGCGGCGGGTCCGTTCAGGGAAATGAACCGGAAGCGGAGGAAATCGGAAGTCTCCATCAACTCCGGAACAATCGTCGTGCCGTCAAATGCGGTAAACGTAGCGAAGTAGATCTGCGCACCATCCTGTTTCCGAAAACAGACGAACCGGGCGTCCTCAATCCCGTTGCGCTGTGATGGGGTGGCGGGAAACAAGACCCGCTCGGAGAGATGCTGCTCCGGCTGAAACTGAACCTCGTAGTTCGACCGCGCCAGCATCCAGATACCGTTGGCCTTGTTTTGTTCTTCGTGCGACAGACCATCAAAGCGGGATTGTTCCGCTTTGATGGCGGCCCTCAGCTCTTCCAGAGCAAATGAATGCCCGAGCCGGTTCATCACCGCTTCTGTGTATTCACAGATCAACCCCAATTCGCCGAGTTTCCGACCGAAAAGCGCCTTCAGATACGAAGGGTTGGGAACCTGGCGTGGCTCTGTGAGAAACCCCCGGGGAGTAAACACCTCTATGCTTCCATCGCCGTGAACGATTCCCGTCCGGAACGTGATGGAAGAGATATGCCCCTCGCCGGTGGCGCGCAGACTCAGAATGAAGTGCAATTCGCCGGCCTGCATGCCCGACTGGTCGGGGTGCGGAACAATTGAAGGATTGAAAAGCGCCGCGGACTCAAGCGAGTACTCCGCGAGGAAATAAGCTCCTATCAGAAGTTTCCTTTGCCTGGAGATTTCCTTTCCCGCCAGCAGGGGAAGTCCGACCCGTTCGAAGCGTTTCAGAAAAGTTTCGCGGATCCGGCCGTGCCGTTTCGAAAACTCAGCCGAGACTTCGTTCAGCAGGGAATCGACCTGTGCCTCCCGCAGGGCCATGATTCGGTCGATGATGCCCCTGGCTCGTTCAGAGTCACCCGGGTCAAAAGGCCGCAGAAGTACGCGCGCCTGATTCGGGGACAGGACTACCGTGGAACGATTCACTCGAATTGACATAAAATCCCGTTCGCCTAGGCGAGGGTCAGTTCGCGACTGGCCTGAACCGCGACCGGCGAATTAAAGCTGGTGCGAAGGTTCTGCGCCACCCGCATTTCCGCCAGCGAGAGCAGGAAGGCCAGAGTGGATTCCGCGCCCTGGTTTCCGTTCACCCGGTCGACATGCAGGCCGTCACGGCATCCCCCTGTTTCGGGACAATACAGCTCAAGCCCCAGGTCGTTCCAACCGATGAACCAGTCGAAAGCCCGTTGCGCATGGTCGTACCAGCGGACATCCGACGAGGCGCGCCAGGCCTCCAGACAAGCCGATACGGTTGCCTGAGCTTCCACTGGCTGCTGATCAAAATGGGCGCGCGGACCACCTCGGCGGTGAAACCCGTTACTGCCAATGGGCCGGAAATGCCCTTTCTCAGACAACTGCACTTCCGTAAGCCAGCGCAAGGCCTGAAGGCCGCGCTCCAGCACTGCCGGCTGCCCGGTGGCGCGGCCCGTGAGAATCAGGGCGTGCGCGAGCTTCGCGTTGTCGTAGGCCAGTTCTTCTTCGAACCACTGCCAGTCCGGCTCCGCGACCGCTTCGAACAGCCCCATGAGCCGAATGGTGAGGATATCTCTGGTTTGGTTCACGAGGCTGTCACCACCAAGCCGGAGCAGATACTCATGAATGCCAAGCAACCCAAAAGCCCACGAACGGGGAGAGGTCAGTTCGGTCAGCGTGGGCAGTGCCAACGCAAAGAGCTGGCCGGCCATCATCTGAAAATCGCGCACGGGCGAACGCCCCACCGCGGTACCCAGCGCCCAGAGAGCCCTTCCCTGACAATCATCCGACCCCTGTTCGTCGAGCCAGCGCCGGTCGAAACTCAAATGATTGTGAAAGCGCTTCGTCATTGGATCGAACGCGTGATGCAGGAAGGCGCCGGACGTGGCCGCCAGTCTCTGGACACTCACCGGATCCTCACCAAATTCTTCCAGCAGCGTGGCCAGAATGAACGCACGGGCATTATCGTCCGTGCAATAACCTTCGGAAAAATTCGGTACGCTGAAAAACGCATGCTGGAAGACCCCGGTTGAATCCGTCATCCGCGAGAGATGATTCAGTTTGAATCGGGGCAGTTCCCTCGGCTTTTCCGAGAGGGTTCTGGCTACCGAAAGCCTTTTCGAGGGCCCGGTCACTTCGAGACGCGAGCGTTCGAAGGAACCCATGTACAGGTGGGAGACGTTGCTCCAGACCATGTCGCGGCCCATCTTGTAGGCGTTCCGGCGCATGGCGTTCCGGCGCGTATCATCCCTCAGCAGAGCGTTCACTTCCCGCGCAATCGCGGGAGCGTCGCTGAATGGCACCAGAACGCCCCGTTCGTCGGCGAGCAGGTCGGCGGCATGCCAGTAAGGTGTCGAGACCACCGCCTTACCCGCGCCGAAGGTGTAAGCGAGGGTTCCCGATGTAATCTGCGCCTCATTCAGGTAGGGAGTGATGTAGAGATCCGCCGCGCCGATGAATTCCGTCAGCGTTTTCAGGCCCACGAACTGGTCGTAAAAGATTACGTTCCGGTCAACCTTGTTCTTCAGCGCCAGAATCTCGAGACTGTGCCGGTAGGCTTCGCCATGGTGCCTCAGTTCGTTCGGATGGGTAGCGCCAAGCACCATATAAACCACGTCAGGGAACTCACTGACAATTTCGGGCAAAGCGTTAATCACGTGCTCGATGCCCTTACTCGGCGACAGCAGCCCGAACGTCAGCAGCACGGTCTTGCCTTCCACGCCAAACTGGTCCTTGAAGTATGTGGGGTCCACGAAACCGACGTCGGGAATTCCGTGGGGAATCAGGTCGATCTTCTCCATTGGAGCGTTGTAGATATCACAAAGCATCTGCCTGCCTCGTTCGGCCATCACGACGAGTCGCGTGGAGAGAGCGATCAGTCCATCCATCGCTCGCCGCTGGTCGGGTTGCGGATCTTTCAGAACGGTGTGCAAAGTGGTAACGACCGGCATTCGCAACTCACGGAGCAGCGCAAGAATATGGCCGCCCGCAACCCCGCCGAAGATACCGAACTCATGCTGCAGGCAAACGACATCCACGTTACTCATATTCAGAAAGTCAGCGGCGCGCAGGTAGGAAGACAGGTCTTGTTCTTCCACCTCGAAACGGACGATCTCCGGGTATTCGTAGCCTCCCGGAATGTCGTTCACAGACACAGCCAGGCACTGGGTTTGGGGATACTCCCCCGCGATGGCGCCGAGCAGGTCAGCGGTAAACGTGGCGATACCACACTTGCGCGGCAGGTAGTCGGCCAGAAAGGCGATCTTACGAATATTGGAAGCTGTGGCTGTCATAAAATTCTTTCGGCCCGAACGATAAAGCGATCGGGGGCGGAACCAACGAAGTAAAACGGATAACAGGTGACCACGGTAAGGATCTCGCCGCCGTCCGGAGCCAGCACCGCGACGTTATCCGGGCTCACAATCCGGGTGGAGACGACGCGATAGCGGTACTCGCCAGTGAGAGTCGTGAAGGTAATCAGATCGTCGGAACGAATATTTCGCAGAGGCCGGAAAAAGGTATCGCGATGAGCCGATATGCCAATGTTGCCGGGCCGGCCCGGTAACCCGGTTCCGGAAATGTGCCCCGCGGCACGCCGCAGAACGCTGTTACTGGTGCCTTCCACGACAATCACCGACACGCCCAGACGAGGGATTCCGAGGCGGCCAATCAGTCCGCTGGTGGACACGTTAGCGGACGTTGAAGGCGGAATGGCGGAGACTTCAGCGGAGCGGCGATAGTCGAATTCAAGCCCCGCGTCCCGCTGAAAGAGCCGCGCGTCCACCAGGCAGACAGCGCAGTAAGAAAGCAGTGTGGCGGAGAGAGTGAACGCCAGCCATTGCAGGTAATGCAGCATCCGGCTCATGGCGCGCCGCCGCCCCCCGGTCCGGAAGCCGCGATGTACCCCGACCGTGTACGCACCTGGAGCTTGCCGGCGGTCACACGGACGCTCCGGAATGCGCCGGGGCGCGTCACGTTCGTCGAAACGTATCCAAGAGCGTATTGATTGCGAATGTCGTGGGCGATGCTCTCACAAATCGAAACGGCTTCCGCGGGATGGACGGGGAAAAAGGCTTCGCCGCCAGTGGCGCGGGCGAGACGCCGCAACACCGCTGGATTCCGATCCGGATCATCCTGCCCGAAGATTCCGATCGTGTAAACCAGAACACTGGCCTCTTCAGCCGTCTTCAGAACCTCGGCAAGGCTCCGCGAACTTGCATTGTCACCACCGTCGCTGATGACGATGAGCACCTGTTTTTCCGGAATGCCCGGGGATTTCGATGCATTCTTCAGTCTCACAAAGGCCAGAGCGACCGCGTCATACAATGCGGTCTGCCCGGCGGTGGGCGCGCCGGCAATCGCCTGCGCGAGGTCGTCCGGACGGTTGCTGAAGGGGACTCCCGGGGGCAGGCCTTCGGAAACCTTCTCGTTGAAGTTGATGACGAACATCCGGTCCGCCGGATTGCCGGCGCGAACGAAGGTGCGCGCCGCGGCGAGCACCTCCGGCATTTTCGAGGCCATGCTGGAGCTGTGATCAATCACCAATCCGACGATGACGGGAACGTCTTCGTGGCGGAATAAACGGATGGACTGCCGGACGCCGTCCTCAAAGACCTGAAAGTCCTGCTCGCGAAGATCGGGCACGAGCCCACCCTTCCGGTCATGCACGGAAGCCTGTAGTACCACCAGATCGACATCGACACGGATCTGAAAAGACTCGGGTGGCGACACCTGTTCTTGCGCGCCAATGGCTCTGACGGCCATCAGCAGCACCATACTGAGCCGAAGATATGCCTGGCGCCTCATACGGCAAGGATGCGGAGATACTCCGGTTCCCACATGGCATCCCGCACCTGCTGCACGATATCCACCAGCGCGACGCGGGCAATTCCTTCGGACTCCGCCGCTTCCGCCACCGCCACCGCCACCGTGAGCGCCACGGTGCGCAGATTGTCGATATTCGGGAGCAGCGATGCGCCAGGCTGGCCGACTGTCACAAGACTCGAAACCGCGTTGGCCGCCGCTGCGAACATCCTGTCACTGACTCTGGAGGCTCTGGAGGCGATTGCGCCCAGACACAATCCGGGATACATCATGGCGTTGTTCACATGGCCAATAACGTAGGTAACGCCCTTCCAGGTAACCGGCGCGAAAGGCCCGCCGGTTGCGATCAGCGCCCGTCCGCCGGTCCAGGCGATCAGATCGGCGGGTTTCGCCTCAGCCAGCGCGGGCGGGTTCGACAAGGCGAAGATGATTGGACGGTCGACATGAGCCGCCATGTCTGCGATGATCGCCTCCGTGAAACTCCCTGGCGCGGTAGACGCGCCGATGAGCATAGTGGGCTTGACTCGGCGCACCACTTCCGCAAGACTGACGCCGTTCCATGCGCCGTCGTGCTTCCAGCCACTGCTTTCCGCTTCGGGCCGCGCATACATCCGCTGGTAGTCCTGCAACTGATCGGCCATGCCGCTGGTCAGGAGTCCCCGCCGGTCAACGCACCAGAGACGCCGGTTTGCGTCTTCCGTGGAAAGCCCGTCCCGAACCATGGCGTCGCGTAGGTGCCCGGCAACTCCGATGCCGGCAAGACCAGCTCCGAAGATCACCACGCGGTGGTTGCGTAATGGCACGCCACAGATGCGGACCGCGGAGACAACTGCTGCCAGAGTAATCGCCCCGATGCCCTGGATGTCGTCGTTAAAAGTGCAGATCCGGTCACGATAGCGGTCCAGAATGCGGCGGCCGTTACCCGGCGCGAAGTCCACCCACTGGAGCAGGGCATGCGGAAACATTTTGGTGGTGGCGGCCACATAGGACTCAATGAACGCGTCGTACCGCTCACCGCGAATTCGCGGATGGTGGTTGCCGATATACATCGTGTCATTGAGCAGGCTCTCCCTGTTTGTTCCTACATCCAGCATGACGGGGATGGCGCGCGCGGGGTCGATACCGCCGGCAGCGGTGTAGATGGCCAGCTTTCCAATCGAAACCTCGATGCCGCCGACGCCCCAGTCACCGATTCCCAGAATCTGCTCCGCGTCGGTGGCGAGAATCAGGTCGATGTCTCCGGGCGCCGCGCCGAGGTTGGCGAAAGCATCTTCAATGCCCTCCGGATGATCAATGGACAGATAAACGCCGCGCGGACGGCGGCATTCGTGCTGGTATTGCTGCATGGCAAGACCGACGGTCAGGTCATTGACGATGGGAATCATTTCCCGCAGATGCCCGGAAAACAGCCGGTAAAAGAGCACTTCGTTACGGTCGTGAAGCGCCGTCAGATAGATGTTTTTGCCGAGCGCATCGGGTAGCCGCTCATATTGGCTGTAAGCGCGCGCAACCTGCGCTTCGAGGGTACTGATCTCCGGCGGAAGCAGCCCGGTGAGGCCGAGCGCGGTCCGCTCCTCCGCGGTGAAAGCGGTTCCTTTGTTGAGGAGGGGCAAATTGAGCAATGTAAGCCCGCGGGCCGTGGTCTCACGGGTGTTCCGGGTCGTCCGCCGGCGGCTGGCGAGGGGCGCCAGTACCGGGATTACTCTCTGGTGCATTCTTTTGACCGCTCCCTGATTAGCCGGGTCCCGCTATCCGCGCCGTGCCGGCGCGGATAGCGGGAACTTTTCGTTAAACGCGCTTCCGGGCGGCGCTGGTCAGAAAACCTCCGCACAAGGCCAATACGCCGAGGAGTCCCATCAGCGGCAGGTCGCCCGCCGTTTTCGGCAATTCCCTGGCCGGGGCCGAGGCCACCAGAACCTCCGCGGGAGGGGGCGGCGTAACCACCTGAGCGATTTCAACCTGCTGTCCGCCGGGCTGGAATGCAAGCAATGGCGCGACTCTCAGCTGCGCGATCACCGGCGCATCCGCAGGCGCAATCGGTTCGGTCACTTCGGCAGGCATTTCCGTCGGGGTAAAGAGTACCGGCGCGCTGGCGGTCAGTGCGATCTCACTCGCCTTGCTCTTTGAGTAGACAAATTCCTCGCCCCAGTTCATACCGGGATAAAACCAGGCGCGCAGGGCTTCGGGTTCACCGGCGGGCCGTTCCCGGAAGGTCATCACAGTCTTATCCGTAACTTTCAGCCGGTAGTTCGGAATGGCCAGGATGGTCGCGTAAACAGTGAGTTCGTCGGCGCTGAAGATCTGCACGATATGACGGTCAGACAGCGAATCGACAATCTTAAAGACGTAAGTGCCGGCGGGCAGAACGCCCCAGCCCCGGAGGTGCACGCCCGGGATTTCCACCGGGCCGCTGAAAGTGATCACGGTCTTTCGGTTGTATTCGTCCGCGCGGGCGATGGGCGCCATCGCGGCCCCTGCAAGCGCTATGCAACAGAATGCCATCGTGGCTTTGAATGACTTCATCTTTATTGGTTTCCTTTGTTCGAATCTGTAGTCCGCCGCGAGCCGGAATCCGGCGTCGGACAGATCTCCGCGGACATATTCCGCACTTTCTTCCATGGCACTTCGGCAACCATCGCGCGAATGCCGTATCCAGTGGCCCTGCGGGACCGGGAAGGCAGGCAATGAACAAGGCTTGTGACCGCAGGGGGTCATATGACCGCATCTGGTCTTTGGATAGGACGTTAACCGATGATCGCGATGTCAACCGGCGTGATAACTTCGTCGGTCCAGACCCGGAAGCTTTCGAGGGTGTTCGGGCCGAACGTGGTTGCGATGGCGACATCGGAGGCATCGCGGCCGCGCGCCATCAGCACACGGCCCATGCGGGGTTCGTTGTTGCGGGGATCGAACGTATGCCAGCGACCGCCGATCCAGGCTTCGAACCAGGCCGCAAAATCGCCGACACCGAAGGGAGGTTCCAGCCCGAGATCGCTCAGATAGCCGGTGCAGTATCGGGCCGGTATGTTCATGCACCGGCAGAAGGCGATTGCAAGATGGGCATAATCGCGGCAAACACCCACCCGTTCGTTAAAGGCCTCCGCGGCGCTTCGCGTGGCCCGGGCCACCAGGTAATTAAACGCAATATGGTTGTGAACGAAGTCGCAGATCGCCTGCACACGCGCATAGCCAGGCACGCTGCCGCTGAAGAGACGCCAGGCGGTTTCAGACAACAGGTCCGTCTCGCAATACCGACTGCCCAACAGGAACGTGAGAGTCTCGATGGGAAGGTCCTGGACCGAGTCCTGCCAGGCGTCCGGCACGGTTTCATCCGGTCTGCCGGAGTCTTCAATAATGCAATCGGTGGTCAGGCGGAACCTGCCCGCCGGCGCAAGCGCACGATAGCAGCGGTTGCCAAAGACATCGCACCAGGCCGTCAGCGGTATCGCAGGCTCTGTGACAAGCCGGTCTGGCACCACGATGTCGGAGTCCCTCGATTCGTGGGTGCTCACGACAAGAATGATCGGAGTAGTCTGCGGAAAATTGTAAATGAGTTCGTAGCCGGCTCGAAGTTGCATAGGCATGGATTTCGGACTTACGCCGCCGTCTCTTGCAGTCGCCCGTCACGCCCGGAAGCCGCGGCATATTGATCCGCATCCTCCTGGCAGCCGATACACAGGGCGGCCCAGGGGACGGCGGTCAGGCGTTTCAGCACGATGTGTCCCTCGCAACTGGTGCAGATGCCAAAGCTGTCGGAATCCAGGCGGCGAAGCGCTTCCCGAACCTCACGCAGCCGATTGGTATCGCGCTCCAGATTCCACACCGTATACTCGCGGTCCCCGGCTTCCTGAATCCGATCGAGTTCATCCGGAGTTGCCTCGACGGCGAGGGAGGCACGGCTCCTGCTGCCATTTGTCAATTCAGTCCGGGCATTTTCAAGAATTGTCCGGAATCCTTCCGTTTTGGTATCGCTCATCGGTGAAATACCTGCTCTTTCGCGTTCGTTTCGCCGCTGAACCCTGCACGCGGGCCGCCAACCAAGGTCACCTCGGTGGTTCCCGACGCGAAAGGCCCACGACGTGCCTGCCCTGACTTGTGACGCCTGAACAATACCGAAGGACTTTCTATGCGGGTCGCTCCTCTCGCTTCTCCGTTCGCGCTCCGAAATGTGATGGCGCACACAACCGGGCCACCCCCGAAACGTCCTGGTGACCAGATATGGTCACTGAAGCATCTGCCGTTTTTTTAAACCTGTTAGAGTGGAGTCAGTCCGCCATTCCGACCTCCCGCAGAACCCTGATCGCGCATGGATGCGGTCCAGGCTGCCCGGAATCCTGGTTCGTCGGGCCAGGGAGAAAGGTGTTATGAATTCCGCAGCCTCCGTCGCACCCGCCGGCACATGGTTAGCCGATCACGGCCCCAAACAACTGGAATTGCTCTTTCGCGCCATCGCCTGCCAGGTTTCCGAGCCGGTCCTGATCGCTGATGACCACGGTCATCCCATCGCCGCCAGCGCGGGGGCTTCGAAGCTGCCTGTTCCGCTCCTCGAAAAGATTGTCGTTTGCGCGGTCAGCGATCTGGCGGAACGTGACGAACAGGAGGGCGAACTTCCGGTTGCCCTAACCGATGGAACCATCACCGAAGTGGGCTTCATCGCGAAAAAAGACGTTCTTCCGAACCACCATGTCGTCACTCTGGGCGACCCGGAGAGCATACCCGCCTGGGCAAAGGATTATGCGCTGTATCTGCTCGATGCCGAGGGATGCGTGGCGTCCTGGTATGCAGGCGCAGCACGTATTTACGGCTATGACGCCGGTGAAGCGATGGGCCGTTTCGCGGCGTTCTTTTATCCGGACGAGTCCGGCGCGGAAAGTGACGCGCTCGACACCGGACTGCGGGAGAAGTTCCGGCGCGCCGAAACCGAAGGACACAGAGTCACGGAAGGCTGGCAGGTCCGGAAGGATGGTTCGCGATTCTGGGCCAGTGCGGTTACCATGGCCATCAAAGACGACACGGGCAAGCTGCGGGGCTTTGCCGGAGTGGTGCGCGATTTCACAGATCGGCATGAACGCGATGAAGCGTTGCGCCGCGCCAGAGAGCGAGCTCAACCGGTGAGCACCGCACCAACTATCGCGGGCGTCGTGTCCGGGCAGTTGGACGGCGTCCCCGAAATGAACGATACCTTCCTGGACATGCTTGGCTATAGCCGGGAAGACCTGCGGACGAACAGCCTGATCTGGGTCAACATGACACCATCGAAATACCTGCCTTTCGATGAGATCGCGCATGAAGAGGCATTGCGTTTCGGCGCCTGCACGCCCTACGAAAAACAGTTTCTCGCCAAGGATGGCAGCCCGGTTCCGGTCCTCGTGACCACCGCCATTCTGAGGCTGTCTCCTTTGCGCTGGATTTCGTTCATCACCGATCTGCGGGAGCGCGATCGTGCGGAACAGGCGGACCGCGACGTCGTCGAATCGGGCGCCGGCAAGGCGATACCGGAATTCGAAGAGTTCGTCGGCTCCAGCGCGCCGATGAAGCGTGTGATGAGTCAGGTGGTCATGGTCGCGCCGACCGACGCCACCGTTCTGATCCTCGGTGAGACCGGTACGGGCAAGGAACTGGTTGCCCGCGCCATTCACCGCCTGAGCCCGAGGCGGACGCTCCCATTCGTGAGTCTCAATTGCGCGGCTATCCCCACAGGGCTGCTCGAAAGCGAGCTTTTCGGTTACGAACGGGGAGCTTTCACCGGTGCGCTGGCACAAAAAATCGGTCGCTTTAAAATGGCGCATCGCGGCACGCTCTTTCTGGATGAAGTCGGTGACTGAAGTGGACCCCATCGGTTGGACAAAAAAACGGCCGTCCTTAGATGGTGTGGCGGCGGGTTAACTGGAGGCGGTCGTGAGACCGCCATCCATTCC
>CAIUOG010000100.1 GCA_903900705.1 uncultured Acidobacteriia bacterium
AACCTGCGGACTGTCGCGGATACGGGCGGGAGCGGGGAACCGCCGCTGTCAACAAAAACAGGGCGTTGGAGTTCGGAAGAAAAACAAATGGCTCCCCATCGTGGATTCGAACCACGATTCACGGCTCCAAAGGCCGCTGTCCTACCGTTAGATGATCGGGGGGGGGTGGGAGGGAAGTGCTGGAACCCACCCTGTCGGTTTAACGAACGCTGGTAGAATACGCGAAGGCGATCCGGTGTGCGCCGGATCGCCGTGCGGAAGCCAATCCTGGCCGGTGCCGGGCCCGGACTTCAAACCCGGCGTGCGTTACTTTGTATCGCGGGTGGGTTCGACCCCCACTGGCTTCCGCCAATTTCAGTTCCCCTGCCGGACGGCGCGGACGCGCAGCGCCTCATCCTTACCGTTGTAGCTCACGATTCCAAATGTAAAGTCGACCGTCCAGGCGTTGGCCGGGCGGCGGAACTGCGTGGTGGAGGACCAGTAGAGGTCCGGGCCGACGCCGGGGAAGGCGCGCGTGTCGATGGAGGGGCGGACGCGGGATTCATCGTTAAGGGAGCGGATTTCGCGGATGGCGGGGAGACGCCAGTCGTTGTGGCCGGCGAGCCGGAGCGATTTCACATAGTCGGCGGCCTGGTCCCAGGTGAGCGGGTCCGGGGCGGCGTCCCGCTGCCACATGAGGCCGGTGCGGAGGTCGGTGACGGTGCCATCGCCGTTATCGCGGAAGGGGACCGGGATGGGGGGCACGGGGTGGAGAGTGCGCACGCAGCGGGCGTGGAAGCGGCGGTCGCCGCCGGCGCTGAGGGTTTCGCGGCGGGGATGGGCGCCCGCGCCGCCGCCGGCGTTGACGGTCCAGGCGTGGCGCGGGGAATCGGCGCGGGGCTCGGAGGCCCACCAGTAATCGGCGCCGGTGCGGGGGAAGAGGGAGGTATCGAGGGCGGGGTTGACGGCGTTGTAGTCGACGAGGGTGATGAGTTCGGCGGTTGCGGGCAGACGCCAGTCGTGAAAGCCGGCGAGGGCGAGGCCGCGGCAGTAGGGGGCGGCGGATTCCCAGGTCATTTCGCCGCCGTCGGACTGCTGCCACTGGAGGCCGGTCTGGTGGTCGGTGACGGTGCCGTCGCCGTTGGCGGTGAGGGAAGTGGTGGGCCGGGCACAGAGGCAGGCGGCGAGCAGGATCAGGGAGACGGGCTTCACTGCATTCCGATATAGCAGGGAAATGTGAGCGTTTGATGTGCGGCGGGGCCTGGCGGGGGGTGTATATATGCTGAAGGAATGCCAGGCGTGACGCGCGTCCTCGTGATCGACGACGACCGGATGATTTGCCAGTTGCTGGCGGAATATCTGAGGCCTCATGGCTATGAAGTCTCGACGGCGCACACCGGGCATGAGGGGGCGGCGCTGGCGATTTCGTCGCAGCCGGATGTGGTGATACTGGACGTGATGTTGCCGGGGCTGGATGGGTTCGGGGTGTTGCGGCGGATCCGGGCGCAGTCCGGCGTGCCGGTGCTGATGCTGACTTCGCGGGGGGAAGAGCGGGAGCGGATCGCGGGGCTGGATTCGGGGGCGGACGAGTATGTGCCAAAGACGTTTTCGCACCGGGAACTGCTGGCGCGGCTGAACGCGGTGGTGCGGCGGGCCAGGGCGACCAATCCGGGTGATGTTGTGGAGGGTGGCGGGTTCCGACTCGATTCGGCGCGGCGGATGGTGCGGTACGGCGAGACGCGACTGGAGCTGACAACGGCGGAGTTCGAGATTCTGGAAGCGCTGATGCGGGCGGGCGGGCGGGTGCTGTCGCGGGAGCAACTGCTGCAGGTGGCTTCGGAGCGGGTGCTGGAGGTTTCGGACCGGTCGATTGACGTCCACATTTCGTCGCTGCGGCGGAAGATGGGCGATGAGAAGGCGGCGCGGTGCGTGGAGACGGTGCGGAGTCTGGGATACCGGTTCCGGGATGCGGAGGAGAAGTAGATGCGGCTTCGACTCTGGGCGCGGATCGGGCTGACGCTGGCCGTCAATTTTGTATTGCTGGCGGGACTCGGGTGGATTTTTCTGGCGCAGCAGAACCGCGGGGGGCTGCAATCGTTTGTGTTCGCGCCGGCGAGGGAGAATCTGCGGGAGTTGGGAGCGCGGCTGGGAGCGGAATTTCCGGGCAAATCAGAGAGTGAGCGCACGGCTCTGCTGGCGGAACTGGAGAAGCCGTGGGGCGTGCGGCTGGTGGTATTCCGGGACACGGGCGAGAGGGTGGCGGGGCCGGAGGTGGAGGCCCCGGATGAGGCGATGCGGGAGATTCGGCGGAGGCGGGGGCAGGGGGCGGGACGGCCGCTGTTTCTGGTGCGACAGGAACGGCCGGCGCGCTACTGGGCGGGCTTCCATTTTCCGCTGGTGGAGGTGGAGGGGAATCCACCGGTGCGGCATACGGTGGTGGTGATTACGCCGTCGCTGCTTTCGAGCCCGTTCTTTCTGGACTGGCAGCCGTGGCTGGCAGGGCTGTCGGTTGCGCTGCTGGCGACGGTTGTGTGCTGGATTCCGGTGGTACGACGGCTGACGGGGTCGATTGAGGCGATGCGCGCGGCGGCGGGGGAGATTGCGGAGGGGAACTTCGCGGTGCAGGTGCCGGCGAACGGCGGCGATGAGCTGGGAGAACTGGGAGCGTCACTGGGGCGGATGGCGCAGCAGCTTTCGAGGCTGGTCAACGGGCAGCGCCGGTTTCTGGCGGATGTGGCGCACGAGTTGTGCGCTCCGCTGGCGCGCATACAGCTGAGCGCGGGGATTCTGGAGGCGCGGGCGACGGAAGCGGACCGTCCGGCGGTGGAGAGGCTGGAGCGGGATGTGACGCAGATGTCCGCGTTGGTGGGCGATCTGCTGGCATTTACGAAGGGCGCCGCGAGGCTGCCGGAGCTGGGAGAGATCCGGGTGGCGGAGCTGGTTCGGGAGATCGCGGGGCGGGAAGGGGCGACCGGGCTTGAGACCGGGATTGAGGCGGGCCTGACGGTGCTGGCGGACCGGGAGCATCTGGGGCGCGCGCTGGGAAATGTGCTGCGGAACGCGATTCAGTATGCGGGGGAGGCGGGGCCGATCCGGGTTTCGGCGGAGCGGGCCGGAGAGATGGTGCACCTGAAGGTGACGGACTGCGGCGCGGGGCTGCCGGAGGGCGAACTGGAGGCGGTGTTCACGCCGTTCCACCGGCTGGACGCGGCGCGGACGCCGGGAACGGGGGGCACGGGGCTGGGACTGGCCATCGTGAAGAGTGCGGTGGAGGCGTGCGGGGGCACGGTCTGGTGCCGGAACCGGAAGCCCGCGGGTCTGGAAGTGATTCTGGCCCTGCGGGGTTGCGGCAGTCCCGCGGGTTTCGGTACTGTAAACTCTTAGAACCCCTGGTCCTTAGTGAGCCTTGCACCACCCCGCTGATCTCAACTTCTACGAAGAACTCGGCATAGCGCAGACCGCCACGCCTGAGCAGATCCGCGACTCTTTCCGGGCGCTGGTGCGGATTGTGCATCCGGATCATCAGACGGACGAGCAGCTGAAGGAAATTGCGGAGACGCAGATGCGGAAACTGAACCGCATCTACGCCACGCTGTCGGATCCGGAGAAGCGCAAGCGGTACGACGATTCCCTGGCGAAAGACTACGGGCCGACGATTGTGCTGAGCGCGGAATCGGCGCTGAATATGCGGCGGCTGGTGAGCCGGCTGGCGTGGGTGGGAGCGGTTTTGCTGACGGTGGTTTGCCTGATCTGGCTGGCGCTGGACAGTCCGGGCTCTCGCACGGACACGGTGGAGACCGGCGGGCAGGCGGTGGCGGCGACGCGGAATGCGCCAGCCCGGACGGCGGCGGGAGTCTCGGCCGAGGAAGTGGCGCAGTTGCGGACGGACCTGCAACACGCGCGGGCGGAACGCGACCTGGCGCTGCGGGAACTGGCGCGGATGAAAGGGTTACCGGCGAAAGCAACGGGCGGAAGCGCGCCGGAGACGGTGGTGGAGAATCCCCCGGCCCTGCCGACGACGCTGACGGAACTGCCCACGCCGGTGATTACGGCCAGTGCGACGCCGGCTGTTAGTCTGCCCACACCCGCCAGGGCGGTTGCGCCGAAGCCGGCGGCAGCTCCGGTCCGCTCGTTTTCGGGCTTCTGGTTCTACATGAAAGAGTTCAACCCGAAGGGGAAGGCGTCGACGCTGTATCCGCCGGAGTTCATTGAACTGACGCTGACGGAGCAGGGTGGAACGGTGCGGGGGCGTTACCGGTCGCGCTACAAGATTGTGGACCGGGCGATCTCGCCGGACGTGAGTTTTGAATTTGCCGGCAGCGCGGTGGCGGGAACGGTGACCGCGCCGTGGTCAGGCCCGGGCGGATCAAAAGGCGAGATTACGCTGAAGCTGGCGGGCGACAATTCGATGAAGGTGGACTGGTCGACCACGGACCTGGGGAGTTTTCAGGGCCTGGTGAACGGGACCGCGACGCTGACCAGACGGCTGGACTAGCCGAGTTTGGCGGCGGCGGCGCGGTCGAGATACCAGATCATTTCGGGCGACGAGAGCTGAGAAGGAACGTGGAGGGGATCGCGTTCGCCGCGCAGGACGGTGACCAGGGCATCGGTCTTATCGGCCCCGGTGACCAGGCAGAGAGTCTTGCGGGCACATTCGAGAACGCCGGGCAGCAAGGTGACGCGGTGCTGTTTGAACTTTTCCACCCAGACCAGGCCCGCGATGCCGGCGCGATCTTCAATGAGCGGTTCGCCGGGGAAGAGGCTGGCGGTATGCGTATCCGGACCCATGCCGCGCTGCAGCACGTCGAACACCGGGAGTTCGCCGGGACGGAGGCCGAAGGAGCGGGTGATATCGGCCACGTAACGGGTGGCGGCTTCGGTGGGCGGGTATTCGGTTTCGACGCGATGGATCTGCGCGGGGCTGAGCGAAATGCCGTCGAGCAGAGACTCGCGGGTCATGCGGAAGTTACTTTGCGAATCGTCGATGGGGACGCAGCGTTCATCGACCCAGAAGAGGTCGACGCCGGTCCAGTCGAAACCCTGGCGGGCCATCCATTCGAACATGATGCGGGGCGTACCGCCACCGGACACGGCGAGGGTGGCGCGGCCGCGGGCGGCGCGGGCATCGGTGAGGATGCCGAAGATGGCGGCGCCGCAGGCCTCGGCAGCCGCCTTTGCATCTTCAAACGTCAGCAGTTCATGGCTCATGCGTAATGGGGTCAGGCGGTGATGTGGTTGAGAACGCGTTCAAAGACGCGGTCATGAACGACGATGCTGAGTTCGGAATTCAGCAGTTGTTCATCGGTACCGCTGGGCAGACTGGCCCACTGTTCCAGAGACCCGATGCGGACTTCCGCGCCGCCCGGAGCGAGCTGGATGGTGAGATCGCCATCGATGCGGATGATGGTTGGTTTGCCGGAGCCGGGCTGGCCGGAGCCTTTGAGGCCAACGCGGGTATCAGGCAGCGAGACTTCGAGCCAGGCATCGAGGTAGCGGGCTTCGGGACCGGCTTCTTTGCCCTCGTACTCGATGGTGATGGTGGAAGGCTTGCGGCTGCTGAGCACCTGGGCGATGAGGGAGCGGAGTTCGGTGATGCGGGTCCAGGCGAGGTCTCCCGCGATGTGACCGGCGTCGAGCAGGCCCCCGATTTCGCCAAAGCCGCAGGCGCCGGCGCGGGCGGAATCGACGATGATTTTGTCGCCGAGCGGGAGGATCTTGCGGATGGCTCCGGAGCGGACGACGCGGGCGGACCGGAGGAGGATCACGCGGGGGAGATCCGGCACGGCGAGCGGGCCGACGATGGCGGCGACGTGCGCGAGGCGGTCCATGGAGCAGGTGATTTCCACCTGTTCACAGCAGATCTGGCGGCGGTGGCCGAAGGGCATCCAGCATTGCGCGAAGACGCGGGCGGAGAGGTAGTCTTCCCCTTCGCGGACGCGGACGACGATGGCGCGGCTGGGGTGTTCCTTCATCAGGCCGGCGATGACTTCACCGAGGGCGATGCAATCCTCTTCGTCATCGGCAAAGCTGATGAGGGTCATGGCGCAGGCGCGCAGGAGACCGCCGCCGTGCGACTGATCTTCGGCTTCGTCGGACTTGCCCATGTTGGTCCAGAGCTCGCCGAGCTCTTTGAGGATCTTGTCGGGCTTGATGGTCTGGGTACCGGACATTATGGCTTCCTCCATGTGTGGCCCCAGCGTGCGAGCATTTCATCGGCGGCTTCGGGGCCCCAGGTGCCGGCGGCGTAGTTGGGGAAGTTGAACTTCTGGGTGGCCCAGTAATCCATGATCGGCTGGACGGCGGTCCAGCTGGCTTCCACCATGTCCTGGCGGGTGTAAAGGGTGGCGTCGCCGGAGATGGCGTCGAGCAGCAGGGTTTCGTAAGCGGAGGGCGAACGTTCCCCGAAGCTGGAACCGTAGTTGAAGTCCATGGAGACGGGGCGGAGCTGCATGCCCGAGCCGGGACGCTTGGAGACGAACTTGAGCGAGATGCCTTCTTCCGGCTGGATGCGGAGGATGAGCATGTTGGGAACGGTTTCGGCGCCCGCGGTGGCCTTGCGGAACATGGCGAGCGGAGCGGTGCGGAACTGGATGGCGATTTCGCTGACGCGCTTCGGCATGGCTTTGCCGGTGCGGATGTAGAAGGGCACGCCGGCCCAGCGCCAGTTATCGACGAGGAAGGTGACGGCGGCGTAGGTATTGGTCTGGGAATCGGGATTGACGCCCTTTTCCGAAAGGAAGCCGCCGACGCGTTCGCTGCCGGAGCGACCGGGGCCGTACTGGCCGGCGACGGCGTTATCGGCAACCTGATCGGGACGCATGATGCGGATGGCGCGGAGGAGCTTGGCGCGTTCATCGCGGACGGCGTCCGAGGTGAAGGACGAGGCCGGTTCCATGGCGACGGTGGCCATCACCTGGAGGAGGTGATTCTGGATCATGTCGCGGAGAGCGCCAGCTTCCTGATAGTAAGCGCCGCGGCCTTCGACGCCGATGGATTCGGCGGCGGTGATCTGCACGTGGTCGATGTAGGTGCGGTTCCAGAGCGGCTCAAAGATGCCGTTGCCGAAACGGAAGGCCATGATGTTCTGGACAGTTTCCTTGCCCAGGTAATGGTCGATGCGGTAGATTTCGCTTTCGTTGAAGCACTTCTGGAGGCGGCCGTTGAGGACACCGGCGCTGTCGAGATCGTGCCCGAAGGGCTTTTCGATCACGATGCGACGCCAGCCGGCTCCGTGGTTCAGGCCCGCGCCCGCGAGGCCTTCGGCGATTTCCGCGTACTGGCTGGGCTGAGTGGAGAGATAGAAGAGAACGTTGTCCTCCGTCTTGCGGTCCTCACAGATACCGGCGAGGTGCTTGCCGAGCTCGACATATGAGGCGGGATCGCCCACGTCGCCGGCGACATAGGTGAGGCCCTGCGCGAAGGAGCGCCAGAGATCCTCATCAAATGGCGAATCCTCGAGGAACTTTTTGACGGAATCGTGCATTCTGTCACGAAATTCGTCGTTCGACATGGCGGTTCGGGACACGCCGACGACGGCAAAGCCGGGCGCCAGGCGGCCTTCATAAGCCAGCCGGTAGAGCGCAGGCATGAGCTTGCGCTTGGTCAAATCGCCGTTTGCGCCATAAATGACGACAGCGCACGGCGGCGCTTTCCGATGGAAACGAAGCGGATCCTGCAAGGATGTTTCTTGAGACATCAGGATCACAGTACCAGATGTGAGTGGAAGTGTAAAACGAAATGCAATTTTGCATCATGAAGTGAAATGCAAAGTCCGGTTTGGCAGGGTTGCGGGGTGATTTGCGTGGGAATCTGGATCGGGATGACGTTTTTCCGAGGAGGGTTCTGGCGGCTGCGGGAGCGGCTGCGCGTGGGGCCGGGTTTTGCCGCGAGCAAAGTGGTTGTGGCGGCCGTGATTCCGGCGCGGGATGAGGCCGGGCTGATCGAGAGGGCCGTGGAATCCCTGCGGAAACAGCGATTTACAGGCACGCTGCGGATTACGGTGGCGGATGACGAGAGTTCGGACGGGACGGGCGCGCGGGCGCTGGGGGCGGGTGCGGACCGGGTGATCCGGGTGGGGACGCGGCCCGCGGGGTGGAAAGGGAAGCTGTGGGCGGTGAGCGAGGGTGTTGGTGCGGAAGAGGACAGTGCGGAATATTTTTTGCTGACCGACGCCGATATTGAATATGTTTCGGATGGATTACTGGAGGCGCTGCTGGCGAAGCAGCGGGAGGGGTTCGACCTGGTTTCGGTGATGGTGCGGCTGTGCTGCGAGTCGGCGGCGGAACAATTTCTGATTCCCGCGTTTGTCTTTTTCTTTTTTATGCTGTATCCGCCGGGTTGGGTGGCGCGAAAGCGCGGGGTGGCGGCGGCGGCGGGCGGGTGCATGCTGATCCGGCGGGAGACGCTGGAGCGGCTGGGGGGCATCGGGAGCTTTCGGGACGCGCTGATTGACGACTGCGCGCTGGCCGGGCGGGTGAAGGCGGTGGGCGGGCGGGTTTGGCTGGGGATTTCGGAACTGGAGATCCGGAGCATCCGGCCCTATGAGCACTGGGCTGAGATCCGGATGATGATTGCGCGGGCGGCTTTTTCGCAGTTGCGACATTCGGCGTGGTTGCTGGCGGGCACAGTGGCGGGGCTGTTGCTTACTTATGTGATGCCGGTGGCACTGCTGTTTTCGGGCGACCGGGTGGCGGCCGGGCTGGGGGCGGCGGCGTGGCTGATGAGCGCGGCGATTTTTCTGCCGACGGTACGTTATTACGGAGCGCCGCGGTGGACGGTGTTCGCGCTGCCGGCGATTGCGTGTTTTTATCTTTTTGCCACGGTGGAATCGGCCGTGAATTACTGGACAGGCCGGGGCGGGGCGTGGAAGGGCCGCGTGCAGGATGAATTGAGATAATGAGCCAACCCGAATGAAGAAAACAGTACTGCTTGTTGTGTTCGCGGCTTCGATGCAGGTTTTGTCCGCTCAGACGGTGGGCGAACTGGCGGCTGGTTACCTGCGGGATCTGATCCGTCTGGATACGTCGAATCCGCCGGGCAATGAATCGAAGGTGGCGAATTATCTGAAGCAGGTGGCGGACCGGGAGGGGATTCCCGCGGAACTGCTGGGGCCGGACGCGCAGCGGCTGAATTTTGTGGCGCGGCTGCGGGGTTCGGGAAAGCAGAGGCCGCTGCTGCTGATGGCGCACAGCGATGTGGTGCCGGTGGACCGGTCGCAATGGACGGTGGACGGGTTCGCGGCGGTGGAGAAAGATGGCTTTCTCTACGGGCGGGGCGCGGAGGACGATAAGAGCCTGCTCGCAGCTGAACTGGCTGTGGTGGTGGAGCTGAAGCGGCGGAAGACGCCGCTCGACCGGGACATTATCCTGGTGAGCGAGGCGGACGAGGAATCGGGCGCGACGGGCGCGCGGTGGCTGATTGATAATGCCTGGGCGAAGATGGACGCGGAGTTCGCGCTGAACGAGTTTGCGACGATTCTGGAGACCGCCGGCGGGGCGCCGGTGTTTCAGATTCAGACGGCGGAGAAGGTGCCGACGCGGATCCGGCTGACGGCGCACGGGGTGGCGGGGCACGGGTCCCTGCCGCGCGAGGATAATCCGGTTTACCACTTGTCCCGGGCGATTGTGCGGCTGACGGAAGCGGCGCAGCCGGTGCAGCTGAACACGACGACGCGGACGTATTTCCGCGAACTGACCAGGCTGCCGGATTTCGCGGCGATGGGGCCGCTGGTGGCGCAACTGGAAGACCCGGCGAAGGCGGAGAGCGCGGCGGCGGCGCTGCAGAAGGCCAACGCGGAGTTGGGCGCGATGCTGCACATGAGCATCTCCCCCACGATGCTGAACGCGGGGATGCGGATCAACGTGATTCCGAACACGGCGGAAGCGCAGCTGGACGGGCGGCGGATGCCGGGCGAAACGATGGACGAGGTGTTCGCGCGGCTGCGGAAGATTGTGGACGACCCGGCGGTGACGGTGGAACCGGCGGAGACGGTGGTGTATCCCCCGACCGAACCGAGTTCGCTGACCACGCCGCTGTATCTGGCGATGGCGAGCGTGTTCCGGGAGAGCAATCCGAAGGCGCTGGTGGTGCCGTTTCTGATGCGGGCCACGACGGACGGGGCGTGGCTGCGGGCAAAGGGAATGGCGGTTTACGGCGTGCCGCTTTTCCGCACGGAGGGCGCGAGCCGGATGCACGGGAATGATGAGCGCATCGGGCTCGACAACCTGCGGCACGGCGCGGAACTGCTGGAAAAGATCGTACTGAAAGTGGCGCGGTGAAGAATCGCAACGTCACGCTGCTGTTGCTGGTGGCGCTGGCGATGCTGACGTTTCTGGATCGCATCGCGATCTCTGTGGCGGGGCCGCGCATGCAGGCGGAGCTGGGGATTTCGCCGGAACGTTGGGGCTGGGTGCTGGGCGCTTTCGTGCTGGCGTACGGGCTGTTTGAGATTCCGACGGGCGCGCTGGGTGACCGCATGGGGCAGCGGAGCGTGCTGACGCGGATTGTGCTGTGGTGGTCCGGCTTCACGGCGCTGACGGGGCTGGCGACGGGGTTTCGGGGGCTGTTGCTGACGCGGTTTCTGTTCGGAGCGGGGGAGGCGGGGGCGTATCCGAACGCGAGCGGCGTGATTGCGCGGTGGTTTCCGGTACGGGAGCATGCGCGATGCCAGGGATTTATCTGGGCGGCGAGCCGGTTTGGCGGGGCGCTGGCGCCTCTGCTGGTGGTGCCGCTGCAGACGGCGGTGGGGTGGCGGGCGGCGTTCGGGATTCTGGGCGCGGTGGGCGTGCTGTGGGCGGTGGTGTGGCGGTTGTGGTATCGGGACGGAACAGATGCGGACGGGGCGGTGGCGGGCGCGAAGAAGGGTCACGCTTCCCTGCCCTGGCGGGTGCTGGCGGCGAGCCCGCAGATGCGGACGATTGTGGCGATGTACTGGTGCTACGCGTGGGGCTCGTGGTTTTTCTTTGCGTGGTTTCCGACGTATCTGGTGAAGTCGGCCGGATTTACCGAAAAGCAGATGGGCGTGATTGCGGCGCTGCCGTTTCTGATGGGCACGCTGGGCAATCTGGTGGGCGGAACCATCAGCGACCGGCTGGTGGCGCGGTGGGGGCTGCGGCTGGGGCGGGTGGCGCCGGGGAGCCTGAGCCTGGCGGTTTCGGCGGGGCTGCTGGTGGCGATGACGATGACGCGCGACAAGACGGCGATTGTGATTCTGTCGTCACTGGGCTTTGGGGTGGCGGATCTGATGCTGCCGGTGGCGTGGGCGATCTGCCTGGACATTGGCCGGGAGTCAGCGGGCGCTGTGACGGGGACGATGAACACGGCGGGGCAGCTGGGCGGGTTCGTTTGTTCGGTGACTTTCGGGTATATTGTGCAGGCGACCGGGAGCTACAGCGTGCCGGTGTGGATTATTTCGGCGCTGGTGCTGGTGGCGGCGTTTTTGTTTACGCGGATTGATCCGGAAGTGCGACTGCCTGTTCTACACTGATGTGATTCCCCCGTTGTAAATTCCCCCCTGTCGGTGAACATCCCCTTTATCCGTGGAGTGATCCGATGCCCGAACGAAGCCTGCGCGCGATTGCAGGATTCAGTGTGTTTGTATTTGCCGTGTTGGCGGCGCGCGAAGCACGACCGGAACACCAGCCCGAATACCGGACGCTGCCGGCGGCTTCTGTGGAGGAGTTGACCGCGGCGCTGCCTGCGCAGGAGAACATGCATCCTGGCGACTGGACGCGGGCGCACGGCGATAACACGTCCGGCGGGTATTCGGCGCTGCGGGAGATTACGCGGGAGAATGTGCGGCAGCTCAAACCCTCGTGGACCTATCATTCCGCTGATCTGCCCAAAGCCGGTGATCTGCCCAAAGACCTGACGACGGTGACCGGGCTGGAGAGCAATCCGGTGGTGGTGGAGGGGGTGATGTATGGACCGACGGCGGGCGACGCGTTTGTGGCGATTGACGCGGTGACGGGGCGGGAACGCTGGCGCTTCAAACCGGAGGGTCAGCCGGCGGTGCGGGGGCTGGTGTACTGGCGTGGCGGCGAAGGAAACGGGCCGCGCCTGTATTTCAGTTCCGGCAACTGGATGTATGCTCTGGACGCGGCGACGGGGCGGCCGGTGGAGACGTTCGGCACGCATGGCCGGGTGGCGGCGCGGGGGACGGTTGCGCCGTCACTGTATCGGAATCTGGTGATTATCCCCTGCTGGAATGTGATGCGGGCGTTCGATGTGGTGACGGGTGAGCCGGCGTGGCATTTCGATTTGATCGCGGAGCCATCAAAAGGCCTGACGTGGGGGGCGAACAGCTGGGGCGGGATGGCGCTGGATGAGGGGCGCGGGATTGCGTATGTGTCGACGGGATCGCCGCATCCGAATTTCCTGGGGATGAAGCACCCGGGGGACGATCTTTACGCGAATTCGGTGGTGGCGCTGCGGGCGGAGACGGGGGAGTTGCTGTGGCATTTCCAGGAGGTGCGGCACGACATCTGGGACTGGGATATTCCTGCGCCGCCGAACCTGGTGACGGTAACGCGCGAGGGGAAGCGGTTTGACGCGGTGGCGCAGGTGACGAAGATCGGGAACACGCTGGTGCTGGACCGGGTGACGGGGAAGACGCTGTTTCCGATCCGGCTGCGGCGCGCGCCGGCGTCTGACATTCCGGGCGAAACGACGGCGGAGTGGCAGCCGGATATCGAACTGCCGGAGCCGTTTGCGCGGCGGACGTTCGGGCCGGAGCAGATTACGGAGCTGAACCCGGAAGCGCACGCGTACGTGACGAAAAAGATCGCGGCGGCGAAGGCGCGGTTTGGGTGGTTTCTGCCGGTGTCTGAAAGCGCGCCGACGATCTGGTATTCGTCACTGGGCGGGGCGGAGTGGACGGGCGCGAGTTTTGACGCGGAGCGGGAGTGGCTGTTTGTGAACGCGAACGATTTCCCGTGCTGGAGCGTGGTGCGGAAGCTGGACGTGCCGGCTCCGGTGAATACGCCGGGCAGCAGGGCCTATGCGCAGTACTGCGCGGGGTGCCATGCGGCGGACCGGACGGGGGCGAGCGCGCCTTCACTGCTGCCGTATGTGGGACGGGTGAATATGAGCGCGGTGATGCGGATTGCGAAGAACGGGTATCGATCGATGCCGCCGGCGCCGGTGCCGGAAGCGCGCGTGCGTCCGCTGATGGATTTTCTGTCGGGCAAAGACGCGCCGAAGCCGACTCCTAAACCGCTGCGGCAGGAACTGCAGCCGGTGTGGCTGGGGAGGGTGACGGATGCGAAGGGCTATCCGGGCGTGAAGCCGCCGTGGGGCACGCTCAACGCCATCAATCTGCGGACCGGGCGGGTGGAGTGGAAGGCGCCGCTGGGCGAGTATGAGGAGCTGACGAAGGCGGGCGTGCCGATTACGGGGACGGAAAATTTCGGGGCGACGGTGCTGACGGCGACGGGGATCCTATTCTGCGCCGGCACGCCGGACCAGAAGATCCGGGCCTTCGACAGCCGGACCGGCGCGCAGTTGTGGGAATACAAACTGCCGTTTGCGGCGTATGCGCAGCCGGCGGTGTATGAGGCCGGGGGGCGGGAATATCTGGTGATTGCGGCGACGGGCGGGGGCAAGCCGGGCAGTCCGGTGGGCGACGCGTATGTGGCATTTGGTCTGGGAAACACGGCGCCGGAGACGGTGACCGCGCGGCGTTCACGGTAAACTCAAGGTTTGTCGCGCCTTCTCTTCGCCTGCCTTGCGATGCCGGTTCTGCTGGCCGCACAGAACAATCCGAAACTGCTGATTCTGTCGATTGACGGACTGGATGCCCGTCTGCTGAACGACCCCGCGCTGCAGGTGAAAGCGCCGAATCTGCGGAAGCTGCTGCATGACGGGGCGAGCGCGACGGTGATCGGGGTGACGCCATCGGAAACGTGGCCGGCGCATGCGTCGCTGGTGACGGGGGTGTCGCCGTGGCAGCACGGGATTCTGGTGAACGACGTGCCGGCGGCGGGGATGCGGACGGCTCCGCTGTGGGATGTGGCGGCGCAGAAGGGGCTGCGGACGGCGGCGATTTACTGGCCGGGTTCACTGGGCGCGAAGGTGACGTTCAATCTGCCGCAGTTGCAGGAGGCGCAGAAGGGCAGTTCGGCGCCGTTTGACGCGATTTCGCAGAAGAGTACGCCGCCGGGTCTGGCGGGGCAGATCGAGAAAAAAGTGCCGTCGTTTGCGAAAGAGCTGTGGACGGATTCGTCCTCGGCGCAGGCGGCGATTTACATGCTGACGGTGGAGAAGCCGGACATCGTTTTCGTGCATTTCTCCGAACTGGATGTGGACGAGCACGAGACGGGCGCGCGCAGCATTTACGCGCGGGAGATTCTGGAGAACAACGACGATCTGGTGGGGCAGGTGCTGGCGAAGACGCCGGCCGGAACGCTGGTGGCGGTGGTTTCCGACCATGGCTTTGAGAACAGCGCGCGGATTGTGCGGCCCCGGGTGATTCTGAAGCAGGCGGGCGTGGCGGGGCGCGTGGAAGTGGCGGACGGGCTGATCGGCACGACGGATGCGAATGTGGCGGCGGCGCTGCGGAAGTTGCTGCCGGAGGGGAAAAAGTGGGGGCTGGCGCGCGAGGTTCCCATCAGCGAAGTGCGCGCGAAGGCTCCGGCGCGTTCAAAGTGGGTGGCGGCGTTCGACACGCTGCCGGACCATGTGGCGACGGAAGAGGACCGGGGGCCGGCGGTGGGCGCGGGGACGCATCTGGGAGTGCATTCGATGTGGCCGAACCGGCCGGGATTCCGGACGCTGTTCATCCTGACGGGGCCGGGTGTGAAGCCGGTGAAGCTGGGGGAAATCGACATGCTGCAGATTGCGCCGACGCTGGCGGATGTGGTGGGAGTGAAGCTGCCGGCGGCGAAGGCGGCGTCGCTTTGGCGGCAGATTTCGAAGTAAGCACGCCGGGGTAAGCTAGCGGTGTGAATCACTGGATTGATGTAAGCGTTCCTCTGCGGAACGGGATGGTGCACTGGCCGGGGGATCCGGCATTCCACATTCGTCAGATTTATGACCAGAAGAAGGGCGATCTGTGCACGCTTTCACAGATGGACCTGAGTGTGCACACGGGCACGCACATGGATGCGCCGCGGCATTTTCTGGTGGACGCGCCAACCATGGAAAGCATGCCGATTGAGGCGACGGTGGGGCTGGCGCGGGTGATTGCGATTGAGGACCGGAAATCGATCGGGCGCGCGGAATTGGTGCAGCATGCGCCGCAGGCCGGGGAACGGCTGCTGTTCCGGACGGCGAACTGCGAAGCGGCATGGGATTCGGACGAGTTCTTCGAAGAGTTCGTGTTTATCGATAAGACCGGGGCGGAGTATCTGGCGGAGTGCGGGATTCGCACGGTGGGGGTGGATTATCTCTCAGTGGGCGGCTTCCGGCAGGACATTGTGGAGACGCACCAGGCGCTGCTGGGGGCGGGGATCTGGATCATCGAGGGGCTGGATCTGCGGGAGATTGCGCCGGGAAACTATGAGATGGTCTGCCTGCCGCTGAAGCTGGTGGGAAGCGATGGCGCGCCGGCGCGGGCGGCGCTGCGGAGCCTGGGAGAAGCGGCATGAGGGCGGCCGCGGTATTTCCCGCGACGAAGACGCTGGGCATAGTGCCGGATTTTCCGGAGCCGCGGATTACGAGTCCAAAGGGAGTGAAGCTGCGGATTCTGCAGGTGGGCGTGTGCGGGACGGATCGCGAGATTGCATCGTTCGTCTATGGCACGCCACCGGAGGGTTACGAGTATCTGGTGCTGGGCCATGAGGCTTTCGGCGAAGTGGTGGAAGTGGGGGCGGCAGTCACGGAGTTCCGGCCGGGGGATCTGGCGATTCCGATGGTGCGGCGGCCCTGCGTGGCGCCGGAGTGCGTGGCGTGCCGGATGGACCGCTCGGATTTCTGTATGACCGCGGAGTACACGGAACGCGGGATTATGCGGCTGCACGGGTTCATGACGGAGTACGTGGTGGAAGAGGCGCGCTATCTGAGTCCGGTACCGGCAAGTCTGCGGGAGGTGGGGGTGCTGGTGGAACCCCTGACGATTGCGGAGAAGGCGCTGCTGGAAGCGGTGCGGGTGCAGAGCCGGCTGCCGTGGGATTTTGCGGCGTATGAGCACCAGGCGGTGGTGCTGGGGGCGGGTCCGGTAGGGTTGCTGGGCGCGATGGCGCTGCGGCACCGGGGGTATGCGGTGACGGTGTATTCGCTGGACCGGGAGCCGAACCGGGCGGCGGACATCGTGCAGGCGATTGGCGGGAAGTACTACTCGTCACAGGATGTGACGGTGGAACAGCTGGTGGCGGCGGTGGGCGCGATCGATCTGGTGTACGAAGCGACTGGCGCGGCGAATCTGGCGTTCGAAGTGCTGCGGGCATTGGGGCCGAATGGCCTGTTTGTGCTGACGGGAGTGCCGGGGCGGCATGGAACGACGGAGTTCGATACGGACGCGATTCTGCTGAATATGGTGCTGAAAAACCAGTGCCTGCTGGGCACGGTGAATGCGGGGAAAGACGCGTTCGAACTTGCGGTGGCGGATCTGGCGGCTTTCGACGGGAAGTGGCCGGCGGCGCTGCGCGGGCTGATTACGGGCAGGTTCGCGATGGAAGATTTCGCGGAACCGGTGCTGCGGCCGGCGGGGATCAAGAACATTATTGAGATCGGGCGGTAAAGAAGCGGGGGAGCAGCGCCGATGAATCCTGAACAGATCCGCCTGGGGGAAGACGCACGACGCGACCGGGACTGGAAGCGGTGGGGGCCATATCTTTCGGAGCGGCAGTGGGGTACGGTCCGGGAGGATTATTCGGAGACGGGCGAGTGCTGGAAGTATTTTCCGCACGACCACGCGCGAAGCCGGGCGTACCGGTGGGGCGAAGACGGGCTGATGGGGATCTGCGACCGGCAGGGCCGCCTGTGTTTTTCGGTGGCGCTGTGGAACGGGCAGGATCCGATTCTGAAGGAACGTCTGTTCGGGCTGACCGGCGAGGAAGGCAACCACGGCGAGGACGTGAAGGAAGCGTATTTCTTTTTGGAATCGACGCCCACGCACTCGTACATGAAGGGGCTGTACAAGTATCCGCAGCGGCCCTATCCGTATAGCCAGCTGGTGGAGGAGAACGCGCGGCGGTCGCGGGGAGAGCGCGAGTTCGAACTCCTGGATACGGGTGTTTTCGAGGGCAACCGCTACTTTGACGTGCAGACGGAGTATGCGAAGGCGTCGCCGAACGATTTGCTGATCCGGCTGCGGATTGACAATCGCGGGCCGGAGGCGTGGACTTTGCATGTGCTGCCGACGGTGTGGTTCCGGAATGGCTGGAGCTGGGGGCGGACGGGCGAAGGGTATTGGCCGAAGCCGCGAATGGAACAGGAGACGGAGACGCGCCTCCGGCTGGAGCACGTGAGCCTGGGGACGTTCTTCTTCGAGGCTCTGGGGGCTCGCCCGGGGGCTCACCCGGGTGAGTTTCTGTTCACCGACAATGAGACCAATACGGAGCGGCTGTGGGGTTATCCGAACGCGAATCCGTTTGTGAAAGACGCGTTCCATCGGGCGGTGATTCACGGTGAGAAGGGGGCGGTGAATCCGGCGAAAACGGGGACGAAGGCGGCGGCGTATTACCGGGTGGAGATTCCGGCGGGCGAGGGCCTGGAGCTGCGCTTCCGGCTTTGCGCGGAGAGTGAAGCGGGGCCGGTGGATTTTGACGCGGTGTTTGCGGAGCGGATGCTCGAAACGGATCTTTTTTACGGCTTTGATCCGGCGAGCCTGACGAGCGCGCCGGTGGAGTTGAAGATTGCGCGGCAGGCGTATGCGAGTCTGCTGTGGTCGAAGCAGTTTTATCACTTCGGACTGCTGGAATGGCTGCAGGGGGACCCGGCGTATCCACCACCGCCCGCGAGGCGGCTGGAGGGCCGCAACCACGACTGGGCGCATCTGTACAACCGCGATGTCATCTCGATGCCGGACAACTGGGAATTCCCGTGGTATGCGTCCTGGGATCTGGCGTTCCACATGGTGGCGATGGCGGAGATTGATCCGTATTTCGCGAAGGAACAGTTGCTGCTGTTGCTGCGCGAATGGTACATGCACCCGAACGGGCAGGTGCCGGCGTATGAGTTTGCGTTCGGGGACGTGAATCCGCCGGTGCATGCGTGGGCGGCGTGGCGCGTGTATAAGATTTCGGCGCCGTACGGGCAGCGCGACCGGGGCTTTCTGGAGCGCGTGTTCCAGAAGCTGCTGCTGAATTTCACGTGGTGGGTGAACCGGAAGGACGTGGGCGGCAAGCAGGTGTTTTCGGGCGGGTTTCTGGGGCTGGATAATATCGGCGTTTTCGACCGGTCGCAACCGCTGCCGGAGGGCGGGGTGCTGGAGCAGGCGGACGGCACGGCGTGGATGGGTTTTTACTGCCTGACCATGCTGGCGATGGCGATGGAGCTGGCGCATTACGACGCGGTTTATGAAGACATTGCGTCGAAGTTTTTCGAGCATTTTGTGGCGATTTCCGACGCCATGAATACGCTGGGCGGACACGGGCTGTGGGACGAGGAAGACGGGTTTTATTACGACCAGATCCGGACGGGGGGCGTGACGAAGCCGCTGCGCATCCGGTCTATGGTGGGGCTGATTCCATTGTTCGCGGTGTCGATTCTGCATGAGGACCGGATCCGGCAGTTGCCGGGGTTTGAGAAGCGGCTGCAGTGGTTTCTGCGGAACAGGGTGGATCTGTATCCGCAGATTTCGATGCTGAGCGCATCGGGCAGCGGGGAGCATGAGCACCGGCTGCTGGCGTTTCCGTCGCGGGACAGGCTGGTCAGGGTATTGCGGCATTTGCTGGATGAGCGGGAGTTTCTGTCGCCGTACGGGATCCGGTCGCTTTCGGCGGAGTATGGGGAGCATCCGTTTGAGGTGCGGGTGGACGGGCAGGTGCGGAGTGTGGAGTACGATCCGGGGGAATCGACGACGGCGATTTTCGGGGGGAATTCGAACTGGCGGGGGCCGGTGTGGCTGCCGGTGAATTACATCCTGATGGAGGCGCTGGAACGGTACCACCATTTTTACGGGGACGATTTCAAGGTGGAGTGTCCGGTGGGGTCGGGTAAATATCTGACGCTGCGGGAGGTTTCGCGGGAGATTAACCGGCGGCTGTGCCGGTTATTTTTGCCGGATGGGGAGGGTCGCGCGCCGTGGCAGGGTGGTCGGGAGATTTGGGCGGACGCGCACTGGCACGGGTTGTTGAATTTCAATGAGTATTTTCATGCGGACACGGGGCGGGGTTGTGGCGCGGAGCACCAGACGGGGTGGACGGCGCTGATTGCTCGGTGTATGCAGGATTTGCTGGGTGAGCGGGGTTAGCGGGGGGTGGCCGTTGCGGCTCGCCTGGCGAGTTGCGGTTCTTATGATCAGGTCGTGGCATTAATCCTCCGGTAAATCATCCGGCGAATCATCGGTGCCGGCCACCGAACCTCTCCAGCGCACGGGCGCCGGGTTAGAATCGGCGAGGGCCGCGACCGCGACCACGGCCTCCACCTCCGATTCCGACGGGTGCGGGCGTGGCTTCCGGGTCGATCGCGAGGGTGGCGAGGGCGACGAAGCCGCTGCTGTTGGTGCCCTGTTGGAGACGGTCCAGCGTGACGATGCCGGAACTGCCGTGCTGGGAGCGGAAGATGCCGTCTTCGCTTTGCAGGGTGCGGTGGACGCCGGAATTGGCGGCGTAGGGTTGCAGGGCGGCGACTTCGGCGGTGACGTCTTCCGGGAAGTAGATCTGGCCGGTGTGGGCGACGTGGCCGCCGTTCCACGTTTCCTCACCGGTGGCCCCGCCGAGGCGCACCTTCATGTGGAGGTGGATGGTGCGGCCCTGATACCAGCCGGGGTAGATGGAGGCGAATTCGACCATGCCCTGTTGGTTGCTGACCTGGATGCCGCGCAGGAAGCGGGTGGAGTCGATGCGGCGGGGTCCGCCGGAGGTAAAGCCGGAGTAGGCGCCCATGGCGTCGCAGTGCCAGATGTCGACGGCGGCGTTTTGGAGGGGCGCGCAGGTTTTCGAATCGACGACGGCGATGCGGAGTTGCAGGGGGACGCCGGGGCGTCCTTCGGTGACGTCACGGCGGAGGCGGGCAGCGTCAACGTAGTAGGGACCTTCCTCCCCTTCGCTGGTGAGGACACAGGACGGGGTGGCGGCGAGGCCGCGGATGGGGGTGAAGGCATGGAGGGCGCCGGCGGCGGCGGCTCCGGCGCGGAGAAAATCACGTCGTCTCATGTTTTCCATTGCGTATGGGGCCGAAAAAGGTTCTTAACGGTTTGTCATTCCTGAGTTGACGCCCGCAATGTCATAATCGAGATTCACTTCATGCCCATTCGAAGCATGACCGGGTTCGCCCGGGTCTCCAAACCGACCGCATCCGGGGAGCTCACGCTTTCCATCAAGACCGTGAACCATCGCGGACTGGACCTGCATTTTCATATGCCCATGGAGTTTGACGCGGTGGAACCGGCGCTGCGTTCGGCGGTGCGGAAGCGGGTGACGCGCGGGCACGCGCAGGTGCAGGTCTTCTATAAGCGGGACAACGGCGGCGGGACGGCGGCGGCGGTGGTGAATGAGCCGTTGCTGCGGGCGTGGCTGGAGTCGTTCCAGGAGATGGCGACGCGGTACGGTCTGGAATCGAGGCCGGATCTGAATCAGGCGCTGCGGCTGCCGGGGATGATGGAATCGCGGGGCGCGCCGGTGGCGGACGAAACGGTGGAGTCGACGGCGGTGGAAGCGGTGGCGGAGGCGATTGAGGAACTGGACCGGTTCCGGCTGCGCGAGGGCGCGGCGATTGAGACGGAGATCCGGATGCGGGCGGCGTCGATCCGGGACCTTGTGACGAAGATGGAAGAGATCCGGAGCCGGGCGCTGCCGTATTTCCAGAAGCGGTTGCAGGACAGGCTGGGGGAACTGCTCGCGGGCGCGCATCTGGAGCCGGCGCGGCTGGCGCAGGAGGCGGCGCTGATGGCGGAGCGTTCCGACATCAGCGAAGAGCTGGTGCGGCTGAAGACGCATGCCGACCAGACGGACGCGCTGCTGACGGCGGAGGGGGAGACGGGCAAGAAGCTGGACTTCCTGCTGCAGGAAATGAACCGCGAGACGAACACGATCCTTTCCAAGACCGGCGGGCTGGGAGAGCAGGGGCTGACGCTGACGGACCTGGGGCTGGCGGCGAAGGCGGAGATTGACCGGATCCGGGAGCAGAGCCTGAATATCGAATGACCAGCGTCTTCATTATTTCCGCGCCGTCGGGCTCGGGCAAATCGACACTCGTTTCGAGGCTGATGAACGAGGTGGAGAATCTGACGTTTTCCGTGTCTTACACGACCCGCAAACCGCGGGGGGCGGAGGTGGACGGGGAGGCGTATCACTTCATCAACCGGACCGAATTTGAAGACCGCCTGAGCCGGGACGAGTTCCTGGAGCACGCCGATGTGTTCGGAAACTACTATGGCACGCACCAGACTGCCCTGCAAATCGCAGAAAACAAAGGGAAAGATCTGGTACTCGACATTGACGTGCAGGGTGCGGCACAATTGAAGAAGCGGATTCACGACGCCGTCACGATTTTTATCCTCGCTCCCTCCCGCGAAATTCTGGAACAGAGACTTCGTTCCCGCAGTCAGGACAGTGAGGAAACGATTCTCCGCCGGTTGGCGGATGCGGCGCGGGAGATACAGGATTACGGCCTGTACGACTACGTGCTCGTCAACGAGGACCTGGAACTTGCGGCGGAAACGCTGAAGTCGATTGTTCGCGCCGAGCGGGTGAAGCGGATTCGGGTGGAAGAAAAGATCCGACCGATTCTGGCCACATTTGGTCCCGCGCTGGAGCCGGAGAAGGCTGTTTAAGGAAAGAGTTCAAAAAATGTCCGATACACCCGTTCGCAATAACCTGCACTGCTCGATCCCGGACGATCCGGATCAGAGCACCTATCGCTTTATCATTGTTGCGGCGAAGCGCGCGCGCCAGCTGCAGAGCGGCCATCGCCCTGTGCTGCCCACGTCGTCGAAGAAGCCCACCGTGATTGCGATGGAAGAGGCGCGGCGCGGTCTGGTGAAGTACGAACTGCCGGCCGACATTGTGCTGCCGGAAGATCTGCCGCTCGAAGGCGAGATCTAAAGCTCCCAGGGACACGCGCGCTCCCTTCGTTCTCATACAGGGCGGGCGCGCCGGTTCTGTGCCATGCGTATCGTACTCGGGATCAGCGGCGGCATCGCGGCTTACAAGGCGGCGGAACTCTCCCGCCAGCTGATCCGGAACGGTCATGAAGTGCAGGCTGTGATGACACGCGCAGCCGAAGAATTCGTTCGCCCCCTCACGTTCGCCTCCCTCACCGGCCGCAAGGTCATCACCGACATTTTTTCCTCGGCCAGCCCGGACGCCACGCTTTCGAGCGCGGTGGAGCATATCGGCGTGGCGCAGGAGAGCGACCTGCTGCTGGTGGCGCCGGCGACGGCCAACACGCTGGCGAAGTTTGCGCACGGGCTGGCGGACGATTTTCTTTCCACGCTGTATCTGGCGTTTCGCGGGCCGGTGGTGCTGGCTCCGGCGATGAACAACAACATGTGGGAGCATGCCGCGACGCGGGCGAATGTCGCGCTGCTGCGGGAACGCGGGCATGTGGTGGTGGATCCGGACGATGGCTTTCTGGCCTGCGGGACTTACGGGCCGGGGCGGTTGGCGGAGAATGACCGGATTGTGGCGGCGGTGGAACGGGCGCTGCAGCCGAAGAGAAAAGACTTCGCGGGCGAGACGATTCTGCTGACGGCGGGGCCGACGCAGGAGCCGATTGACCCGGTGCGCTATCTGACGAACCGTTCGAGCGGCAGGATGGGGTATGCGCTGGCGCAGGCGGCGCTGGACCGCGGGGCGCGGGTGATTCTGGTGAGCGGACCGGTGAATCTGGAAGCGCCGCGGGGCGCGGAACTGGTGCGGGTGGGCACGGCGCAGGAGATGCGCGATGCGGTGTTTGCGCACCTTGACGCGGCGACCGTGATTATCAAATGCGCGGCGGTGGCGGATTTCCGGCCGGCGGTGGAAGCGGCGCAGAAGATCAAGAAGACCGGCGGGGCGGTTTCGCTGGAGCTGACGCCGACGCCGGATATTCTGGCGGAACTGGGGCAAAAGCGCGGCGATCGGATTCTGGTGGGCTTTGCGGCCGAGACGGAAAACCTGCACGAGTATGCGAGCCGGAAGCTGGTGGCGAAGAACTGCGACATGGTGGTGGCGAATCTGGTGGGGCGGCCGGGGACGGGGTTTGAGTCCGAGGCGAATGAGGTTTCGATTGCGCTGCGGAGCGGGGAGTTTGTGAAGCTGGCGAAGGCTTCGAAGCGGGTAGTGGCGGACGGGATTCTGGATCATATCCTGAAGTTGACGGAAGCAAAACCAAGACGATGACGCCGGACGAACTGCGACGCCAGCTGGAGTTTTACAAAGACCTGGGGATTCAGCAACTGTACCGCCGGGAGCCGAGGCCGGTGGAAGTGGCCGCGCCGCTGGCGCCGGTAGCGCCGCTGGTGCCGGTGGAGGCATTGCCGGCGCCACCGCACGTGGAAGTTCGTCCGATTACCGAACCGATGATGGATATCACGCTGCCGGGGCTTGCGCCGGAAAATGACACCCTGGAACGGATTTGTTCCGATATTGGCGATTGCACGCGCTGCAAGCTGCACCGGGGGCGGAACAAGATTGTGTTCGGCGTGGGGAATCCGGCGACGAAGCTGGTGTTTGTGGGGGAAGGTCCGGGCGCGGATGAGGATGCGCAGGGGATTCCGTTTGTGGGGCGGGCGGGTCAGTTGCTGACGCAGATGATTGAGGGCACGTCGGCGAAGGAAGGGATTCCGCTGAAGCGCGCGGATGTCTATATCTGCAATGTGGTGAAGTGCCGACCGCCGGAGAACCGGACGCCGGAGCCGGACGAGATGGAGATCTGCGGGCAGTTCCTGTTCCGCCAGCTTTCGGTGCTGCAGCCGAAGGCGATTTGCGCGCTGGGGTCGACGGCGGCGAAGGCGATTCTGGGCGGGAAGGACGGGGTGACAAAATTACGCGGAAAATGGCATAAATGGCGCGATATTCCCGTGATTGTCACTTATCACCCGTCCTATTTGCTGCGGCCCTATAATCAGGACGCCAAGCGGGAAGCCTGGGAGGACCTGAAGAAGGTTCTGCATTTCGTTTACGACTAAGACAGCGTTCAGATCGTTCGCTCCCCCGGCCTGGTCTAATGCTGAGGCGGCGGATTGAAACAGGCGCTTAAGTCCGTGCGGGCCTTCCCGTCGAGGTCTGAGAAGGGAAACGCCACGGTTTCACCGGGGAAAAGCTCGCGAACGGTCATGGAATGATTCGGGAGCTTCGCTTTCCCGTTATCGCTGAGAAGAAGCGATGCATGTCCGGACTGCACGTTTGCGCCGTTGCCCATCGATTCTTTGCCATCCAGACTGTACTCAACAGGCGCCTCACGGTCCACCGATACGGTCATCGTACGCCCTGTCTGAGCCTGGGGTGACCATGTCAACTGCATCTGGCCAACACCGGATATAGTGTTGCACGCTACTTTTATACGGTAAATCGGACGCTTGCTAACATCAGCTCTCCTGGACGGCACCTCGCGGGTGACGCTGGCTGACACCAAACCATCCTCGCGGCTGACGAACCATTCCGCAGCTCCGACGGCCTGTTCCCTGGTTGCGGTAAGCCACGCTTCCTGTGCCGCTTTGTCCGGTACGCCGTTACCCGCCGCCCCCATAGCCCCGTCGTTCAATTTGCTGAGGATCATAGCGGCCAGGGTCGGGTCGGGTTTCGCGGCGTCGTAGCTTTCGAGCGACAAACCGCCGTTCCTGACCGCATCGGTATGGCACACCTCGCAGTACTGTTTCACCAGTTTGTTCTGCGCTGATGCCGGCATTGCCGCCCAGATTGGCACGCACATGGTGGCGAATCCTACCGTTAACCAAATCCGCATCTGTTCTCCCCGCGCCAATTAGGATATCGCAGGCGGAGGAACGACCACTCACTCGTAGAGTAATTCCGAGTAGCGGCCCTGGTCGATCAGTTCGGCGCGTTTGGCCTGCCAGGCGGCTTCAGAGCCCGCGGCCTGTACCATGGCCTTTTCAAACTGTACGGCCACGTTGGTTAAGCCGGCGAGGTAGACGTAGGTTCGGGGGTCTTTCACGAGTTCCCAGATTTCGTGCTGGTTGCCGGCGAAGACTCGTTCCATGTCGGCTTCGGCGTCCACGGCGGGGCGCTGGCTGACGGCTTCGAAGGCGCGGAAGGTCTTTTCGGAATAATACAGGGAAAAGTCCTTATTCACGTCGTTCATATAGAGCAGGTCGAGGCCGGTGCGCGCGCCGTAGAAGAGGCGGACCGCGCCTTTCCAGCCGCCGCGTTCCTCGTAGATGTGCTGAATGAAGGCGCGGAAGGGGGCGATGCCGGTGCCGACGCCGATCATGAGCAGGTTGGCGTTTTCATCGGTGGGGACGAGGAAGCGGGAGCCGTAGGGGCCGGCGATCTGTACGGGGTCGCCCGGTTCGAGATCGCAGAGGTAATTGGAGGCCACGCCGGGGTAGCGTTCGCCGCTGACGTCGTCGATGTAGAAACAGCGGCGCACGCAGAGCGAGAAGGCTCCGAGGTGTCCTTTTTCGCCGTTGCGCGGGCTCGCGATGGAGTAGAGGCGCAGGTGATTGGGATTGCCGAAGTCATGCGGGCCGCGGACGATGACCGCGATGCTCTGGCCTTCGACATAGTCGAGTTGCTCGCCGGAAACTTCGAGCACAATATGGCGCACTTCGGCGTCGCCCCGCGGTGTGATGCGTTCATTCGACACCACGGTCGCGACCTGCCACTGACTCAGATCGTATTCATTCAGGTTCATGATGATTTGCGCTCCGTCCCCGGGTTGAGCCCGGCATTCTTCATGCGGTTCTTACAGGTCTGGCCCTTCACGCAGCTTCCGCAGCCGTGGGCCATAAAATCCAGCACATCGTGGTCGGGCCGGCAACCGGCCCGCCTTCTGACAAAGCCCTGCAAGGCAAGCCAGAAGCCCATCACGAGGAACATTCCGGTGACTGCGACGGCGAGTTGCCGCAGAGCATCGAGAAACATAGTCATCTCAAGAGGCTCCGCCCATGCCGGCAAAGCCCATGAAGGCCATGGACAGGATGGCGGCGAGGATAAGAGTGAGAGCGGTGCCTTTGGCAAGCGCGACGACGTCTGAGAGTTCGACGCGTTCGCGCACCAGAGACAGCAGCACCAGCGCGGCGCAGTAGCCGCCGCTGGCCGCGAGGGCGAAGACTGTGCTCTGCAGCAGCGAATAGCCGCGCGAGGTCTGAAACAGCGGCACGGCGAGCACGGCGCAGTTGGTGGTGATGAGCGGCAGATAGACGCCGAGTTCACGGAAGAGCGCGGGGCTGTTCTTCTTAATAAACATTTCCGTCAACTGCACGGTGGCGGCGATGATGACGATGAAGATGATGATCCGCAGATACTCGGCATGAAAGCGCACGAGCAGCAGATTGGTAAACCAGGACAGAATGCTGCTGACGGTAATGACGAACATGACGGAAACGCCCATGCGCCAGGCGGTGGCGAACTTACCGGAAAGGCCCAGGAAGGAGCACATGCCCAAGAACGTGCAT